>DASTFN010000012.1:0-10090 GCA_035719905.1 Allosphingosinicella sp.
GTGACGAGCGCCTCGACCGCCTCGGCATAAAGCGGCCGCGTCCGCTCGGCGGGCGCGGGCGCCTCGGCCTCGGCCGCGGCGCGCTCGCTGACCCATTGCGGCAGGTCGGTGGTGGCGAGCTGGACCGGTGCCGTCTGCGCCTGGGATTGGACCGGAGCGGGCTCGGGCGCGCTCTCGGCCTGGGCGAGAGCGGGCGCGGTGGCGGCCACAATCTCCGGGGCCGGCTCGGGCAGCGGCTCGGCCGCGGCGAGAGCATTGGTCGCGGGCTGCGGCTGGCTCAACGCCAGCCGGACCGGCTGGCCGGAATCTTCAGCTGGCGTGACCCCGAGCAGTGCGGCGACCTGGGTCGCGCCGCCGCCGGGCTGGGCCATTGCCGCCCATTGCTGCAGGCGCGCGCCGAGATCGGCGGGCGACAGATCCTGGGCGGCGATGATCCGGGCTTTGTCCCATTCGCCGGCGAGGGCGTAGGACAGAGCGAGATTCTGACGGGTGCGGCCGGTGACTCCGGCGGCCCGGGCGGCCGGCTCGAGCAGCTCGATCGCCCGGCGCGGCTCGCCGGCGAGCGCATAGGCAAGACCGATATCGGCCGGCGCCGCGGTCTCGGCGAGCCGGTCGAGCTCGGCGACGGCGCCGGCCGGACGGCCGAGCGCGATCCGCGCCAAGGCGATGCTGAACGAAGCGCGCGAATTGCCCGGATCGAGCTGCTGGACGTCGCCGAAAGTCGTCTCGGCCGACTGGAAGCGGCCGTTCTTCAGATAGAGGTCGCCGAGGATCATCCGGTAACCGACGTCGCGCGGGCTGAGCTCGACCGCCCGCTCCGCGAAGCCGAGGCCCTTGGCATATTCGCCTTTCCGGACCGCTTCCTGCGCCTTGGCATAGAGCGACGCCGCTGCTTCCTCCCCTTTCGGCGCCTTGGACGAGGCCGAGGCGATGCGCGAGGTGGCGGGCCCGCAGGCGACCATGGTGGTGCCGATCGCCAAGGCGGAGACCGCGAACTTCAGTGCGACGCTCTTGTTCATTCTACCCACTCCGCTCAACGCTGATTCGACTGGCCCGAAGATTGCCCGGAAAGGGCGTCCAGCTCGGGATGCGAATCGAGGAATATATCGAGAGCCTCTGTGACCAGCTGCTGCGCCGAGCGGCGCGACAGGGCGCAGGCGAGGCGAAGCTTCAGATGCCGGTCCGGATCGAGGCGGAGGGTGAAGGCCGCCTTGGCGCGGACCGCGGCCGCCGGCTTGCGCGTCGCCGTGACCCGCGAGCGCGGAAGCTTGACGATCCGGGCCTCGACCGGCGCCTCGACGACGGGCTCCGGCTCGGCTTCGACCTCCGTCGGCGCCTCGGCTTCGAATTCCGTCGGGGCTTCGGCTTCGGGCGCCGGCGGCGCTTCGGCTTCGGGCGCCTCGATCTCGGGCTCGATCTCGAGCTCGATCTCGGGCTCGGGCTCGATCGGGGCCAGCCGCGCCTCGAGCGAGCGCTGCTGCTCGACCACCGCCGGCGGCTCGACATGGGTCCGGCCGCCCGGCGCGGGGGTCAGAGCCTCGATCGAGCTCGGCACGTGCTCCGGGATGTCATGGGCCTCATGAATGTCGTGGAGCGAGGCGGGCCCGGTGCCCATGTCGTTCCAGCCCAGATCCTCGAGGCTGCTTCCGAAGCTTCCGAAACCCTGCGGACGCATGGCGGGCTTGGCCGCTCCCTTGCGGGCGAGGAGGCCTGAGGAGAGGGAAGCGAAGGGCTTGGTCTCGGCCATCTGTCCCTCCCCTTACTGGCCGACCACGCGTCGGCCGAAGCCGGCGGCGGGTCGCGCGTTCGAAGGATGGGCGGCGAAAGACCCCTGGGGCGCCGAGAAGATCGTGCGCCGGAAATTCTTCTCCAGCCGGTCGGCCACATACTCCCAGAGCTCGACCACCTCTTTGGCGGAGCGGCTGTTGGGATCGACCTCCATCACCGTTCGGCCGTCGATCATCGAGGCGGCGTAGTCGGTGCGATGGTGGAGGGTGATCGGGGCGACGGTGCCGTGCTGCGAAAGCGCGACGGCGGCCTCGTAGGTGATCCGAGCCTTGGGCGTCGCTCCGTTGATGACGAAGATAAGCGGCTTGCCCGCCCGTTCGCACAGATCGACGGTGGCGCCGACCGCGCGAAGGTCGTGCGGGCTCGGCCGGGTCGGGATGAGGATCAGCTCGGCGACCTGGATGACGCTCTGGATCGCCATGGTGATGGCGGGGGGCGTATCGATCACGGCGAGCTTGAAGCCCTGCTGGCGCAGGATCTCGAGGTCGGCCTGGAGCCTGGCCACCGTGGTCTGGGCGAAAGCGGGCATTTCGGCCTCGCGTTCGTTCCACCAGTCGGCGAGCGAACCTTGCGGGTCGATGTCGATCAGGCAGACCGGGCCCGCACCCGCTCTTTCCGCCTGGACGGCGAGATGGCCGGACAAGGTGGTCTTGCCGGATCCCCCCTTCTGCGACGATAGTGCCAAAACGCGCATGTTTTCCCCTCGGGCTCGCGATCCTTGGCCGCCGTCCTGCGCCCCACTTGGCTAAAATCCGGTTAACGCCGAAACTGGGCCGGCCGCTTTTTGCGCTTTCCCCGCACCGGGGCCCCGACATTATGCTAAGCGCGCGTTAAGGATTATCGGCTAGCTCCCAGGGCCGAAAACCCTTTCCCGCGCGGGAGATAGACGATGCACTTTTCCGGTCGGACCCTGCTCGCTGCAACGGCGGCGGCTTTTTTCCTTTTGGGCGCTCAGCCCGTCGCGGCCGCCGCCCCGTCCGACGTCAAAGCCGGGATCGATCGCTGGCACCGCGGCGACTATGCCGGAGCGGTCGCCCAGTGGCGGCCGCTCGCCGAAGCCGGCAATGCCGACGCCCAGTTCAACCTCGGCCAGGCCTACAAGCTGGGCCGCGGAGTTCCGGCCAATGCCGGTCTCGCCCAGAGCTGGTATCAGAAAGCGGCCCGGCAGGGCCATGAGCAGGCCCAGGTCAATGTCGGCCTGCTCCTCTACAATGGCGGCCGCCGGCAGGAGGCCCTGCCCTGGATCCGCAAGGGCGCCGAGCTCGGCGATCCGCGCGCGCAATATATTTTGGGCACCGAATTGTTCAACGGCGACCTCGTCGGCAAGGATTGGCCCCGCGCCTACGCTTTGATGCTTCGGGCCGCCGACGGCGGGGTCCCTCCGGCGGCCGACAATCTCAAAGCGATGGACCGCTTCATTCCGGCCGACCAGCGCCGTCAGGGCGTCGCCCTCGCCCAGTCTTTGGGCGGCTCGAAGACCAACGTCTTCGCTTCAGCCGCGGTCGCGGCCCCGACCAAGGCCCCGGTCAAGGCCGCCGGCCCGGCGCCGCGCCGCCCGGCCCCCACTCCGGCCCCGGCCGCGGCGGGAGGCCGCTGGCGGGTCCAGCTCGGCGCCTTCGGAAGCTCCGCCAACGCCCAGCGCGCCTGGGCGGGGCTCAAGGGCAAGGTCGGCGCCTTCGGTTCGCTCCAGCCGAACTATGTCGCGGCCGGAGCGGTCACCCGGCTCCAGGCGGGGCCGCTCGCCAGCCGCGCCGCCGCCGACCGGGTCTGCGCCGCGGCCAAGGCCGCCGGCGCCGCCTGCTTCCCGGTCGCGCCTTAACCGAATTTTCGTCGAAGCGCGGCTATGGCCCCTTTCGATTGGGGGGACGCGCATGGCGGCGGTGGGAAGGATCGGGAGCGATGGCCGGATGGCCTCGCGCTGGCGTCGGCGGCGGATGTGCATCCTCGTCGCCGGCGCCGCGGCGCCCGCCGCCCTCCGCACCATCTCGGCGAGCGGCGCCTTCCTCGAGACCAACGCCCGCCCCGCTTTGGGCGACCCGGTGGAGCTTCGCCACCCCGAGGCCGGAACGATCGACGCGACCGTCCGCGGCATCGGTCCCGACGGGGTCGAGCTCGCCTTCCTTTGCTCGGAAACCTCGGTCGCCTTCGCTCTGGCCGCCATCGCCGCCGACATGACCCGCCCCTGAAGAAATTCGGTGTCTGACACCGATTTTCCAAGCCTTTGTTATTGCTCCCATTCGCTTCGCGCCCAGCCCTGGGCGTAGAGCAAGGCGGTGAGGTCGTTGTGGACGATGCTGGCGTCGGCGGCGGCGGCGGCGGCGGGCTTGGCGTGATAGGCCACGCCGAGGCCGGCCTCCTTCAGCATCGGAACGTCGTTGGCGCCGTCGCCGACCGCAAGGCTCTCCTCCGGGCGCAGGCCGCGCTCGGCAATCGAGTCGAGCAGGGCCAGCCTCTTGCCCTCGGCGCCGAGCACCGGCGCGTCGACCGTCCCGTCGAGCCTTCCCGCCCTTATACCCAGCCGGTTGGCCACCACCCGGTCGAAGCCGATCTCGGTGCCCACCGGGTCGGCGAAGCGGGTGAAGCCGCCCGAGACGAGGATCGTCCAGGCCCCTTCCCGCTTCATCGTCCGGACCAGCGACAGCGCACCGGGGGTCGGCCGGACCCGCTCGGTCCGGCACCGGTCGATCGCCGCCGCCTCGAGCCCGGCGAGAAGGGCGACCCGCCCGGCCAGCGCCGCCTCGAAGCCGATCTCGCCCCGCATCGCCCGCTCGGTGACCGCCGCCACCTCGGCCTTCACCCCGGCATAATCGGCGAGCTCGTCGATGCACTCGACCGTGATCATCGTCGAATCCATGTCGGCGACGAGCAGCCGGCGGCGGCGCGACGCCTCGCCCTGGACGATGACGTCGACTCCGGGAAGCAGCCCCTCCAGGGCCGTCCGCGCCGCTCCGGGAGCGGAGGGGAAGAGCAGATCGCAGGCCTTGTCCTCCTCGATCCAGCTCCGGCCGTAGGGCGCCGCAGCGGCCGCGGCGAGGGCGTCCGAGGCCGCCGAAATATCGCCGCTCGCCAGGCGATCCTTTGCTATCAGGGTGGCGATGAACATGGCTTCCTCTCCGGACAGGCGGCTGGCGCTTATCGCGGGGCCGACCGCCAGCGGCAAGTCGGCGCTGGCGCTGGCCCTGGCCGAGGAGTCGGACGGAGCGGTGATCAACGCCGACAGCGCGCAGGTTTATGCGGATCTGCGCATAATCTCGGCCCGGCCGACCCGCGAGGACGAAGCCCGGGCGCCGCACCTTCTCTACGGCTATCGCGACCCGGCCCAGCCCTGCTCGGCCGCCGATTGGGCGGCGGACGCCAGAGCCGCGATCGCCGAGGCGCAGGCGGCGGGGCGGCTGCCGATCCTGGCCGGCGGCACCGGACTCTACATCCGCACCCTGCTCGACGGGATCGCGCCGGTGCCGGAGATCGATCCGGCGATCCGAGCGGCGGTCCGGTCATTCAGCGTCCTGCATAATTATGCAGCCCTGGAGCAAGAGGATCCGGAGGCCGCGGCCCGGCTCCGGCCGTCGGACTCGACCCGGGTGGCGCGCGCCCTGGAAGTGGTCCGCTCGACCGGACGGCGGCTGGCGGACTGGCAGAAGGAGCGCTCCGGCGGGATCAAGGGCGAGGTCGAGCTCGTTCCTTTGGTGCTCCTGCCGCCGCGCGAGTGGCTGTACGAACGCTGCGATGGCCGGTTCGAGCAAATGATGTCGGATGAAGGGATTGCCGAGGTTCGCTCACTTCTGGCGCGAGGATTGAATCCCTTGCTCCCGGCGATGCGGGCGATCGGGGTGCGCGAGATCGCCGCCTTTCTTGGCGGCGAGCTGACCCGTGCGGAGGCGCTTGCCGCCGGCCGGACCGCGACCCGCCAATATGCCAAGCGCCAATATACCTGGTTCTCCCGCCAGCCCCCGGCCGACTGGCCGCGCTTCACCGAGCCGCTCGATTGCGGCGGGCCGGCAAATGCCCTAGCCGAAATTCATGCACGTCTATCGCGATGAGGATGCCGACCTCGCGCTGATCCGGGGCCGGCGGGTCGCGGTGATCGGTTACGGCAACCAGGGGCGCGCCCAGGCCCTCAACCTTCGCGACAGCGGCGTTGCCCTCGTCGTCGGGCTTGCCGAAGGATCGGCCAGCCGGGCCCGCGCCGCCGACGACGGGTTTGACGTCATGACGGCAGCCCAGGCCTCTGAAAAGGCGGACCTCGTCGTCATGCTCGCGGCCGACGAGCTCCATTCGAGACTCTATGCCGAAGAGGTGGCGCCCAACCTTGCCGAGGGCTCGGCCCTGGTCTTCGCCCACGGCCTCAGCATCCGCTTCGCCCTGATCGAGCCGAGGCCCGACCTCGACGTCCTGCTGGTCGCCCCGAAGGGCCCGGGAACCGCGCTCCGGCGCGACTATGAGCAAGGCGGCGGCCTCATCGCCCTGTTCGCAATCCACCAGGATCCGAGCGGCCGCGCCGAAGCGCTCGCTCTGTCCTACGGCGCGGCGATCGGAAGCGGCCGGGCCGGGATGCTCAGGACCAGCTTCGCCGAGGAATGCGAGGCGGACCTGTTCAACGAGCAGGCGGTGCTGTGGGGCGCGATCCCCGAATTGATCCATGCCGGCTTCGAGACTTTGGTCGACGCCGGCTTCTCACCGGAAATTGCTTATTTCGAATGCCTTACCGAGGTAAAGTTGATAGCCGATCTCATCTATGAGCGAGGCATAGCCGGGATGCGCGAGGCGATCTCCAACACGGCCGAGTTCGGCGCCCTGAAGGGCGGAACGCGGATCGTCACCGCCGACACGAGGACCGAGATGCGCCGGATCCTCCGCGAAGTGCGCGGCGGCGGCTTCGTCAAGGAGATGATCGCCGATGCCGAGGCCGGTTCTCCGCGCCTGAGGTCGAGCCGGGCGCAGGCCAGGGCCCACCCGATCGAAGAGGTCGGCGAGCGCCTGAGGGCGCTCGCGGCGCGGCGCGGCGATGGCTGAGCCGCGCCGGCTGCTCGAGGCCGCGCTGGTCGCCGCCGTCGGCGCCGGGCTCGCCTATTGCGGCTGGGGGTGGTGGCACGACCGCGCGCTGTCCGGCCGCTTCACCCGGATCCAGCTCGGCATGGACCGCAAGGCCGTCGAAGCCGTCCTCGGAGCGCCGGGATGGGAAGGGATCTGCACCTCCTATGTCGGCTATCTGCCGAGGGAGGATTGCGCCCGCGAGCTCGGCTATTCCTCCGCCTTCGCGCCGCTTCGGCCGCTTTACTACATGGTCCAGCTCGACCGGAGCGGGAGAGTGATCGAGGCGGAGCCGATCCGGAGCCGCTGAAGGGCGCGCGCCGATTGACCCCAGGCGAGGCTTGGGCTTAACGGCTCGCCATGCTCGCATCCTGGCACCGCCGCTATCTCGACATCCTGGCGTCGGTCTACATCTACAACGAGCATCGCGGCTATACGAGCATCGACCGGGTGCTGGACGCGGTCCGTTCGCGCCATCCCGGGGCCCGTGCCTTCGTCGCCGCCATCGAAAAGCACCGCCGTGACGAGCGCCAGCATTACCTCATGTTCCGCCGTTATTTCGAGGATCTCGGGCAGATGCCTTACCGGGTCGACCGCACCTGCGGCCATATCGACCGGCTCATCCGCCTGACCTTCGGCTGCGGGATCGACGATCTCGACACCGGCGAGATCATCTCCAGCCCCGGCCTCTTCAACAAATTGTGCCGTGTCGTCATGCTCACCGAGATGCGCGGGATGCGCCAGGTGGACATATTGCTCCGGTCGCCGCTGATGACCGCCGACAAGAGGCTGGTGAAGATCTTCAAGGTGATCGAGCGGGACGAGCCGAGCCATTGGCAGCCCTACCAGGCCTGGCTCGACGAGAATGGCGGCGGGCGGCCGACCCGGCGGGAAAAGGCCGCGGATTTCCTCGTCCACCGCACCTTGCTGATGGTGAAGCTGCCCGCTCTGTATCTCAATCCCCGCCTGCCGCGCCGCGCCGACTGGTACGATTCGGACGAGGCGCAGCCGAGCGTGAACTGATGAGCGTCCGCTCACGGCCCGCCTGGCTGGCGCCCCCCGACGGCTCGCGCGACCGCCGGGTCGACGATCCCACCAACCTCTGGGTCGTCCACCTCGCCGGGCGGATGCTCCTGCCGCTCGCGCTCAGGGCGGGTATTGCCGCCAATGCGGTGTCGGTCGCCGGCTTCGTCACCGGTGCCGCGGCGGCGGCCTGCTTCCTCGGCTGGCGCGAGCCCGCCCTCGCCACCCTGGGCTTCCTGCTCTGCATCGTCTGGCTGATCTTCGACGGGCTCGACGGAATGGTCGCCCGCGCCACCGGCACCGCCAGCGCCCTCGGGCGCTTCCTCGACGGCGCGGTCGATCATGGCGTCTTCCTCTTGCTCTATCTCGCTTTGGGGGCGGCGATCGACACTCCCGAGGGCTGGATCACCGGCACGATCGCCGGCCTCGCCCACGGCATCCAGTCGAACCTCTTCGAAAGCGAGCGGATCCGCTACCACCGCCGCCTGAGCGGCGATCCCGGCGGCGAGCGCGGGCCTCCGTCGCCCTATAGGCTGGCCCGGCTCTACGACCAGGTCGCCGGCTCGCTCGACCGGATCGCCGGCCGCTTCGACCGGGCGCTCGCGGCCGCGCCCGACCGCCGCGCCTTCGCCGCCGCCTACGCCGGGCGGGCGGCGGCGCCGCTCAGGCTGATGAACCTGCTCACCGCCAACAGCCGGGTGATCGCCCTCTATGCCGCCTGCCTGGCCGGCGACCCGAGACTGTTCTGGTGGTGGCAGCTGGGCCCGCTCACCCTGGTCGCCGCGGCTGGAATCTACTGGCACCGACGGATCGAAAAGCGGCTGGCCGCGGCCGCCTAGCGGCACCTCGTTGCGGGGACAGTTACAGTAACTGTCCCCCTTCGCGCCGCACGGGACCGGCACCGGGACGACCGGTACCGGGACAGTTACAGCTACTGTCCCCTCGCCCGCCCGAACAATTCCTTGATTCCGCCTTGCGCCGGCTCACCCAGGCGGAGATTGGTGCCTGTCCCCATTGGCGTTCCTTAGAAAATAGTGCCTGGCACCGAATATTGCTCCCGTCTCCGCGCGCGCCCGAACGATTCCAGCCATTTAAAAATCGGTGTCAGACACCGAATTTTCGCTTGCGCCCAGCGCGCCCTCTAGGGGGTCGGCAGCGGCAAGCTGTTGACGATGCCGAGGAGTTGCTCGTTCCTCGAGGCCTGCCGCTCGGGATCGCAGCCGAAGTCCGCCGCAAAGTGCCGGTCCGACGTCTCGTCGATCCAGCGTATGTAGATGCCGCCCGCATCGGTGACGGACGGCACACCCTCGGGGCATTTTGCCTCGATGAACCGGCGAGCGCTTTCCTCGGTCACGGGCACCGACTGCCTTCGATAAGGCTCAAGCCGCCGGCGGAGCGTCTGAAACCGGTCCGGAGTCACCGACAAGGCGCCGCTATTGCCCCGCGGAAACGGCTCGCTGAGACGGAAGCTTCCCTTTCCGCCGCGATCCAACGCAATTTCAACAGCCGACCAGCCGGTGACCTTTATCTCGATCCGGTCGATCTCCGGCGGCCGGGATCCGTCGCACCCTGAAGTCGACGGCAAGGCCAGCAGAGCGGCCGCCAGGGCTGCCGTCCTCACTTCCGCCCGAACAATTTCTCGATGTCGCCGTGGGCGAGCTTCACCCAGGTCGGGCGGCCGTGGTTGCACTGGCCGGAGTGGGGGGTGACCTCCATCTCGCGGAGCAAAGCATTCATCTCGGCGACCGAGAGGATCCGCCCCGCCCGTACCGAGCCGTGGCAGGCCATGGTCGCGGCGACGTGGTCGAGCCTCTCCTTCAGGGCGAGGGCGTCGTCGAAGGCGGCGAGCTCGTCGGCGAGGTCGGTGACCAGGCCCCTGACGTCGCCATTGCCGAGGATCGCGGGCGTCGCCCGGACCAGCACGGCCCGGGCGCCGAAGCGCTCGAGCTCGAGGCCCATCTCGGTCAGCTCGGCGGCGCGCGCCTCGAGCCGGTCGCAGGCGGGCTCGTCCAGCTCGACCACCTCGGGGAGGAGCAGGGCCTGGCGGGCGACCCCGCCGTCGGCCATCGCCCGCCGCATCCGCTCCAGGACAAGCCTTTCATGGGCGGCATGCTGGTCGACGAGGATGAGGCCGTCCTCGGCCTCGGCGACGATATAGGTGGCGGCGACCTGGCCCCGGGCGACCCCGAGCGGGAAACGGTTCGCCTCCGGAGGCGGCGCGAAAGCGGATTCGCCGCGGGCGGCCGGG
>DASTFN010000013.1:0-108346 GCA_035719905.1 Allosphingosinicella sp.
CGCCCTTCTTCTTGAGCGCTTCGCCCAGGATATCGCCGAGCGAGGCGCCGCTGTCGGACGATCCGAACTGCGCCACGGCTTCCTTCTCCTCGGAGATTTGGCGTGCCTTGACGGAGAAGTTGGGCTTCTTCGAACGGTCGAAGCCGATGACCATGGCATCGATCTTCTGCCCGGTCTGGAAGCGGTCGGGACGCTGCTCGTCGCGGTCGCGGCCGAGGTCCGAGCGCTTGATGAAGCCGGTCGCGCCGTCGTCGCCGACCTGGACCTCGAGCCCGCCGTCGCGGACCTCGAGCACGGTCACCGTCACCGTCTCGTTCTTGTTGACTCCGCCGCCCGCGGCCGCGGTGCCGCCCTTGGCGACTCCGCCGCGCTCGAGCTGCTTCATGCCGAGCGAGATACGCTCCTTCTCGACGTCGACGTCGAGGACGACCGCCTTCACCATTTCGCCCTTGCGATGCAGGTTGAGCGCCTCCTCGCCGGTCACGCCCCAGGCGATGTCGGACATGTGGACCATGCCGTCGACGTCGCCGTCCAGACCGACGAACAGGCCGAACTCGGTCGCGTTCTTGACCTCGCCCTCGACCTCGGTTCCGACCGGGTGCGTCGAAGCGAAGGCCTCCCACGGATTGGCCTGGGCCTGCTTGAGGCCGAGCGAGATCCGGCGCTTCTCCTCATCGACCTCGAGCACCGAGACGTCGACCTCCTGACTGGTGGAGACGATCTTGCCCGGATGGACGTTCTTCTTGGTCCAGCTCATCTCGGAGACGTGGACGAGGCCCTCGATGCCGGCCTCCAATTCGACGAAGGCGCCATATTCGGTGATGTTGGTCACTCGGCCCTTGAACACGCCGCCGACCGGATATTTGGCGCCGGCGCCCTCCCAGGGATCGGCCTCGAGCTGCTTCATGCCGAGCGAGATGCGCTGGGTCTCGCGGTTGATGCGGATGATCTGCACCTTCACCGTGTCGCCGATGTTGATCACCTCGGACGGGTGGTTGACGCGCTTGTAGCTGATGTCGGTGACGTGGAGCAGGCCGTCGATCCCGCCGAGATCGACGAAGGCGCCGTAATCGGTGATGTTCTTGACCACCCCGTCGACGACCTGGCCCTCGGCGAGGCTCATGATCAGGCCCGAGCGCTGCTCGGCGCGGGTCTCTTCGAGGATGGCGCGGCGCGAGACGACGATATTGCCGCGGCGGCGGTCCATCTTCAAAATCTGGAAGGCCTGCGGGATGTCCATCAGCGGCGTGACGTCGCGGACCGGGCGGATGTCGACCTGGCTTCCGGGAAGGAAGGCGACGGCGCCGCCCAGATCGACGGTGAAGCCGCCCTTGACGCGGCCGAAGATGATGCCCTCGACCCGGTTGCCGGCGGTGAACTCGGTCTCGAGCTTGTCCCAGGCGGCCTCGCGGCGGGCGCGGTCGCGCGACAGCATCGCCTCGCCCTGGTGGTTCTCGACCCGGTCGACATAGACGTCGACGACGTCGCCGACGGCGATCTCGGCCTTCTGGCCCGGCGCGGCGAACTCGCGCAGCGAAACGCGGCCCTCGCTCTTCAGGCCGACGTCGATCACGGCCATGTCGTTCTCGATCGCGGTGACCGTCCCCTTGACGACCTTGCCCTCGAAGCCCTCATTCTCGCCGCCGAGGGTCTCGTTCAGAAGTTTCGCGAAATCGTCGCGGGTCGGCATCGCCGTGCTGGCCATAAATCAAGTGTCCTTCGTTGCTTTTATTCCGGCCAGGGGTTGTCTCCCCCGGTCTTCAGAATGTGGAACCGCGCCCGCCCCATGCGAAACGCGGCGTCCATCGGGGCGAGCGAAGCGAAGCCTTCAGAAAAGCAAAAAGAGCGCGTCGAGGGCGGGCGTCTTCGCCTCTGCCTCCCACGCGCTGAGCCTTAGCCGAGCCTCCACAGGCGCTTAGCGCCCGCTGGACGGAGGGGCATATAGGGGAGAGCGCGGAGAGGGGCAAGCGGGTTCGTCCGCGCTCGATCTTCAACGGCCTTGCCTGCTGCTGCGCTGATTTGGTTCACACAAAGGCGCGAAGACGCCGAGGGCGAGGCGCAAGTCGGCGCGAGCCTGCCATCCGAATTTTGGGTGCGGGTTATCGTCTGTCACAGGCTGCTGGATGAGAAGCCCGGACTTGATCTGTTAAGTGTGTATCTATACACACAAATCGAGCTAGGCATGCGCAGCCGTGCGGTGATCCGCAAGCTGGAGGCGCATGGCTGGTACGAGGTGCGTCAGACGGGAAGTCACAAGCAGTTCCGGCACGCAACGCGGCCGGGAGCTGTCACCGTCCCGCACCCGAAGGCGGACCTGGCCATTGGCACGCTTCGGAACATCTCGAAGCAGCGGCGTGCCGCTGCCCTGAGAAATGGTCATGTGAGGAGGCGAGGCGTGGCGACATATTTTTATCCGGCCGTCATCGAGCGGGCACGGCGCGGGTACAGCGTATTCTTCCCCGATCTGCCTGGATGCACGTCTGCCGGGCGTACGGTGAACGAGGCGGCGGTGAATGCGGAGGAGGCGTTGGCGGGGCACCTTCTTGTTTCCGAAGAATATGGCGACGAATTGGGGGAGCCGAGCGAGCTCGACCGGATCGAGGTTGATCCTGACGTCGACGAAGTTGCTCGGATTCTCGTTCGTGGCGAGCGCAAGGGAAAGGCCATGCGGATCAACATTACCCTGGACGAGGGGCTGGTCGCGGCGATCGACAAGGTGGCGGCGAACCGGTCGGGGTTCCTGGCGGAGGCCGCGCGCGCGGCGCTGGCGGTGCGGAGGGAGAGTATGAGCGATGGCGAAAGCAAGGCCGCCTGAGGGACGGTCACGTAACTTCGGCCGACAGCCGCAACGTCTTGGTGCCAGGCACGTGCCAGGCACGAAAACTCCCAGGCACGAAAACTCCATCGTGATTGGCACCGCAAACCTTCCCTGGCATCGCAGGCCTTCGGCGCCCGGCGTGACGGCGGTCACGCGCGCCGCACCCGAATGGACCTACGCCGACACAGGTCGATCGGTCGCCGCTGAACGACCCTTAGGTCAGCGGCACGCGCAACCTGTGGAGGTGATATATGCTCCGGCTGTTGCTTCTCTTCCCTTTGGCCTTCGCTTTGTCCGGATGCGCCGGAAGCCTGGGCTATGTCCTCGATCCCGCAATCGATTCGGATCATCTGGACGAGCCCGACGAGCCGAACAAGCTGAAGGCGATGAAGGGCGACCGACGCCTGATCAGAACGCATCGCAGCAGTCGGCCCGACCTGGGAATTCGGCCCGACGACTACGAAGTCTGCGCCGAAACGCATGCCGACGCCATCGGCGCCAGGTCGGGCGCATCCAGTATCGCCATCACGGGCAAGGGGGAGGTGTCGGAGTCCCTCACGGAGGAGCTCGTGAAAACGGTCGAGCGGAGCACGGTGTCGGACGTCGTCCGGCATCTTCACTGGCATACGTGCAACGCCCGGCTGAACCGCTGGATCGATGAGGGCCAGTATTATCAAGAGGTGCGGGCGATAAGAACCGGGGCCTTCGAGGCCCTTATCGACCCGAAAAAAGTGGAGAAGGCGACTCCGCCGGGCCAGGCAGTGCAGCAAGTTACGACCGGCACTGGCCCGTCGACGGCGTCGGGGCCGGCGAAGCCCAAGGACCCCAAGGGAGAACAGTGACAGTATATATTTACCCGCGGATCGACGGGTCTCCCTCCGCCCCGCTCTTCGTGGTAAATATATACTGTCACTGTTTAGAGAGCGGGCGCAGGCCGAGGCGGTCGAGGCGGGTCAGGTAATCCGCCGGCAGGTAGCCGTGAAAGACATTCTCTCCGCGAATCCGGTCGATCAGGGTCAGGCCCCGCGAGCCGCGGCGGAAATGGCCCGCGCCGCACAGGCCGGAGTCGAGCGTCCGGAGGCGGAAAATGCGTCCCGGCCGGATCGGTCCCTTCAGGACCCGAACGACGCGCACGAGCCCCCACCCATGGCGGCGCGAGCCCTGGAGGGCGACCACCTCGGCCATGGCTTGCGCCTTCGAATAGCTCTCCCGCGTCCATTCATCTTGCTGCACTTCCATCGGGCGCGGGTCGTAGACGGGCGAGCAGGCGAGAGACGCCGCGGATTGGACCACCAGGAACACGGCGACGAGCGGAGCGAATTTCATCGCAGCTCGATGCACCATGGAGCCGCCGGCGGGCAAGCGTCGCTCGGTGGGGGGCGGAGCTGAACGGGGTCTGTCGACCTCGTTCAGACGCTCATCATCGCCGGTCGGGCAAAGGCCCGCTCGCCCTCCACGGCCGGCGCGGAGTCGACGATGTATGTCGCGCGCCGGCCCGGACGGGTCCCTCCAGTGGCGTATCGGGGGCGGGGCCGGCATCCGCAAGCACGGGTGCCGGCCCCGACTTTCCGTTCGGGCAGGCAACTCGCCGGCCGCCCCTGCGTCTCCTACGCTGACCGAAGGAGATCTCACCCATGACGCTCACCGCCATCGCGATCAATTGCACCCTCAAGCGCCGCGACGGGGGCTCGTCCTCGACCGACAAGATGATCGGGCTGCTCGTCGCGGAGCTGAAGAAGAGGGACGTCGAGTTCGACGGAACGATCCGGATCGCGGACCATGAGGTGAAGCCGGGCGTGACGTCGGACGAAGGAGACGGGGACGAATGGCCCGGGCTTAGGCGCCGGATCCTCGAGGCGGACATCCTCATCTTCGGGACTCCGATCTGGATGGGGCAGATGTCGAGCCTCGCCAAAAGGGTCGTCGAGCGGATGGACGCCTTCCTTTCGGAGACGGACTCGAAGGGGCGGATGCCGAGTTCCGGCAAGATCGCCCTGGTCGCGGTGGTCGGCAACGAGGACGGCGCGCACTGCGTCTCGGCCCAGCTCTACCAGGCGCTCGCCGACACCGGCTGGACCGTGCCCGCCTCGGCCGTCGCTTATTGGGTCGGCGAGGCGATGGGGGACGTCGACTTCCAGGATTTGCCGAAGGTGCCCGACAAGGTCGCCGAATCCGCGGCGATGGCGGCGAGCAACGCGGCGCATCTGGCGGCGCTGCTCAAGGGGCGGCCTTATCCGGGGGCAGGCTGAGGGCAAGGGCGACGGCGCCATTGACGGCGCCTGCCACTTATCCGACAAATCGCGCCGCGAAGGGGAAATCATTGCCCAGTCTGGAGCTTAGCAACGTCCGCAAGGCCTATGGCGAGACGCTCGTTCTGGACGATGTGTCGCTAACCATGGAGGCCAGGGAGTTCGTCGCCTTCCTCGGCCCGTCGGGGTCGGGCAAGTCGACCCTCTTAAGGATCATCGCCGGGCTGGAGGCGGCGGATTCCGGCGAGGTCCGGCTCGACGGCGAGCGGATCGACCGGCTGGCGCCGGGGCGGCGCGGGGTGGCGATGGTGTTCCAGCATTATGCGCTCTACCCGCATATGACGGTGCGCGAGAACATGGCGTTCGGCCTCAGGAACGCGAAAGTGCCCAAGGCGGAGATCGAGGCCCGGGTGGCGGAGGCGGCCCGGGTGCTCGAGATCGAGGAACAGCTCGACCGCAAGCCCGGGCAGATGTCGGGCGGGCAGAGGCAGCGGGTCGCGATCGGGCGGGCGATCGTCAAGAACCCGAAACTGTTCCTGCTCGACGAGCCCTTGTCCAACCTCGACGCGGCGCTCCGGATGCGCACCCGGGTGGAGCTGGCGCAGCTCCGCCAGCGGGTCGACGCGGCCTTGATCATGGTGACCCACGACCAGGCCGAGGCGATGACCCTGGCCGACCGGATCGCGGTCATGAACGATCGGCGGATCCAGCAGGTCGGGCCGCCGATGGAGATCTACGCCCGGCCCGCCAATGCCTTCGTCGCCCGCTTCGTCGGCTCGCCGGCGATGATTCTGGCGCCGGCCGCTCTGGTGGCGGGGGAAAGCGGCTTCGCCCGGGTCCGGCTCGGCGACGGCGCCGAGGTCGAGACCAGGGTCCGGCGCGAGGGGCTGCCGGCCCACGGCGCGCTGCAGCTTGGGCTCCGGCCGGAAATGGTGGGAGTGGCCGCCTTGGGCTCGGGCACGACCGACGCCAGGGTCGAGCTGCTCGAGCGGCTCGGCGAGCGCACTTTGGTCTATTCGGTGCTCGCCGACGGCCTCGGGATGATCGCCCAGGACGTCGGCGACAGCCGGCTCCAGGTCGGCGACAAGGTCGGCCTCAGGATCGACGGCGCCGCCGCCCATCTGTTCGGGCCGGACGGCGCCGCCTTCCACCCGGAAGCGCGCACGTGAGCGTCGAGCGGGATTGGCGCGGCCTGCTGTTCGTCGCGCCTTTCCTTTCGCTTTATTCGCTGATCCTGATCTTCCCTTTGTTCCGGGGCATCTGGCTGAGCCTGCACCGGGTCGACCTGTTCGGCGACGGCCGGTTCGTCGGCCTCGGCAATTACGTGCGGCTGGCGGGCGACCCGGTCTTCGCCACCTCGCTCGCCAACACCTTCCTCGTCACCCTGATGATCGTTCCGCCGCTGACCGTGATCGCCCTGCTGCTCGCCCTCGCGCTCAACCGGGCCGGAAGGGGCGCGGCGGCGGTGCGTGGCATCTTCTTCTCCTCGGCGGTGCTGTCGGTGACGATCGTGACCCTGATCTGGCGCTTCGTTCTCGCTCCCGACTCGGGCCTGCTCGGCGAGGCATGGCAGTCGGCCGGGTGGGAGCCGCTCGCCTTCCTGAGCGATCCGGACCTGGTGCTGCCGGCCATCGCCTTGACCACCATCTGGTGGTCGCTGGGCCTGCCGATGCTTCTCTTCCTCGCCGGGCTTCAGCAGATTCCGGGCGACATGTACGAGGCGGCGGCGCTCGACGATGCCAGCCGCTGGCGGACCTTCCGGAGGATCACCCTGCCGTCGCTGAGGCGGACGATCGTGCTCGTCGTCATGCTCCAGACGGCGGCTCAGCTGCAGATTTTCGGCCAGGCGCAATTGCTCACCGGAGGCGGGCCGAGCGGGGCGTCGAGAACGGCGGTCCTGTTCCTGTTCGAGACCGCCTTCGGCCGCTGGGAGCTCGGCTATGCCAGCGCCGCGGCGGAGATATTGTTCCTGATCATCCTCGCGGTGACCCTGGCCCAATATTGGGCCACCGGCCGGGCCTCCGCCGCCCAGGGGGCGCGCTGACGTGGAGCGCAACCTAATACGGGGACACAATACGCATTTCTCGGCGGACCGAGGGTCCCGCCGTGGCGGCCGAGCGGGCGAATTAGGTATTGTGTCCCCGTATTTCGGAAGGGGGCGTTAGTGGAGCGGGGTCGCCTCTCGCCGCTGGGCTGGGCCGCGCTCCTCTTCGGCGCCCTGCTGATGGCCGCGCCCCTGCTGTGGACGATCCTCTTGTCGCTCAAGGACAATGCGGAGCTGGTCGGCAACAGCGGCGCGGCCTTGAGCGCGCCCTACACGCTGGAGAATTACGCGGCGATCTTCGGCAACGACATGACGATGCGCTGGCTGCTCAACTCGGCGATCGTCGCTTTGGGCACGACGGTGGGGGTGCTCGTCCTCGCCAGCCTCGCCGGCTACGGCTTCGCCCGGCTCGATTTTCCGTTCCGCCGCACCCTGTTCGTCATCGTTCTGCTCGGCCTCGCCGTGCCGAGCCAGGCGGTCATCCTTCCGCAGCACCAGCTCTTCGCCTGGCTTCACCTGCACAACAGCTATCCGGGGCTGATCCTGCCGGGGCTGATCGGGCCGTTCGGGGTGTTCTTCATGACCACCTACATGCGCGGCATCCCGCGCGAGCTGGACGAGGCGGCGAAGCTGGACGGCGCCTCGCGCTGGACGATCTTCTGGAAGGTGATCCTGCCGCTGACCGTGCCCGCCCAGTCGACCCTCGCCGTCTTCACCTTCCTCGGCAGCTGGAACGATTATTGGTGGCCGCTCATCTCGGCGACCCATTCGGACATGTATACCCTGACCGTCGGCCTCGCCGCGGCGCAGATGAACTATGCGCAGACGTCGGGCCTCGGCTTCCTGATGGCGCAGGCGGTGTTCGCCTCGATCCCGATCTTCATCGTCTACATCGTCTTCCAGAAGCAGATCGTCAGCGCGATGGCGGGGACGGCGGTGAGGTGAGGCGGCTGCTGATCGGCCTGGCCGCGATCCTCGCTCTGACCGGTTGCGGGCAGGGGGACGGCAAGACGCATATCTATCTCCAGCGCTTCTTCGGCGAGTGCGGGGCCGAGTTCGGGGCGAGCACCGACGTCGGCAAGGCCGAGGGCGAATGCGGGATCATGACCTCGATGATCAACCGCTTCAATGCCGAGAATCCCGACGTCCGGGTCGACGTCAACGTCGTCGCCTGGCCGGGCTATCCTCAGCTCACCGCGCAGATGGCGGCGCGCGATCCGCCCGATCTCGTCACCATGCACGCCGGAGTCCTCGCCGATTATGCGGCCAAGGGGCTGCTCGAGCCGGTCGAGCCCTATCTGGCGCGGGCCGGGATCGAGGCCGACAGCTTCACCGAGGCGAGCCGGCTGGGGGTGACGATGGCGGGGCGGATCTACGGACTGCCCTGGGACACGCATGGCGGCCTGTGGCACGTCAACACCGCCTTGTTCGCCAAAGCGGGGCTGATGCGCGGCGGCAAGCCCCTGCTTCCGACCTCGCCCGAGGAGCTGATCGCCCAGGCGCGCCAGTTCCAGGCGCGCACCGGCAAGCCCTATCTGATCCAGAGCAATGTCGGCGATCCGGCCTATGCCGCGCGCAACCAATATACCTACATGATGGCGCAGGGCGTGGAGGTCTTCCCCGACGGCAGGCATATCCGCCTCGACACGCCCGAGGGCCGGCGGGTCGCGACCTTCTTCCGCCGGATCAACCAAGAGCGGCTCGGCACCCAGAATATGGACACGCCGGCGGCGATCGCGGCGTTCGTGAGCGGCGAGGGCGGTATCTATCCGACCGGCACCTGGATGATCGGCTCGTTCCAGAAGGAGGCGACGACTCCGGGACGTCCCCTTCACGCCAGCTACGCCGTCTTTCCCTATCCGCGGCTGTGGGGCGAGCGGCTCGAGTTCGTCGGCGGCCACGCCTGGGCGGTGCCGGCGCGGGAGCGGAGCGCGAAGCAGAAGGACGCCATCGCCCGCTTCTTCAAATTCATGGCCGCGCATAATTACGACTGGGCCCGGACCGGCCACATCCCCGCCTTCAAGGCGGTGCTCGACGATCCGAGGTTCAAGTCGCTCCCCCACCGCGCCGACATCGCCCTGCTCGGCGAGATCGGCCGCCCGCTCCCAAGCCGGGTCCGCCGCCAGTCGGCGATCGAGGGCCTGGTCGGCGAGGAGATGGCGGCGGCGGCGACCGGCCAGAAACCGGTCGAGCAGGCGCTGAGGGATGCGGACCGGCGGGTGAACGAGCTGCTCGGCGAGCTGGATTGAGCCCGGCAGCAGGAGAAATATCAATTCCGTATATAGACGTATCTGTCTATTTGACGTAGACAGAGGCATCTATGAAGGGCGAGTGAATGCGAGCCAATTCCGTCGCTACCTCGGCAGGCAGGGATGCGCTTTCGAAGAGGGCAAGCGTCATACGATCGTGAGGCGGGGCGACAAGATGGCCGCGCTCCCTCGGCATGGGGGCAGCAAGCAGCTCGGAACGGGGCTCATCGAGAGCATCAAAAAGGATCTGGGATTGTGAAGACCGCCATCGGAACGATGGATTATCCCGTGGACCTGACGCCCGACGACAACGGCACGTTGCTGGTGACGTTTCCGGACGTACCGGGCGCAATCACCTACGGCGACGACGAAGGCGAGGCCCTGGCCCATGCGATCGACGCGCTGGAGAGCATCTTCTCGGCCCTGATCACCGACCGGCGTGAAATTCCCCGGCCCTCGGCCGCACGGGGCAGGAAGACCGTGTCGCCTTCCCTGCTGGGCCGCCTCAAGATCAGCGTCTATCGCGCCATGCGCGAGCGCGGCTGGCGCAAGGCGGATTTGGCGCGGGCGATGTCGCTCAACCCGCGGCAGATCGACCGTCTGCTCGACCTGAGGCACGGCTCCACCGTCGCGCAGCTGGAGCAGGCGCTGGCGGCCTGCGGCAAGCGTGTGGAGGTCGACCTGCGCCAATTGAAGGCCGCCTGACCGGGAACCGGAGTCGCTGCCAGTCGTCAATAAATCTCCGTCCTCAGGTCGATATGCTTCCTCGGCTTGGCGTCGAGGAAGAGCCGCGGGTGCGGGGCTTCGGCGAGGGCGAGCCAATAGATGTGCTGCTCCCAATACAGGCTCCGGTTCGAGCCGAAGAGGGACATGCGAAGGCGGCCGTTCCAGTCGATCCGGGCGGTCTCGCCGGAGCGCAGGGTGAAGAGCGGGGAGGGCAGGAAGGCGGGCCATTTCGTCCTGAGGCGATATTCGGAAGGGTTGGAGAGGCGGATATCGGCTCTATCCTTGTGGAGGTGCCAGCCGAGCGGGGTGGCGCGCCAGGGTCTCGAATGCCGCCATTCCTCCTGCACGACCGGACCCGCTTTCTGCTCGACGGCGAAATCCTCCTCGGGGACGGCGTGGATTTCGTGGCGCCAGACTTCGCCCTCGGCCGGGAGAGCCGGCAGGGCATAGACCTCTTCGAGCCGCGGGCGAGGCCAAAGCGCATTGGCGCCGCGCGATTCCTTGGTCCAGCGCGACCAGATATGCTGGAGGATCAGCATCCCCGGGCGGGTCAGGCGCCGGCCGCCGCCAGCCGCCGCTCGACCGCCGCGATCGCCGCCGCCACGGCCCCCTCCCGGTCCATTCCGCTCGTGTCCAGCAGAAGCGCGTCCTCGGCCATGACCAAAGGCGCCGCTTCGCGGCCCATGTCGCGCTCGTCGCGGGCTCGGATGTCGAGGAGGACGTCCTCGTAATGGACGGCGAGGCCCATCCGGGTGAGCTCGTCGAAGCGGCGGCGGGCGCGGACCTCGGGGGCGGCGGTGACGAAGAGCTTGGCGTCGGCCTCTGGGGCGATGATCGTTCCGATGTCGCGGCCGTCGAGGACGGCGCCGCCCTCCTGGCCGGCGAAGTCGCGCTGCCGTTCGGCGAGCGCGGCCCTGACCATCGGGTAAGCGGAGATTCGCGAGGCGACCCCGCCGGCCGCCTCGCTCTTCAATTCGGGATCGGCGAAATCGGTTTGCGAGAAATCGCAGGCCCGGGCCGCGGCGAACTCGCTGTCGGGATCGCCGCCGAAGCGCAGCAGGTTGAGGGCGACCGCCCGGTAGAGCAGGCCGGTGTCCATGTGCGGCAGGCGGTAATGGCGGGCGAGCGCCTTGGCGATCGTGCCTTTGCCGCTGGCGGCCGGGCCGTCGACGGCGACGATCACCGGGCGAGGCTTTGGAGGAGGGCGGCGAAGCCGGGGAAGCTGGTGTCGGCGGCGGTCATGTCGGCGACCGTTACCGGCTGCCGGGAGTGGAGGCCAGCCACGGCGAAGCTCATCGCGATGCGATGGTCGAGGCGCGGGTCGATCGTCGCTCCGCCGGGCAGGGGATCGCCGCCGGTGCCGACGAGGATCAGCCCGTCTTCCTCTTCCTCGGCCCGGGCGCCGATCGCGGCCAGGCCTTCGGCCATGGCGGCGAGGCGGTCGGATTCCTTGAAGCGGAGCTCGCCGAGTCCGCTCGTGCGCGTGATCCCCCGGGCGAAAGCGGCGGCGACGAAGAGGATCGGATATTCGTCGATCGTCCGGGGCGCCATTGCCGGCGGGACCTCGATCCCGCGCAGCGGCGAGTGGCGGACGACGAGGTCGGCGACCGGCTCGCCGCCCAACTCGCGCGGGTTGGAGAAGGCGATGTCGCCGCCCATCTCGCTCAGAAGCTCGAACAGGCCGGTGCGCGACTTGTTGGTCCCGATGCCCTCGATCCTGAGCTCGGAGCCGGGGACGACGAGGGCCGCGACCGCCAGGAAGGCGGCGGCGGACGGGTCGCCGGGGACGGTCAGCGCCTGCGGCCGGAGCTCCGCTTCGCCGCGAAGCGCGATCTCCTCGCCCGCGACCGACAGGTCGGCGCCGAACAGCTTCAGCATCCGTTCGCCATGGTCGCGGGTCGCCACCGGCTCGACGATCCGGGTCAGGCCGGGGATGTTGAGGGCGGCGAAGAGCAGGGCCGATTTGACCTGCGCCGAGGGGATATGCATCCGGTGGTCGAGCGCGACGGCGGGGCACAGGCCGCGCATCTTCAGCGGCAGGCCGCCGCCGGCCGTCTCGACCTCGGCTCCGATCCGCCGAAGCGGCGCCGCCACCCGCTCCATCGGCCGCCGCGACAGCGAGGGATCGCCGGTGAGGGCGGCGGCGATCGGGTGGGAGGCGATGAGGCCCATGAGGAGCCGGGCCGAAGTGCCGCTGTTGCCCATGTCGAGCGCGCCCTCGGGCTGGAGAAGGCCGCCGCTGCCGACCCCGTCGACCGTCCAGGCCTCATCGCCGCGGCCGATCCGGACTCCCATCGCCGCGAGCGCCGCGGCGGTCGAGCGCAGGTCGCCGCCTTCCGACAGCCCCTCGATCCGGCTTCGGCCCCGGGCCATGGCGGCGCAGATCAGGGCGCGATGGGAGATCGACTTGTCGCCGGGGACCCGGAACGTTCCGCGAAGCGGGCCGGAGGCTCCAGACACCGTCGGCCGGGGCCCGCTCTCGTCGGTCGGACTTGGCATCGGCCTTGGCTTTTGACAGCGGCTTGCGGCTGTGGCAAGCGCGCCGCATCCGGTCGCAAGCGGCCGCCCGATCCAATTTCTCAGTGGAGTTTTTTCACCGATGGTGAAGCCTGAATGGGGCACCAAGCGCACTTGTCCCAAGTGCGGTGTGCGCTTTTACGATCTCGGCAAGGAAGATCCGGTGACCTGCATCGCCTGCGGAGTCGCCTGGGATCCCGAGCCCGTGCTCAAGTCCAAGCAGCCTTTGCCGTTCGACGCGCCCAAGAAGGAGGTCGTCGTCGACGAGAAGGAGGATGCCGATCTCGCCGCCGAGGATCTGGTCATCGACGAGGATGCCGAGGAGAATCCGGACGATGAGGTCGATCTGGGCGGCGACGACGATATCGGCGTGCCCGGGGCCGGGGACGACGACGAGGAGGTTTAGCTCGTCATTGCGAGGAGCGAAGCGACGCGGCAATCCAGCGCAGGGCCTGCGACGGACGCCGATCTGGATTGCTTCGCTCCGCTCGCAATGACGGGTTGCAGTACGAAGCGGCGTCCCCTAAATCCGGCGCCGCACCCGCCCTCCCAGGGGCGGCGAAAAAGGTTCGGGGCCGTAGCTCAGCTGGGAGAGCGCTGCAATGGCATTGCAGAGGTCAGGGGTTCGATCCCCCTCGGCTCCACCAGCCTTCGCCCTGGCGGGCTACGGCTGGCAAGCCAGCCTTAGTCCGGCGGGGGCGAAGGCTGCCCGCCGTAGCCTTGGCGAAGGAGGGCTACGGCGTCATCGGAAGGGCACCGATGCACTAGTCTACATCCTGCAAAGCCTAGGCGACCCTCACCAATTCTATACCGGCCTTTGCAAGGACGTTGAGGCACGATTGCAGGCCCACAATGCCGGTCAGTCCCCCCACACCTCGAAATACAAGCCCTGGCGACTCGTCTCCTGCCACTGGTTCGAGCGGCCGGAGACCGCCGCCGCCTTCGAGCGCTACCTCAAAACCGGCTCGGGCCGCGCATTCGCCTGTAAGCGTCTACGCTTACCCCACCGTTACCATGTGGCAGCCGTCCTCCTTCTCCTCGAAGCCTACCCTCACATCCAGGAACTTCGCGATCACCTCCGCGCCCGTCAGGCTGTGCTTCGACGGCTTGACCGTGGTGAAGCTGCCGCCGCCGGCCAGGGCCATGGGCAGGAGGAGCTGGTCGGCCAGATAGGGGCCGGCGACCGCGGTGGACGCGAGATAGCCGGCCATTCGTTTGGCGGCCTTTTCGCCGACGGACTGGGCGGGCAGTCCGAGCTGGCCGAAACCGCTGACCAGCTCGGTGGCGCCGTCGAACACCGCTTCCAGGATGAGGATGTTGCCGGGACCGTCGCGCTCGGGGAGCTGCTCGATGCGGCGCGACTCCTCGGGCCAGCCGAGGATTTTCTCGACCGAGGCGAGCTCGCGGACGGCGATCTCGCCGGGCAAGGCGGCGACGATGGCGCGCGCCATGACCGAGCGGAGCTCGCCGCGCTCGAGCAGGTCGAGGCGGGTCAGAGCGGGGGAGGGCTCGATCTCGACCTCGATCCGGCCGCCGCCGGCGGGATAGAAGCCGGACCGGACCAGCCTCGCGGTCACTCGCGGCCCCATCCGGTTGAGGATGGGAAGGAACACCCGGTCGAGGAAATCGAACGGCGGCGCGTGGATATTGTGGGTGCCGCCCTCGAGCACCAGCGAGGAGGGCGCGCCGGCCAGCATGAGCGGCGGCAGGATCGTCTGAAGGACGAGGCTGGTGCTTCCGGCCGTGCCGACGGCGAAGCGATGCTCGCCCGGCTTCACCCGTCCCGGCACGAAGGTCAGCTCGGACGCCCCGATCGCCAGCGCCTCGCACTCGGCGCCGCCGATTTCGCACGCGGCTTCGATTGCGGTGACATGCTGGCGCATGACCCCGGGACGCGGGCGGTTGGCGCGGATCTTCTCGATCCGGAAGGGCTTGCCCGTGACGAGCGACAAGGCGAGCGAAGTGCGCAGCACCTGCCCTCCGCCTTCGCCCTCGGAGCCGTCGATGATGATCATTTCAGTTTCCTAGTGCTTCCCGTCATTGCGAGGAGCGAGGCGACGAAGCAATCCAGTGTGCGTCGGACGCAGAAACTGGATTGCTTCGCTTCGCTCGCAATGACGGGGGGAATGCGTGAAGGGCGCTAGCCCTTCACGCACACCACCTGCTTCAGGGTGTGGACGATCTCGACCAGGTCCGACTGCGCGGCCATCACCGCCTCGATCGGCTTGTAGGCCGCCGGGGTCTCGTCGATCACGCCCGCATCCTTGCGGCACTCCACGCCCTCGGTCGCCAGGATATGGTCGTCGAGCGTGAACGCCTTCTTGGCCTCGGTCCGGGACATCAGGCGTCCCGCGCCGTGGCTGCAGCTGTCGAAGGATTCGGCGTTGCCGCGGCCGCGCACGATGAACGATTTCGCGCCCATCGATCCGGGGATGATCCCCATCACGCCCTTGGCCGCTCGGACCGCACCCTTTCGGGTGACGAGCACGTTCTCGCCGAAATGATTCTCCTTGCGGACGTAATTGTGGTGGCAATTGATCGCCTCCAGCTCCGCCTCGAAGGGCTTGGCGATGACGGTCCGGATCGCTCGGATCACGTTGGTCATCATCATCCGGCGGTTCAGCGCCGCGAAATCCTGCGCCCAGCCGACCGCCTCGACATAATCGTCGAAATGCTCGGTCCCTTCCGGGAAGTAAGCGAGGTTCTCGTCCGGCAGGTTGACGAACCATTTGCGCATGTCCTGCTTCGCCAGCTCGATGAAGAAGCTGCCGATCGCATTGCCGACTCCGCGCGAACCGGAATGGAGCATGACCCACACCTGGTCCGTCTCGTCGAGGCAGAGCTCGATGAAATGGTTGCCGGTACCGAGCGTGCCGAGATGGACGAGGTTGTTCGTCTTCTCGAGCCGCGGATATTTGTCGGCGATGCGCCTGAACCTTTCGGCCAGGGTCGCCCAGGCGGCGGCGATCTCGGCCGGCGGGTCGCCCCAGCTGCCCTTGTCGCGCTTGCCCCGGCCGACGTCGCGGCCGTGCGGCACCGCCTGCTCGATCGCGCTTCGGATCCCTTCCAGATTGTCGGGAAGGTCCGACGCGTGAAGCGAGGTCCGGGCCGCCATCATGCCGCAGCCGATGTCGACGCCCACGGCCGCGGGGATGACCGCGCCCCTGGTCGGGATGACCGAGCCCACGGTCGCGCCAATGCCGACATGGACGTCGGGCATGACCGCGACATGCTTGAAGATGAACGGCATAAGCGCCGCGCGCGACAGCTGCTCGCGGGCCTTGGGATCGACCGCGACTCCGCGGGTCCACATCTTGACCGGCGCTCCGCCCTCGACGGGCAAAAATTCGTAACTCTGCTCGGCCATCGGGACCTCCTGCGTGGCTTTCTACGTCATCAGGGGCGGCCGGCCTATTCCGGCCGCCCCTTCTTCCGCCGTTTTGCCGGACGGTTCGACGTCGCCCGGCGCAGACCTATGTGCAGGCGGCGTGCCAACTCGGCCGGAACGGTGAAGAAAAGCCCTACGTGTATGGCAAACAACGACTATTACGACGGAACCGAAAACCTACCAAGTCGCAAGCAGCGAAGTTTTATATCGACAGAGATACGGATTTATCCCACAATATAAGAATGAGACGCACAATCGTTCTCGGCTTCGTCGGCTCCACCCTGGATTCGAGCAAGCTTGGACCGTCGCGCTGGAACAAGTGGCGGCCGAGCGTCGGCCTGTGCATGCATGAGGACCTCAGGGTCGACCGGTTCGAGCTGATCCACGGCGGGAGCCACGAAGGGCTGGCCGGCTACATCGCCGCCGACATCGCCGGAGTATCGCCGGAGACGAAGGTCCGGACGCATCGGATGGACTTCGCCGATGCCTGGGACTTCGAGGAGGTTTACGGCAAGCTGCTCGACTTCGCCCGCGACTATCCCTTCGATCCCGAGGCCGAGGATTATCTGGTCCACATCACCACCGGAACCCACGTCGCCCAGATCTGCCTGTTCCTACTGACCGAGGCGCGCTACCTGCCCGCCCGACTGCTCCAGACCCATCCGCCGCGCGGGTCGGCGGGCGGCCCGTCGGGCGAGTGGAGCGTGATCGACCTCGACCTGTCGCGCTACGACAGCATCGCCACCCGCTTCGCGGTCGCTGCCGCGGAGGGGATCTCGTTCCTCAAATCGGGGATCGAGACCCGCAACCCCGCCTTCAACCGGATGATCGACGAGATCGAGCAGGTCGCCCTGCGTTCGCGAGCGCCCTTCCTGCTGATGGGGCCTACCGGCGCCGGCAAATCGCAGCTGGCGCGGCGGATCTTCGATCTGAAGCGCCTCAAGCACCAGCTGGCGGGCGAATTCGTCGAAGTGAATTGCGCGACCCTGAAGGGCGACAGCGCCATGTCGGCGCTCTTCGGCCACAAGAAGGGAGCCTATACCGGCGCCGGGGCCGACCGGCCGGGCCTGCTCAGGACCGCCGACAAGGGCGTCCTCTTCCTGGACGAGATCGGCGAGCTCGGCCTCGACGAGCAGGCGATGATCCTTCGGGCGATCGAGGAGAAGCGCTTTCTTCCGGTCGGGGCGGATCGCGAAGCCTCGTCCGACTTCCAGCTCATCGCCGGCACCAATTGCGACCTCGCCGCCGCGGTCGCCGCCAGCCGCTTCCGCGAGGATCTGTTCGCGCGACTGAACCTCTGGACCTTCGAGCTCCCCGCCCTTCGCGACCGGCTCGAGGATATCGAGCCCAATCTCGATTACGAGCTCGACCGCTTCGCGGAGCGCGAGGGCAATCGGGTCAGCTTCAACAAGGAGGCGCGCCGGGCCTTCCTCGCTTTCGCGACGGCCCCGGACGCGCTGTGGAGCGGCAATTTCCGCGACCTCGCCGCCAGCGTGACCCGGATGGCGACCTTCGCTCCGTCCGGCCGGATCGACATCGCCACCGTCGACGCCGAGAAGGCGCGGCTGAAGCGCTTCTGGTCGAACGGCAGGACCGCGTCCGACGCCCTCGACCGCTATGTCGACCCGCCCAGGCTCGTCGAGATCGACCCGTTCGACCGGGTCCAGCTCGCCGAGGTGATAAGGATCTGCCGCCGCAGCCGCTCCCTCTCGGAGGCCGGCCGGACCCTGTTCAGCGCCTCCCGCTCGCGGCGCGCCTCCGCCAACGACGCCGATCGGCTGCGCAAATATCTGCAGCGCTACGGGCTGGACTGGTCGAGCCTCAATGACGACGAGCGGGGCGAGGCGGCTTTCAAAGCGTCATCCCGGACCTGATCCGGGATCCATGAACACCGCCGTGCGCGAATGAGCGCGGCCGTGTTCATGGATTCCGGCTTTCGCCGGAATGACGGCGCGAGCCGGTCGGGCGCTCGATCAGCGCGGCCCTGTCAGCACGGCGATCCGGGTCTTGTGGCCGATCCGGCTGATCGTCACCATGGCGCCGCGTTCGCCGTCCCGGGCGACCGAGATCAGGCCGCCCGCCGCGTTGGCCGTGTCGGCCCGGACCGGAATGCCCGACTTGCGGAAATGCTCGCGATAAAAAGCGGCGACCTGGTCGGGACCGGCGTCGGTTTCCCTCGCCATGGCGTTGCCCGAGCGGCTGTCGGTTCCCGGCACTCCGAGATTCGGGATTTCCACGGGCGTCGACCCGGGGAAATCGGGCACGAGGTCGGTGCGCGCAGCCTGCGCCTCGGCGCCCGGGCCTCGAGCGATGTCGGTAGAGGCGTTCCCCTCCGGGGGTCCGCTTTGCCCGCACGCGCACAGCATCATGGCGCCCAGCATCGTCGAACGTTTCATGGCTGCCTCCCCGTCGAAGTCTATTTCGAAGTCATTCGCCAGACTCCGTCCCAGTCGGCGGGCGGGTCCGATTTGAACCGTAGGGCGCGTGCCGAGAGGGTCCGGCTCGGCCCGTCCTCGGGGTCGCAGGCGAGAGCGGCCTCGAAGGCTTTCAGAGCTTCGTCCCAGCGGCCTTCGCGGTAGCGGGCGAGGCCTTTGGCGTAGAGATCGAACAGCTTGCGGCGGCCCGGCGGAAGCTCGCCGGCCATGGCGGCGAGCTCGTGGATGCTCACCGGTTCGTCCCGGCCGACGACCGCGATCCGGTCGACCTCCCGAGCCTCGATCGCGTGCCCGGCCATGTCGCGGGTGGCGCCGTCGATCAGGAGCCTGGTGCCGTAGACCTTGCAGACGCCTTCCAGACGGGCGGCGAAATTGACCGTGTCGCCCATGACGGTGAAGCTTCGCGCCTGGCTCGAGCCGATGCTCCCGACCACCACCTCGCCCGAGGCGAGAGCGACCCTGAAGTCGATCAGCGGGACGTCGCGGCGCAGGCCGATCACGTCCGGGACCCTTGCCCGAAAGGCGTCGAGGCGGGCGAACTGGTCGAGGGCGGCGGCACAGGCGAGCTCGGCCTGCTGGTTGGCCTCGACGAAGGGCGGCACCCAGAAGGCCATGATCGAGTCGCCGATATATTTGTCGATGATTCCCGAGCGCTCGCGGATCGGCAGCGACATCTCGGAGAAATAGGCGTTGACGAGGTCGACCAGGGTGCTCGGCGCCAGCCGCTCGGAGATCGAGGTGAAGCCGGCGATGTCCGAGAAGAACAGGGTTGCGACCTGCTTCTCGCCGACGGTCGAATGCTGGCCGCCGCCGATCAGGCCGGCGACCACCCTCGGATCGACATATTGGCCGAACGTCTCCTTGATCCGCTCCTTCTCGCGAAGGTCGACGAGCATGGCGTTGAACGCTCGGGTGACGTCGCCGATCTCGTCGCGCGAGGTTACCGGCACCTCGGCGTCGAGCGAGCCGGAGCTGACCGCCCGGGCGCCGGCCTGAAGCCTGACGATCGGCCGGGTGAGGCCGCGTCCGACCAGCCACGCCAGCATCAGCCCGACCAGGCTGGCGATGGCGATCATCAGCAGATTCACCTGCATCGCGCGCTTCTGGTTGTCGCCGACCAGAAGCGCGCCCTCGGCGGCGAAAGCCTTGATCTCGGAGGTCATGTTTTCGGCCAGGCGCTCGACCGCGAGCGCCTGCTGCTGGGTCCCGGGAATGTCGCCGGTCGCGACTCCGCAGGATTCCAGAGTCATTCGATAGAGGATCCGCTCCTGATAGCCGAGCTCGGCGATCATCGGCTCGAGCCGCGCCAGCTCGAGCTTGTTGCGCTGGAGGAAGGCGAGCCGCACCCCCAAAGCGCGCAGGGATTCGGCCTCGTCGACCAGCCTGGCGGCCGATTTCCCCTGGTTGTCGGCGATCGCCCGGCACGCCCTCACGGCGGCCTCGTCGCGTGTGTCGAGGGAAGAAGCCGCGTGCCGGGCCTGAGCCCGCGCCACCCGGTGGAGGTCGGAAAGCTTGAGGGTCAGCGGGAACAGCGATCGGGTGAGCGTCCGCAGCTCGAGGTGGACCTGGTTGGTCAGTCCGGCCGACCACAAGGCGGTGCCGGCCATGATGACCAGCAGCCCCAGCGACACTCCGAATATCTTGAGGCTGATCGACCGGAAGAAATTCGCCATCCCGCTCCCCCCGTCCCGCTCCGGTGAGTGGGGTCAATCCGGAAGGCAAGTCAATGCGCGGGCGGCCGACGGCGAAAAGGCCCAGAGTTCCTTCAATCCTGGTCCGGGGCGAGCCCGCAATAAGTGAGTCCGCTCGGACATAGATGGGTCAGGCGAAATGGCAGTCCTCCTGAAAAACCTACCAAAAACAGCTAGCTACTGTAAAACATCCATAATGGATGATTCGAAGGCAATGTTATTGACCTAGATTCGCTTCGCTCTCGACTCTTAGTGTTTACTCAGGCGCCACGTTTCCTTTAGCTGGCGTCGGGGAAAAAAGATTCATCGATTCGGGGGGGATGATGAGCAAACTGCCTCTTTCCAAGGGACAGCTGGTCGCTTTGACCCTTGCTGTATATGTTATCTTCCTGATTCTAGTAACTTACGGCTGGTGGACATGGATCGTCCGGCGCGAATCGCCGCCGCTGTCTCTGATCATCCAAGGGCTTCTCGTAGCGCTGATCGTTTTTTTCGCCTCGATCGCTATCCGCGCGATCGCCATACTTAAGGCGCAAGGCGACGCACCCGATGGCTCCCGGCCGACTGTGCGCTGGATCGGCTATTGGTTCGTGGTCGCCCTGATCACGGTCCTTGGGACGATCAGCGGCGCATTCCACTGGATCGAGAGCAAGGCGATTTTGCGCGACGACATCGAGGTCGTGCAAAACAAGTTCAACGCGCTCGCTCAAGCTGCCGTCACCGTGCTGGGCTCCAACGCGTATCAGCAGGAGAAGGACAGGCTGACCGATCATCTCAACGAACTCAAAGGCGAGATAATCGAGAGCACGCAGCAGAAATGCGGCTTTGGGACCAATGCCAAGATCGCGCTCGACAAGATCAATACGATCGTCGTGGTCCAGCGTCTGAGCGGATCGGTTCCGCTCAAGCCATGCGATCTTGAGCGGGCGCGCCTGATGTACGAGCCCTATCCCGACCGTGCCTGGACCGCGTTCGAAGCGAAGTGGCAGGGGACGAACAGAGGCGAGCGTCGCAAGGACGACGTGCTCAAGACGGTTCTGACGGACAAGCGATTTCATCACTCGGAACTGGACAGGCTCGCGGCCGCTTCCGACGGCCCGGGCAATGCCGATACGATAAACAAGGACGCGCTGATCAAAGCCAGATCCGCATTCAATGCCGATATGGCGCAACTAAGTGAGTTCGTTCCAAGCATTGAAGAAGATATTGGTAAAATCGGAGAATTCGAATCATCGGATACAGAAACCTATGCCTCTACTTTTCGGCTTATCCTCGGAAGGCTGAACGACTTTCATACCTGGATTTATGCCGGTATCGCGATCCTGCTTGACCTATTGCTGATTAATTTGTTGGCCGAGCTCGCGACCCGTTACGCGAAAACCCGGGTCAAATCTGTCAAGCTGTCCGACGAAGAACGTCGACTCGTGCTCAAATTCGAACAGGACCCACGCTTCCTCTGGACAAACTCCTTAACCAGAATCGGCAGGTGAATCATGCAGGAGCCCGCAGACCAGCAACCGGAAACGGAAGACCAGCCGAAGGGCGCTGCCCGGCCGACCGGTCCCGTCAAAACCACCCAGCCGATGCGGCGAATCACCCTCGGCAAGCGGCTGGAAGATACCAACCGGCATCCCGTGCTGATCTTCGGCACCGCCGCTGCCGGCAAGTCTTCGCTGATCCTGTCGCTTATCAATGCCCTCGGCAATGCCGAGGAGGTCAATGTCGTGTTCGCCGACAACGAACCGATATTCGACGATTCCTACGGCGACTTCCAGAAGCAGCGTCACGCGATCGCCCGCCAATTCTACGATTGGGGGATTCATCGGTGGACCGCCGGCCAGCCGCCGCTTCCGAATATCGGTGAACGCTTCTTCATTCCGGTAGATATCCAGCCGCGGAACTCGCTGTTGCCGCCAGTGAAGTTCGCGATCCTCGACGGCCGCGGCGAAGATTACGGCCCGAACACCCAGCTCGATGCCGAGCAAGGAATGGTGGGCGATATCCGGCGACCGCTGGGGGAGGAGATCAAGCAGCTGCTGCAGGAATTCTCCCACGAGATCACGGTCATTTACGTGGCGCCTTTCTCGCAGCATGGGGCGGCGTCGGAAGACACGATCGACGGCAATACTGGCCTGCGGCACGTGATCCAGGAATATTCCGCCGCCCGAGTGCAGGACCTGCGCGCCAACGACAGTCATTTGTTCCTGTTCACCAAATGGGACGAGCATGCGCACCCGCTGATGAAGCGCGACCTGTTCGCCGAGCCGACCTCGATCGACGTGGCGAAGCAATTGCGCATTCGCTACGAAAGTGCGTGGGGACAATTTTGCGGATTGCCGGTTGGCGGACCGGCGCGCGATCGCCGCGTCTTCATGCAATATTCCGCCGGCTACTTCGTCAACGAACGCCTGCATCCGCCGCCCGATCTGGTGGAAGAGACCTTTCGACGCTACCCGCGCACCATCGCCAATTGGCTATATTCCCGCGCCGCGCGGTCAAGCTTGCGGCGCCGCCAGTTGAATGCCGATTTGCCGCAGGACATCTTCGAGGACGTTCGGCTTGAACACGCGACCAAATCGCTTGCGGACCGCTTGATCGATCTCATCCTAGGTAACAGCCCGCAATGATCTCGTTCGTCGCATTGGTTGGACAGCAGACCTTATCCAAGGTCGAGCAGGGAACGGAGATTGCATGGAAGGAATCGGCCGGCGCGTCGCAAGCCGCGGTGTCGAGCATGGCCGGGCTGGAGGCGGTCTTCAGCCACCGGATCGGGTTGCTGCCGACGGCCTATTCGATGCCTGCGTCCCTTTCGGACGGGGATGACGAAGCCACGTGGGAAGCTTTCAGGGTGGGAACCTGCGTTTGCGGCGACAGGATGATCGCATATTTCGGTCGTTTCACGTTCGCCCAGGTCGGCCACAACAGCCGCGGCAGAATCCCGTTCGGCTTGGCCTATGGCGTCGTACTGAATGAAGAACCAATCTCACTCAATCCCAACATTACTAAATCTATAAGCAAGCTATTCAACAAATACCACAATGAGGCGATATCCGACGGAAAGATTATCAGGTCCGTCAGGGCTTATAATAACGAGAACATTGCTAACAAGTGGGATTTCTCTGCCACAGATTTTGTACTTGATGATGGCTCTCAGGTTTCGCCGCTCTCAATTGAAAGTTTTTCGGAAAATATTGCCACGTTCATTGCCCACGAAGGCCAGCGTACTTTCTCCGATATCGTCGCCAGATTGGCGATCCTGTTGGACGGCAGGGCCGTGTTCGACGCCTTCATCGCTATCGACGACCAGCTCGACCGTTCGATGAAGGCGCAGGCCAAAACGGGCATGATCAACCATCTTTCGGTCGACGATTTCGTCGAGTCCGTGGTTGCGAAAAGCGCGGAGCTTGTGCCGTCCCCGACCCCATCTGCGCCGAAGCCGACTCGCCCGGTGCCCGCCCCGATCGATCCTCCATCGCCTCCCGCCGCGGCCAAGGTCGAATCGACGCCGGCATCGCCGAAACCAGCGCAGGGCGCGAAGGCCCAGCAGAAGCGGGAGCCGGAGATGGAGCCCTTGGTCGCCTCATTGCAACAGGTCGCTTCGGGATTGACCGAGCTTAAGGAAAGGCTGCCGGATCCGACCTTCGAAGGCCCGTGGAAAGGCTTCGAATCGCCTATGGCCAAGGTCGCGCTCGCCGCCCTTCTAGCCTGCGGCCCGCTTGCACTTTTGGCTGTCGGCTATGATCGATATTTTCCGTCGGATCGTGCGGGAGAAGGCGACGCGCAAACGGGCAACACGAAAACGGGCGAGGCGAAGACGGGCGAGGCGAAAACGGACGACGCGACATCGGTAAACCGATGCCTGGAGGAGGAAGTGCAGATTGCGGCAATGTCGAGCACGAATCCGGTTTGGCGGGTCGTCCTGGGCAGGGCGGCGGAAACGTCAGACAATGCTCCGATCAGCGAACTCACTATCGGCCAGCCGAGGGAGTTCATTCAAGAGGGTCACGCCATGTTCGTGGACCAATTGCGAAAGTGCCTGGAACGGGAGTGACGCCGGCGGCGCTTGTTAGGACGTTCGAGCCTTCGCGCCCCCGCCAGTTTCAGCTGGCCCAGCGCCCGCTGATCGAGGACGCGACGGAGCGCCTGCGGCTGGCGGTGGGCCGGACTAGCCAGGGGGGCCGAATTAAGGCATTATTTTCATTATGAAATGGGTTGCGGGGGCGGGGATCGCCGCTGTCATCGTTGCGATCGCGGCCGCCCGGGCGCAGGGTGACGGGCCCGCTTCGCCCGCAGCTCCGGTGAAGCAGGAGCGCTCCGACTGGGGCGAATGGACCCGGCCGCTGCAGCCCCATGTCGAGCGCGCCGCCGCCTTGCCGGAGGCTCCGGCCGCGGCCCCGCAGTTCGTCCCGGCCGAGGAGATCGACGTCGTCGACGCGCATTGGATGGCGCTCACCATGTGGGGCGAGGCGCGCAACGGCGGCGAGGCGGCGATGCGGGCGGTCGGGCATGTCATCGACAATCGCCGGCGCGCGGGAACCCACGGCCGCTACGCCACCGAGACGGTGAGCGCGGCCTGGCAGTTCAGCGCCTGGAACAAGGACGACCCCAATTATCCGGCGATGATGAACATCGACAAGCTTCGCCCCGACAGCGAGGATTACGCCATGTGGCTGGCGGCGAAGCGGGTGGCGGAGGAGATATTGTCGGGCGCTTCGGCCGACCCGACCGGCGGCGCCCTCTTCTACCATACGGCGGCGGTGTCGCCGCGCTGGTCGTCGGGGCTTGCGCCGGTGCGGGTGATCGGCGGGCATCTGTTCTTCCGGACAGCGCGGTAGGCGCATTCCACCTGTCAGCCGGGAGGGGCGAGGCCGTCCTGCCCGTCATTCCGGCGAAAGCCGGAATCCATGAACCCCGGCCGTATTCATTCCGCTCGCCGGCCGTGTTCATGGATCCCGGATCAAGTCCGGGATGACGTCTTCGGACCGCGGCTTTCCTAGAACCTCGTGCCGACCCTGATACCCAGAGTCCGCGGGCGGTAGGGGACGATATAGACCCGAAGGTTGCACTGGCCGCATTGCTGGAAGCGGGTCAGCTCGGCCCTCTTGTCGAAGGCGTTCTCGACGAAGATCTCGCCGGTCATCTTGCCCCATTCCAGGCCGAAGGCGAAGTCCGCCATCGTATAGGGCCGGAGCCGGCCGAGCACCGCCGCCGGGCCGACCCTCAGATCGGCCGACGAGGAGCTCTGGTGGGTGAGCACGGTCTGGACGTGCCCGGTGCCGGCCCCGAGCGGGAATTCGTAGCGGCCGGTGGCGCTCGCCTTGAACTTCGGGGTGACCGGAAGCCGGGTCCCCGCGGGCGCGGCGATGGCGTTGTCCTGACCCTGCGGCCCGGGCGCGGTGCAGGCGAAGGTGGGATCGTCGAAGTCGCAAACGTTGGCCCTCACCTTGGCGTCGGTATAGGCCGCGCTGCCGGTGAAGGAGAGGCCCCGTGCCGGCCGCCACGACAGGTCGAGCTCGACGCCTTTGATTCGCGCGTTGGGGCCGTTGTGGATCTCGGTGAAGCTGTTCTCGCCGAGGAAGGAATATTGGAATTTCTTCCAGTCCTGCCAGAACAGGGCGCCGTTCAAGGTCAGCCGCCCGGGCCAGCTTGTCTTGAAGCCGAGCTCGTAATTGGTGAGCGTGTCCTCGTCATAGGGCGGAAGCGTGCCGCGGCGGTTGATTCCGCCGGGGCGGAAGCCCTTCGACCAGGTGGCGTAGACCATATGATCCGGAGTGATCTTCCAATTGGCGTTGAGCCGGTGGGTGATGCCGCTGCCCTTCACCCGCCTCGGCACGACATTGCCGCCGACGAAATCGCCGAGGTTGGTGCAGGGCGAGCCCGCCACGATCGGCGGCAGCACGGTGCCGGTGATGTTGTCGCGCAGGCGCGCACCGGTGGTGGTGAAGCATTGGATGAAGCCGGTGCGCGAGCTGCCGACCGCGTTGAACGGGCCGTCGGTGAAGCCGCCGCCCGGATTGCGGCCGAAACCGAAGAAGCCGATCAGCGAATTGTCATATTTGTAGCCGCGCAGGCCGCCGGTGAGGGTGACCGTGTCGGTGACGTCGAAGCTCGCCTCGCCGAAAGCGGCATAGTCCTTGTCGACGCGCTTTTGCTCGGTCAGCCAGAGCGTTCCGGGGAAGCCGTTGACGGACAGCTCGTCGGCGAGGTTGGTGACCTGGTAATCCTGGTGGATGCCGTGCGACTGGCGCTGGTAGAAGAGGCCGGCGACGATGCGCAGCCGCTTGTCCGCCGGCGAGGCGATGCGCAGCTCGTGGCTCATCTTCTTGTAGCGATCGCGGCCGACGATGTGCTGCGACGAATCGATCGTGTTGCCGGCATCGTCGAAGAAATAGAGATAGCCGGCGACTCCGCCATAATCGGCGTAGAGCTCGTCATAGGCCTCGGCATAGTCGGTATAGTCGTTCGTGCTGTCGATCTTCCGGACCAGATAGGCGCCGGCGTAGGTGAGGTCCCAGTTGCTGATCTTGCCCTCGACGGTGAGCGCCGCCTGCATGAAGCGGTCGTGGCGCTTGTCCGGGAAGAAATGCTGGACCGCGAGGTCGCCGACGCTGGGGTCGAAGCCGAAGGTGCCGCGGCTCTTCTGGTCCTGGCCGATCAGGCTGGCGGTGGCGGTCCAATTGTCGTCGAGGTCGATGCCGAGCGCGGCCCGGCCGCCGAGGACGTCGACGTCGTTGAAATTGTCCTCGACCAGTGGCGCATTGTTGATGACGATCCCGCCCGGCTGCGGAAGGAAGGCGCGGGTGCCGGGGACGTTGTCGATGAAGCCGGCGTCGTGCCGGTACCAGCCGACCACGCGCAGCGCCGCGCTGTCGCCGAGCGGAGCGTTGACGAAGCCCTGGACGCCGCCGCCGATGCCGCCGTGGCGGACGGTGTTGAGCTCGGCGTCGGCGCCCCCCGAAAAGCCGGACGGATCGGGCTTGTTGGTGATGATCCGGATCGTGCCGGCTTCCGACGAAGCGCCGTACAAGGTGCCCTGGGGCCCGCGCAGGACCTCGATCCGGGCGATGTCGTAGATGTTGATGTCGAGATTGCCGCCGATCGTCGTCACCGGCTGCTCGTCCAGATAGATTCCGACGCTCGGGAGCGAGCCCGAATGGTTGCCGTCGCCGCCGCTGGCGACTCCGCGGATGTAGACGTTGGCGGTTCCGGGCGAGGCGGTCTGGAAAGAGACGCTCGGGGTCAGCTTGGTATAATCGTTGAAGCTGGCGACGTTGAGCTCCTCGAGGCGCTGAGTGCCGAGCGCCTGGATGCTGATCGGGACGTCCTGGAGATTTTCCTCGCGCTTGGTCGCGGTGATGATGATGTCGTTGCTGTCCTCGTCATCCCGGGCGGCGTTGCGGTCGCCCTGGTCGGCGGCGCCGCTGCCCTCGCCGGTGGCGGGCGGGTCCTGCGCCGGGGCGTCCTGGGCGAAGGCGGTGCCCGCGAGCGTCGTGGAGGCGAGCAGGACGGCGGCGAGCCTGAGGCTGGAAGCGAAGCGCATCGGCAATATCCCCCACAGCTTTGCGTGGGGCCAAAATGTGCCCCTTTCGGGGGCGGGGTCAAACTTATTCTGCGGGCGAAACGGTGTCCGGGGACGGCTGTGGTTTCGAGGTCACGGCATAGCCGTCATTGCGAGGAGCGAAGCGACGCGGCAATCCAGCTTCGGCGCCTCCGACGGACGCGGCACTGGATTGCTTCGCTGCGCTCGCAATGACGGGTTCAGGGGGGCTCCGGATAGGCCTCCAGCACCGGGCCGAGCGCATCCTTGAGCGGGCCGAGATGAGCCTCGTAGGCCCGCCACTGATCCACCCCTTCCCGGTTGATCGGTCGGCGGACCTGCTCGGAGCTGGCGGTACGGACGGCGCGCTTGTTCTCGTGGAAGCGCAGGCAGGCGGGGTCGAAAGGCAGGCCGAGCGCTTCGAGCAGGGCCCGGATCTCCTGTTCCGGCTCTTCGATCAGCCGCTCGTGGACAACCCGGTGGATCCAGCCCGGAAGGACCCGGTCGAAATGGGCCGTCAGCCGGACGTAATCCGAATAATAACGCCCGATGTCGGCGAGGTCGTAGCTGAAGCTTTGGCCGCGGGCATAATGCTGGCGGAAGTTGGAAAAGCCGCAATCGAGCGGGTGGCGGCGGGCGTCGACGATCCTGGCGTTCGGAAGGATCAGTCGGATGAGCCCGACATGGGCCCAGTTGTTGGGCATCTTGTCGATGAAGAAGGGCTTGCCGGTCTTGCGGTGGATTCGGGCCCGTTCGAGATAGTCCTCGCCGAGCGAGCGAAGCGCGTCGGGGCCGAGCGCCGCCAGGGTCTCGGGATAGGCGCTGTCCTCCGATTTGCGGGTCCGGCCGCCGAGGCGCTTGACCAGAGCCGGGATGTCGGGGAGCTCCATCGTGCCTTCGACCTCGCCATGGCTGGCGAGGATCTGCTCGATCAGGGTCGAGCCGGCGCGGGGCATTCCGAGGATGAAGACGGGATCCGGCGCCGGGCAGCCCCAGCCGTCGCGCTCGGCGAAGAAGGCCGGGGTGAAGAGGGCGATGGAGCGATCGACGGCCCGGCGCGTCTCGTCCGCGTCGTAATCGATCAGAGCGCGCCGGAGCCGGTTGCCCTCGGCGTAATGGCGGAAGGCCTCGTTCGGCTCGCCGGAGTCGTCATGGGCTTTGCCGAGCGCGAAATGGAGATGGAAGAGATCCTCGCGGGTCAGGCCCGGAGCGGCAAGCGCGGCCGTCATCGAGTCGACGTCGGCGCGGTCCAGCCGGACCGTCTTCAAATTGGCCATGCTCCACCAGGCTTCGCCCAGAGCGGGCGCGAGGGCGATGGCCCGGCGATAGGCGGCGATGCCCTCGTCGAGCCGGCCGACGGTCTTGAGGACATGGCCGAAGCTCATCCAGATCCGGGCCTGGTCGGGCAGCCGGTCGAGCACCTGGCGGTAGATGTGGATCGCTTCCTCGAAGCCGCCGATCCGGCCGAGCGCCGCCGCCTTCAGATTCTGGTGGGAGGGGTTTTCTGGCTGCGCGTCGAGCAAAGCGTCGAGAATCTCGATCGCTTCGGCCGGGCGGTTCTGCCGGTAGAGCACTGTGGCGAGATTGGCCCGGGCGGCGGTGAAGCCGGGGGCGAGATCGAGCGCCCGGCGAAGCAGGGTCTCGGCATCCGGATAGCGGCCGAGCCGCCCGGCCAGCTCCGCCATCATCCTTATCGCGGCGATGTCGGTCGGCCTTTCCTTGAGATGCGGCCGCAGCAGTCGCTCGGCGTCGGCGAGGCGGCCTTCGACCAGGGCGAGGCCCGCCTCCATCAGCCGGGGGTCGCGGACCGACTCGGCCAAGGCCCGGTCGACGCTGGAAGGGGAGGGCGAGGCCAGGGCCATGGCCCGGTATAGAAGAAGGCCGCGAAGGTTTGCACCCGCCCATGTGCCACGGCGGGACAGGGCCGGATCGGGCCGATTCGGACGCTTGATGCTTTGGTGAAGAGCGCGTTAACCCCTGGTCATGGACCGCCTGATTCCCGCCTCCGAAGACGTCAGACTCTTCCTCCTGGCCTTCGCCGGCGGTGTGGTCTTCTTCTCCACGTTCCTGGCCTGATCGACTGGGGGCACGGACTTTCCCGCAAGAAAGTCCGTGTCCCCGTTCGTCCACCCGCCGAGCCGCCTCGCGGGCTGGCATCATCGCATCGTGCGACTTGTTTCTCCGGCCGGCAGGCCCTGAATTTTTTGAGAGAAGGCACGAAGGTACAAGAAAAAGGGACAGGCGATGGCGCCGCTCTTCTTACTTGTACCTTCGTGCCTTCTCTTTCAAAAAATCGGCGCCGAGGCGCTGGGCGGGCAGGCGAGGGCATTTGCCCATTTCCAACGCCCAAGCGGGCCGCGCGCTTTAATCGCAGGCCTTGTGGAGGCGCCAGGCGAGCCAGGCGGCGCCGAGGCTGGAGACGGCGACGAGCAGCAGGGTCTCCTCGATCGACACGCCGAGCTGGACGAGGCCGGTGAGGATCACCGCCGCGAGCACCATCCCGCCCGAATTGACGATATTGTTCGCCGCCACCGTCCGCGCCGTCTCGGACTTGGGCACGGTGGTGGTGAGGAAGGCGTAGAGCGGGACGACGAACATTCCGCCCGAGACCGCGACCCCGAACAGGTCGAACATCACCCATTCGGCCTGGCCGATGCGGACGAAGCTGTGGAGGTCGAGGAGCTCGGGGCCCTGCGCCGGCCAGGACAAAGTGTTGTAATAGAGGTGGCAGATGAACAGGCCCATCGCGATCGCCGAGGCGGGCGAATAGACCGCCAGCACCCGGCCCTTCAAAAGCCGGTTGATCAGCACCGATCCGACCGCGACCCCGACCGAGAAGATGGCGAGGAAGAGGGTCGCCACCTGCTCGTTGGCGTGGAAGACGTTCTTGACCAGAGGCGGGAATTGCGCGGCGAGGATCGCGCCCATCATCCAGAAGAAGCTGATCGAGGCGATGGCCAGGAACAGGCGCGGGATGTGCAGGGTCGCGTTCACGAGGCGGATCGAGGCGCGGATGATGTGCCAATCCATCTTGAGCGGCGGAGCGTCGGTTTCCGGAGGGGCGGGGGGCACCTGGTGGCCGGCGATCCGGCCGATCACGGCGACTCCAAGAACGCCGATCGCGGCGACGTCGGGCTTGACCAGCCCGCCGGCGATCGTGCCCATAAGGATGGCGACATAGGTTCCGGCCTCGACCAGGCCGGTGCCGCCGAGCACCTCGTCCTTGCTCAGATGCTGGGGCAGGACCGCATATTTGATCGGCCCGAAGAAGCTCGAGTGGATCCCCATGGCGAACAAGGCGGCGAGCATCAGCGGGATGTTGTGGAACAGCAGGCCCGCCGCTCCGAAGACCATGATGATTATCTCGGCCGACTTGACGAAGCGGATGATGCGCGCCTTGTCCATCGAGTCGGCGAGCTGGCCGGCCAGCGCCGAGAAGAGGAAGAAGGGGAGGATGAAGACGGCGCCGGAAATGGCGTTGAACGTCGCTTCCTTGGTCGGATCGGAATAGACGTAATAGGTGACCAGGATCACCATCGACGTCTTGAACAGATTGTCGTTGAACGCCCCCAGGAACTGGGTGACGAACAGCGGCAGGAAGCGCCGCTTGCGTAAAAGGTGCATTGAATCCTGCACGGCGCTCAGGCGCTGGCGGCTGGGGTGCGGACGAACATGCGCGGGCGGTCATAGCCGCTTCGCGGCGTCGGTCAAACGTTCAGCGCAGGAATGCTGCGCAGCATCGCGCGCCGTCATTCCGGCGAAAGCCGGAATCCATGAACACGTACACTCGAGAATTTCGCCAGCGTCCGTGTCCATGGATGCCGGGTCGAGCCCGGCATGACGGTTCCTTCCGCCGTTCACAGCCGGGGTGCGAGCCGCTAAGGCACAGCCGACCGATGCTGACCTTGCCCAACATCCTCACTTTGTCGCGGATCTTCGCGGTGCCCCTGCTCGTGTTCCTGCTGTGGAAGCCGAGCTGGTTCGATTATGCGATCACCTTCGGCCTCTACTGCATGGTCGGGATCACCGATTATTTCGACGGCTATCTCGCCCGGGCCCAGGGGACGGTGTCGAGGCTCGGCATCTTCCTCGATCCGATCGCCGACAAGATCATGGTGGTCGGCGTGATCGTCATGCTCGTCTCGACCCGGCAGCCGCACGCCGAGCCGGTCATCCACGGCTTCCACATCGTTCCGGCCCTGATCATCCTGCTCCGCGAGATCGCCGTCTCCGGGCTCCGCGAGTTCCTCGCGGGCCTGCAGGTCTCGCTCCCGGTCAGCCGGCTGGCCAAGTGGAAGACGGCGCTCCAGCTGATCGCGCTCGGAGCGCTGATCCTCGGCGGAGCGGTTCCGCAATGGCCGTGGGTGCATTGGGTGGGTCTGGCCAGCCTGTGGGCGGCGGCCACCCTGACCTTGGTGACGGGGTGGGATTATCTGAGGGTCGGGCTCAAGCATATGGATTGAGGGGAGGGCGCCGACCGTGCGTCCCCGTCATCCCAGCGAAGGCTGGGATCCCAGGGGGTGAAAAACGCCGTGCTCTTCACTCACCGGGGCCCCAGCCTTCGCTGGGGCGACGGAGCTAAAACGGAGTCACCCGCTCGAACGCCACTCCCTGAAGCTCGGGAAGCGCCTTGAGCTGGGGCTCGACCTTGGCGAGGTCGCCGACGACGACCAGGGTCATCTTGCCTAGCGGCAGGGTCCGGCCGGCGAGGCGCTGCATGTCGGCGCCCGACACTTTCAGCACGGCGGGCACGTAGGCGGTCAGCCAGTCGGCGGGCAGGCCGTGGAAGTCGCGCTCGGCGACCGAGCCGATCAGGCCGGCCGCGCTCGCATTCTGGAGGACGAAGGTGCCGGCCATCCAGGTCCGCATCCCGGCCGCTTCCTCCTCGGGCACGGCCTCGGTCTGGAGGCGCCTGATCTCGCCGAACACCTCCTTCAAGGCGGCGCCGGTGACGTCGGTGGTGACGTCGGCGTCGAACTCCCACTGCGCCTGGCCGGGATTGTAGGAGACGGTCGAGAAGGGGGAGTAGGTATAGCCTTTCTGCTCGCGGATATTGGCGGTGATCCGCGAGGTGAAGGAGCCGCCGAGCAAAGCGTCGGTGACCCGGAAGCCGATGTCGTCGCCCGAGCCCGCGACCGGCGCCGGAAACGCCACTCGAACGGTCGATTGCGGGGCGCCCGGCCGGTCGACCAGGATCACCTTCGGGCCCGGCTGGGGCGAGGGGGGCAGGCTGAGCCGCTCGGGCCCGCTCGCCCAGCTGCCGAAGGCCTGCTCGATCGCGGCCTTGACCGCGGCAGTGTCGAACCGGCCGGCGACGAACAGGCGCGCCCGTCTCGCCCCGAAATTGGCTTCGTAGAAGCGGCGCACGTCGGCGAGCTTGTAGCCGGCGAGCCGGGCGTCGGCCGGGAAGAGCCGGCCGTAGGGGTGGTCCGGACCGTAATAAGCCGCGGCGAGGGCGGCGTCGGCGGCGGACTGGGGCTGCGACTTGCCGACGGCCACGTTGCGCGCATAGGCCTGCCTGACCCGCTCGAACTCGGAGGCCGGCAGGTCCGGCCGCCGGCCGAGGTCGGCGATCAGCCGCACGGCGTCGCCGGCATGTTCGGAAAGGACGTTCAGGCCGAAGAAGGTCTCGTGCGTTCCGGCCCCGACATTGAGGTTGCCGCCCATCGACGCGGCGGCGGCGGCGATGTCGGCGCCCGAGCGGCCGCCGGCGCCCTCGCGGAGCATCTGCGCGGCGAGCGCGGCGAGGCCGACATCCTCGCCTTCGTTGAGCGAGCCCGCATAGACCCTGAGGTTGACCACCGCCTTGGGCACCTGGCCGTAGGGGATGAGGGTCACCTGCAGGCCGTTGGCGAGCCGGTAGGTCTCCGACGCCGGGACCGCGAACGGCTTGGGAGCGCCGGCCGCGGGCATCGGCGGATAGTCGTATCCGGGCTGGGCGGCGAGCGGCGCGGCGGCGAGGCCGAGCGCGGCGGCGGCGGCCGTAAGGGCGACAAGGGCGGCGCGGCGGATCATTTCGAGGCTCCCGTTGCGGGGGCGGCGGTCGTCGGGGCGGCCGGCTGGACGAGGAGGATCGAGCGGTTGGTCGGCCGCAGATACTCCTTCGCGGTGGCGAGCAGGAGCTCGGGCGTGACCGAGTCGAAGCCGGCCTCGAGCCGGTTCACCCAATTGGGATCATTCTCCCACATCGCTCCGACGGCGAGAAGGTCGACGAGCCCGAAGCGGGTCGAGGGATCGGCGAGATTGTAGAGGCTGGAGCGGATCTTGGTCCGCGCCCGCTCGAGCTCGGCGGCGGCGACCGGCCGGGTCCGGACGTCCTCGATGACGCTGTCGAGCGCCGCCGTGATCTCCTCGCGCGATTTGGCGGGATCGTGGATGAAGGCGACGGTCCACAGCATCGGCCCGCGATAATTGTACATGTTGCCGAGGCCGACGTTGATCCCGCCCTGGATTCCGCCGGCGATCCCGGTCTCGCGCACCATCTTCTGGTAGAGCCGGCTGTCCTGGCCCTGGACGAGGATCTGGTCGAGCAGGCCCATCGCATACCATTGCCGGGTCCCGCGCTCGGGCACGTGCCAGGCGGCGGTGAAGGCGGGGCGGGGGGCGAGCGGGTCGGGCCTGACCTTGAACTTCTCCTGCGCCTGGCGCGGCTCCGAAATGTCGGGGAGGTCGACCTTCGGACCCGAAGGCACGCCCCCGAAATAGCGGTCGACCAGCGCCCGGGTGCGGTCGTAATCGATGTCGCCGGCGATGACGAGGACGGCATTGTTGGGCCGGTAGAAGCTGTCGAAGAAGGCCTTGGCGTCGGCCGCGGTGGCAGCCTCCAGGTCCTTCAGCTCGCCGTAGAAATTGTGGCTGTTGTGCCAGTTGGTGTTGGCCAGCATCGGCATGTCGATCCACGGCCAGCCGCCGTAGGGCTGGTTGAGGACGTTGACCTTGACCTCGTTGGCGACGACGCTCTGCTGGTTGGCGAGCGCTTCGGGGGTGAGGTCGAGCCCGCGCATCCGGTCGCCCTCGACCCACAGCACCGTCTCCAGCGCGTTGGACGGCACCACCTCGTAATAATTGGTGAAGTCGAAGCGGGTGGAGCCGTTGTTCACCCCGCCGTTGTTGTAGATGATCTTGTCGAACACGCCCTTGGCCGCGTTGGCCGAGCCCTGGAACATCAGATGCTCGAACAGATGGGCGAAGCCGGTCCGGTTCCTCGGCTCGATCCTGAAGCCGATCCCGTAATAGAGCGCCACCGTCGCCGTCGGCACGGAAGGATCGCGCGAGAGGACGACCTTGAGGCCGTTGGGGAGGGTGTAATAGCGGGTCTCGATGCTGAGGCCGGAGCGGGCCGCGACCGGCGCCCTGGGCTGCGCCTCCACCTCCGCGGAGCCGATCGCGAGCACGGCCAGGGCCGCCGCCAAGACTGGGATCCGCATCATTCCCTCCCTGTTTCGCCCGAGCCCTAGGCCGCCGCTCGGGGCCGGTCAATTTGCCGATATTGCTCGAAAACAGGCGCTCGCAGGAGCGAAGCGGACGGCGTTTACCGGACCGGGCGGCGGTTCAGGTCATCGTCCTCGGTCTCGATCTTGTACCGCGGGCGAAACTCGGCGACGAAGGCGTCCGTTATCTCCTCCGTCTCGCGGCTTCCGAACAGCCGATTGTAGTGGAAGGTGACGACGAATTCGTCGGCGCGGGCGATATTGCTCGACCAGGCGAAGGTCTTGCCGTCGCAGGCCGTGACCTTGCGGTTCAGGTACCAAGGGCCGCCGTCGGCATCGGGCGCCCTATAGCTGCCCGAACCGAAACCCAGGCCGCGCGCCTGCGCGAACCGAATGAAGTCGTCGTTGAATCGCTGATGCTCGGAAGCCGGCACCGTCACCACGTAGAGGACGGTCAGCTCGTACGGGTTGACGATCTCGCTGCAGAACACGGCCCGCCGCGCCGGCGGCGCGACGTAGACGAGCGCACACAGGACAGCGCCGCAGGCAAGGCCGAGGGCCAAGGTGTGCAGAGTTTTCACGGCTGAATTGTGCGCTTGCTTACCGCGTTGACGGGAGCTGGGCGGCCGGGGGGCTTTCCTTCGCCGGCGACGATAAGGCCGCACAGGCGGTCGAACGCATTGGCCTGGCCGCCCGCATAAGTCCTATCGCGCGGATACCGAAGACCGAAGGATTTCTCGAGGCCGCGGTTGATCCGGTAATAATAATCCGTGCTGCAGAAATCGAAGTCGGACCGCAGGGACGTCTCGGAGAGCAGGGTATAATATCCCTTCAGGATGGTCTGGTCACCCTGATCGAGATCAGCGATCATCAACTGGATAGCGGCCCGGCCCCGCTCGCCCAGAGGTGCCGCCAGCGTCGGCTCGGACGGCGGCGGCATCTCGAGCTGCTCCTTGTAGAGCGCGTAGACGTGTTCCGTCGGGAGCTTGCGGGCATTGTCGGGCCAGCGTTCATAAGGCGCCTCAAAAAAGGGGTCGGGAGGTTGGCGCAAGAGGCTGCACGTGGCCACGCTTGCCGCGACGGCGGCAGCACCAAGGCCGAGGAGAAGGGTGGGCAGGGTCTTCATGATCGGATCAGGCTTGGCTGTGAGTGGGTGGGCGGTGACGGCGGGTGATATCTGCCAGGCGCTCTACGATATCCTGAGTGACTCCACCCTTCACGCAGAGCCTTACCTCGTCCTCCGGGAGTGTCGCGTCACAGGCCGAAATCAGGAAACTTCCTGAGAGCGCAAACGCGAAGGGGAGTGTTTTCAAGATCACGGGACCGGGCGGCGGTTCAGGTCATTGTCCTCGGTCTCGATCTTGTACCGCGGGCGGAACTCGGCGACGAAGGCGTCCCGGGTCTCTTCGGACCGGCGGCTGCCAAACAGCCAATTGGAATAGAAGGTGACGACGAATTCGTCGGCCCGGGCTTCGTTGCTTGACCAGGCAAAGACGGCCTCGCTGCAGGCGGTGACCTTGCGGTTGAGGAACCAGCTGCCGTCGTCGGCATCCGGCGCCCTGTAGCTGCTGGAAGCGGCTTTCAGGCCGCGCTTCTCAACGAACCCGATGAAATCGTCGGTGAAACGTTGATGCTCGGAAGCCGGCACCGTCACCACGTAAAGGACCGTCAGCTCGTACGGATTGACGATCTCGCTGCAGAACACGGCCCGCCGCGCTGGCGGCAGGAAAACAATCAGCGCGCAGAGCGCCGCGCCGCCGGCAAGGCCGAGGAACAAGGTTCGGAAGGTCTTCATTGACAGATTAAGGTCAGGCGTTCCCGAGATCGGCGAGGAAGGCGGCGGTTGTGACATCCACGCCTGTCACCGGACCGGATGACGCTTGAAGTCGGAGTCTTCGGTCTCGATTCTGTAATGAGATCGGAACTCGGAGACGAAGGCATCGCGGATGATCTCGGCTCGCCGGCTCCCGAACAACCAGTTGGAGTGGAAGGTGACGACGAATTCGTCCGCTGCTGCAACGTTGCTGGACCAAACGAAAGTGATCCCGTCGCAAGCCGTCGAATTGAGATTCAGGAAGCGCTTGGTGCCGCCCAGCTCCTGGAGCATCAGGCTTCCTGACGTCAGGGTAAGGCCCTTGGCTTGGGCGAAGCGGGCGAACTCCTCATCGAATTGCGCGTGCTCAGCCTCTGGGACCGTGACGATGTACATGGTCACCAAGTCATAAGGGTTGACTATCTCGCTGCAGAACACGGCCCTCCTCATCGGCGGCGCGACGTAGACGAGCGCACACAGGACAGCGCCGCAGGCAAGGCCGAGGGCCAAGGTGTGCAGAGTTTTCATGGCGCTCTCAGATACTTACCGCAGACGGCGTTCTGCTCACCGCAGTCCGTCCTGCTCCTTCTCCCGGTGGCGCATATAGGCCGCGACCGCTACCTGCGTCGGCAGCAGGAGGAGGACGATCGCCACCACTATGCCTTCCCGCTGACAGCTACCGGCTTGCTCGCACGGCGACCATCCCATGGCCAGCAACTCGAAGAGCGCCCATCCCCATGAGACGAGGCAGGCTAGCGCGAAGAGGATCCACTTGAGCACCCTGCCCATCGTTCACCACCTTAACCTTGAGCTCAGTCGCGGCATTTATAAGGATTCTTCGGATCGTTATAGGCTTTCGAGAGTCGCTGAGAACCGCCCATGCCTTGGGCTTCGAGGGGGCTTTGGTGAGCGTCGCCCGTGAAGAGCCGGGCTGCGATCGACTGAATTGCCCAAGACCCGATGAAATTCGCTCGACCGGACTGTGCCCACTGGATCGTGTGGAGCGACTCCTCGAAGTAGGTGGGGCCGCGCCGCGGAGAGGTGATGGCGTCCCATCTGTCGGGTCTCACCATGATGTTGTTGCCTATCGTCATCGCACCATGGCCAGCCGCAAAGGCCTTTTTGACGACCGAAATGCCGCCGTCGCCTCTGTAGAAAGCCAAACTGCTGAGATTGGGGCTTCCATATCCCTGGCTGGCCATGAACTGCTGCATGCATTTGGACATGTGCTTTTCCGGAGTGCCAATCGGGGTCAGCGAAAGCGGGTTACGGAAAAGAGCTCTCAGGGCCGCTTGCCCTTGTCCGGCCATGGAATCCCAAAAAAGCCTCGCCAAATCGACGCTAGGGATGTCCACACCGAAACGGGGAGACCCGCCTCGCCCCACAGTTCGTCCATGATAGTAACCGTCCGCCTGCAAACCGCTCGGGTCCTTCAGGTTAACAGGATCATTGCCGACATAGGCATATAGATTCATGCCACCCTCGTAGCCGATGGGGTCGGTCTGCAGGAAACGGCCGAGGAATGGCGAGTACAGTCGCGCCTTATAGTAATAGAGGCCGATCTCGGCGAGCCAGATCTGGCCGGTATATTGGAAGCTTCCCTGGTTGGACGTAGCGGGAATACCCCATTCGTCGTAGCGGTTGATGCCGAGTATCGACCCGTCCGAGCCCGCGCCGGCGATGATCGATCCGCGCTCGTCGGTATAATACCAGATCGGCATCGCCGCGCCGGTTCCGTCATACCAGACCAGCGGATCGTCGACGCCCGGGCCATGGACGTAGCGCTTGAGGAGCGTGCCGGCGCCGTCATATTCGCCGATCAAATTCTGGCCGTCGTACAGGAAGTTGACGGACCAGGCGCCCCTGGCCATCCGGGCTAGGCGGCCCAGCGCATCATAATCGAGATTGGTCGTGGCGACCGCGGTCGTCGCTGTGATCAACCGGTTGTCGGTGTCGTACAGGAAAGTGCTGGTGCCGTCGCCGGTCAGGTTGCCGCGGCCGTCGTAGCCCAGCGTCACGGCGCCCGAGCTCACATATTGGTTGCGCCCGTTCGGAACGTAGGCGCGGTTGAGGTTTTGGGCGCCCATCCAGGCATAGAGATCGGGCCGCTCGGCCGACTTCAGCTGGCCGGCCTCGTTGTAGGTATAGGTCAGGCCGATATTCGACGCCGAATTGGGGAAATTGTGGGAGAGGCTGGAGAGGCGCTGCTGCGCGTTGTAGCCGTAGACGGTCGTAGTCGAACCGTTGCCGCGGACGATCGAGGAGCGGCGCGACAATTGGTCGTAATTGTAATTGGCGAGCATCGGCGATCCGCCGGCCTGAAGCCCGTAGATGGTGCTGATACGACCGAGGGGGTCCGAGTTGAACGTCGCCGTCTGGAGGTCTGGCCAGGTCAGAGTGGCCGAAGCATGGTTTGAACCGTAGCTGTAGCCCAGCGTCCAGCCGGCGCTGGTGGTGGAGAGCGGCCGGCCGAGCTTGTCGTAGGTCCAGGATACGGACAGGCCCGCCTTGGTCCCGGGCAGGGCCGCCGAGGTCATCCGGCCGAGCAGGTCGTAGGTGTAGGTGACGTCGCGATCCGTGTCGGGCACGTCCCGCAGCTTGAGCCGGTTGAGCGGATCATATTGCATGTTCACCTGCCGGCCGTCGCGAAGGACGGTCGAGATGAGGTTGCCGCCGGGGTCGTAACTGTTGATGACGACGTTGCCCGCGACCGTGCCCGCAGGCGCCGCGGCGCAGCTGGGGGAAGTCCCCGGCGTAGCCGCCGAAGGATAACGGGCCTCGATCAGGCGCCCGTAGCCGTCATGGCAATAGCTGGTCGTGTTGCCGTTGGCGTCGGTCTGGGTGAGCGGCGATCCGTCGGCATCGTAGGTGTAGGCGACCGTCGCCTGCTCCTTCGCGGTGCCGACGGCCGAGCGGACCTCGCTGAGCCGGCCCGTCGTCGGGTCGTAGACGTTGCGCGTCGTCCGCACCGCGCCGTCGACCGTCTGCGAGACGTCGCGCTGGCGGCCGGCATTATCGTAGGTGATGTCGATGGTGCCGGACTGGGGATCGACGATCTGCGTGGGCTGGCCCGCCGCGTCCAGCGTGCTGGACGTCACGGTCTCGCCGCCATTGATCTTGCGGCGGACAGCGGTGACGCGGCCCGACGCATCATAGTCGTTGATCGTCTCGGGCGCCGGCAACGAGCCGGCACCGTCGGGATCGGGCTCTACCGTCCGGGTGTTCAGCCGGCGGCGATTATATTCGTAGGTGGTGACGTCGCCGTCGGCGCGGGGACCGTCCACCTGGGTCACGTCGCCGGCCATGTTGTAGCGGGCGGTCGTGGTGGCGGCGATTCCGCCCGGGTCGACGGTGGCTCCGGTAAGCAGGTGCTGGCTTCGCGCCCAGGTCATCGACGGCTCGTAGGTATAGGTCGTCTTCACCTCGTCGGCGGTGGGGCAGACATGATTAGCCGTGTTGTCGGACGAGAGGCAGGCGACGCTTTCCGTCATCTGTACGATCTCGGGCAGGGGCGCCAGCGCGTGCGACGCTTCGACTCCGTTGGCGCGGGTGAAGGCCGAATAGGAGAAGCGGGTCAGGCTCCGGCTGCCGGGAGTGCCGTCGCCGGGCGCAAGCACCGTCAGCGGGCCGCCATGGTCGGGGCTGTAGCTATATTCGGTGACGTTGTTGCGCGCATCCGTGGTCGTCGTCGGCTTGTTGCAGATCTTCCAGTTGACCGTGTCGCAGGCGGGATAGGAAGCGCCGGAGACGATCTGGGCCTGGGCGGCGGGCATGCCTGCTGCCGGAGTCAGCGTGATTGCCGTGACGTTGCCCCGGCTGTCGTAATCGTAGGTCGTCTTGCGGCCGAGCGGAGATTCGACCGACTTGGTTCGGCCGTTGGCCTCGTAGACGAACTTGGTGCGCAGGCTGCCAGGAGTCTCGACCCATTCCGGAGCGCTTTTCCCCCACAGATAGAAATATTTGGTGATCGCCTGGACGGGATCCTCGATCTCCGACGTCAAGTCGCCGCTGGGCGCCTGGGTGCGGCGGTAGAGCCAGGTCTTGCCGCGCGGATCGATCTGCTGGGTGACCCCATTGCCGGAATAGAAATTCTGGAAGCGATAGGTCCCCGCCATCGCCGGGTTCGATTCCGACGCGATCTTGCGGACGTCCCAGGTGAACTGGGTGTAATTGCCGTCCGGATCCTGCAGCGAGTCGAGCCGCATTGCGCTGAGGATGGGGCTCGTGGCGCCGGGCCGGGTGGAGTAGGTGTAATAGACGTGGCCGAGCTGGGCCGGATCGCAGGCCGGCACGGCCGTGCCGGCCACGCAGCCGGGGGCGATCGCGTCCACCGAAGCGACGGTCAGCCGCTGCCAGTCGGTCACCGACAGGGTATAGGTGTCCGGTGTGCCGTTGCCCGGCAGCATGTAATTGAACTTGAGGCCGTATCCCCGCGAGTTGATCACCTGGGTAAGGCGCCGCCGCGGATTCCAGCCCCCGGCCGCCTTGTGGGCGACCTCGTAGCTGAAGGTTAGCGACTCGCCATTGGCCATTTGCCACGAGGAAGCGAGGTTCACCGTTCCCGCATAATTGTACCAGCTGGCCTCCCTCGGGAAGATGATCTGGTCGCCCTGCGGACCCCGGAAGACGAACCGGTTGGCCTCCTCGATCAGGGTGGCCCCTTCGCCATAGGCGCTGGTCCAGACATTGGCGGGCGAGATGGCGGTGAGATTGAAGATATAGGCGATCGAGCCGACCCGCACGGCCCGCCGGCCGGAACAATTGCTCGGATAATTGGACACGTCCCACTCGCATCCGGTCGAGACCATGAAATTATGCTCGAAATCGCCCATCGGATGCTCGCGGCCATATTGGGCGGCCGAGCGGGTCCAGCGCTTGAGCTCGAGCCGGCCCGGGAAGGCGCCGGCTCCGACCGACAGGTCGGTGGATTCGTAGGCGAACTCGCCGGTGCGGGGATCGACGTTGCCGGGGCCGATCAGAGCGTAACGCGCGTCGGGATCGGCGCTCGTCGGCTGGGCCAGCACGGCTTCTGCCGGGACGAGGAGGGCCGCTCCGAGCGCCAGGCCCGCCAGGGCGGTTGAGGTCAGCGCCCTGCGCCGCAGGTGATCGCCACGCTTGTTCGTCATCTTGTCGCTCCGCCCCCTTTGCGGCGCCGCGCCCGAGGCGCGAATCCTGTTCGAAATCATTGGCTGCCTCGGCCCGCGCCGCCCGGTCACGGACATGAACCGGTGTCGGTACCGGTGACGGTGACCCTCAAGGTGCCGCTCGAGTTCGCGTTGCGGCTGTCCTTGACGGTGTAGGTGCCATTGTAGACCCCGGGGGTCGAGACGGGCGCCCAGGCGACGTTCGTGCTGCTTCCAACCGACGCGTAGCCGAGCTGGGACAGGGGTCCGCCGATCGACTGCAGGGTCAGCGGAATGTCGCCTTCCGGGTCGGAATCGTTGGCGACGACGTTGAAGCTCCCGGCCGTGCAGCGCGCGATCGACGGCTCATCGATCACGGCCGTCGGCGGGCTGTTGAGGGAGTTCGCCGCGATCGTGCCGGTGGCCTGGTTCTGCTGCGGAGCGAACGTCGCGCCGCCGGAGGGGTTGGACAACGTCACCAGCACGGTCTCGGACGGCTCGTCGACGCCGTCGCTGATCGTTCCGACGCTCACCGTTTTGCTGGTCTGGGCAGCACTGAAATTCAGCGTCCCGCTCATCGGATAATAATCGCTATTGGCCGTAGCGGTGCCGTTCGACGTCGCATAGCTCACGCTGTAGCTGGTCGTCGTCGTCCCGGTTTTGGTGACGGTGAAGATGAGGCTCGAGCCCTCGTTCGCCGAGGTGCTGGAAATTGCAAAGACCGGCGGTGACGGCGGCGGGGGCGGCGGGGGCGGAGGGGGCGGCGGGGGCGGAGGCGGCGGATCGTCGTCGTCGACGATCGTTCCGATCCCCTGGCCGTCGGTGATCGAGGCGCCGCCGGAAGCGTTCGACAGGTTCAGCGAAAGCGTCTCGTTATTCTCGTCGACAATATCCCCGACGGTGGCGACGGTGACGCTCTTGCTGGCCTCGCCGGCGGCGAAGCTCAGCGTCCCGCCCGTGGCCCCAAAGTCGCCCGGGGCGGCCGCGGTGCCGTCGGCGGTCCCATAGGCGATGCTGAAGCTGGAGGCGGTGGAGCCGGTCTTGGTGACGGTGAAGACGAGGGCGCCCGCTTCCGTCACCGACGCATCGCCGACGCTGAAGGCCGGCGGCGGCGGCGGCGGTGGCGGCGGCGGGGTCGAGGTGGGAAGGACGAGGACGTTGTCGAGGCCGGTGGCCAGGTTTGCATCGGTCCCGCCGCTGGTGAAGGTGAGGATTCCCGAGGCCGCGCCGGCGGTGAAGGACGCGCTGGTCATGGCGGTGAAGGCGGTCGAGGTCGGGGTGAAGGTGCCGAGCGCGGTCCCGTTGAAATCCAGGCTGACCGGGTTGGCCGGATAGCCCGGCCGTATCGCGATATGGAAGGTCGCGGCGTAATTGGAGCCGGGGGTCAGGCCGCCGATCGTCAGCTTGATCGTCCCGCCGGTCGGGCTGCCCTGGACGAAGGCGACCTGGTCGCCTTCGGGCGCTGCGGCGAAGCCCCAGGCGCTGGAATTGCCGGCGATCCCGGTATTGCCGGTGAAGGCGGCCGGTCCGGTCGTCGGCCGGTAGACGTAGGAGGTTCCGACTTCCGGAAATTCGAATCCGCCCGGATTCGCCCCGGTCACGCCATAAAGCAGCCGGTTGCCCGCCGGGTCGTAGCCGATGGACGTCTTGAGGCCGGCATTGACGGTCCCCGACTTGGAGGTCTCGACCAGGCGCCCGAGTTCGTCATAGCTATAGCTCGTCGTCTCATTGCCCTGCGCGGCCGTGGTGAGCGCGCAAAGCGACGTCGCCAGCAAAAAGCCGGCCTTTCTGATTTTCACGATTATTTAGCCTCGCCCCGATTCGTGGCCGTTATAAAACAGCTATGACATTGGCGGTCAACGATAATTATTTAGAATCAGGGGTTTGTTTTTTTCAGCGTCGCGTTTCCCGCGCGGCCCAGTGCGGATTGTCTTCCCGTCACTGTCCTGCCCCTGATTTTCAGGTCGAGGTGCCGTCAGCCGGTATTCGCCGTTGGTCAGCGTGTAGCTGTAGCGGGTCTGCGGCCGGGTGGCGCCGGAGGTCGGCGCACCTAAATTAGTTACTGTCCCGGATTATCCGAACGCGTGTTCGAAGCGATCTGCGAGGCCGGCGTGTAGTCGAACCCGAAGTCCCGGATTATATTTACTCAAATATAGGCTTTATCCATAGCTGCGCTATTTCACGGTCAGGGCCTAGGTCGACTATTACATTCGGAAGGATGTGCACAGACATCTCTACTTCACACTTATGTTCAATCTTTACCCAGCCGTTATTCTTATCAAGATATGTGGCCAAATGCTTTCCTGCCAAGGAAATCCGGATTGAAACCCCTTGCTCTAGGGGCAGATCATTCTGCACCAATAACTCACCAGCAGGAACCGCAGGAGGAATAAGTATTGCTTCTTTCCACATGGTATGTGGGCACAAGCCCCAAATCGCAATGACCTTCCCTATCTCGTCTACTTCCAGGTTTACATCATCCAGTAATATAGACGTAAAAGTAGACACGGCCGCTGGGACTGTATCAAAGGCAAAATCCTCTTCACGATAAAATACGGTCTGGCTGGTTTCTGTTGACTTACGAAAGTCAACTGAAAATTGAATCACTTAACACCTCTAAATAGAAAGTGATATATCAACAGTGTGCGGGGGAGAACGCGGCCAAGGGTCACGAAAATAGTAACTGTCCCGGATTTTCGAAAATAGTAACTGTCCCGGATTTTCCCGAATTCCCGCTCCTCAGCTTGCCAGTTTCACCAGCTTCACAAAATCCCTCGGCGAGGAGATCCGGCCGACCCTTTGCAACTCGAATGGACTCGGCGGCTTAAGCCCAAGCGAGGTGAGTATCTCCAAGATGATGTCTTCGTCCAAATCTTCATCTGCCAAGCCATAAAGGTACAAAAAGTCGTCGTCGGGATCGGGCCTGAAATCCGGTATAACTGCAACCTCGGCAAGTTTGTCCCAAAGGATGCCTGCAGCAAGCTCTTCGGCATCGTTGGTGGCGAGGGCGGCAACGAAGCGCTCGCGAGTCATGTCGTTGCGACGCGCGCGCACTTTGTGCTGACGCCATGAAAAGGGAAGCTGCACTAAAAACGCCAGGGTTTTCATTATCGATCCGATCGCGCTGTGCAGACGGCAATGCTTACGACGTCATAGGCTAAAAGCGCCCATCCGAGGATGGGAACGGCGCGAGCAGCGAAGCGGGCTGCTGATTTCGTACCCGCGATAGCCAGTGCACGACCTGTGCCCGGCCCTCCTACAATGGTTGGCAGCCGAGTTGGAAGACGGGACTTCCCAAGAATTTTGTCCGCTGCCATGCCGGCGAGCGAGGTGCCACGCGAAGAGCCGGGAGTTACGAATCGCTTCGTACCTGGTATCGGCTGCCCCGCGGCAACGGCTCCAACTGCGACCAGATCGGACACACCGAACTGCTGGAGGGCGCAATTTCCCGCCCGCTCCATTAATGGCGCTGGAGGTACTCCGGCAATTACCGGCTCAGAAGGCTTCTGACCCGTAATGACGATGTCAGGGTCCGGCTGCCCGTCTCCATCGATATCATCATTGACAATATTGCTACCGTCGACGCCCCAGCCGCTATTGCCGCTACCGCCGCTGCCGCTGGCACTGCCTCCAAAGGGATTTCCCCACACAGTAATGTCGCATTCCGGCTGGCCATCCCCGCCGCATTGTTCTTGTAGACCCAGTGGATCGACGAAGTTCACGGGATCTCCGCCGACATAGGCGTACATGTTCATCCCGTCGCCGTAGCCGATCGGGTCGGTCTGCAGGAACCGCCCCAGCGTCGGCGAGTAGATGCGGGCCTTGTAGTAATACATGCCGAGCTCCGGCAGCCAGGTCTGGCCGGTATATTGGAACCGGCCGACGTTGCCCGAGGACGGGATGCCGTACTCGTCATAGCCGTTGACGTTGAGCGTCGTGCCTGAGCTGTTCGTCACCGCGACCACGCTGCCGCGCTCGTCGGCGTGCAGGAACCGGCGGTCGGTGGTGCCGGAGCCCTCGTACCAGACCAGAGGCTCGTCGACGCCGGGGCCGTGGACGTAGCGGCGAAGCATGGCGTTGGAGCCGTTATACTCGGCGATCAGGTTCGTTCCGTCATAGGCGAACCGCGTCGTCCCCGCGCTTCCGCCCGACGTCTGGTACAGCCGCATCGCCGGATCGTAGGCGAGCGCGATTCCCCCGCTGGCCGAGGTCAGCAAATTCTCCGAGGAATAAGCGTAGGTCGTGCTTCCCGCCGACATAAGGTTCCCCTTGCTGTCGTAAGTCGGGGTGATCGAGGCGACGGCCGTATACTGGTTTCGCCCGTTGGCCGTGTAATTGCGGTTGAGGTTGTAATGCCCCGTCCAGGCGTAGGCGTCGTTCGATCGCGTGTTGCTCGCGATCTGGCCCGCGGGCGTGTAGCCGAACCCGAGCGTCTGGTCGTAGCCCGAGCCGACGAGATTGTCGGCGAGGCTCGTCAGCCTCGACACCGCATCGTAGCCGTAGCTCAGCACCGAGCCGTCGCCGCGGGTGAGCGAGGCTCGGCGGCCGAGGTCGTCCCAGGCGTAGGTGGCGAGCACGCCGGCGCCCGATGTGGCGCCGTTCTCGCGGATCGCGGTCGGCTCGCCGGTTACCAGATAGTCCTGGTCGACGTAGAAGCCGTCGGGATGGGCGATGCGGGTGCGGCGGCTGGCGATGTCCCAGGTCGAGGTGGCCGTGCCGTGCGGGCCCACCTGGGTCAGGTTGCGGCCGAGCGCGTCGTAGGTGAAGCCCAGGGTCTGCGATGCGGTCGCGGCCGAAGTCATCCGCCCGAGCAGGTCGAAGGCGTAGGTCACGTCCGGTTCGGAGCCCGGCAGGTTCTTCGCAGTCACCCGGCCGAGCGCGTCCACCGTGAACCCGATCGACTCTCCCGCCCGGTTGCGGAACGCCGTCACCGTGCCCGAGGTGCGCGTCCCGCCGGCGGTGTTCTCATAGGTCGGCTGCTCATAGTCGCCGCTGTTGCTCGTCCCGGCGCCCTTCGTCGCCGAGGGATATTGAGTCTGGCTGAGCCGGTCGTGGCCGTCGTAGACATAGGTGGTCTTGTTGCTCTCGGCGTCGGTCACGGTCTGGACGAGCCCGTTCGACGTGTAGGTGGTCGTAACGTCGTCCGCCTCGACCCCGGTCACCCCGAGTGCGCTCGTCGTCTTCGTCGCCTGCCCGGCGGCATCGCGGAAGGTCTTGACGATCCGGTCGGGGCCGTAGCTGCCGGCCGTGCCGAGGCTGCAGGCCGAGGAGGGAAGCGAGCCGAACGCCGCGCTGTTCATCCGCTGCGCCGAGCATTCCGGCCGGCCGAGGGCGTCGTAGCTGGTCTGGGTCAGCGCATAGGTCGCGCTCCCCGACACCAGCTTCTGGACCACCGGCCTGGCGTTGGAATCGTAGTCGGTCTGGACCTCCTGAAGGCTCGAGAAGGCCGCCCAGTCGCTGTCGGACTGGCTGTTGACATTGCCCTGCTCGGCCTTGGTCAAGAGGCCGTTCGTGTAGGTGTTGCGAACCGCGCGATGCTTGAGCGCGCCGGACCCGTCCGGATCGGGCGAGACGGTGCCGACCACCCGCCGCCCGTTATCGTAGCGCATCCGCACCGTGTCGGCGTTGCCGGAGAGCGGGCCGTCGACGGTCAGCAGATTGCCGAGACTGTCGTAGGTCATGGCGCTCGCGGCGGTGAGCGTCCCGGCGCCGTTGCCGGACGAGGTCGAGGTGACGTTGCCGCTCGCATCGTAGCCGACCGACGCCACCACTTCGTCCGCCGTGCCGGTGCAGCTCGATCCGGTCTGGCAGGTCGAGGTGCCGGTCAGCTTATACTCGCCGTTGGTGAGCGTGTAGCTGTAGCGGGTTTGAGGCCGGGTCGCGCCGGACGTGGGCGCCGGCGCGGTCGCGGTCAGCACTCCGCCGTGGGTGGCGCTGTAGGTGTAATCGGTGACGTTGCCGCGGGCGTCGGTGATGCTGTTGGGCTGGTTGCAGGTCAGCGGGTTGGAGCAGGTCGAATCGAAGCTCGCACTGGTGACGATCGACGGCAGGCCCGAGCCCGCTTTGGGGACCGTCTCGGTCTGGGTGACGTTGCCCCGCGAGTCGTAGGTGTAGGCGGTGTAATTGCCCTCCGGCGCCGTCACCCGGGTCAGCCGCCCGCTCGAATCGTATTGATAGGCGGTGGTGCGCGAGAGCGGATCGGTGACCGAGGTGGGACGGCCGACGGTCAGGTCCGAGACCACGGTCGAGGCCTGGCTGAGCGCATTGGTCACGGTCAGGGTCGCCGTCGAGCCGGAAACGCTGCGCGAATAGTTCGTGGTCGCGCCGCCGTTGGTCACCGACGTGACGACTCCGCTGCTCAGGCTCGCGCTGATCGTATTGGCCGAAGCGCCGGGGCGGCGCACCGCATGGTTGGTCGTGGAGCTCGTCACCCGCCACACCCCGCCCCCCGTGTCCGTGACGTCGGTCACTCCGGTGGACACTGAGGAATAGGAGACGCTGGCCAGAGGCGAGCTGCTCGCGTTGACGTTGTAGAAGCTGGCGCCGTTGCGCTGGTGGAAGGTCGCCGGCGGAGTGCTCGTGGAACCGGTGGTTCCGGAAACATAAGTGAAGCGGATCTCATATCCGAAGCTGTTGGTCACCGAGGCGATCCGCGGCGTGTTGCTGCAATTGGGCTGGCCCGGCTCCTCTTCCGGATCGCTCGGGAGCGGCGGCTGGATGCACTTGGTGTAGAATTCGTAATTGATGGTCACCACCTTGCCGTCGGGCGAGGTGATCGACGTCGGCAGCAGGATGCACGAAGGCTTGGCGGTGCCGTCGCAATAATTGGAATCGAAGCCCGAGGTCGGGTTGCCGAACGCGATCGCGGTGCCGTCGGGAGAACGATAGAGGTAGCTGTCGTCGCTTCCCGCCAAGCTCGATCCGCGGCTTTCCGCACCGGGGAATTTGTCCATGCGCGATGTTGAAGATGATATGGTCCCATTGGCTCGTGCTTTGGGTGCCGTTGCCCCCGATGGCGCCGACCATCCTGAGAAGCGCAAGCTCGGCCTCGCCCGAACCGATCGAGCCTTCGGGAAAGCTGGTCAGGAAGTCGCCCTTCACCAGGTCGACGCCGTTCGAATCGAGGTTTCGGAAGGTGGGCGCACTCTGCGCCGCGGCCGGCGTCGCGGCGGTGCCGCAAAGGGCGGTTCCGCCGAGCAGGGCGCAAGCGAGGGCCTTCGCCCTGAAGGACGTCGGTTTCATCTGCCTTCTCCAAATGCGGTACCAGTCGCCGGATCGTCGTTCCGGACTTGCCGGAATCGTCAGGGCGGCGGCGGGTTGGGCGAACCCGTGACCGTCACGTTGGTCCGGTTGTCCACCTTGTCATGGCTGTAATTGGCGGTGACGTTGTTGTTGACGGTGCCGCTGCGCTCGACCTTCACCAGCCGGCCTTTCGCATCGTAGGTGTAGACGATCGTCTCGGCCGCCATCGCCGCGGAAGCCGCCACGACCGCCGCGCCGGCCGCCACGAGCACACAATTGTATTTTTGTCTCATGTCCCACTCCGACTTCGAGTCGCCGGAACACGAATGGAACATGGGAAGTCCTACAAAACAAATTCTATTCGATCCGAAATGGCGCGGACGGCGCTGATCGGCCGTGATCGGTTTTTCCGCTCAATCTGACCGGATTTCCTCGCTTCCTTCGATGTCGGGCAAGGCCTAGGCCCCAGTCAAAATCAAGGAGAGGCCAGGAACATGGACGCAAAGACTGGAGACATGGGCTGCCCGGCGGGCCGGCCGACGACCGTCCGCTCGCTGCTCGGGCGCACCAACCGCGACTGGTGGCCGGAGTCGCTCCCCCTCGAGATCCTCAACCAGGGCGGCCTTTCGCCCGATCCGCTGGGCGCCGATTTCGATTATGCCGAGGCGTTCGAGGCGCTCGACTATCGGGCGCTCAAGGCCGACCTCGCGGCGATGCTGACCGACAGCAAGCCCTGGTGGCCGGCGGATTACGGCAATTATGGCGGCCTGATGATCCGGATGGCGTGGCACGCCGCGGGCACCTATCGCACCGCCGACGGGCGCGGCGGCGCCAACAGCGGCCAGCAGCGTTTCGCTCCATTGAACTCCTGGCCCGACAACGGCAATCTCGACAAGGCGCGGCGCCTGCTCTGGCCGATCAAGCGGAAATACGGCGCCAGCATCAGCTGGGCCGACCTCTTCATCCTCGCCGGCAACGTCGCCATCGAATCGATGGGCGGCCCCGTCTTCGGCTTCGGCGGCGGGCGCCGGGACGTGTTCGAGGCCGAGCGCGACATCTATTGGGGTTCCGAAGAGCAGTTCGTCGGCCATCCGGACAACAAGACCCGTATCCTCCCCGAGGAGCAGCTCGAGCTCGAGCATCCGCTGGCGGCGATCCAGATGGGCCTCATCTACGTCAATCCGGAAGGCCCCGGCGGCAATCCCGACCCGCTGCAGTCGGCGCGCGACATCAAGATCACCTTCGAGCGCATGGCGATGAACTCCGAGGAGACGGTCGCGCTCACCGCCGGCGGCCACACTTTCGGCAAGGCGCATGGCGCGGGCGATCCGAGCCTGGTCGATGCCTCGCCCGAAGCGGCCGACATCTCCCTTCAGGGCCTGGGCTGGGCGAGCGCCCACGAAAGCGGGTTTGGCGAGCACACCATCACCAGCGGCATCGAGGGCTCGTGGGTGAACACGCCGACCGAATGGTCGGAAAATTATTTCCGGCTTCTGCTCGACTATGAATATGAGCTGGTGCGGTCTCCCGCCGGTGCCCAGCAGTGGCAGCCGATCGACCAGAGGCCGGAAGACATGGCCCCCGCGGCGCACGATCCGTCGAAGCGGGTGCCGACGATGATGACCACCGCGGACATGGCGCTGAGGGAAGATCCTGAATTCAGGGCGATCTCGGAGAAGTTCCGCAACGACCATGCGGCGTTCAAGGACGCCTTCGCCCGCGCCTGGTTCAAGCTCACCCATCGCGACATGGGCCCCAAGGTCCGCTACCTCGGCCCGGAGGTCCCCGACGAGGACCTGATCTGGCAGGATCCGGTTCCCGCCGGCAGCGTGCCTTCCGACGCCGATGTCGCGGGCTTCAAGTCGTCGATCCTCGATTCGGGCTTCAGCATCGGCCAGCTCGTCAAAACCGCCTGGGCTTCGGCGTCGACCTACCGCCGGTCGGATCATCGCGGCGGCGCCAACGGCGCTCGCCTCCGGCTCGAGCCGCAGCGCGGCTGGGCGGTCAACGAGCCCGAGGAGCTGGGCCGGATCCTCGCCCGGATCGACGCGCTGCGCGGATCGCTGTCGATGGCGGACGCGATCGTCCTGGCCGGCACGGCGGCGGTCGAAAAGGCGGCGAAGGACGCCGGATTCGACGTCGAGGTCCCGTTCAGGGGCGGACGCGGCGACGCCACTCAGGACTGGACCGATTCGGAGAGCTTCGCGGTGATGGAGCCGGTCGCGGACGCCTTCCGCAACTACCTCAAGACCAGGCATAGCGTGAGGACCGAGGAGCTGATGCTCGACCGCGCTTCGCTGCTCGGGCTTTCGGTGCCCGAGATGGCGGTGCTGCTGGGCGGGCTGCGCGTGCTCGGCGCCAATTACCAGGACCGGCCGGAAGGCGTTTTCACCCGGCGCAAGGGCCAGCTCACCAATGACTATTTCGTCAATCTGCTCGACAACGACACCTTCTGGGAGGTGGTGGACGAGAGCGGCGACGAGGAGTTCATCGGCTACGACCGCGGCGCCATGAAGGAGAATGAGCGTCAGGAGAAGTGGCGGGCGACCCGAACCGACCTCATCTTCGGCTCGAACAGCCAGCTTCGCGCCACGGCCGAGGTCTATGCCGAGAAGGGCCACGAGGAGAAGTTCGTGCGCGACTTCGTCAAGGCCTGGACCAAGGTGATGAACGCCGACCGCTTCGACCTGCCGCAAAATTCCGACAGCGTCGAACCCATCGGAATCGCCGAGCCGGCCGGAGGCTGAGTAGGACGCTTCGTCATCGCGAGGAGCGAAGCGACGAAGCAATACAGCCCGGACGCTTGCGACGCTGGATTGCTTCGCTACGCTCGCGATGACGGTTGTGGGAGGAACGCGGAGACGCGATGCAGCGGTGCGAAGTCGACGGCCTCGATCCCGCCCGGACCTATTGGGTGCCGGCCGTCGTCGCCCCTCAGCGGGACTGGTCCGGCGCCCCCGGCTGCCGCAGGGGCGCGCGCTTCCTGGTCGACGGCCGGACGTTCCGGCCGACCCGCGACGCGTTCGAGACGTTCGACAGCGAGTTCGCCTGCCTGAGCTGGATCATGCGGCATCGCTCGCAGCTCAACCGCACCCTCGCTGGAGTCAGGATCCGGGCGGTTCCGCTGGACCGCTGGCTTCTCGGCCTGGACTGATCGCCCGCATGATCTGTTGAAGCGCCGCGGCGAGCAGCTGGAACTCGCTTTCGCGCGGGCTGGAGCGGCGCCAGATCAGGGCGATCCGGCGGAAGCCGTGCTCGGAGCGAAGCGGCCTGGCGACGATCCTCGTGCCCTCGAGGATGCCCGCATCGATCGCCATGGCCGGGATGAAGGTGACCCCGAGACCGTTGTCGACCATCTGGACGAGGGTGTGGAGCGACGTCCCCATCATCGCCGCATGGGCGCGCAGCTCGGGGCGGTTGCAGGCCGAAAGGGCATGGTCCTTGAGGCAATGGCCGTCCTCGAGGAGCAGCAGCCGGCTCTCGTCGATCGCCTCCACCGCCACCGTCGACCCCTCCGGCGCCTCGCCGGCGGGAAAGGCGACGAACAGCGGGTCGTCGAACAGGGTCGCCGAATTCACGTCCCCGCAGCCGTAGGGGAGGGCGAGGAGCACGCAGTCGAGCTGGCCGCGCTGAAGCGCCTCGCAGGCCGCCTGGCTGGTCTCCTCGCGAAGGTAGAGCCGGAGCTTGGGCCATTCGCCGCGAAGCCGGGGGAGCATGGCCGGCAGAAGGAAGGGTGCGATGGTCGGGATGACTCCCATCCTCAAATCGCCGGTCAGCGGCTGGCCGGCGGCCCGGGCCATGTCGGCCAGCTCCTCGGCCTCGCGGAGCACGCGCCGCGCCTTCTCCGCGATCCGGGCCCCGAGCGGGGTGAAGCCGACGACGCGCCGGTTGCGCTCGACGAGAGTCGTTCCGATCAGGGATTCGAGCTCGCGGATGCTGGCCGAGAGGGTCGATTGGGTGACGAAGCAGCTTTCCGCCGCTTTGCCGAAATGGCCGGTGTCCTGGAGGGTCACCAGATATTGGAGCTGCTTGAGCGTGGGCAGATAGACTGTCATCGCTTTTCCCGATCAATCTGATCGTTCTAAATGCCTTGAACGATCAAAGCCAGCGCCCTACATGCTGCACTGCACAAGCGATGTAACCCGCTAGAAATTCAGGAGAAAAGAAGCAGTCATGCTCACTGTTGGCGACAAGATCCCCGCTCTCACCCTGTCCGTCCAGCAGGGCAGCGCCCTTCCCGCGGGCGAGACGCTCGATCTGGGCGAGACCGACGGCAAGTGGAAGATCCTCTTCTACTGGCCCAAGGACTTCACCTTCGTCTGCCCGACGGAGATCATCGGCTATGGCGATCTCGCCCAGGATTTCGCCGACCGCGATGCGGTCCTGATCGGCGCTTCGACCGACAGCGATTTCGTCCACCACGCCTGGCGCCAGGCGGACGAGCGGCTCGCGGCGGCCGATTTCCCGTGGATCGCGGACCATAAGAAGGAGCTTGCGAACGCGCTCGGGATCATCGCTCCGGACGCCGGGGTCGCCTATCGCGCCACCTTCGTCATCGATCCGGACAATGTCATCCAGCACGTCACGGTGAACGGCCTCAACGTCGGCCGCAATCCGCAGGAGACGTTGAGGATCCTCGACGCGCTCCAGACCGACGAGCTCTGCCCCTGCAATTGGACGCAGGGCGAGGAGGTTCTGCGCCCGGCGGCTTGAGCCCCCCTGGGCCGCCCAAGCGCAGACCTCGCGACGGGGGCGCGGGAGCCGAGGCTCCCGCGCCCCTTTTTTTATTCCGTCATCCCGGCGACAGCCGGGACCTCAGGACGTTAAGTCCCGATAGGTCTCCCCGAGATCCCGGCTTTCGCCGGGATGACGAAAGGCAGAAAATGTCCCTCAAGCAATTCGCCGAAACCCTTCCCGATTATGCGAAGGACCTCCGGCTCAACCTCACTTCCCTGCTCAACGACCAGGCGCTCGGCGACCAGCGCAAATACGGGCTCCTGCTCGCCTGCGCCCACGGCACCGGCTACAAGCCGGTCGTCGACGCCGCCGAGACCGAGGCGGAGGGCAGGTTGAGCGAGGCGGCGGCCAAGGCCGCCCGCGCCGCCGCCGCGGTGATGGCGATGAACAACGTCTATTACCGCTTCGTCCACCTCGCCTCGAACCCGGAATATGGAACGCTTCCGGCGCGCCTCCGGATGAACGTGATCGGTGCCCCCGGCATCGAGAAGGAGGATTTCGAGCTGTTCAGCCTCGCCGTCAGCGCGATGAACGGCTGCGGAATGTGCATCGACAGCCACGAGCGCGTCCTCCAGCAGCACAAGATCAAGGCGGAGACCGTCCAGACCGCGGTCCGGATCGCGTCGGTGATCAAGGCGATCGCGACGGTTCACGCCACGCTCTAGGCCTGCCTCTATTCATCGAGGCAGACTCGGGGGGCGTTCGGGCAACTAGGATTCGGCGCGAAGAAGGCATATCCTCTCCGGCACTTGCGGGAGAAAGGCCATGGGGATGTGGCGCAGCCTGATCGTCGCGGTGGCGCTGGCCGGGGTCGCGGGAAGCGCCGCCGGGCAGCTGCGCAGCCCCTATGACGGCGACCTGATCGTCGATCCGTCCGAGCGGCCGCCGCCGCGCCGGTTTCATCAGGCGACGCCCGAGCAGCGCGCGGCGGCCGAGCGCGAGCTGGCCCGGTTCATCAGCCCGACCCTGACCCTCTTCACCGGCGACGCGGAGTTCCGCCGCTATCTCGACGCCGCCCAGGCCGTCGATCGCGCGCGCAACGGCTGGTATGCCGCCGCCCGCCAAATCCGCTTCGCCCAGGCGGCACTGGCGGGCGCGGTCCAGTCGGACGCGGTCGAGCCGATCTGCCCGGAAACCGATCCGCAATGCGTCGGCGAGGTGGAAACCGATGGGTCGGACATGATCACCGTCACCGGCAGCCGGATCCGGACTCCGGCCAACAAGTCGGTCTCGGTCACGCCGGTCACCAACGGCGACATCACCAACAACCAGATGCGCAACGTCGAGGAAGGCGACATCGTCAAGCAGATCAACCAGTATCTGCTGGTCCTCCAGGACGGCCGGATCTTCGTGATCGACACCAAAGGCGGGCGGCCCGGCGGACGCCGGCTGGTCCTCGCCGACCGCGCCGACGTCTATCGCGATCCCAAAGAGGATATGTGGTATGACGAGATGCTCGTGTTCGGCGACCGGGTGCTCATCACCGGCTATTCCTATCGCGAGGAAGCGACCGAGCTCTCGGTCTTCCGGCTCGACACCGCCAACGGACGGCTGAAGCGCGAGGGCGTCTTCTACATCTCGTCGGACGATTATTACAGCTCGAGCAATTACGCGACCCGGCTGATCGGCGACAACCTGGTCATCTACACGCCCTTCGAGGTGTCGGACATGGCGGGCTCCAACATCGATTGGCCCGTCGTCCGGCGCTGGATGCCCAAGGATGAAAAAGAGGATCGCGGCAAGCCGCTGCTCGACTCCACCCGGATCTACCGCCCGGTCCGCGACTTCGAGGATCCCACCGTCCACACCGTCTCCGTCTGCCCGCTCGGACCGGTCGGCAAAGCGCGCGGCCTCGAATGCCGGACCACCGCCTTCATCGGCCCCGACAGCTCGCAATGGTATGTGACCGAAACCGATGCCTACATGTGGATGACGTCCCAGGATTATCGCTCCTACGACAGCCAGTCGTGCGACGCTCCGAGCCCGGAGGCCTTCCTGCCCGCTTTGGCCTATCGCGTTCCGGTCGACGGCTCGGCGCCGGGGGTGCTCGCGGCGCGCGGCATTCCGCCGGACCAGTTCTCGCTCCATTCGGTCAGGGGGCGCTTCCTGGCGCTTCTGAAGGAGCGGCGCCGTTATTGCCGCGGCGAAGCGGTGCCGGAGGCGCAGCTCTCCTATCTCAGTGTCGCTCTTTCCGAATTCGGCAGGACATTGCGCGACGTGGCCCGGGAGCGCTATTCCTCCCTGCCGGGCGTCGGCTCGCACTTCATCGCCAACCGCTTCACCGACCGCTATCTCGTCTACGGCAGCCTCGGCAATCACCGGCGCGGACTGTCGCAAAATGCGAGGCCCCCGGTCTACGCCGTGCCGGTCGACTCGCCGGCCGAGGTGCGCGGCCTCAATGTCGGTCACACCATCATCCGGGCGGAGCAGGCCGGCAACGACATCGTCCTGACCGGCTATCGCGACCGCGACGGCCTGATGATCACCCTGATCGACCTCGACCGGCAACCGCGCATCGGCTCGTGGGTCAAGCTCGACCAGCGTTTCGAGAGCGAGGGTCGGAGCCACGCCTTCAACAGCCTGATCGAGGAGGACGGAAGCGGCGTGATGGGGCTTCCGACCATATCCGGCGAGAACATCAGCAGCCGGGCCGCGTGGCGGAGCAGCGCCTCAGACCTCAGCTTCCTCACCGTCGATCGCAGCGGCCGGCTGCGCCGGATCGGCGAGCTCGAGCGCCGGTTCGATTACGGCGGCGACGAGGACGACGACGAGGACGGCATCCCCGGCTATAGCTGCGAGGTCTCCTGCGTCGACTGGTACGGCAATTCGCGGCCGATCTTCACCGACGGCCGAATCTTCGCCTTGACCGGGACCGAGATGATCGAAGGCAGGATCTATCCCGGCGAGATCATGGAGGTGCAGCGCCTCAACATCGCCCGGCCGGGGGAGCGGTCGGCGATCGCCATCGCCGTCCCGACCGCTGTGCCGGCAAGCGCGAAATAGTCAGGATAAGCGGATCGGCGCCAGGGCCTGGCGAAGTCGGCAGGCAATGCCGGTCGGTGAGGTGCCGGTGGAAGGTCGTGCTCAGAGGTGATAGCAAGACGGCTTGACTGACCCGACACCCAAAAAGCCGCCGCCCGCCCGGCTGAATGCGCCCCGATTCGCAAATGATCCGGTTCTTACCAAATGCCTGGCCGGCACCCACGGGATGATTGCGGGTGAGAGAGGGCCGGCGGTAAAGTTGGTGCAGCAGGCCCTGATCGATCTGGGCCACGATCTCGGCCCGCTTGCGGACGACGGCGTCTTCGGGACGCCGACCGGAAAGGCTGTGACCGGTTTCAAGACCAAGCGCCGCATCTTCCCCAATGATCCGGTGGTCGGATCCAAGACCATGGCGGCCCTGGACGCCGAGATGGTCGACAAGCCGCCCGAGCCGCTCAGCGACCGGGACGAATGGCTGTCCTGGGGGCGTCGCGCGAAACTCCCTCGGCTCTCGCCGTACAATTTCACCCGGTTTGACGAGTTCAGCCGCCGCAGCGCCCGAGTGCCGTTCCGTCTCGATCCGATTTCGTCGTGGATGCCGTCCGCCTTCGCGACCCTCTTCCTCGACCATTTGTCCGCGCTGCTGGAGCCGCGCGGGTCCCCTGACGGCATTGGAAGGCCGTCCGCCACCTGGGGGCTGAGCCCGGTCGACCTGTTCCACTGCCATGTCGCGTTTGGTGCCCCGGCGGGAGACGCGCCGATACCTCTGCAAGACCAGGCGCTCACTCTCTCCCGCAGGCTCGATGGGTTACGGGACTTGGCCGGCCGCGCGCCCTCGGCGTCGCCCTGGAACGACGCCTGGAGCGCGGCGCATGCCAAATTGCTCAACTCGGTCGGGGTCCAATCGGTGTTCCCGATGGCGGCCACCTTGATCAACGACATAGCCGCCGCGGCGACCCCGGGCCAACCGGCGCTGCTTCTCTGGCATACGTTCGAGAGGAAGGGGTGGCGCCCTCATGTCGAACCTGGCGTCGAGATGCCCGACGGCGATCAGCGCCGTCACTGGCTCTCGGCCTTCGCTCCGGCGCCGAGGCGGCCGGCGCGAGCCCCCTTCGTCACGGCCGCCGGAGAGCGCGCCGTGGTCCACTTGTTCTTCTCGATCTGCTTTGTCGTGGACAAAAGCGGTCTGGTGACGGCCCTTCCGGGCGCCTTCGTCGAAGTCGCCAGCGTGACCGGGATAGGCTACGATAACATCCCGTAGCGGGGCGGCCGGGTTCGGCGGCGAGGCTCAGCGCGGCATCGCCCGCGCCGCCAGCGCCGCCTGCACCTGCGAATGCCGCTCCCGGTCGAGCGGCCAGCGCGAGGCGATCCAGGCGGCCGTGCACATCAGGGCGACGGGGGCGAGCACGAACAGGAGGGTCATTCCCCAGATCGCGCTTTCGGTATTCGACGCGCCGGGCCTGGGCTGGAAGCCGATCCAGCCCAAGATCGGGTAGATGATCGCCACCGGCATGGCGTAGCTGATCTTCTGGGTGCTGGTGAGGAGGGCCTGGAGGAGGGCGTTGCGGTCGAGGCCGGTCTCGAGTCGGTCGACGTCGGCGGCGTCGTTGAGCATCGCCCTCAGCAGCGACGGCGCGGCGATATAGGGAAGGCCGACGATCGCCATGGCCGGGATCGCGGCGGCGAAGCCCCAGGAGGGCGGAAGCAGGCTGAGGCCGAGCTGGAAGGCGGCGTAGCAGAGCGCCGCCGCCGCCAGCGCCCGGTGCTTGCCGATCCGTTTCGCCAGGGCGATCCACAAGGGCGCCGCGGCGAAGCCCGCGACGAAATAGATGAGCAGCAACAGGCTCGCCTCGCGGGCGTCGAAACCCAGCCGGTGCTCGAAATAGAAAAGGAACATCGCCCCGGTGATTCCCGGCGCGACGCTGGTCAGTATGTCGAGAATGATGAGACGAAGGAGCAAGGGGTTGCGCGCCAGCGCCTTGATCTCCGCCCAGCTCGCATGCGGCCGCTCGCCGACCCGGTCGCGCTCGGGGACGGCGGCCGCCATCAGCAGGACCGTGAGCGGCGCCATCGCGATCACGAACCAGCCCATGGCGTGGATGCCGCCGGCCTGGCCGCCGCCGACCATCGGCGGAAGCAGCAGGACGAGGATCATCCCGAGCACCTGCGCCGCCATCCACCAGGAGAAGATCCGCGAGCGGTCGTGATAATCGTCCGACAAGGTCGAGCCCCAGCCGAGCTGAGCCACCGCGGTCAGCGAATAGCCGAGATAGAGGACCATCAGGAAGCTGAAGGCGGCGGCGCCGCTCAGCCCGGGCTCCGCCATGAAGACCAGCCAGACCCCGGCGGCGAGGGTGAGCCCGCCGGCGATCAGCCAGGGCCGGTAGCGGCCGAAGCGGCTTCGGGTCCGGTCCATCCAGTGGCCGAGCAGAGGATCGAGCGGAAGGTCGATCGCCCGGACGAGGAAGAAGACCAGCCCGACGATGGCGAGGTCCATGCCGAGCGCGCCGGCATAATAAGGCGGCAGATAGACGATCATCGGAAGGCCCACCGCGCCGATGGGAAGGCCGGGGCCGGCGAAGGCCGCGAGTATCCGACGCTTCAGCATAGGCCTGTTCCCCTGTCCCCGCCGGCTTCAAGACCTATGGCCTAGACTCCGTCCTGTCGAACGGAAGGTGTTCCCCGGCGACGGCCGGGGCCCAGCGGCGCGGCGGGAGGAGTTGATCCAGGCCTTCGTCGGGAAGCAAGTGCCTGCCAGGCAATTGAAATCACGCCGGCGCCTGTGTTAGCGCGCCGTTCCGGCGACATTCGCCGGGGCGAGGAGCGTGGGGCCGTGTCGCAGCCGGAAATCGAAGGCGACGGGGCCGGGGCGCTCAAGGAGCGCGAGGGGCTGCTCTCCGCCTTCATCGACCAGGCCACGGCCGGATTCGCCCAGGTCGACCTCACCGGCCGCTTCACCCTGGTCAACGACCGCTTCTGCGCGATCGCCGGCCGCTCCCGCGAGGAGCTGCTGACCCTGAAAATGCAGGAGATCACCCACCCCGACGATCTCCCCGCCAACGTCCCCAAGTTCGAGCGCGCGGTGAGCGACGGCACGCCTTATTCGCACGAGAAACGCTACGTCCGCCCCGACGGCTCGATCGTCTGGGTCAACAACAGCGTCTCGGTGATTCGCCGCCAATCGGGCGAGCCTTACGGAGTGCTGGCGGTGACCATCGACGTCACCGAGCGCCGGATCGCCGAGGCGGCGGTGCACGAGAGTGAAGCGCGGCTGCGCGCTCTCGCCGATAACCTGCCCGGCGGCATGGTCTATCAGCTTTCCACCGGCCCTGGTGGCGAGCGGCGCTTTCTGTTCATTTCGCAGGGCTGCGAGAAGCTGACCGGCTATTCGGCCGAAGCGATCATGGCCGATGCGTCCATCTCCTACGCGATAGTCGTGCTGGAGGATTACCCCGCCTTAGCCGCCGCGAGTGCCGAAGCGATCAGGACCGGAACGCAATTCGATGTCGAATGCCGCTTTCGCCGCGCGGACGGGGAGTTGCGCTGGGCGCGGGTCATTTCGGCGCCGCGCGAGGGGCCGGAGGGCACTACCATCTGGGACGGAATTCAGATCGACATCACCGACCAGAAGCAGGCGGAGGCGATGCTCCGCGACTTGAACGAGACCCTCGAGCAAAGGGTCGCCGAGCGCGCCGAGGAGCTCGCTCTGGCCCAGGAGGCGCTTCGCCAGGCGCAGAAGATGGAGTCGATGGGCCAGCTAACCGGCGGGGTCGCCCACGATTTCAACAATCTGCTCACCCCGATCATCGGAAGCCTCGATCTGCTCCACCGCAAGGCGCTGGGCGGCGAGCGCGAGCAGAGGCTGGTCGAAGGCGCGCTTCAATCGGCGGAGCGCGCCAAGACCCTGGTCCAGCGCCTGCTCGCCTTCGCCCGCCGCCAGCCGCTCCAGCCGGGGCCGGTCGACCTGCCCGAGCTGGTGCTCGGAATGGTGGAGCTGGTGGCGAGCACGTCGGGGCCCCAGATCCGGATCGAGACCCGGCTGGATTCGCCTCTCCCTTATGCCCGGGCCGATTCCAACCAGCTCGAAATGGCGATCCTCAACCTCGCGGTGAACGCGCGCGACGCGATGCCGGGCGGCGGAACGCTCACCATCGCGGCGTCGGCGGAGGCTGTGGCGGTGGGGCAGGTCGCCGGCCTCGTCCCCGGCCATTACGTCCGGCTGACCGTGGCCGACACCGGCATCGGCATGGACGAGGCGATTCTGGCGCGCGCGGTCGAGCCTTTCTTCTCGACCAAGGGCGTCGGCCGAGGCACCGGCCTCGGCTTGTCGATGGTCCACGGCCTCGCCGCCCAGCTCGGCGGAGCGCTCACCCTCGACAGCCGGCCGGGGGAGGGGACGGCGGCGTCTCTGTGGCTTCCGGTCTCCGAGGCCGTCCCGGCCGCCGCCGCCCGCCGCCAGGCCGAAGCCTCGCCCGGCGCCGGCGCCGGCACAGTCCTCCTCGTCGACGACGAGCCGCTCGTCCGGGCCAGCACCGCCGACATGCTCACCGAGATGGGCTACGAGGTGGTCGAGGCGGATTCGGGGCACGACGCTCTGGCCCTGCTCGACATGCGTGTCCCCGATCTGGTCATCACCGACCATCTCATGCCGGGCCTCTCCGGCACCGACCTCGCCCTGATCCTCGCCGCCGAGCGGCCCGGCCTGCCGGTCCTGATCGTCTCCGGCTATGCCGAGATCGAAGGGCTGCCGGCGGACCTCCCCCGGCTCACCAAGCCCTTCCGCCAGGCCGACCTCGCCGCCTGCATCGCGAAGCTTCGGGAAGGGGGACAGTTACAGTAGCTGTCCCCAAGGACTGGGCGCTGATACATTTTGCGACAATTTCGCCGCGTGCGGGGATAGGAGCGCGACAATGAAGCGCCATCTGGAGTCGGCGCCGCTGCGGCGCACAACCAGGAGATTTCAGATGACGAGCAAGTTCAAGATCGGCCTCGCCGCTGCGGCCGGGGCGGTCGCTCTCACCGCCGGCGGCGCGGCGCTCTATGCGCAGGACGGCGGATCGCGCGGGCCGATGGCCAAGTTCGACGCGGATTCGAACGGGGTGATCAGCCTCGCCGAAGCCCGCGCCGGTGCCGCCGCGATGTTCGCCGGCGCCGATGCGAACAAGGACGGCCGCGCCACCCACGAGGAGATGATGGCCTTCCACGCCAGGATGGGCGACCATCATCGCGGCGGAATGCACAAGGGCGGCCATGGCGGCCCCGGCGGCAAGGGCGGCCCGGAGGGCAAAGGCGGCGGCCCGATGCATCTCGACGCCGACGGCGACGGCGCCCTCACCCTCGCCGAGACCCAGAGCGGGATCGACGCCCATTTCGCCAAGATCGACTCCAATCGCGACGGCTCGATCACCGAGCCCGAGATGCGCGCCGCCCACCTGGCGCATCGCGGCGGGCACTGAGCGCTACCGGGGACAGTCACTGGTGGCTGTCCCCGGCGACTGTCCCTAAAGTCCGGTCATGGCGAGCTCCGGAGAGCCTCATATCCTGCTCGTCGACGACGAACGGTCGATCCGCGATCCGCTCGCCCAATATCTGGCGCGCAACGGCCTTCGGGTCTCCAAGGCGAAGGACGTCGCCGAGGCGCGCCAGGCGCTGGCGGCTTATGCCGTCGACCTCATCCTCCTCGACATCATGATGCCGGGCGAGGACGGCCTCGCCCTGTGCGCCCAGGTTCGCGCGACCAGTGGGATTCCGGTGATATTGCTCACCGCCCGCGCCGAGGAGACGGATCGGATCGTCGGCCTCGAGATCGGCGCCGACGATTATGTGACCAAGCCCTTCAGCCCCCGCGAACTCCTCGCCCGGATCAAGTCGGTGCTTCGCCGCGCCGGCGAGCGGCCGTCGCGGCTTCGCGCCGCCGATGCCGACGCTTATGCCTTCGGGCCCTGGGTCCTGCGCACCGGCGAGCGCGAGCTGATCGACTCGGAGGGGGTCGCCGTTCCGCTCTCGACCGGCGAATATAATCTGCTCCTCGCCCTCGTCAGCCATGCCCGCCGGGTGCTCACCCGCGACCAGCTGCTCGACCTCGCCGAGGGCCGCGAGCTCGCCGCTTTCGAGCGCAGCGTCGACAATATGGTCAGCCGGCTGAGGCGCAAGATCGAACCCGATCCGAAGAATCCCACTCTGCTCAAGACGGTCCGCGGCGGCGGCTACATGCTCGCCGCCGACGTGCGCCGGCCGTGAGGCGGCTGCTCCCCTCGAGCCTGCTCGGCCAGATGCTGCTCCTGATCGGAGCGGCTTTGCTCGTCGCCCAGGCGGTCAATTTCGCCTTCCTGCTCAACGAGCAGCAGAAATTGAGCCTGGCCCGCAACGAAGGGCCCGCGATCGGGCGGTTCACCCAGGCGGCGGCGGTGATCGCGGCAACCGTTCCGGAGGGACGCGCGCCGTTGCTCTCGGCGCATCGCATGGGGCCGGCGGCGACCTACCGGCTGGTCCCCCAAAGCGCGATCGACCGCGACGGGACGGAGCGCCGGCCCGAGATCGAGGCCCGGCTCGCGGCGGCGCTTCGCGAGGCGCGGGTGCCGGTCCGCTCGGTGCGCGCCGCCTTGCCGCTGGAGGTGGCGAGGATCCACGGGCCGCCGCTGCACGGCCATCACGAGGCGCGCAGGCTCCTGCTCCTCGCGGCCCAGCTCGACGACGGCAGCTGGCTCGACGCGCGCTTCGTCGCGCCCCGCGCCGACCGCTGGCTGATCCACCGATTGGCGCTGGCGACGACGATCCTGTTCCTGCTGGTGTTCGGGGCGGCCTGGTGGATCGCCCGGCGGCTGGCCCGGCCGCTTCGCGACCTGACCCGGGCCGCCGAGGGCTTCCAGGGCCACGCCCCGGCCGAGCCGGTGGAGCCGCGCGGACCGTCCGACCTGCGCCGGGCGGTCGAGGCGTTCAACGCGATGAACCGCCGGACCCTCGCCTTGCTCGACGAGAAGGACCGGATGCTGGGCGCGATCGGCCACGATCTCAGGACCCCGCTCGCCTCGCTCCGCATCCGGGCCGAGAACATGGGGCCCGAGGAGGAGCGCGAGCGGCTGGTTGCGACCGTCGAGGAGATGGCGGCGACGCTCGAGGACATCCTCACTTTGGCCCGGACCGGGCGGGCGCGGGAGCCGGTGCGGCCGGTCGACCTCGCCGCCCTCGCCGACGCCATGGTCGAGGAATATCGCGAGCTCGGCCGGCCGGCCGAGTTCCGGCCTTCGCCCCGCGCGGTGCTGGCGGTCCGGCCGAACCTGCTGCGCCGGGCGCTGCGCAACCTGATGGACAATGCGATCGTCTATGGCGGCGGCGCGGCGGTGACGGTCGAGGAGCGGCCGGGCGAGATCGAGATCAGGGTCGAGGACGACGGCCCCGGAATCCCGGCCGAGCGGCTCGAGGAGGTGCTCGACCCGTTCCGCCGGCTCGAGCCCTCGCGCAACCGCGAGAGCGGCGGCGCCGGCCTCGGCCTCGCCATCGCTCTGGCCGTGGCGCAGGCGCATGGCGGGAAGCTGGAGCTGACGAACCGCGCTGAAGGCGGCCTGCGAGCCAGCCTGCTGCTCCCGAAACCGTAATTCGGTGTCAGACACCGAATTATAAGTTGTTGATTTCAGGTAGCTGCGACTTCGAGGAAGCGCTCCGGCGGGCGGTGCTCGCGGATGAAGTCGATGAAGGCCCTGAGCTTGGGAAGCATCTGGGTCCGGCTCGGATAATAGAGATAGGCGCCGGGCGACCAGGCGGCATAGTCCTCGAGCGCGAGCTCGAGCCGGCCGGCGGCGAGAGGCTCGGCGACCAGGGGCTCGGCGAGATAGGCCAGGCCGACCCCGCGAAGCGCCGCGGCCTTGGCGACGTCGAGATCGTTGACGATCAGCGGACCTTCGACCGCCATCTCGAGCGGCTGGCCGGCGACGTCGAAATGCCAACGGGAGATCGCCCCCGTGCTCGGTGCCCGCGAGCGGATGCAGCGATGGCGGCGAAGGTCGGCCGGGACCGACGGCCGCCCGTGCCCGGCGAAATATTCGGGCGAGCCGGCGACGACGAGCCGGAAGGGCGGGGTGAGTCGGATCCCGATCATGTCCGCCTCCAGATAATCGCCCATCCTTATGCCGGCGTCGAAGCCGCGCTCGACCAGGTCGATCAGCTCGTCCTCACCGCAAATCTCGATCTCGACGTCGGGATAAGCCGCGGCGAAGCCCTGGATGACAGGCTCGATCAGGAAGGGGATGGCCGCCCGAGGGACGTTGAGTCGAAGGAGGCCGGCCGGCCGCTCGCCGAAGCTGCGCGCCGCCTCGAAGGCGGCGGTGAGGCCGGTGAAGGCGGGCAGGGCGTGCTCGAGGAAGCGCTCGCCGGCTTCGGTGAGGCCGACGCTTCGGGTGGTCCGGGTGAGCAAGGGCACGCCGACGCGCGCCTCCAGCGCCCGGATGGTCTGGCTGATCGCGGAGGGCGAAAGGCCGAGATCGTCGGCGGCGGCGCGGAAGCTGCGCCGCTCGGCGACGCGCAGGAAAGCCTCGAGCCCGTCGAGCTGGTTGCGGGCGATTATGTATTCCTGCTTCATGGCCCATCGACATTATAGCGGATTATCAAAGAAATCCAGAGCGGCTATTTCCGTCTCACACTCAGGGAAGGAATTATTCATGCGCAATTTCATCGCCACCCTCGCCGGCCTCCTCGTCGCCGCCACCGTCGCTTTCACCGCCGCTCCCGCCGCCGCCGCCGATGTGCGCTGCGAGGCGATGCCGCAGCAGGTCCGCAGCGCCCTCGCCGGCGCCGAGAAGGGCGTCGCCCAGAATGCCGCGCGCCGGCTGCGCCTCGGCGAGGCCCTGTGCCGCGCCAACAACCAGCGCGCCGCCGCCAAGGAATTCCAGGCCGCCCTGAAGCTGCTCGGCGCGAACGGCGCCGGCACCTCGATGGCCGGGAAGTAAGCGAAAATCCTCCCCATGCTATGCATGGGGAGGATGATTACCGTCCCAATCCGGGAGAGGGCGGCCCTGGCCACTTAGCGCGCCGCCATCGCCATGCTATCAGCGGGCGATGCTGCTGCGATTGCTCCCTTTTTGCGCGCTCTTGATTCCGCTTGCCGGCTGCGAGCAGACCCCACAGCCCGTCGCGCCCCCGGCCCCGAAGCTCACCGCAACCCCGCTCCGGCCGGTCCGGGTCTCCGCCGACATCGCCGCTTTCTACCGCGAGCGCGGCAGCCGGCCGATCTGGGTGACCCGCCTCGGCCCTCGCCCGGAGGCGCTGGAGCTCGCCGGAGCGATCGCCCGGGCGGGCGACCACGGCCTCGACCCCGCCCGCTACGGCGCCGCCGACATCGCCGCCGCGCTGGATTCCGCCCGGTCGGGCGATCCCGCCGCCCGCGCCCGGGCCGACCTGCTCCTCTCGCGCGCCTATCCCGAGTTCGTCCGCGACCTCCGGCTCCCCGCCCGCGGCGCCCGCGGCGTGACCTGGGTCGACGCCGAGCTCGCTCCGGAGCCGCCCGGGGCGCGCGCCCTGCTCGAAGCCGCCGCGGCCGCTCCGGACCTCGGCCGCCACCTCGCCGAAGCGACCGCCACCAATCCGCTCTACGCCGCGCTCAGCCGGGGCTATGCCCGCCGCCGAGCCGTGGGGCCGCGACCCTCCGCGGCGGAGGAGAAAGCGATCCGGGCCAATCTCGACCGCGCCCGGCTCATTCCGGCGCTGCGCGGCCGCTACGTCATCGTCGACGCCGCCTCGGCGCGGCTGTGGATGATCGACGGCGACCGGGTCGAAGGCCCGATGCGGGTCATCGTCGGCAAGCCGAGCATGCAGACCCCGACGCTCGCCGGCTACATCCGCTACGTGACCCTCAATCCCTGGTGGAACGTCCCGCCCGATCTGGCCCGCGAGCGCGCGAAACGGGTGCTCCGATCGGGCCCCGACATCCTCCGGCGCGAGAATATGGAATTGCTCTCCGACTGGAGCGATCGGCCGCGGGTCATCAACGCCAGCCAGGTGAACTGGAAGGCGGTGGCGAGCGGCAGGACCAGCCTTCGGATGCGCCAGCGGCCGGGCGGGAGCAACGTCATGGGGGCGATGAAGTTCATGCTCCCCAACCGGCTCGGAATCTATCTCCACGATTTCCCGGACAAGAGCCTGTTCGCCCGCTCCGACCGGCGGATCAGCTCGGGCTGCGTCCGGCTCGAGGACGCGCCCCGGCTGGCGCGCTTCCTGTTCGGCGGCGCCGCGCCGCGCCCGGCCGGTCCGGCCCCCGAGCAGCGCGTCGACCTGCCCGAGCCGGTGCCGGTCTTCATCACCTATCTGACCGCCTTGCCCGATCCGGCCCGCGGAGTCGCCTTGCAAAGGGACGTCTATGCCCGCGACGATCGGCGCTCCCCCGGCCGCCGGGCGTGAGCCTCGGGCTTCACCGGCCGCCCCGCTTGGGCTATCGCGCCTCGAGGCTGCCAGCGAAGAGGGCGTGAAGTGCGTAGATCCGGTTTAGCCCTGCTCCCCCTTTGCCTGCCGGCCCTCGGCTTGTTGGGGGGCTGCGCGGGCTATGCGGCCGATTATTGGAAGCCGAAGAACAATCTGATCGCTCCCCAGCTTCCCCGCTACGGGATCGCCGCCGAGCAGAGCCGCTGCGTCGGCGAGCGGCTGACCAAGAATCTGAGCGTCTGGCAGCTTCGCCAGCTCGCCGACCTCGCCCGGCGGCTGGTACCCAAAGCGGGCAACCCGCTGAACCCGCGCGACCTCGCCTACGTCGCCGGCCTCGTCCAGGATCCCAAGGTCGGTCCGGAGGTGAAGGCCACCCTCGACGCCTGCGGCGCTACCGCGACGGCCCCCGCCCCGGCCACGGTTCCGGGCCCGGCCATCCCGCAGCAGAACATGACGACTCCCGGCCTCGAGCCCGGCGCGACCCCGCCCCAGGCGCTTCGCTGGATCGATCTCGGCGCCGCCGAGACCGGCCAGCGCATCGCCATCGACATCACTTCGGTGGTGATGAATGCGGAGAAGAGGGAAGGCTGGTTCCGGCTGTCCAATCCCGGCGAAGCAGCGCCGAGCCTCGACGCCTACCGCCTTCGGGTGGACTGCCCCGGCCGGACCATCACGCCGACCGCCGCGCGCAAATACAATGCCGACGGTACCGTCGCCCAGCACGAGGATTATACCGCCGCCTGGCAGCAGCCGCTTCCGATCGAGGCCGGGACGGTGATGGAGATCGCCTGGAAGCGGCTCTGCCAATAGCCGGGGCGCCGCCCTCGCTATTGGCCGGCCGACCTGCTACACCTTCTGCATCACCTGATCGTGCCCGCAAGCATCGCGTGACAGGGAGACCATAGAGCTCCCGCTTGCAGCGCGGAGCTTATCTTCATGGAACAGACCTACTGGCTCGGCCGGAAACGGATCTCGGTCGCCAATGCGCGGCGCGCGGCGAACGCCGAAGCTCGGCTGATCCACCTCGACCTCGCCGGCCGCTACAGCGTCAAGGCCGCGGCCGCCGCGCCGGTGCTCGAGGGTCAGGCCTATTACGAACGGCTCGAGACCGGGGCGCGCTGGCTCGCCTCGCGCGCCGCCGAGGGCTGCGAGCGGGAAGGGCATCTCGGCAACGCCAATCGCTATGCGCGGCTCCGGCTCGACGCCGCCGCGGCGGGGAGGCGCTGAGATGGCGACCCCCGGCGAGCGCGACCGTCCCACCACCGTCGAACGGGCCTTCGAGCTCGCCCGTTCCGGCCAGTGCGACAATCTGCCGGCCATCGTCGCGGCGCTGAAGGGCGAGCGCCATGAATCGGTCGACGCGCATCTCGCCGGCCCCTCGATCCGCAAGGATCTGAGGCGGGTCTGGGAGGCGCAGGGCAAAGCCGCTCCGGGGGGAGTCGGCGAAGCCGGCTGAAAAAGAGGGGCAGTCCCTATTTTTCCTCGACATGCGCCTTGAGCCGGCCGAGCGCGTCGTCCCATTGCGCCGCCACCTCGTCCAGCCAGGCCCGGGCCTCGGCGAGCCGTTCCGGGCGGAGCGCGTAGAGCGCCTCGCGCCCCGAAGGACGGCGGGCGACGAGGCCGGCGCCTCGAAGCACGGCGAGATGCTTGCTGACCGCCTGGCGGGTGAGCGCGCTGCCCGCGGCGAGGGCGACGATCGGCCGCGGCTCGCCGTCGGCGAGCCGCCGGAGCAGCGCAAGCCGGGTCGGGTCGGCGAGCGCCGCGAACAAAGGGGCGGCCGCCTCAGCGCTCGACATGGGCCTTGACGTTCTTCACCTGCTCCTCCCAGCCGCCGGTGTTCGACCTCAGCGCCTCGTCCCGGCGATCCGCCGGAAGGGCGTCGAAGCCGCTCTCGACGACAATGAGGTGGGTGCCTTCGCCCGCCGGCTCCAGCCGGAATTCGACCCGGGTCTGCGGGTCGGCCGAATAATCCTTGTCGGGATCGACCGCGTAGGGATGCCAGGTGAAGGCGAACAGCCGCGGCGCCTCCATCGCCACCACCCGGGCCTCCCATTTGAGATGCTCGTAACCCGGATAGGTGATCCGCCCGAGCGACGTCTCGCCGAGGACGAACGGCCCCTCCAGCTTCACCCGGAACCAGGCGCCGAACTCCTCATGGTCGGTCAGCGCCCGCCAGACCCGCTCGACGGGCGCGGCGATGGCAATGCTCTTCTCGATTCGATCGGTCATGACAAGCAACCTCCTGGTTGCGTAATTAATCACTGCGTGGACAATATGCAACCCCAAAGTTGCGCTTCTTGTCCGATTAGGGAAAGTCGGTCGATCCGATTAGAGTTCGGGCCCAGCGCCGTCTCGAAAGGTACGTCATGATCAAAGTCACCGCCTTCAAATGGGTGCCGCCTTTCGCTCAGGGTCTGGTGCGCGACCTGCGGGTGCGCTGGGCGCTCGAGGAAGCGGGGCTTCGCTACGAGGTCGAGCTGCTCGAGGACGGCGAGAAGGACAAAGCGGAATATCGCACCTGGCAGCCCTTCGGCCAGGTCCCGGCCTATGAGGAGAACGGGCTCAAATTGTTCGAATCGGGCGCGATCGTGCTGCGCATCGCCGAGCGCAGCGAGACTCTCCTGCCGGGCGATCCGGCGGCTCGCGCCCGGGCCTCGGAATGGCTGTTCGCGGCCCTCAACACGATCGAGCCGCCGATCCAGAACCTCGCCGCGATCGACCTTTTCTACGCCGACCAGGAATGGGCCAGGCTGCGCCGCCCGGACGCCGAGGCGGCGGTGAGGAAGCGCCTGGCCGAGCTCGCCGCGGCGCTCGGCGACAAGACCCATCTCGACGGCCCCCGCTTCACCGCCGGCGACCTGATGATGGCGACGGTGCTCCGGATCCTTCGCCATACGGACCTGGCCGCCGAGGCCGGGCTCGCCGATTATCTCGCCCGCTGCGAAGCGCGGCCCGCCTTCCAGCGCGCTCTGGCCGGGCAGATGGCGGCCTTCGCCCAAGGCTGACCGAGCAGGGCGGCTTCGAAACCGCGAAGCCGACTTTCCCGACCCGTCGGACGCGGCCGCCGCTACGGCCCCCGGCCCCCGGCAGCACGGCCGCCTCTCCGAAAAGCAGGCCAGAGAACCTCAAACGGCATCGCCGGTCGAGCGGTCGAAGGCCTGGACAGTACATGACTGAATTGCTGGGCTCTCGCTACAATCAGCCCGAGTCACGCCATAAGAACGACCCAGTAAACACGCCTATCAACTCGGTAAGTTTCGTGTTTACCCTCTTGGTTGACTCTATAGCGACCCTAATATAAAAATCGCTGCGACTCGGCGACTCAGTCATGTCGCAAGGGACTCGTGCTCTACTTGATGCACACGCGCCAAGCTTGTGTAAGTGCTGTTACACACTTTACCAACTGAACGATCAACTGCGTAATGATTCAGAAGGAAGGGCAAGAAAATGACGCAATATTATCAGGATTATCAGGACTACCCGCAGGCCTTTGGGGGTGGCGAATATGCGCCGCAGGGCTTGTTGAGCAGTGCGCTGGGCTTCGCGGCGCCCTACGTCGGCGCAGCGATCGGCAAGCGCTTCGGCAATGCCGGTCTCGGCCGGCAGATCGGCAGCGCCGCCGGCGCGTTCAGCCATTTCCTGCCCTTCGAGGCCGCGCCGGAGATGCCGGGCGGATATTACGGCCCCCAGGGCGGCGGCGAATATGCTCCGCAGGGCCTGATCGGCGATTTGGTCAGCCGTGCCTTGCCCTTCGTCGGCCAAACGGTCGGAGGCCGTTTCGGCAATGCCGGGATCGGCCGCCAGATCGGCTCGATGGCGGCGCCGTGGGCCCAGCGCTTCATCCCGTTCGAGGCCGCGCCGGAGATGCCGGGCGGATATTACGGCTACGCCTGAGCCTCCGCGAGGAGGAGTGCCTGGTTGGGCATTGTCGAACGTCTTGCCGGTCGCGGCTCGGATAGTGGAATGTGGAAGTCCACGACTGGAGAAAGACAATGCCCAACCCGCTCGATCAATATCTCGTCGGTCTCCGCCGCAGCGAAAGGAGCGAAGCCGCCCTCCTCGGCTTCCAGCAGATGGTGGCGGGACGCGACGACGCGCAGATCGTCTCGGCCAAGCCGGGGGCGCCGCTCGTCGTCCAGCTCTCGAAGCAGGCCCACGAGGAGCTCGCCAGGCAGTTTGCCGACGACCTGATCATCGAGCCGGACGCGCCGCTGATTTACTGATTCGCCGGCACGGTCGTGTCGTCCCTCCGGCCGGCGAATCCCCAACCGGGTTTGACTATTGGAGAGGATTCGACATGAACGACAAGACCAAGGCGGAGCCCGGCGGCCAGGGCTCGGGGAAGGGCGCAGACAAGCCCGCGTCCGCCGCCGCCGACTCCGGCGACAGCAGCCTGCAGGCCCGTCCGCGCCTCTATCTGATCGCCCCGCGAGTCACCGGCCCGTTCCAGCCCATGTCGACCGATCAGCTCGCGGAGGCGCTGACGTCCATCCCGGGGGTCAAGATACACCACCGCATCAAGCAGCGCGGTTTCGGCGCGCTGAGCGCGGGCGGGCCGGGCACCGGCGTCGGCGAGATCATCGTCGCCGAGATGAGCCTGGAGAAGGGCGAGGCCCTTCGCGCCAATGCGCCGCCCAACGTCATCGTCGAGCATAACGAGCTCCTCCGCCACGCGGCGAGCGCGCCCGGCCTGGAGTTGCTCGACGCGCATGCGGCCGTCGGCGGCGCGGCCCAGGTCTCCGTGGAGGTGCAGCTCAAGATCGTCGACAAGAACGGCAAGGGCGTGCCGAAGGCCTCGGTCACCGTCTACGGCCAGGCTTTTCCGGCTCAGGGGCAGACCGACCCGTCGGGCGCGCTCACGGTGACGGTCAGCGGCGGCGCGATCGATTCGATCCGCGGCATCTATGTGAAGCCGTCGGCCAATTTCTGGGACAAGGTCATCATGCGTCCCCAACTCGTCGAGGGCGAGGTGGCGACGATTGCGCTCAAGGCCCTGTCCGAAACCTTCGAGGGCTTTCCCCGCACCGGCATGGTCGGCTGGGGCCAGCGCATGATGGGGCTCGACAAGCTCGGCCTCGAGCCCGCGGCGCGCGGCGCCGGAATCAAGATCGGAATCATCGATTCGGGCTGCGACAACAAGCATCCGCAGCTTCGCCACGTCACCAACGGCGCCGATCTGGTCACCGACGACGGCGGCGAGGGCTGGACCAACGACGAAATGTCGCACGGCACCCATTGTGCGGGCATCATCGGCGCCCGAAGCGATGTCCAGGCCGGGATTGCCGGATTCGCCCCGGCCGCCGAGATCCACGCCTTCAAGGTGTTTCCGGGCGGCCGGTCGAGCGATCTCATCGAGGCGCTCGACATGGCGATCGAGCGGCAGATCGACGTTCTCAACCTCAGTCTCGGCAGCGACCAGCCCTCCGAGCTCATCCAGCAGAAGATCGCGGCGGCCGTGGAAAGCGGCATCGTCTGCGTCGTTGCGGCGGGCAATTCGGCAGGACCGGTGCAGTTTCCCGGCCTCTTGCCCCAATCGATCACGATCGCCGCGATCGGCCAGACCGACCAATATCCCGCCGACAGCTACCATGCGACGACGGTCTCGCCGGCCGGGACTGGCCCCAACGGAATCTTCTCGGCCAAGTTCAGTTGCTTCGGGCCCGAGATCAGGTTGAGCGGACCCGGAGTCGCCATCGTCTCCACGGTGCCGGGCGGCGGCTATGCTTCCTGGGACGGGACGTCGATGGCGACTCCGCACGTCACCGGCATGGTCGCGCTACTGCTCGCTCACCATCCCGAGCTGCGCGGCAGGCCTCGGCAGGGCCGGGTCGCCGCCTTGTGGGAAATATTGCAGCGCTCGGCCACGCCGGTCATCCCCGATCCGCTCCGCGGCGGCGCAGGCGTGCCGAGCGTCGCCGTCGCGCTGGCCGGGATCGGCGCCGGGGCCGCGGGCAACGGCTCGAGGCCGGCCCCCGATCAGGCCCCTCCGCCAAGGATCCCGTCCGGGCATCAGCAGCCGGCCTGGGGTCCCGGACGAGCGCCGCCGCCGGGCTATGGCGGCGGCTACGACCCGCGACTGGAGCAACTCTACGCCTATCGGGCCTACCAGGCCTACCAGGCCTACCAGGCCTACCAGGCGGCAATGATGGAGCGCTTCCTGCAGCTCAGGGCCGCCGGATTGGCCTGACCCGATAGCCGCCCGCCTCTGCGCTGCGAATTCCGTCAGCCCATAGTCGCCGACGGCGAGCGTGCAGGATAGCGCGTGGCGCGCTGGACGGCGCCGAGCGCCGGTCGGGGAGAGCCAGTTTCAAATGAAGACCACTCGCACCTTACGGTAAGACACCCTCTGATTGGTATCTCGAATGGGTTGATCCGTTATGGACGGAATAGACGTCGCTCGGAATTGTTCTTTGTATTGACATCGATTTCTGCAAACTTGAAAGTCAACACTGTCCGAACCAGAGTCGCTTCTGCGACAAAAGAGCCGGACAAGTCGATGGAGAGAAATCATGTATGAAATAACCGAACTCTCAATTTCTGAGATCGACTCCGTTGGTGGAGGCGAGGTCCATTGCGCCAGGGAAAACGTGCTTATGTGCAACGCAGACAATTCATCTTGCATCTGGGTGCAGACGCTGGTTTGCCATCCCGGTCCAGCGTAACCTCAAGGGCGGAGCGTCAGCCATTTTCAATCAAGTAATTGAGACTCGTCTGCATGGCTGATGCTCTTGCTCTTTTGCTCGGGTTTGGACTCGCGATTTCCAATCCCGAGACCCTTGCCCGCGAAGGTGGCGAGGTGAAGCAATGCCGGGAATGGATTCAGAGCCATTCGCAGCTCCCGCCGAGGCATACGGCGCTCACGAGGATCGTGTCGCCTCGAACGATCTGTTTCGACGGCGACATCTACTCGTGGACGCTGAAGGAGGCGGTCGCCTGGGCCGATAAGCTCGCGACGGATCGCACGCGGCGTCCAAAGCTGGTGGTCCGCTCCGCCGGAGGCGACGCGGTGGCCGCAATCGAGCTTGCCGAAAAGCTCCAGCGGCTCGATGCTGAAGTGACCGTCGTGGATTTTTGCATGTCTTCCTGCGCGAACTACTTCTTCGCGGGCCTTCGCAGGCGACATGTGGCGCCCAGCGCAGTTATTCTCTTCCACGGCGGATTTTCTGCCGAAGAGCGGTCGGGTTTCGCCGACTCGCTGGATGAGACTCTGCGCAATCCCGACATGGTCCGCCACATTCCCGATCCCGCAAAATGGCGAGCCGACGCTCTTGAAAAATTTGATGCGGACGTCATTCGCCAGAACGCGCTATATCGTCGGGTCGGAGTCGATACGCTGGTGGTGACGGGCATGTCGTCGGTCGACGAAGAGGCCATCCCCGCTTCCGATTGCGGCCGCCGCAAAGGCGTGGCGCGATCCGCCTTTTTCTTCGACATGAAGCAATTGCGCCGGCTCGGGATCCTGATCGAGCAGGGAAAGCCGTCGACCGATCCCGACGAGACCGATCGGAGTCTCTCGAGGTTCGGCTTTCAATTTACCGCATGCGCGGCGCCAGCCACATATTTCAACGCGAAATCAATGAACGAGAAGTCTTCGCGGTGACCGCAAACGTATCCGAGCCCTTCCGCGACGACGATCATGTCGGGACCATCATGGTCTATACGCTTCAACCCTGCGCGCCGTGCGAAGTCGTCAAGGAGGCCGTGAAGCTTCTGGAAGGCGAGGCCCGGAATCTGGGGTGGAAAATCCAGATCGTCCCCGCAATCCTCGGGGACAAGAAGAGCGTGGGAGCCGCTCACCTGGCGGGGGTGAAGCACTTCCCTACGGTCAAGCTGGTTCGGGACCGGCGCGTAGTCAAAACCTTCGCGAGCGTCCGGGTAGGATGGACCGCACAGGACGTGGCGTCGTTTCTGCGGTCGGAGATGCAAATCGAGAGCCGGATCATCGAGCTGGTCGGCAACGAGGTCCCTCCGTCTCCTAGACCTGCTTCGTAAGTTTCCGGGGGGGTTGCGCAGGTGTTCCGGCCCGAGGTTCTCGCCGGTCGAAGCAGCGGCCTCATGGGCAACGTGTCCATTGCCGTTCCGGTGGCCTGGCAAATCATAACCTTCATCCTGTTCGGAAGCCTCGCGGCCGCGCTGCTCTTCCTTTCGGTTGCAACCTATTCGAGAGTCGAGATCGCATCCGGCATGGTCGTTCCGGCCGCCGGCGTGGTCGTGATCATGCCGTCCAGGAGCGGGGTGATCACCCGGCTCGCAGTGACCGAGGGCCAGGAGGTTCCACGCGGCGCGGTGCTTGCCTCGATTCGAGCCGAGGAGGATAGCGGGGAGAGCGTTTCCGCGGCGGCGCGCATCGCGGCCGCTCTTCAGCAGGAGGACGCAAGCCTTTCCATCCAGGCCGGGGAAATCGGCGCCGCCGCCCAGGCCGAGCTGAAGCAGCTGGCCGCCCAGCGCGCCGGCCTCGCCGCCGAAATAACGCAGCTCGAGACCCAGATAAGGCTTCAGCATGGCCTCATCGCGTCCTCCGAGCAGGACCTCCAGCGGATCCGCGCCGTGGCTGATCGCGGCTTTATCAGCGGCCGAGACATGATCGTCCGCCAGGAGCAGTTACTCTCCCGCCGGCAGGGCCTGGCTCAGCTTTCCCAATCGCTCGCGGCACGCCGCAGCTCGCTGGCTTCCGCCGAACGCAACGCGGTTCAGATTGCCGCCGAGGGCCGCGGGCGAAGCGCCAGCCTGGAGGCGACCCGGGCCGAGCTTTCAAGACGAACGGCCGAAGCCGCCGGCGCACGCTTTTATGTGCTCCGGGCGCCGGTCGCGGGGCGGATCGCAGCGCTGATCGGCCGTCCCGGCCAGCCGGTAAACTCGTCAACCAGCCTGATGTCGCTAATCCCGGCACGATCGACATTCCAGGCCGAGCTGTCCGTGCCGACCTCCGCGATCGGATTCGTCAAAAAGGGTCAGGTGGTTCGACTGGCTATCGATGCCTTTCCCTTTCAACGCTTCGGCACCGTTACCGGAATAGTGGTCGCGGTCGCCGCCACTCCGATCAGCCAGCCCGGGCCGAACGACACGACGAAATCGGTCTACCCCGTGACGGTCGCGCTCGATCGGAAGGCGATTTCGGCTTTCGGCCGGCAAGAGCCGCTGGTCTCCGGAATGACGCTTACGGCGCGAATCATCACCGAGAAGCAATCCCTGCTCAGGTGGCTTTTCGAGCCGCTGTTCGCCGTGGGCAATCGTTGAACGGCCGTCCCATGCTCGACTTGGGTCTCTTGACGCGTCCGCGAATACGTCTCGTCCGGCAGGTGGAAGCGGCGGAATGCGGGCTCGCCTGCCTGACCATGATCGCCAATTATCACAATTTCGACACCGATCTCGGAACGATCCGTCGCCGCTTCTCGCTTTCCCTGCGCGGCGCTGCGCTTCGGGTCCTGATCGGATATGCCGATCAGATCGGCCTTACTCCGAGGGCTGTGAAACTGCCCCTGGAAGGGCTGCCGAAGCTCAACCTTCCGGCGATCCTCCACTGGGACATGAACCATTACGTCGTCCTCGAGCAGATGAAGGGGGACAAGGCGCTGATTCACAATCCGGCGGGATCGTCCGCCTGGATGCCGATGGCCGAGTTATCGGACCATTTTACCGGTGTTGCGCTCGAATTGCGGCCGAGCGACAATTTCGAGATCACCGCTCAGCCCGAGCGCCTCCGGCTGCCCCAGCTGGTACGCCGCGTCGGCGGAATCAAGACGGCGCTCCTGCAAGTGCTGGCCCTGACGCTCGTGCTTCAGGCGTTCGTGCTCGCCTCACCTTATTATATGCAGGTGGCGATCGACAGTGCGCTCCCGGCCTTGGACAACGACCTGCTCGTGGTCCTGGCGCTGGGCTTCGCCCTGTTCGTCATAATCAATGCCGTGGCCTCCCTATTGCGCAGCTTCGTGCTGCTGGTTGCCGGCACCACCTTGGGTTATGGCATTGCAACCAACATCGCCCGCAGGCTTTTCCGGCTGCCCATAGACTGGTTCGAACGGCGACAGACCGGAGACATATTGTCCCGGTTCCAATCGATTGCCCCTATCAGGGAATTGCTGACGAAAGGCGCCGCGGCCGCCCTCGTCGACGGCACCCTGGCGATCCTGACGCTGGCCTTGATGTTCTTTTACAGTGCCCTGCTTGCCACCGTTACACTTGTCGCTTTCGTCTTCTACGTCGTGATCCGCCTGATTTCGTTCCGGTTCGAGCGCGAAGCTCAGGAGGCTGTCATCATTGCCAGCGGCAAGGAGCAGACGACAATGATCGAAACCCTGCGCGGAATGACCACGCTCAGGTTATTCGGCCTCGAAGCCCTCCGGCACGCGCTTTGGCAATCCCGACTTACCGACTCGGTCAACGGTGACGTCCAAGTCTCGCGAATAGGGATTTGGCAGACCACCGCAAGCACGACTTTATTCGGTCTTGAGAACGTCGTCAGTATCTGGCTCGCCGTCAGTTTCGTAATTGCCGGAAAAGGCTTCAGCATCGGGATGGTCTACGCTTATATCGCCTACAAGGCACAGTTCATTCAGAAAGCCACGTCATTGATCGACCAGGGAGTGGCTTTTAGAATATTGGGGCTGCACTTGGAACGACTTTCCGATATTGCCCTCTATCCTGAAGATAAGAGCTTCCAGCAGGCGTCCGAAATGGGCGGTGAGCTCACTGGCAAGATAGAGTTCAGGAACGTCTCCTACCGCTATTCTTACGCCGATCCTTTCGTCCTCCAGGATGTCAATCTAGTAATCGAACCCGGAGAGCATGTCGCGATCACCGGTACTTCAGGCGGCGGCAAGACGACCTTGGTCAAGCTGCTCCTGGGCTTGGTCGACCCCGAGGCCGGCGAGATATTGGTGGACGGACTTCCGTTGAGCCGGTTTGGATATAAGAGCTTCCGCGGGCAGGTGGCGGCGGTGCTTCAGGATGACAATCTGTTCGCCGGAAGCTTGGCCCAGAACATCGCTTTGTTTGACGACGAGATGGACATGGCCCGAGTTGCCCGCGCTGCGGTCGCGGCGTCCATCCATGACGACATCGCCCGCATGCCCATGCAGTACGAGACCCTGGTCGGCGAAATGGGATCGACCTTGTCGGGGGGACAAAAACAGCGGGTCTTGCTTGCCCGCGCGCTGTACCGGAATCCCAAGATATTGGTAATGGACGAAGGCACCTCCCACCTCGACGCGGCGCATGAAAGGGCCGTCAACGCCGCCATCGCCGAACTGGGGATCACTCTGGTGCTCGTGGCTCACCGTAAAGAGACGATAGACGCCGCCGAGCGGGTGCTGATCGTCGCCGGGGGCAAACTACACCGCCCTGAGGATCTGCAACGCAAGGCGACGGAGGCATAAGTCAGTTCGTCCGCGTCGCCGGCAGGGTGAAAGCGGCCATTGTGTTCATCCGCCGAATTTTTGTTTTCAGGGTGTCAAAACTTTATTTGTCGGTTCTGGCCCGCAATGGAGGTGCGCGACGGCATTATGTCAAAACTTTAGGTTTTGGGCGCTGCTGGGCGGTTCGAAAAAACTGAGCAAATTCAAACACCGCGCGTCACAACTTTATTTTACGTCCCCACCGCCGCGTGACGGGCGACCGAAGCTATTCGACGGTAACGCTCTTCGCCAGGTTGCGCGGCTGGTCGACGTCCGTGCCCTTCGCCACCGCGACGTGATACGCCAGCAGCTGGACCGGGATGGCGTAGACGAGCGGCGCGATCAGGGGGTGGACCCTGGGCATCTCGATCGTCGCCAGCAGGCGGTCGTCGGCCGCGGCCTTGAGGCCCTCGGCGTCCGAGATGAGGACGACCTTGCCGCCGCGGGCCTGGACTTCCTGCATGTTGGAGACGGTCTTCTCGAACAACGGCCCCGACGGCGCGAGGACGATGACCGGGACATTGTCGTCGATGAGGGCGATCGGGCCATGCTTCATCTCGCCGGCGGCATAGCCTTCGGCGTGGATGTAGCTGATCTCCTTCAGCTTCAGAGCGCCCTCCATCGCCAGCGGGTAATCGGCGCCCCGGCCGAGATAGAGGACGTCGCGCGCTTGGGCGATCAGCGGCGCCATCGCGGCGATCTCCTCGTCATGGTCGAGCGCGGCGTTCATCGCCGCCGGAGCCTCGGAGAGATGCTCGACGATCTCCTGCTCCTCCGCCTCGCTGATCCGGCCCTTGTCGCGGGCGAACTTGGCGGCGAGCGCGGCAAGGACGGCGAGCTGGCAGGTGAAGGCCTTGGTCGAGGCGACCCCGATCTCCGGCCCGGCATGGGTGGGCAGCAGCAGGTCGGCCTCGCGCGCCATCGAGCTGGTCGGCACGTTGACGACGACGGCGATGCGCTGGCCCTCGGCGCGGGCGTGGCGGAGCGCGGCGAGGGTGTCGGCGGTCTCGCCCGATTGCGAGATGAAGAGGGCGAGCCCGCCCGGCTCGAGCACCGGCTCGCGGTAGCGGAACTCGGACGCGACATCGAGGTCGACGGGGACCCGGGCGAAACGCTCGAACCAATATTTGGCGACCATCCCGGCGTAGAAGCTGGTTCCGCAGGCGACGATGGTGACCCGCGGCACGTTGGCGAAATCCTCGTCCATCGTCGGAAGCGCGATCTTGCGTTCGAACGGGCGCAGGTAGGAGGAGAGGGTCTGGGCGACCACGATCGGCTGCTCGAATATCTCCTTCTGCATGAAATGGGCGTGATTGCCCTTGTCGGCGGCGGCGTCCGAAGCGCCGGAGGTGACGATCTCGCGCTCGACCGGCGCGTTGGAGCGGTCGAAGACGGCGCACCCGTCATGGGTGATCACCGCCCAGTCGCCTTCGTCGAGATAGGCGATACGCTGGGTCAGGCCGGCCAGCGCCAGCGCGTCCGAGCCGAGATAGGTCTCGCCCTCGCCATAGCCGACGGTGAGCGGAGCCCCCATCCGGGCGCCGATCAGCATCTCGGGGTGGTCGCGGAACAGGATCGTGATGGCGAAGGCGCCGTGGAGCCGGGGAAGCACGGCGGCGACCGCGTCCTGCGGGCTTTTGCCCTGGTCGAGCTGATGATCGATCAGATGGGCGACGACCTCGCTGTCCGTCTCCGACTGGAAGGTTCGTCCGGCCGACTGCATCTCCTCGCGGAGCGCCCGGAAATTCTCGATGATCCCGTTGTGGACGAGCGCCACTCCGCCGACGATGTGGGGATGGGCGTTGCCGACGGTGGGGGCGCCGTGGGTCGCCCAGCGGGTATGGGCGATCCCGATCGTCCCGGCGAGCGGATGGGCGGCGAGCTCGGCGGCGAGATTGTCGAGCTTGCCCTCGGCCCGGCGGCGCTCGAGCCGGCCGTTCAGGATCGTGCAGATTCCGGCCGAGTCATAGCCTCGATATTCGAGCCGCCTCAGCCCCTGCATGAGCCGGTCGGCCACTTCCGAGCGCCCGACGATGCCGATGATTCCGCACATAAATCTAATCGTCCTTCGATACGGGCCCCTTCGACGCCGCCTGCGGCGTCGCTCAGGACATGCTTCGCCTTCGCTCAGTCCCTACTCAGGATGAGCGGAATTGCACAACCGCTCATCCCGAGTAGCCATTGAGCCTGGCGAAATGGCGTATCGAAGGACGCTCCAGATCAACCCGCTTTCTTCTTCGCAATCATCGCCGCCCGGAAGCGGGCCGCCCAGCCGGGCTTCACCTCCTGGGTCCCCCGTGCCAGCGCCAAGGAATCCGCCTCGACGTCGCGGGTCACCACCGAGCCGGCGCCGACGATCGCTCCCGCGCCGATGCTGACCGGGGCGACCAGGGCCGAGTTGGAGCCGATGAAGGCGTTCTCGCCGATCACCGTCCCATATTTGAAATAGCCGTCGTAATTGCAGGTGATCGTGCCCGCGCCGACATTGGCGCCGGCGCCCACTTCGGCGTCGCCGAGATAGGTGAGATGGTTGGCCTTGGCGCCGGCGCCGAGCTTGGTCTTCTTGGTCTCGACGAAATTGCCGATCTTGGCCTTCTCGCCGACGATGGTGCCGGGGCGGAGCCGCGCATAGGGGCCGATCTCGGCGCCGGCGGCGATGGTCGCGCCCTCGATATGGCTGAAGGCGCGGATTCGAACGCCGTCGGCGATGCTGACGCCCGGCCCGAAGAAGACGTTGGGCTCGATCGTGACGTCGCGGCCGAGCCTCGTGTCGAAGGCGAACCAGATCGTCTCGGGCGCGATCAGGGTGGCGCCCTCCGCCATCGCCTCGAAGCGCCGCCGCGCCTGCCAGGCGCTTTCCGCGAGGGCGAATTCGGAGCGGCTGTTGGGGCCGATCGACTCCGCCGCCTCGCCTTCGATGAGCAGGGTCGTCCGACCGGCGGCGGCACCGATCGCGACGATGTCGGTGAGGTAATATTCGCTTTGGCTGTTGTCGTTGCGGACGCCTTCGAGGAGCGTCCAGAGATCTCCCGAGCGGACCGCGAACAGATTGGAGTTGCACAGCCCGATGGCCCGCTCCTCGTCGTTCGCGTCCCTGAGCTCGACGATCCGGGCGACCCGGCCGTCCGGGCCCGCGACGACCCGGCCATAAGCGGCGGCGTCCGGCGGCCGGAAGCCCAAGACGACCGCGGCGGGATCGGCGCCGCCGTGAAGGGCGTCCAGCATGGCGCGCATCGTCGCCGGGCGGATGAACGGGACGTCGCCCGAGAGGAGAAGCACGTCGCCGTCGAAACCGGCGAGGGCGTCCCTGGCCTGGAGGACGGCGTGGCCGGTGCCGAGCTGCGGCTCCTGGACGGCGAACTCGACCCGGCCGGCGAGCGCTTTCTCGAGCTGCTCGCGCCGGTCGCCGACGACAACCACGATCCGCTCCGCGCCCAGCGCCTCGACGCTCTCGAGCAGATGCTCGATCATCGGCCGCCCCGCAATCGGGTGAAGCACCTTGTGGAGGTCGGATTTCATCCGGGTCCCCTTGCCCGCGGCAAGGATTATCGCGGCTAGGGGCCTGGAGGGCGTCATCGCGTCCCATTCGCATGGAAATCTTGCTACTTCCAGACCGGGCGCGCAGATTGCGGCGGCGAATGTCCCAAAGGGGCTCGGGACAGGAGGATCGAATGGCGGAGGTGCGCCTATGGCCGCCGCGGGCCAGCCTGTCACGGCTTTGGCTCGACCTGTCATTCCTGCTGCGCATCCGCCTGCGCATCTGGAAGCTGCGATTCGTCCTCTGGTGGCGCACTCCCAAAGCCGCCATGATCCTTCGTCATTGGCCCAAGCCGGTGGCGTTGATCGTCGTCGGGTTGGTCGTCCCCACCCTGACCGGCTGGACCTTGTCGATGCTCTTCCCCGACGAGGCCAGGGGCTTCGGCGCCGCCCTCCGCAATCTTTTCAGCGGATCACAGCCATCGCGGCTGGAGTGGCGGGAGGCGACGCAATTGCTTGTCGTGCTGGTCGGTATCCCGGCGGGCTTTCTGCTGTGGCTGTTCAGAGACATCAACGTCAGCGGCACTCTGGAGAATCAGCGTAAGGACGTTAACCTCAAGGAGTTCCAGGAAATCCAGCTGCGCGCGGCCGGCGCGATGGACGAAAGGCTGCCGGCCGCCGCCCGCGAGACGCTCCAGATCGCCGCCCTGCACCAGCTGCGCGCCTTCCTGCGCGGCGAATATGGCGACAGCTTCCGCCGCCCCGCTTTGGAATTGCTCAGGGCCAGGTTCGTGGCCAGCGCGCAGGTTACCGGAACCCAGGCTATTCGCGACTGGATGGCGAACTGGCGCCAGACGCCCGCTCAGGAGCAGGGGGATCGAGCCGAGCATGTCAAGCGCATGAAACGCTCCGTCCACAAGGCGCTGGCCGACCTGCGCGCGAGCCGCGTTGCTCAAACCGAGCGGTCGATCGTCCGCGAGGAGTGGCAGGCCATTTTCAGGTCCGGAATGCCGCTGGCGGGCACCGTCTTCGACGGCATCGAGCTGCACGAGCCGTTGCTGGCGGATATCGAGCTGACCCGCTGCAGCTTCGTCGGCGCGGCGCTTGTTTCCGCGCACCTGGAGAAGGCGGTCCTTGCCGCCGCCGACCTGACGGCGGCCAACCTGATCGGATGCCATCTGGAGGCGGTGAATCTGGACTTTGCCCAACTGGAAGGCGCCGTTCTGCGGCACGCGGACCTGTGCCGCGCCAGCCTGCATTACGCCCGTCTCGACGGAGCAGACCTGCGGCAGACCAGGCTCGATTACGCAAGATTGACGTTTGCATCCCTCAATCGCGCGAGCCTGGTGGGCGCCAGCCTCGAGGGGGCCGACCTATCCTTCGCCAGGCTTGAGGGCGCCAACCTTTCCGATATCCGCGCCGAGACGCCGGGCCTGGTCCAGGGCGCGAGGTTCGATGCGGCCACGCAATTCGGGTATTTCTGGTTCGAAAAGCCGGAGAGCGAGCAGGAGGCTATCCGCGAAGCCTGGGTGGCCCGCGGTGCGATACGGGCCCGCTAGCGAGTCGGCGCGGCCCCGCCGGTGCCGTGCGGCCGCATATTCAGCGACGACCTTGTGAAGCCGGCGCTGGAACGGCTCTGAAGCCGCGAATGCAATCGCCCGGCGCGCCGGCTTGGTGTAAGGTGCCGGCATTCGAGGAGACTATATGGACGGCAAGGGCACTTACAGGACTCGCGGCTCGGGCGGATCGCCCGATACGGCGCGGGTGGTCGACCGAAGCGTCGCCTTCGATCTTCCCGAGCAGCAATATCGCCGGCGCGGCTACAGCCCGCCCTTCGAGGAATTGGGCTGGAAGCCGCTCGAGGGCGTCTCCGCCTAGCGCTTCCGCGCCTTCACCCAGAGGTGCCGGGCCAGCATCAGCGGCGGGACACTATGCGTCGCGACGCTTAATCGGTGCTGACGGGGGTTCTTGTCCGTTCATTTACCCGTTGAAGGCCGGGGCTCCGATCGGGTGGCGTCCGGCTTAGTTCCTGGCTCACCGTACTTGCGGCGAATATGAATGAGCCGTTCTTCCTTCTCCACTGGGAAGGAAAGGTTCTCCAGCTCGGACCGATATATTGCCCACTCCCGATCAAACTGGTCGAACTGCGCCTTGCGTATGCCTCCGATCGTCAGTCCGCCGAGGGCGCAAATCAGCATCGCTATCAAAGCGAAAGGGATGACCGGTCGCCACTCCTGTAATGAATCCTTGGAGAAGAGATAGGCGAGGAGCGCCGAGACGATTCCGAGCAGCCCCGTCAGCATTGCCCCTACGATCGGCTCAAAGCTCGCTCCCGCGACTTCGCCTGGAACGGCCCCGAGGCAAGCAAGCGCGATAACGAAAGGAAGGAACTTCGACACCTGCCCGCGGATCGTGAACCTCATAGCCAGCCATGTCAGGAGCGAAACTGCCGCGATCACGATAACGAGCGGAATCGCAACCTCAGTGACGGTGGCGTAGATGCTCTCGACAAATGGCCGCTGCATGTTCGCTTACGCCTTATCGGCGGACGCCGCGCTCATAGGCCTGGACGCAATGGTCCTTGACCGTCTTCGAGCAACGCGGCGGGGTCGCGCTGCTCTGCGCCGAGGCGGCGCCGGCTTCGCAGGGCGGATAGCCGGTGGTGTTGGCGTTGAAGCCCTGCGGCGTACAGGCTTGGCCGTCGGGATCGGTGCCCTGCTGGGTGATTCCACGGGGCCCCGGGGGCGGCTTCGGCGGCGTGGGTCGAGTGTAAGTCGATCTGGGAGGATCCGCGAATGCAAGGACCGGTGTAGCAGCAACCAATGCGGCCACGGCCGGGGCACTGATGAAGAACTGCAACATTTCGCCCCTGTTCCCCAGTTAAGGTCGGTGCTTTTTATTATATGCGGGGCTTTTGTACAAACGTCGAAGATGGCGCAGTGCAGCCCTGCACCGCCGCTGATGGAGCTGCTAGCGCCTGCGGGCCTTCACCCAGAGGTGCCGCGCGAGCATCAGCGGCGGCATCCTCAGCCCGTGCGAGCGGACGTAGAAGGCGAGGCGGGTGAGCGGGCGCCGCGCCCGTCCCCAGCCGTCCCGAGCCAGCAACCGGCGGCGGAAAAAAAAGTCGAGGATCGTCAATCGGTGTCTGACACCGATTTTCGAGCCGACGGGCTCCTTTGAATCCAGCGGCCTGGAAATTGGTGTCTGACACCAATTAACGGGAGTGCCGTAGAGATGGTGGGCGAGGCGGACCGCACGGCCGACGGCGGGAACCAGGCCGTGCCGGGCCGCTCGGTCCCGAAGCGCCGGCCAGAAGGCCGCGTCCCGCTCCGAGAATTCGCGCAGCAGCCGGTCGATGTCCCACAAATTGCGCAAGCCTCCGGCCAGATCCCCGTCGGCGAACAGATGGGCGGCGGCGTGGACGATCATGTCCGGCGGCGAGAGGACGAACAGGCCGTCCTCGAGCGGCACGCGGTCCGCGATCATTGCCGCCATGTCCGGCTTGGGGCGGGCGGTCAGCGGCAATATGGCGTGGTGGACGTCGATCATCCGGTCGCGCTCGCGGTGGATGAGCGGCGGCAGCTCGTGCATCCAGCGGCGGTAATAGAGGTCGTCGTAATTATCCTCCTTCACCCATTCCCAGCCCGCGGCGAGCAGGGCGCGCTCGACGTCCGGCAAGGCGGCGCGGGGGACGAGGATGTCGAGGTCGCCGATCGATCGGCCCCGGCCCGCCTCGAGCCCGGCGGCCGCATAAGCGGTGCCCTTGAGCAGGATGATCGGCACGCCGAGCGGCGCCAGCGCCCGCCGCGCCATCTCCGCCTCCCACAGGGCCTGGACCCGCGCCGCCTCGCCGTCGCGCCGAGCGGCTTCCAGCACGGCCTCGACCCGGGGCCCAAGCGCCTGCCCCTCGATCCGCCAGGCGAGGCTTCCGGCCAGCGATTCGGCGCGGGCGAGGGCGATCGGCGAGGTCCAGTCCCCGACCTCCCGGGCGGCGCCGGGGTCGGCGAGCAGCCGGACGAGCCATCGGGCGTCGCTCACGCGCCGGGCCATAGCGAGTCGACCAGCGCTTCCGCCTGAGCCGTATCGGCATAGTCGATCGCCCTGGAGGGCAGGGCGCCGACGAACCGGGTAAGGGCGTCGAAGCCGCGCTCGCCCAAAGCGACGTAATTGGTCGATGCCTGGGTGAGCCGCATGAAGGCCTCAGCGGCCCCGACCTCGCGCACCGCCGGCTCGAGGTCGCGTCCGAAGCGGGGGAAGAGGATAAGCGCCGGCCGCGCCGGCTCGCCCATCCGCGCCACCGCCTCGGCATTCGGGCGGAGGTGGCGGATAAGGCCCTTGGGCGTTCCGGCCAGCACCGGGCCGAGCCGGCCGCGGTCGACCCCGTCGAACAGCCCGAGCGATTCGTTCTTGAGGCTGACCGCGCGCGGAAAAGGATGAAGGAGGCCGTCGTCCAGCCCCAGCAGGGCGAATTCGTCGCCCATGAAGCGCCATCCGCGCTCGCCCAGCAAGGCGCCGAGAGTGGATTTGCCGGCGCCGGAATGGCCGGTCATGAGGAGCGCCCGCCCGTCCCGCTCGACGCTCGCGGCGTGGAGCAGGAGGAAGCTCTTCTGGCCGAGCGCCATCTGCAGGTTCATCCCCATCTCGGCGGCGAGCAGCCCCTGGGCCAACGGCAGCGGCGCCGCGTCGGGCAGCACATAATCGCCCCGGATCGCCACCGACGGCCGGAGCCACCGCCGCCAGACCCGCTCAGCCTCGAGCCGGACGGTGAAGTCGCAAAGGCCGTCGGGCTCGGGATAGCCGGCGTACAGGCGCCGAAGCTGCTCGACGGGCCGGCGCCACTGCGAGCCGATCCGGAAGGCCACCGGCCCGACCTGAAGGCGGAAAACGTGGTTCATGTCCGCCAGACGAGGCCGGCGGCTTCGAGCTCGGCCAGCCGGGCGGCGATGGCGGCGGCGGGATCCTCGGACTCGATCTCGAACCGTTCGCCGATCGACGCCGCGATCCCGGCCGCGCCGGCCGGGCCCGCCGCGAGCGCCTCAAGGATCTGGGGGGCGGGCGGGGCGAGGAAATGGGTGAGGCCGGAGCGGCGGTGGTAGAGGAGGGTGAGGCCCTCCAGCTCGACAATTCGGAGGGTCTCGGGCGGGTCGGCGGCGTAAAGGGACGCGGCCATCGGGCCGCTTTCGCGGCTCAGCGCGGCATCTGCAGCGAGGCGTAGCAGGTGAAGCCGCTCATCCCCGCCTGCAGACGGCGAATATAGTTGGCATAAGCCTGGGCGGCCTCGCTATCGACTCCGGCCGGGGGACGGCCGCCGTTCAGCATCGCCTTGACCTCCTCGCCTTTGAGCGGCCGGGCGAGCGGGGGGTAGGCGCCTGCGGTGCCGGCCGGAACGAGGCTTCCGTCGGCGGCGATGAACTGGCCCGCGCCGGCCTGGGGCGCCGGCACCGGAATCTCGCAATTGAGCACCGAGCCTGCGGTCTGGGCCAGCGCCGGCCGGATCGTCACCACCGTCGACGCCGCGGCGGCGCCGAGCGCAAGCACGACCCGGCGGCTCGGCCGCCCGGCGCCTTCATCTCCGGAAGTCTCGCTTCGCTCGCTCATCGTCGCCCGCATCTAGGACCAAGCCTCTTTCATAAGGGTAAAGCGGCCCGATGGCGAGACGGGCCGAGCCTTTCTGTCCCGCTTATGGACGCTCGGGGGAGAAAAATCGTTTCGCCCTCGTTTAGGGGGTTCGGGCCGCCGGAGTAGGTGCGGCCGCTTGTCCAAGGAGGACCCATTAGATGAAGATCATCCTTTTCGCCGCGGCGTTGACCCTCAGCAGCGCCGCTCTGGCGCAATCCGGCAATACGGTCGACGATGTGTCGCAGGCCAGCGGCCCGCGCGGCGTGACCCAGCAGGGCACCGATCCCGACGGCCAGGCCTGCACGCCGGCCGGCTACAATGCCAACACCACCGGCTATCCGACCTGCGAGGCCGGCGCCGCCTCGGCGCAGAGCAGCGCGACTCCCCCGCGCTGCTCGAAGACGGTCAAGGACCATTGCGTCCAGGCCTATGAGCGCGGCGTCCGCCGCTAGGCCTCCCTTGCCTACCTCCCCGGCGCATGCCGGGGAGGGAACGGAGAAAAAGCGGGCCGGCCTCGTTTAAGGATGATGCCGCCGCGTTCCCACGCGGCCGCCCCACCCACGAGGAGGCTCGAAATGAAGCTCATCATGATGGCTGCCGCGCTCATGCTCGGCGGCGCCGCCGTCGCTCAGACGACGGAAGAAGAGACCGACACTACCACCGAAACCACCACGGAAACGGCACCCGCCCCGGACGCCACCACGTCCATCCCGCCGCCCGCCACGCCGGCGCCCGCGCCCGGCAATATGTCGACGATGCGGACGTCCGCCCCGCAAACGGTCGCTCCGGGCAACACCTCTCCCGAGACGGACGCCCGCGGCATCGCGGTCATCTCGGCGCCCGCGGAAGCGCCCGCCGGCTACAATCAGCCCGCCCAGACGGTTCCCGCGGGAACGCCGATGCCGGCCGTGGCGCCGCCGACGCCCACCGCCGCAGGCCCGCTTCCGCCCTGCACCCGCACCGTCACCGACCGCTGCACCCAGACCTACGAGCGCGGCCGGGCCCCCAAGTAAGGGGTGTTGTCGCCAGCCCCGATCACCTGCAATGGACGCTGAATAATCCTCCCCATCGCAAGATGGGGAGGGGGACCACCCGAAGGGTGGTGGAGGGGTAGCTGGCACAGGTCTGCGCCATTACCCCTCCACCAGGCTCCGCCTGGTCCCCCTCCCCGAGCAAGCTCGGGGAGGATCGAGACAGAGCGGGAGACTATATGACCATCAGCTTCGAAGGCCGGGTCGCCATCGTCACCGGCGCCGGCGGGGGCCTCGGCCGTGCCTATGCGCTCGAGCTCGCGCGGCGCGGCGCCAGAGTGCTGGTGAACGACCTCGGCGGCGCCCGCGACGGCTCGGGCCGATCCGATTCGGCGGCCAGCGTGGTCGAGGAGATCGAAGCCGCCGGCGGCGAGGGACTGGCGAACGGCGCCAGCGTCACCGATCCGGAGCAGGTCGAGGCGATGGTCGCCGAGGCCAAGTCGCGCTGGGGCTCGGTCGACATCCTGATCAACAATGCCGGGATCCTGCGCGACAAGAGCTTCGCCAAGATGAGCGTCGAGGATTTCCGGGCGGTGGTCGAGGTCCATTTGATCGGCTCGGCGATCTGCACCAAATCGGTGTGGGAGACGATGCGCGAGCAGGCCTATGGCCGGATCCTGATGACGTCGAGCTCGACCGGCCTCTACGGCAATTTCGGCCAGGCCAATTACGGCGCCGCCAAATTGGGCCTCGCCGGCTTCGCCAGGACGCTTCACCTCGAGGGCGCGAAATATAACATTAAGGTCAACACGATCGCCCCGACCGCGGCGACCCGCATGACCGAGGACATCTTCCCGCCCGAGCTGCTGGGATTGTTCAATCCGGACAATGTCGTCCCGGCGGCGCTCTACCTCGTGTCGGAGGAGGCGCCGAGCAACTTCATCGTCGGCGCCGGCGGCGGAGTGGTCCAGGCCGCCTACGTCACACTGACCCCGGGCTACGCTCTGCCGGAGGGGCGGCGCACCGTCGAGGAGGTTGCGGCCCATTGGGACAGGATCACGGATCGTAGCCAGGAGATCGTGCCCCAGTCCGGCGCCGAGCAGGCCATGCTGATCATGAAGGTGCTTCAGGGCGGCTGAGCTCCAGAAAATCGGGACAGTTACGAATTTCATCGGTGACAGTCCCAACTCGCGGTGGCGCTCTAAATTCGTAACTGTCCCGATTTTCTGCCGGGGTTGCGGCGGATTGCCGTATTGCAACACTAATACACTCATGGTATAGCCCCCCGGTTCAGGGAGGAAAAACCATGTATAGCGACAGCGATCTGGAAGCGGCGGTCGCGGCGGGGGCGTTGAGCCCCGATGCCGCCTCGGCGCTCCGCACCTACGTGGCGAGCCGCAGCGGCGCCGCCGCGGTCGACGAGGAGCATTTCCGCCTCCTCACCGGCTTCAACGACATCTTCGTCGCCATCGCCGCGGCGATCCTTCTCTTCGCGGTCGGCTGGATCGGCTATGCGGTCGGACCGCATATCGACGGGGACGGGCCGTCGCCCTTCGCCGGCCTGTTCGTCGCCGCGACCGCCTGGGGCCTCGCCGAATTCTTCACCCGCAAGCGGCGCATGGCGCTGCCGAGCATCATCCTTCTGCTCGCCTTCACCGGAGGCGTTCTGCTCACCGCCTTCGTCACCTTGGTCATGGCCGTCGGCGAGGCGAGCTTCGAGAATAACGAGCGGGCCATCGCCCTGGTCGTCGCCGCCTCCGCGGCGATCGCCGCCGGGGCGACCTGGCTCCACTGGCGCCGGTTCCGAGTCCCGATCACCGTCGCGGTGGCGGCGGCGACCGTGGTCGGCGTGGTCATGGCCCTGATCGCCTCCGCGGTCGGCGACGTTCCCCGGCTCGAGAACGTCATGCTGTGGAGCGCCCTCGGCCTCGGCCTCGGGGTCTTCCTCTTCGCCATGTGGTGGGATTCGTCCGACCGCGCCCGCGAGACCCGCCGCTCGGACGTCGCCTTCTGGCTGCACCTGCTGTCGGCGCCGCTGATCGTCCACCCGATCTTCTCGCTGCTCGGCCTCACCGACGGCGACGCCACGATCGGCGAGGCCCTGGTGGTGCTCGGGGTCTATGTGCTGCTCGGCATCACCGCTCTGGCGATCGACCGCCGGGCGCTGCTCGTCTCCGCCCTCGCTTACGTGCTGTTCGCCCTGATCAGCCTGTTCCGCGAGTTCGGAGCGGTCGAATTGAACATCGCCCTCGCCGCCTTCGTCATCGGCTCCGGGCTGCTGCTCCTGTCGGCCTTCTGGCACGGCGTCCGCCGCTCGATCGTCCGCCCGCTGCCGCCGGGCCTGCAGGCGCGGCTGCCGATCACCGACAGGACCGTGGTCGCGGCCTGATCATCCTCGCCTAAAGGAATGGGGACACGTACTTTTTCGCGAAAAAGTACGTGTCCCCTTTTTTATCCGTTCACCGCCTTCATCAGCCGCCGCTCCAGCGGCGCCAGCACCGATCCGAGCTCGTCGCCTCGGCGGACCACCATTCCGGCCTCGTTGACGAGCGCCCACAGCCCCTGGCGGTTGCGCAGGCCGGGCTTCTTCTCGATCTTATATTCGGGCCGCTCGGCGGTCCGGCGGAAGGCCCAGAAAGCGGCGCCGTCGCGGCCGAACTCGACCGCATAGTCGCGCCACAGCCCCGCCGCCACCATCCGCCCGTAAAGGTCGATGATCCGCTTCAGCTCGGCCCGGGTGAAGCCGATCTGCGGCGAAGAGGCTCCCGGAAAAGGGAGGACATTACCCATCAGGCGCGGCCGCGCCCCTTTCGAACGTCGCCGTCCCGCTCCTCGATCAGCTCGGCGAGCCGGCGCCTCAGGCTCTCGACCTCGCACTGGAGCATCTCGAGCTTCTGGGTGGCCGGATCGAACTGCTCGGAGCAGGGCGTTCCGTAGGGAAGGAAATTGCCCGAGCTGCTCTGCTCGGCGCTGAGCAGGGTCGAGCGGGCGGGAATGCCGATCATCGTCGCGCCTTCCGGAACGTCCTTGGTGACCACCGCATTGGCGCCGATCCGGGCCCGGGGGCCGACGACGATCGGCCCGAGCACCTGGGCGCCCGAGCCGATGATGACCTGGTCGCCGATCGTCGGGTGGCGCTTGCCGGCAATGCCGTCGGTCGGGTTGGTTCCGCCCAAAGTGACCTGCTGGTAGATGGTGACGTCGTCGCCGATCACCGCCGTCTCGCCGATCACGACGAAGCCGTGGTCGATGAAGAAATGGCGGCCGACCGAGGCGCCCGGATGGATGTCGATCGCGGTCAGGAAGCGGCTCAGATGGTTGACCAGGCGGGCGAGGAAATAGAGCTCGCCCTTGTACAGCCAGTGGGCGAGGCGGTGGAAGCCCAGCGCCCAGACGCCCGGATAGAGAAGCACTTCCCAGCGGCTCCGCGGAGCGGGATCGCGCGCCTTGACCGAATCGAGATAAGCAACAAGCCCCGGCAACATAGCCATTCCCCACTACTCCTTATCGGCAAAATAAGAGAGCTTGGCGGAAAATGCCAGTGCGTCGTCGGGCCCGTCATTGCGAGCGAAGCGAAGCAATCCAGTGTGGCCTTCGAGACTCTCCGGATCGCTTCGTCGCTTCGCTCCTCGCAATGACGTCCTTCAGGCCTCCTTGGGCGGCACCGGGAAGAGGCGCGCCCGGCGCAGCCTGAGCCCCGCCGCCCGCCCCGCCGGAGGGACGTTGCGGCCGGGGATTCGGACGTCGACGAGCGGGTCGACCCCGGGGATCTTGCCCTCGATCCGGGTGACCCCGCCGAGGTGGATGGCCTGGCAGATCTGCATCGGCAGGGCTCCGGCCGCGCCTTCGTCGACCAAAGTGGAATCGTGCGGCCGGAAGTAGAGCAAGGCGGGGCCGTCGGGGGCGGGCTCGACCTGAACGTCGAGCGCCTCGCCGTCGAACATCACCCGTCCCTCGTCGACCGTCACCGCGATCCGGTTCGAATCGCCGACGAAATCGTAGACGAAGGCGGTGGCGGGCTCGTCGTAGATGATCTGCGGGCCGGCGACCTGCTCGATCAGCCCCTCATTCATCACCACCACCCGGTCGGCGAGCTCCAAGGCCTCCTCCTGGTCGTGGGTGACGAAGACCGAGGTCAGGCCCATCCGGTCGTGAAGGTCCCTAAGCCAGCGGCGAAGCTCCTTGCGGACCTTGGCGTCGAGCGCCCCGAACGGCTCGTCGAGCAGAAGCAGCTTGGGATCGACGGCGAGCGCCCGGGCCAAAGCGACGCGCTGGCGCTGGCCGCCCGAGAGCTGGGCCGGGTAGCGCTTGCCGAGGTGGCCGAGCTGGACGAGGTCGAGCAATTCCTGGGCGCGCGCCTTGATCTCGGCCCGCCTGGGCCGCTCGCGCCGGCGCTTCACGGTCAGGCCGAAGGCGACATTGTCGGCGACGTTCATGTGCGGGAACAGAGCGTAATGCTGGAAGACGAAGCCGATCCGCCGGTCCCTCACGCCGAGGCCGGTGACGTCCCGGCCTTCGAACAGCACCGAGCCGGCGTCGGGGAATTCGAGCCCCGCCATGATCCTCAGCAGGGTCGTCTTGCCCGACCCCGAGGGGCCGAGCAAAGCCAGGAACTCGCCCGGCTCCGCCTCGAGGCTGACTCCGTTGAGAGCGGCGAAATTGCCGAAGCGCTTCACCACATTGTCGACCGCGATGCTCAATGGCCCCCGCCTTTTCCATGATAGCCGTAGCGCCATTCGAGCGCGCTCTTCAGCACCAAAGTGAGCAGGGCGAGAAGGGCGAGCAGGGAAGCGACGGCGAAGGCCGCGGCGAAATTATATTCATTGTACAATATCTCGACGTGAAGCGGCATCGTGTTGGTTCGCCCCCTGATATGGCCGGAGACGACCGACACCGCTCCGAACTCGCCCATCGCCCGGGCATTGCACAGCAGCACCCCGTAGAGCAGCCCCCAGCGGATGTTGGGCAAGGTGACGTGCCAGAAGGCCTGCCAGCCGCTCGCGCCGAGCGACACCGCCGCCTCCTCGTCGCCGCGGCCCTGCTCGGTCATCAAAGGGATGAGCTCGCGGGCGACGAAGGGGAAGGTGACGAAGATCGTCGCCAGCACGATCCCCGGCACGGCGAAGATGATGTGCATGTTGCGCTCGGCGAGCCACGCCCCGAACCAGCCCTGGGCTCCGAACAGGAGGACGTAGATCAGCCCCGACACGACCGGAGAGACCGAGAAGGGCAGGTCGATGAAGGTGACGAGGATCGACTTGCCGGGGAAATCGAACTTGGCCACCGCCCAGGCGGCGGCGAGGCCGAAGGCGACGTTCACCGGAACCGCGATCGCCGCGACCAGCAGGGTCAGCTTGATCGCCGCGAGCGCGTCGGGCTGGGTGACGCTGTCCAGATAGACCCCGACGCCGCCCTTCAGCGCCTCGACGAACACCGAGATCAGCGGCAGCAGCAGGAACAGGCCGAGGAAGGCCATCGTCACCGCGAGCAAGGCGGCGCGGGCCAGGCGGCCGTCGGCAGCGGGGCGGGCCGCCATCAGTCGATGCTCCGGCTGCGGGCCCAGGCCTGGAGCAGGTTGATGAGCAGGAGGAGCGCAAAGGAAATGACCAGCATCACCGCCGCGATCGCGGTCGCTCCGGCATAATCATATTGCTCGAGCTGGGTGACGATCAGCAGGGGCGCGATTTCGGATCGGAACGGCATGTTGCCGGCGATGAAGATGACCGAGCCATATTCGCCGACTCCGCGGGCCAGCGCCATGGCGAAGCCGGTCAGCCAGGCGGGCAGGATAGCCGGGAGGATGACCCGGCGAACCGTCTGCAGCCGGCTTGCGCCGAGCGACGCCGCCGCTTCCTCCACTTCCGGCCCGATGTCGGCCAGCACCGGCTCGACCGAGCGGACGACGAAGGGCAGGCCGATGAAGACCAGGGCGACGACGATCCCGAGCGGGGTGAAGGCGACGTGGATCCCGAGCGGCACCAGATACTGGCCGAGCCAGCCATTCTCCGCATAGAGCGCGGTCAGGGCGATTCCGGCGACCGCCGTCGGCAGCGCGAAGGGCAGGTCGACGAGGGCGCTGACGATCCTCTTGCCGGGGAAATCGTGCCGGACCAGCACCCAGGCGATGAGCAGCCCGAAGACCCCGTTGACACCGGCAGCGGCGAAGGCGGTGCCGAAGCTCACCTTGTAGGCGCTGAGCGCCCGTTCGGAGAGCGCGACCGCGACGAACTCGCTCCAGCCGAGGCCGGCGGTCCGGATGAAGACCGCGCTCAATGGGATGAGGACGATCAGGCACAGCCAGGTCAAGGTGAAGCCGAAAGTTATCCCGAAGCCGGGCAAGGCCGTCCGCTCGCCGAACCAGCGGCGCCTTGCTCGAGCCGGGGGGCTCGCGGCGAGCGCGAGCGAGCCGGTCGTCATCGGCGCCTGATGCCGGAATAGATGGAATCGAAAATCCCGCCGTCGTCGAAATATTTCTTCTGGGCCGCGCCCCAGCCGCCGAAATCCTTGTCGATCTGGAGCATCGCGACCTGCGGGAAGGTGGCGGCATGCTTCGCCGCGACCGCGGGGTCGCGCGGCCGGTAATAATGGCGGGCGATAATCTCCTGCGCCTCGGGGGTGTAGAGGAAGCGCAGATAGGCCTCGGCGACCTGGAGGGTGCCCCGGCGCCTGGCATTGCCGTCGAGCAGGGCGACCGGCGGCTCGGCGAGGATCGAAAGCGACGGCGTCACCATCTCGAACTTGCCGGCGCCCAATTCGCGCTGGGCGAGGAACGCCTCATTCTCCCAGGCGATCAGGACGTCGCCGATGCCGCGCTCGGCGAAGGTGGTGGTGGAGCCGCGCGCTCCGGTGTCGAGCACCGGCACGTTGCGGTAGAGGCGGCTGACGAAGTCGCGCGCCGCCGCTTCGGAGCCGCCGCTCTTCAGGCCGTGGCCCCAGGCGGCGAGGAAGTTCCAGCGCGCCCCGCCGCTCGTCTTGGGATTGGGGGTGATGACCTGGACGCCCGGCCGGACGAGGTCGCCCCAATCCTTTATCCCCTTCGGATTGCCCTTGCGGACGAGGAAGACGATGGTCGAGGTGTAAGGCGAGCTGTTGCTGGGCAGCCGCGCCTGCCAGCCGGCCGGGAGGACGTCCGGCCGCCTCTGGCTGATCGCGTCGATGTCGTAGGCCAGGGCAAGGGTCGCGACGTCCGCGTCGAGCCCGTCGAGGATCGCCCGCGACTGCTTGCCCGAGCCGCCATGGCTCATGTTGAAGCGGATCGTCTGGCCGGTCTTCTGCAGCCACTGCCGGGCGAAGGCGGCGTTGACGTCGCGGTAGAGCTCGCGGGTCGGATCGTAGGAGACGTTGAGAAGCTCGACCTCGCCGGACGATCCGCCCCCGGAGCAGCCGGGCGAAGCGAGCGCCGCGAGGAGGGCCAGGCAAATCGTCGCGACGCGCATCTTCACCCTCCCTCCGGCCAATCGATTCGCCCGTAGCGGCAGCTTGTGAGTCAACCAGTGCAGTTGACAAGCGATTCGATGAACGGCCCCGGCGGAGCGCCGAGGGGAGGGGAGGGGAGGGCCGTCATCCCGGGCTCGACCAGGGATCCATGAACACGGGCGTCGGTGTTCATGGGTTCCGGCTTTCGCCGGGATGACGGTTAAAGCTTGAACAGCCCCTTTGCCTTCTCGACCTCGTCCTTGATGAACCGGACCGCCGCCCGCACCCGCGCCAGCTCGGCCAGATCCTGGTGGACGGCCAGCCACAGCGAGCGGGTCAGGCTGACCTCCCCGGGCAGGACCCGGACCAGCCCGTCCTCCTCCTCGGCGAGGAAGGCGGGAAGCACGCACAGCCCCGCTCCGGCCAGGGTCGCCCGCAATTGCGCCACCAGATTGCTGCTCTCCACCGACGTGGTCCCGCCGGGCGCGACATGCTGGAGGAAGTCCAGCTCGGGGAAATGGAGCAATTCGCCGATATAGCTGACGAAACGGTGCCGGAAGAGATCCTCGGAGGAGGCGATTCCGGGCGCGTCGCTCAGATAGGCGGGGGCGGCGTAGAGGCCGAGATCGTAGTCGATCAGCTTGGCGACGTTCAGCCGTCCGGCCGGCGGCCGGCTGACCGAGACGACGATGTCGGCGTCGCGCCGGGCGAGGCTGAACACCGCCGGGGCGGCGACGAGCTGGATGGTCAGCCGCGGATGGAGAGTCTTCAGCCCGGCGGTTCGCGGGGCGAGGAAATAGCTTCCGAAGCCCTCCGGCGAGCCGATCCGGACGACGCCCTCGACCGAGGTCGCGCTTCCGCCCACGGCCTCGCCGGCGCCGATCGCCAGCCGCTCCATCTCCTCGCCGATCGGCAGCAGCCGCCGGCCCTGGTCGGTCAGGGTGTAGCCGGACGGGCTTCGGTCGAAGAGCCGGGCCTTCAGCTTGTGCTCGAGCGCGGCGATCCGGCGCGACAGAGTGGAATGGTCGACCCCGAGCCGGGCCGCCGCCGCGGTCAGCCGGCCGCTGCGCGCGACGGCGAGGAAGGCGCGGACGTCGTTCCAGTCGAAATCGGCCATGGGGTATGGGAATATATGCACAACGGTCTCTGCACAATGCCGATGGAAGTGCGCGTCCCCTTGTGAGAGAGGAGATCACCCCCTCCAAGAGGCAGAAACTTCATGTTCGACGCTCGGACGGCCACCGCTTTTGCGGATTACGACAGCCTCACCGCCTCTGCGCCTGCGGATTTCGGCACGCCGGCCGATCCCGAAGCGGGCTGGGCCAGCCGGAACCCGGGCCAGGCCATGCTGTTCCTGTTCGTGAGCCCCCGCGACTGCGGCGCGCTCGAGGAGTTGATGGCGGTCTGAGCCGTGAGCGGGTTGGGATTGCCCTCCACCGCTCATCCTGAGTAGGGACCGAGCCTGTCGAGGGCCCGTATCGAAGGACCGTCCTTCGATACGCCGCTTCGACTTCGCTCAGCGGCTACTCAGGATGAGCGGAGAGGAAATTCACCCATGACCGAAGCTCCCGTCTTCAAGCTCCCCGAATCCCTCCCCAACCCGGCCGACCTCGCCGAAGCCTGGTCGAAAGTGGTCGCCAACGCCGTCCGCCTCGCCACCAGCGCCGCCGCCCGGCCGCTCGACCCCCACGTCCCGCAGCCCTTCGATCCCGCCGCCCCGGCCCGCGCCTTCGGCGAGTTCGCGGCGCATCTGTGGACCCATCCCGGCGAGCTCCTCAAAGCCCAGCAGAAGGCCGCCTCCGACTGGCTGAAGCTCTGGCAGTCCGCCGCCTCGCGCGCCGCCGGCAAGCCCGTCGACCCCGTCGCCGCGCCGGAACGGGGCGACCGCCGCTTCAACGATCCCGCCTGGAACGAGGAGCCGGTCTTCGATTATCTCAAGCAGGCCTATCTTCTCACCGCCAGGCGCGCCCTCGAGATGGTCGAGGAAGCGGAAGGGCTGGACGAAGGCGCCCGCACCCGGGTCGAATTCTTCACCCAGCAATATCTGAACGCCATCTCGCCGGCCAATTTCGCCTTCACCAATCCGGAAGCGATCCGGAAGGCGATCGACACCGGCTCGATCAGCCTGCTCTCCGGCCTCGCCAATTTGCTCGCCGACGCCGCCGAGACTCCCGGGATCGTCCAGCGCCGCGCAAGCCAGGAGTTCGAGCTCGGAGTGGACATCGCCGCCACCCCCGGCAGCGTCGTCTACCGCAACGAATTGATGGAGCTCATCCAATATGCGCCGGCGACGGACGAGGTGTGGAAACGTCCGCTCCTCTACGTCCCGCCGCTGGTCAACAAATTCTATCTCCTCGACCTCCAGCCCAAATCCTCGCTGATCCGCTGGCTGGTCGAGCAGGGCCACACCGTCTTCGTCATCTCCTGGGTCAATCCCGGGCCCGAGCTCGCCGACAAGGGCCTTGCCGACTACATCCGCCAGGGCCCGATCGAGGCACTGGACGCGATCGAGGCGGCGACCGGCGAGCGCGAGGTCGATCTGTTCGGCTTCTGCATGGGCGGCACCCTCCTCGCCATCGCTCTGGCCTGGCTGGCGGCGAAGGGGGAAGGGTACCGGGTCGCCTCCGCGACGACGATCGGGACGATGTTCGATTTCTCGCATCTCGGCCAGTGGGCGACCTTCTCCGAGCCCGAGCAATTGCGGGCGATGGAGCGCCACCTGCTCCACAAGGGCTTCATGGCCGCCCAGGACCTCCAGGCCCTGTTCAGCGCGGTCCGCGCCAACGATCTGATCTGGTCGTCGGTGGTCAATCACTACCTTCTCGACCGAGAGGCGCCGCCCAGCGACATCCTCTACTGGTTCGCCGACGGCGCCCACATCCCGCGCGCCTTCCTGCTCGAATGGGCGAGGGACGTGCTCCGCGACAACAAGCTGGCCAAGGGCGGGCTCGAGCTGGACGGAGTCGCGATCGATCTCGGCGCGGTGAAGACGCCCTTGCTGGCGATCAGCCTCAAGGACGACCATGTCTCGGCCTGGCAGGCGACCTACGACAGCGCCCGGCTGGCCGGCGGCGAGATCGCCTTCCTGCTCGGCGGCAGCGGCCACAATGCCGGAGTGATCAACCCGCCCAGCGCCAACAAGCACGGCTATTGGGTGAACGAGGCGCTCCCCGAGACGGCCGAAGCCTGGCTCGAGGGCGCGACCCGCCTTGAAGGAAGCTGGTGGCCCCATTGGCAGTCCCGCCTCTCGGAAGGCGGCAAGGCGGAAAAGGTGAAGGCGCGGGTCCCCGGCAAGGGCAAATTGAAGGCCCTGGAGCCGGCGCCGGGCCGCTACGTCAGGAAGCGGGGCTAGCCCTTAAATTCCTCCCCTGCATTCGCAGGGGAAATCCGGGGGAGGAATTTAGAGGCCGGACGGTCCCGGCACTTGAATGGTCTGGCGTTCCGCGCCGAGCCGGCGAACCACACCCTCCAGATGCTGCAACCTCGAGCCGCGCGGCGGCGCCGTCCGCTGCAGGCTGGCGCGCACGAACATCCGCCATTGCGCGTCGTCCCGGGCGGCAAGCTGCACCGGCGCGTTCGCGGCGGCCGCGAACAGCATCATCCCCATCATCGGTCGGATCCCCCTCTTCCCGGCGATCATGGTAAATAGGCAGGGTAAAGAGCGGGTTAACCACGTTCATTCCGGCTTCCGCCGGAATGACGGCTGGCTCCTAGCGCCTGGGCTTGCGGAACCTCAGCACGAACTGGTCGGTCTTGCCCCTTATCCCCGTCTCCTGGACCTTGATCGTATGATCGTCGGCGGGATGGCGCAGGAGACCGCTCTCGCCGTCGAGGCGGAAGCCGGCGCTCTCCACCTCGCGACGAACCAGGGCGCCTTCGATCCGGTGCAGGGTCGAGGTCTGCGAGGCGCCCGCGCCCGCCGCCGTGTCGTGGTCGACGACGAGGTAGAGGCCGCCGGGCTTGAGCGCCTTCCAGGCGGCGGCGTTGATCGCGGCGGCGCCGTCGCCGGAGCCGAGCTTCACATTCTTGAAATCGTGATAGTTAAGGGTCGTCCAGACCATGTCGACCGGTTCGGGCGCGGGGATGGTGCCCGGCTCGGCGACGGTGACGACGATGTTGGGCCGCGCCGCGGCCAGCTCCTGCAGGGCCGGGGAGGGGCGGCTCGCCATCGCGTAGATCCGGCCCTCGGCCCCGACCGCGCCGCTCAGGATGCGGGTGAAATAGCCGCCGCCGGGGGCGAGCTCGGCGATCCTGTCGCCGGGGCGGACTCCGGCGAAGGCGACCAGCTCGGCGGGCCTGCGGTCGGCGTCGCGGGCGCGGTCGGCCTCGGGCCGGATCGGATCGGCGAGGATCGCGGAATAGTCGACGGACGGCGCCGCCGGCCCGGTCGCGCAGGCGGCGGTGCCGAGGCCGAGACCGGTGAGCAAGGCGAGGGTGAGCAGCTTGTTCGGCATTCGAACCTCCGACGAAAGGGGACGGTTACTGTAGCTGTCCCCTTTTTCTGAAGCCTTATGCATTGGGACGGCCGCTTGGGACAGTCACTAGTGAGCGTCCTAATTCTCCCCTAAGAGGGGGCCATGAGGAAATCCGCAACCGACGTCATGCAGGACATCGTCGCCGCCGCCGTGCTCGACGCCATCGCCGCGTTGAAGGCCGCGTCGAAGGGGCTTCCCAACAACCTGCTTCGCGACCTCAATGCGATCCACGCCAACACCACCCTCGCCGATCTCCCGCAAGAGGTGCAGAATGCGGTCTCGGCGAGCGTCCGGGCGGCTTTCTCGAGGCTCCAGAAGGAAGGCTATGCCATCTCCGGCGGCGAGCCCGCCGCGCCTCGCCCGCCACGGCCCGGAGCCCCGCCCGCCGGCCAGCACCGGCCGTTCCGCCGTCCTCCGCCCAAGCGCGACGGTGCACCGCCGGGACGCCCCGCCGGCAAGGGTGGCGGCGGACGCCCGCCCCGCAAGCCGACTCCGCGCTGAGGATCGATCTGGACAAGGTGACGATCTCCGGCGGCTGCCACTGCCGCGCCGTTCGCTTCGAGGCCGAGGTGCTGCGCGACGTCGAGGTGCTCGACTGCAATTGCTCGATCTGCGCGATGACGGGCTTTCGCCACCTGATCGTCCCGCACGCCGATTTCCGGCTCCTGTCGGGCGAGGGCGCGCTCACCCACTATCGCTTCGGCACCGGCGCCGCCGACCATCTCTTCTGCTCGGTCTGCGGAGTGAAGAGCTTCTACCAGCCGCGCTCGCACCCGGAGGCGTGGAGCCTGAACTGGACTGCGCTGGACGACGTGTCCGGACTTTCGGTGAAGGTGCGAAGCTTCGACGGCCGCAATTGGGAAAAGGCGCGGGAGGCGCTCTAATGCCCCTTCTTTCCAAGGAGGGGAATTAGAGCGGAAGCAGAGGCCGCCCCGCGACGGCTTGCAGGAACACCGCCAGAGTCACCGCGACGTAGACCGCCGTGCCCGCCGCCAGCGCCGTCCAGCGCACCCTGACCGTCTGGCCGGCGACCAGAGCCGCCAGCAGCGGGATCGCCTGCTGGGCGTGGATTCCGAGGAAATGGGCGATCCGAAGGTCGCCGCCGCTCCGGTTCCAGCCGAAGAAGAGGACCCGACCGCCCTCGGCCCCGACCGAATGGCCCGTCGTCTGGCTCATATAGCCGCCGAGGCCGGCGCCGAGCAGGAAGGTGAGGGCCAGCCCGGTGACGAGGGCGGCCGCGAAATCGCGGCTGAGGCCGGCCTTCGGGCGCCGCGCTACCTCCCAGGCGAGCGGCAGGGTGGTGGCGGTGAGGACCAAAGCGGCGACCCCCATCAGGGCGTACATGACGATGTGGAAGGCCGAGCTGAAGTTGAAGTGCGAGTCGAGCCCGCGGGCCGCCTGGAGGGCGATGTAGAGGAGCTCGAAGCTCGCCGAGGCGATCAGGATCCGCGCCGTCCAGCGCAGCGCCGGGGAGTCGCGGCGCTCGGGGCGGACATAGCCCCAGAACCAGGCGGCGGTGAGCGAGAACACCCCGACCGAGATGAGGAACTTGGCCGGCTTCATCCAGATGCCGACGCCGTGGAGGGTGCGCGGATCGACCGCCTGCAAAGCGAGGATTGGGAGGGCGAGCAGCAGGACGGCGAGGCCGTAGCAGGCCAGCACCCGCTGGCGTTCGACCAGCTCGGAGAGGATCGGAAGACGGACGGTCGGGGCTGGGAGAGCGAGGGCGGTCACGACACACTCTCCTTGTCGGCGCGCCGCGCGAAGGCGAGGCGCAGGAGGAAGTAAGCGAGCAGGCCGGCCGGGCCGAACATGAGGGTGAGGGCGAGGCAGGGGGCGACCAGCAGTCCCGGGACTTTCCGTTCGACCGAATCGCGGGCGATCCAGGTGCCGACGAACAGGTCGAAGGCGAGATAGTGGAGCCAGCCGGCGGTCAGCGCCGAATCGTTGGCGAACAGGCCGCGCACGCCTTCGATCGAGTCGAAGCCGCCTTCCGCCACCGGCAGCCCCTGGGCGAGAAGGATGACGTAGAGCAGTGCCCAGGCCAGCGGGATTGCGAATTGCGTCGCCGGCCAGACGAAGATCCGGATCCGCGCCACGAACAGCGAGAGCAGAAGCGCCGCCCAGGCGAGCAGCCCGAAATTGTTGGCGAGGGCGAAGGCGAAGGTGGGATCGAGCAAGGTTGCCACTCCAATCTTGACGCTGTATAGATTGAGTTATGGCCGATGATCTGAACAGTGTCAAGTCCACACGCGCCTATCACCATGGCGCCCTTCGGCCGGCGCTGATCGCGGCCGCCGAGGCGGTGCTGGCCGAGCGCGGCACCCATGGCTTCAGCCTGCGCGAGGCGGCGCGCCGCGCCGGAGTGTCGCCGGCCGCGCCCGCCCACCATTTCGGCGACGCCTCCGGCCTGCTCACCGCGGTCGCCGCCGGCGCCTTCCGCGACTTGGGCGATTCGCTCGAGGCGGCGGCGGCAGGGGGCGGGCGCGAGGCCCGGATCCGCGCCCAGGGCCTCGCCTACGTCCGCTTCGCGCTCGCCAACCGGGCGCGGTTCGACCTCATGTTCCGGGCGGCTTTGCTGAAGCGGAACGATGCCGATTACGCCGCCGCCGCGGCCCGGGCCTTTCTCCTCCTCGACGGCGCGGTCCGGGACGGGCAGGGGCCGGCGCGAAGCCCGGCGGGGCCGGACGCCGCGCCTTCCATCGCGTGCTGGGCGATGGTCCACGGCTTCGCCCGGCTGGCGATAGACGGCGAGTTCGGTACCGACCCCGGCGCCGCCGAGGCGGCGGTGGAAGGGCTGCTTCCGGCGGTGCTCGATCATCTCGTCGTCTAGCTCCCTAGTTCCTCCCCTGCCTTTGCAGGGGAGGGGGACCAGGCGAAGCCTGGTGGAGGGGCCTTTTCTGAGTGCGTAGAACCCCTCCACCATGCTTCGCATGGTCCCCCTCCCCGAGAAATCTCGGGGAGGAATTTGGGGGCGCTTGCCCGCTCCGCCTCGCGCCGCTTACACAGGCGCAGGCAGGGCAGGGGGCGAAAATGGCCATGGCGGTATCCGGCGACTATGTGATCGACGCGAAGCGGGACCGGCTGGTCATCTTCGCCTCGACCCTCGGCACAATCTTCGAATGGTATGATTTCTTCATCTACGGAACGCTGGCCGCGATCATCGGCAAGCAATTCTTCCCCGCCTCGAGCGAGACCGCCCAGTTCCTGCTCGCCCTCGCAAGCTTCGGAGTCGGCTTCGGAGTCCGTCCGATCGGAGCGGTGCTGTTCGGCTATCTCGGCGACAGGCTGGGGCGCAAATACACCTTCCTCGTCACCATCACGTTGATGGGCATCGCCACCGCCGCCGTCGGCCTGATCCCGAGCTATGCGGCGATCGGAATGGCGGCCCCGGCCATCCTCGTGTTCCTGAGGGTGCTTCAGGGCCTCGCGCTCGGCGGCGAATATGGCGGTGCGGCCATCTACGTCGCGGAGCATGCGCCGAGGAACCGGCGCGGCTATTATACCAGCTTCATCCAGGCCGGAGTGATCGGCGGCTTCATCCTCTCGGTCGCCGTCGTCTTGGTCTCCGAGCTGTTCGTCGACAAAGGCGACTGGGAGGCGTGGGGCTGGCGGATTCCCTTCCTCTTCTCGGTCGTGCTTCTCGCCGTCTCCTTATGGGTGCGGCTGAAGCTCAAGGAGAGCCCCGTCTTCCAGGCCATGAAGGAAGCCGGCGAGGTCGCCAAGAACCCCCTCAAGGAGACGTTCGCGACCCGGTCCAACGTCAAGCTCGTCCTCGTCGCTCTGTTCGGTATCGCCGCCGGCCTCACCGTCATCTGGTACACGGCGCAGTTCCAGGCGATGTACTTCCTTCAGAATTCGCTGAGGATCGAGGACACGGCCGCCCGCGCGATGATCGGCGCCGCCGCCGTCTTCTCGGTGGTCTGGTTCATCCTGTTCGGCTGGCTCTCTGACCGGGTCGGGCGCAAGGGACCGATCGTCATCGGCTATGCCCTGACCATCGTCCTCGTGTTCCCGCTCTTCTACTGGATGGCCTCGGCCGCCAATCCTGAGCTGTCGGCGGCGATGCGCAGGAATCCGGTGGTCGTCACCGGCAGCGACTGCACCTATGCGCCCTTCGCCAAGGTCCAGCCGACCCAGTGCGGCAAGCTGCTCGACGCCTTGTCGAAGAAGGGCGTCGGCTACTCGACCGTCGAGGCGCCCGCCGGCACCCCGGCCGGAGTGACGATCGGCGGAGTCGCGGTCGACGCCTCCGATCCCGCTTCGCTCGATTTCGGGCTCAAGATCGCCGGCTACAAGCTCGAGAAGGGCTCGCCCAGCTTCCTCCAGGCGCTTCAGGTGGTCCTCGCCATCGTCCTCATCGGCCTGTGCTCGGGAATGACCTACGGGCCGGTGGCGGCCCTGCTCGTCGAGCTCTTCCCGGCGCGGATCCGCTACACGTCCATGTCGATCCCCTACCATATCGGCACCGGCTATTTCGGCGGCTTCCTGCCCTTCATCAGCCAATATATCGTCGCCAAGACCGGGGATCCGTTCGCCGGCCTCTGGTACACGATCGGCGTGGTGGCGATGGCGCTGGTGGTGACGTTGTTCTGGCTTCCGGAGACGGCGGGCAAGGAGCTGGAGTAACCCGTCGCCCCAGCGCAGGCTGGGGCCCCGGCGGGTGAAGACCGCCTGTGCCTTTCACCCGCTGGGATCCCAGCCTTCGGGTTCCCATCAAAGTACTACTTTGATGGGGTCCCTCCTGGGATGACGGGTTTCCCGAACGCTTCCCACCCGCTATCCGCCTTCCGTGCCCGAGCCCCATTCCCCGCTGCGCCTGCTGATCGACGGCGAGGCCCTCGTCGAGAACTGGCGCTGGCTCGGACGGCAGAGCGCCGGCGCCGCCTGCGGCGCGGCGGTCAAGGCGGACGGCTACGGCCTCGGCGCCCGCGACGTCGTCATGCGGCTCGCCAATGCCGGCTGCCGCGACTTCTTCGTCGCCACCTGGGCGGAAGCGGAAGCTTTGCTCCCCTGGCTCGGCGCCGCCTCGGTCTCGGTCCTCCACGGCCTCGCCGGCGAGGATCTGCCGCTCGCCGCCGCCTCGCCGGCCCGGCCGGTGCTCAACACGCCGCTCCAGGTCGGGCGCTGGAAGGAGGCGGGGCGGGGCCGGCCCTGCGACGTCATGATCGACACCGGAATCAACCGGCTCGGACTCAGCCCGGCGGAGGTCGGGGAGGGCCTTCTCGACGGCCTCGAGATCGACACTTTGATGAGCCACCTCGCCTGCGCCGACGAGGATGTGGCGATGAACGAGCGCCAGCGCTCCGCCTTCGCCGAGCTCGCCGGCCGGGTAACGGCCCGGCGCCGGAGCCTCGCCAACAGCGCCGGAATCTGCCTCGGCGCCGGCTACGCCTTCGACCTCACCCGCCCCGGCCTCGCTCTGTACGGCGGAGTGCCCCGGCGCGAGGCGGCCGGGCATATCCGCCAGGTCGTCCGGGTCGAGGCCCAGATCGTCCAGCGCCGCCGGGTCGAGGCGGGCGGCTCGGTCGGCTACAATAAAACCTGGACGGCCGCGGCTCCGGCCGAGCTCGCCATCCTCAACCTCGGCTATGCCGACGGCTATCTGCGCGGCTTCTCGGGCACCGGCCGGGCCCGCCTCGCCCGCGGCAGCGCTCCGGTCGTCGGCAGGATCTCGATGGACCTCACCGCCCTCCTCGTCGACGAGGCGCCGGAGCTGAAGGAAGGCGACTGGGTCGAGCTCGACTACGCCTTGCCGGCCGCTTCCGCCCAGTCCGGCCTGTCGCAATATGAGCTCCTGACCACGCTCGGCGGAAGGCACGCAAGGGTGTGGAAGTGACCTGTCATTGCGAGGAGCGAAGCGACGAAGCAATCCAGTTACGGGCTCCGAGCCGCTGGATTGCTTCGCTTCGCTCGCAATGACGAAACTCTGACGAAGGAGACGGGTTCACCCCCTCATGGCCCGGATCGCCCATCTCTCCGACGTCCATTTCGGCTGCCACGACGAGAAGGTCGTCGACGGCGCCAACGCCTGGCTCCAGGAGCAGCAGCCGGACCTGATCATCGTCAGCGGCGACTTCACCCAGCGCGCCCGGATCGAGCAGTTCAAACAGGCCTCGACCTGGCTCAACAAGCTCCGCGCCGCGGGCTGGCCGGTGCTCGCCGTCCCCGGCAATCACGACATCCCGCTCTACGACGTCGCCACCCGCTTCGCCGCGCCGCTCCATCGCTACAAGAAATATATCTCCAACGACCTGTGCCCCTGGTTCGAGAATGACGACGTCGCCGTGCTCGGGATCAACACCGCCCGTTCGCTCACCTTCAAGGACGGCCGGATCAACCGCGACCAGATGAGGATAATCGAGGAGCGCTTCGCTTCGGTGGCGCCCGGCAAGACCCGGATCCTCGTCACCCACCATCCGCTCTTCTCGATGCCGATCGGGGAGGGAACCGAGCTGACCGAGGCGGTCGGCCGGCACGAGGACGCGGTCGCCGCCGTCTGCCGGGCCGGGGTCAACATCGCGCTGGCCGGCCATTTCCACCGGACCTATGCCGAAGCGGCGCGCAAGATGGTCGAGACGGCCGGCGGGGCGCTCGTCATCCAGGCCGGCACCGCGACCTCGAAGCGGCTCCGCAACAACGAGCTGCAGAGCTTCAACTGGATCCACGCCCACCGCCACAACGACATCGAGCTCCAGGTGATCGCCTGGGACGGCACCGGCTTCCGCCGCGGAAGCCATGTCCGCTACGGCCATGACGGCGACGACTGGACCTCGCAGACCATCCCGCACGACAGCCCGGAGGAGGAAGCGGCGGCGCAGATGGTGGCGCGGCCGGGACCCGCCGCCGTCTGACCGTCATTGCGAGCGCAGCGAAGCCATCCAGTGCGGCGCCTGCGCCCTGGATGGCTTCGTCGCTTCACTCCTCGCAATGACGACGCTCGTTCAAAGATCCAGGAGCGGCTTCGGCGGCGGATAGGTGAATTTCCCCGCCCGGATCCAGCGCGAAGCGAGATATTTGGTCCCGCTCGTCACCGGCAGCCCGGCGTGGAGCGCCAGCGGGTCGGCTCGGCCGTCGGCGCCGGCGTTGCGGAAGAGCAAAGCGTCGCCGGTCTTGCCGCGGAAGGTGAGGCCGGTGTTCGGGAAGCGGGTCTCGCCGCCTTCATAATCGTCGGTAAGATAGACGAGCACGGTCAGGATGCGCTGGTTGGGCTCGGCCGGAAGAGCGTCCATATGCGGCTTATATTCGCCGCCCGGACGATAGCGCAGAAGCTGCAGCGGCTCGCCCTGGTCGAGCCGGGTCCCGCTCAGCGCCGCGATCCGCCGGTTGAGCGCGTTGATCGCGGGATCCTCGGCATAAACCCCGAACATCGCCGCATCCGAGGAGCGGACCGGGTGCGGCACCATCCGGCCGGTGGCCGGGTCGACAACCGCGGAGGGCTGCAGGCCGGGCTCCCCGGCCGCCTTGAGATAGCGGCATTCCGCCTCGGTCATGAACGACCGGGCGGCGGCGACATAGGGCGCCTCGCTGAGCCGCTCCGTCGCGACCGGGCGGGCCGGAAAGCCGTCGGCATCGAGCGCCATCGCCTCGATCAGGCGCAGTTG
>DASTFN010000014.1:0-43104 GCA_035719905.1 Allosphingosinicella sp.
CCCCGCCGCCGCCGCCCCCTCCGCCGCCGCCGCCGCCTCCTCCTCCGCCTCCTCCTCCCCCGCCTCCGCCTCCGCCTCCGCCTCCGCCCACGCCTCCGCCGCCTCCACCGCCCTCGAACCCGCCGCCCGTGGCGGTTTCCGACAGCTTCCACGTCCAGCGCTGCGCCGCCTCGACCTTCGATGCGCTCGCCAACGACAGCGACCCCAATGGCGACCCGCTCACCCTCATTTCGGTCGGGGGGGCGGCGGCACAGGTCGGCCTGATGGGGATAGCGAACAACCGGCTGAGCTGGTCCCCGAGCTATTTGAGCGGCACCTTCACCGGCTCCTACACGGTCAGCGACGGCCGCGGCGGCACCGCCACGGGAAGCTTCACCGTCCAGCTCGGTCCGGGAGGCTGCTGATGGGGGCCCTTCGAGCCGGCCTCGGGGCGCCGCGCGGCTTTCTCGCCGTCGCCTTCCTCGCCTTCGGCCTCGCCGCGCCCGCCGCGGCGGTGGACAAGCTGGTCAGCACTCCGGCCGAGAAGTTCGTCACCGCCCCGGGCGGGGTCGACCTTCGCACCGGGCGCTTCGTCTACGAGGAGAAGGATCTCGCCATCGGCGGCGAGGGCAATGCCGGCCTGTCCTTCTCGCGGACTTTGACCGCCACCGTGCCCGGCCATAGCAACCCGTTCGGCAACCTCTCCCACAATTGGGACATCATGGTTTCGGAGCGCAAGTTCAGCATCGACAATCCCGAATCGAGCACTGGCCCGGACTTCCAGATCAACGTCCATTTCGGCGGACGCTCGATGACCTACCAGGCGCGTTACTTCCACGTCGGCTTCCAGCAGATGTCGCCCGGGACCCCGGCGCCGCTCACCTTCACGGGGGACAAGGCCAGCGCGGCGGCGGTCTACACCTACACCGCCGCCGACGGGACGGTGGCGGTGTTCCGGCCGATCGGCAGCGGCGATTGCTCGACCACGCGCCGCTGCGCCTACGTCTCCGAGATCACCGAGGTCGACGGGACCAGGTTCACTTTTTCCTACGTCTCCGCGGGCGTCGGGGTGCGGCTCGCCCGGGTGACCAGCTCGCGCGGCTATGCGCTCCTGCTCGAGGGCACCGGCGCGCTCGTCACCAAAGCCTGCCTTCTCAACCTCGCCGTGACCGCGGCGCCGGGAGACGGTCTCTGCCCGGCCGGCATTCCGGCGGCGACCTATTCCTATACCGGGGACAATAGGATCGCCGCCGCGACCGGCCCGGACAATGCGACGTCGACATTCCAATACGGGACCGGGCCGGCTGCCGGCTCCAGCACGACCGGCTTCGTCAAGCCCGGCTATTCGGCGCCCTGGCTGACCAACACCTCCCACGTCCTGATCGACGAGATCGGCGTCCCCCAGGACATCGTCGACCACCAGGCCTATGCCGACGGGCAGAGCTACACCTACCAATATCAGTTCTCCCCCTATGTGAACTACAAAGCGTCGACCCTCGCCGGAGGCCTGTACGAGGACGCGCTCGGCGGGGGCGGCTTCGCCGACTATGCCTGGCCGAGGGAGCCCTGGGGCCCTCAGCCGGGCGAGATCTGCAACGTCCACCCCTGCACCGAGGAATATGTGGACGACGACCTCAACGATCCGAGCTACGTCTACCATCAGACTCCGGCGCCGGTAGAGATCGGCGCCGGGGCCGGAAGCACGACTTTCCAATATTGCGATTCGGTGGCGGCGGCCGGGCTGCCCGTCGGGGAAAATTATCGCTGCGTCGTCCTGCCGGTCCCCGAATCCGTCACCGATCCCGAGGGGATCAGGACCGACCTAAAATATGACAGTAATTTCAACGTCAGGGAGGCGAAGCGCAGCCCGAAGCCGGGCGTCCTCAATCCGGACGGAAGCGTTCCGGCGCCGATCGTCACCTCGGCCGTCTACGTCACCGCCATGGGATCGAAATCGGCCAACAAGCCGCTGTCGATGACCGACGCGCGCGGCAACACCAGCACCTGGACCTACGCGCCCGAGCATGGCGGAGTGCTGCTACGTCCAGCGCACCGCCCGGCTCGCCGACGGAAGCGCGGCCGGGCCTCCGGTCTGGCTGCTCGACAGGATGTCGACCTGCCGCACCGGCAACCCGGGCGGCGCCGGCTGCGCGCTCGGGACGGCCGACGAGGTGCTGACGGCCTTCGATTACGGCCCCGACGCCGCCTCCAACAATCTGCTCCTGCGCGGCCAGGCGGTGACCGCCGACGGGCAGACGTTGAGGACCTGCTTCGCCTATGACGTCCGCGGCCGGAGGATCAGCGAGACCAGCCCCAACGGCAACGCGGGCCTCGCCGCCTGCCCGGCCTCCGCGCCGACCTCGGCTTTGCCCTTCACGTCGAGCCTTCGCTACGATGCGGACGGCCGGGTGACAGGCACGATCGCGCCCGATCCCGACGGCGCCGGCCCCTTGCGCTTCGCCGCGATGCGCAACCGATACGATCCGGCGGGGCGCCTGATCCAGGTCGAGCAGGGCCAGCTCGCCGACTGGCAGCCGGAGTGGGCGGCGCCGGCGAGCTGGCCGGGCTTCCTTCTGGAGCGCAGGATCGACACCGAATATGACGCGCTCGACCGCAAGACCCGCGAATGGACGAGCAACGGCGTCACGGTCGTCAACGTCACCGAGTACAGCTACGACCTCGCCGGGCGGCTCAAATGCACGGCGGTCAGGATGAACCCGGACGTCTGGTCGACCCCGCTCGCCGACAAGTGCGTTCCGGGAACGGCGCATTCCGCCTACGGCACCGACCGGATCTCGAAGAACGTCTACGACAATGCGGGCCGGCTGCTCGAGAGCTGGGACGCCGTCGGAACCCCGCTCCAGCGGCGCGAGGCGGCCTGGACCTATAATGCCAACGACCAGAAGCTGAGCCTCGTCGACGCGCGCGGCTACAAGGCGGAGATGCGCTACGACGGCTTCGGCCGGCAGCAGCGCTGGATCTTCCCGTCGAAGACGACGCCCGGGGTCGCGGACCAGGCCGATTACGAACAATATCTCTACGACGCCGACGGCAACCGCACTAGCCTGAGGAAGCGCGACGGCTCTATCCTCACCTTCCAATATGACGCGCTCAACCGGATGATCGCCAAGATCGTGCCGGAGCGGGCCGGGCTTGACGCGGCGCAGACCCGCGACGTCCATTACGACTACGACCTCCGCGGCCTCCAGACCAAGGCGCGGTTCGACAGCCTCTCGGGCGAGGGGGTGACGACAGCCTATGACGGGTTCGGCCGGGTGGCCTCATCGACCCTGGCGATGGCGGGGGCAAGCCGGACGATCGGCCATCTCTACGATTCGGAGGGCCGCGAGAGCGAGCTCGCCTTCCCCGACGGCCAGAAATTCTGGACGAAGCGCGACGGCCTGGGGCGGGCGACCGACGATTATCAGGGCCCGCTCGGCTCGACCGCGACGATCATGACCGCGTTTGCCTACAATCCGGCCGGGCAGCGAAGCTACTTCGCGCGCCGGTTCGGCGATATGACCGCCTACCTTTATGACGGTGCCGGCCGCCTTTCCCTGCACCGCGACGAGTTCGGCGCCGGCGTCGGCAACACCGAATCGAACTTCCTCTACAATCCCGGCGGCCAGCTAACGAGCGAGAGCGGGACCAACGATTCCTACGCCTGGACGGGAAGCGTCGCGGTCAGCCGCAACTACGCCGCCAACGGCCAGAACCAATATACCGGCACCGTCAGCGACGGAGCGACCTCGGCGAGCTTCACCTACGATTCCAACGGCAACCTCATTTCGGACGGCTCGACGAGCTTCGTCTACGACGTCGAGAACCGGCTGGTCTCGGCCTCGGGAGCGAAGACCGCGAGCCTGCTCTACGACCCGCTCGGGCGGCTGTTCCAGATTTCGAGCCCCGCCACCGGCACGACCCAGTTCCTTCACGACGGCGACGAGCTGGTCGCGGAGTATAACGGCTCGGGCACGATGCTTCGCCGCTACGTCCACGGCGACTCGGACGACGATCCGCTGTTCTGGTATGAGGGTGCCGGGTTCGACCAGCCGCGGTTCCCGCATACCGATCGTCGAGGCTCGATCACCGGCATCGCCGGCCCCGGCTCCTGGCTGCTGTCGATCAACAGCTATGACGAATATGGCATCCCCGACGCGAACAACCAGGGCCGGTTCCAGTATACCGGCCAGGCGTGGCTGCCGGAGCTTGGCCTCTATTATTACAAGGCCCGCATCTACTCGCCGACGCTGGGCCGATTCCTGCAGGTCGACCCGATCGGGTATGACGATCAGATCAATCTCTATGCCTATGTCGGGAATGATCCTGTCAACGGAAAGGATCCCACCGGTCTTCGGGACGCTGTAAAAGTCATAGACGGGACTCGGTCTCAGCGGCGGGAAATGAGAAGGGTCCTCCAACGTATTTATTCGACTCCCCGCGGACGCGAAATGAGGGATGAGGCAAAATTAACCCCCAAGAAAGAGTTCATTAGAATAACTGATGACAACAACGCAGGAGGAGATGTAGTAACTGGCGAAATGAGGATAGATCCTAATTTTAAGCCCGTTATTCAAACATCAGATGGTTTACAGGTGGCTGCTACCGAGCAAGTGGTAGCTCATGAACTTGGTCATGGAGTTATGGGAGATTTAGATGATGGACCAGGTCAAATGAATAATATTAACAAAAATGAAAATCCGGTAGCTAGCTCTTTAGGACTTCCGGAGAGAACTGCTTACCCAACTCCTAGCTCGCCCTCGCCATCTGTACCTATTTCACCTTCAATCTCAACTCCCCCTCTTACACCGAAATCACTTTACAATGAAGAGTAGAAATGTGATTATGGACGCCATAAAATTAATTGCAATTAGCCAACTTCTTTGGGCTTGCAGTTCCACCGTTGCTCCTCGAGCAGGTTGTGAAGCTTACTTGCAGCGACTTCTTGAAAAGAATCCCGAAGTCGAAGCCGAACGCATAGCTCTGTTGCCCACCCCTTACATACTTGGTATTCAAGGTTACACAATTACTTTTCCTGGTACCGAAGATTCACCCTATGCGCACAAGCTACGTTCGGAAGCAATCGAGGGCACCAGTGATTCCAACCTCGATGCGTCGTGTGTATTGTATCAACGAAAGGCAACGGATTATGCGCAAAGGTATAATCGTCGTCTGCTTAGGCTGTTGCAAGATAAGTTGAAACAGTAATTGATTTAGATAAGCACGAAGCAGTAACTGATTCCGCAGGAATAACCGGGACAGTTACCATTTCCGAGCCGCTTGGCGCGGGCTCAGCGAGATCGGCCACAAGGTCGTCCTCGCCGCCTGCCTGGCCTCGGCAAAACGGCGAGCTCGCCCTTTGCCTTCCGCGATCGACACGCTATTGTGCCTGCGCCGAGGGAAGCCACGGCGGGGGCCGGAGTAGCCGCACCACGACACTCCGGCCTCCTTACCCGCTCGCGGAGGGAGACGTGCCCGCTTCGCCCGACGGCCACCGCTCCCCGATCCTTCGACGACGCCATGACGAAGCTTTCCGATCCGGCGGGAAAAGGGTAGACGAATGAACTCGGCCGATCGTGCATGGAGCCCGCAATGAAAGCCCTCAGCTATTTCGTCTACGGGTTCGAAGGCAGCGGCGGGCGGTATTTGGTTTTGGAGACACGTTCGGCCGCCGAGGCCAGGGATCTTCGTCTCGCCAGGGTTTGTTCCGGTTTCCCGACCGTCGTTTTCAGCACCGAAGGCGAACTTACCACCGAAGAGCTGGATCGTTACGCCGACCTCGACGATCGCTTCAGCTGATAATACGGACGCCGAGCCCGGATTACTCGGGCAATTGTCAAAATTCGGGCCGCCGGCGCGGGCAGCGAGTCCGGCCCGCCGCCCTTATTTGCCGCCGCCAGCCTGGGACGCCGCTGCCGCTGCCCGGCCGGCGTCCTTCCGGCCTCGTGGAACCGCCGGGGGCGGCGATTCAGGTTTTGCACGGCCGCGACCGGCGTGGCAGGGCAGCCTCCTTCAGGAAAGAAAACGGCCGTGTGGGATAAATATGTCTTGTTCATCGACGGCGAGGCGATCGTCATCGACAAGCCGGCCGGGCTCGCCGTCCATCCCGGCTCGCGCACGCCCGAGAGCCTCGAGGATTATCTGAAGCATTTCCGCTTCGGCTTCAAACGCCCGCCCCTGCCCGTCCACCGGCTCGACCGCGACACTTCGGGCTGCCTCCTCCTCGCCCGCAACCCCAAGGCCCACAAGCGCTTCCAGCGCGCGTTCGAGGAGAAGAAGGTCGCCAAGACCTACCTCGCCGTGCTCGACGGGGTCCCGGAAGGCGGCGAGGGCGTTATCGACATGCCGCTCGCCAAGACGTCCAGCGAGGCCGAAGGCTGGCGGATGGTGAACGACCCGGAGGGCAGGCCCTCCCTGACCCGCTGGCGCAAAGTGGCCGTCCGCGACGGCCGCGCCGTGATCCTCTTCTCGCCCGAGACCGGCCGGACCCACCAGATCCGGGTCCACGCCGCCGACGGCCTCGGGATCCCGATCTCGGGCGACCCGGTCTATGGCGGCTCGAACGGTCCGATGCTCCTCCACGCTTTGTCGATCCGGGTCGACCGCGACGGCAAGCCCCCCGTCGAGGCGACGGCGCCGCTTCCGCCGACCTTCGTCAATGCGGGACTGGGCGATGTCCTCGACGCCTGAGCCCTTCGCCCTCCCCGAGGAGGCGCTCGAGGAGAAGTTCCTCGCCTCGACCGGCCCCGGCGGCCAGAACGTCAACAAGGTCGCCACCGCCGTCCAGCTGCGCTGCGACGTCTTCAGGCTCGGCCTCGCCCCCGCCGTCTACGCCCGCCTCAAGCGGCTGGCCGGAAGCCGGATGACGAGCGAGGGCGAGATCGTCCTCACCGCCCGGACCCACCGCACCCAGGAAGCGAACCGGGAGGAAGCCCGCGCCCGGCTGACCGACCTCATAACCAGGGCCCACATCGCCCCGCGCCGGCGGGTGAAGACCAAGCCGAGCCGGGCGGCCAAGGCGCGGCGGGTCGATGAGAAGAAGGGTCGGAGCGCGGTCAAGCAGGGGCGGGGGAAGGTGAGGCTGGACTGATCCGTGCGAGCGGTCAGCCCGAATTCGCCTCTCGACCGAGAATGCGGGCCTCCCGCACATAGCCGAAGCAGCCCTCGCCCGCCCAGGCCCGCCCGTCGGGAAAGCGAAGCTCGATCCCGGCGAGATCCCGCTCGTCCGCCAGCCGCATGTTGACGCCCATGACGACGTTCCCATGCTTCGCCACGGCGCTTTCGGTCAGCACGAAGTGGGTCGTCGAACCGCAATTGGCGCAGAACTGAAGCCGCGCCCCCGGATCCTCCTTGTCCTCCCGGCAATAACCCTCCGCCGAACCCTCGACGCTCACCTCGGACGGATGGAAATAGCCCCAGCGCGCGCCCGACTTGCTGCACAAAGTGCAGTTGCACTCGTGGATGTAGTCCGGTCGCTTCGCGGTCTCGACGCGGATCTGGCCGCACAGGCAGGAGAGGTTCAGCATCCCCTATCGTATCAGGAGGGGCGTTTGCTCGATAGCCGCGGTTCCCGTTGACTCACAAAATAGCGAGATGGCGGTTGTCGAATGCGCTGGCGTATTGGGCGGCGATCGCGACTTTCCGTTCGATCGAGTCGAGGATTGGCACTGAAAAATCGACGCCCGCCAGGGCCGAGCAGCTTTCGAGATTCCCCGGTGAGAACACGTTCACTTCCAGAATCTTGTCGCCGACGATGTCGACTCCGACGAGAAACATGCCGTCGGCGACGAGCTTCGGGCGAATGATCTCGGCGACGTGGAGCTCGGCCTTTCCGATCTCCACCGCTTCGGCCTTCGCCCCGGCGTGGATGTTGGAGCGGATGTCGTCTTTCGCCGCGACACGGCGGAGCGCCGCATATTTCCCCTCGAATTGGAGAGGCTGCCCGTTCATCATGAAGAGCCGGATGTCGCCCTTCTTCGCCGCCGCCACATAGGCCTGGGCGATGATGTAGCCGTCGCGCCCGATCGCCTCGATCATCTGATTGAGGTTCGAGCTGTTCTGCGGGTCGAGCTTGAACACGCCGGTCCCGCCCGATCCCTGCAGCGGCTTGAGGATGATGTTGCCCCGATGCTCCTTGGCGAACGCCTTGATGTCCGATGCGTGCTTGGTGATCAGGGTCTCGGCGCGGGCTTCGATGGGAAAGCTTTGGAAGTAGAGCTTGTTGATGGCCTTGCCGAGGGTATCCGGATCGTTGAGCACGATGACGCCGCGCCTGGCCGCCTCGCGCCCGAAGAGAATGCCGCTCTCCATCGCCCAGGGCGCGTGCTGGGCGTCGAGCGAAGGATCGTTGCGCAGCATCAGAACGTCGACCTCGGTCATGTCGATCCGTTCGACCTTGCAGGCTGCGTCGTCCTTGATCGTCTCGAAGAAGTCGGCGCGGTCCTTATACTTGCGCTTCGGTGGAAAGCGCCCGTGGGTGCTGAGACGGTCGTCGGCGCCGAGCACGAAGTCCGACGGCGTGATGTAGCAGACGCGATGGCCGCGCGCCGCCGCGCGTTCGGCGAGCACGGTCGTCGTGTAATTGAGATGCTCGCGCTCGATGTCGTTGACGAAGAAGGCAATCAGCATGGTCACTCCAGTTCGATCAGGCGGTCGAAGGGCAGGCCGGCGCGCAGTAACGCGATTCGGCGCCGCGCGTCGGGGCGGTCGAGGAATTCGGGCCGGAAGACCGGCGGGCGAAGCAATCCGCGCAGCAGCAGCTCCTCGATCGCCTCGACATCCTCGGGCGCGATCTTGCCGAGCCAGAACGGGTCGAGCGAGGCGCCGGCCACGACCAGATCGACCACTTGGCGGAAACCCTTGAGGTAGATCGCATCCTTGGCGAAGCCGCCGGAGCGGAACACCCGCATCGCGACGTTGAACGCCGTCGGCCCGGTGAAGCCGTGATCGCGCGACAGGCCGCGCCAGGTCTCGATGAAATCGGCGCCGCCGAGCATCGCGTCCACCGCGACCACGCGGCCGGCGAGCAGCCGCAGGCGCTGGCGGGTCAACCCGCCCACCGCCCATTCGGCGAACACGCCGAGCCCCTCCTGGATTCCTTCGTAATGGGCGAGGCCGGAGCGGAAGATGCTCAGCCCCTGCGCGGCGCCGTTGCAGCAGGTGAGCAGGTGGACGCTGATCTCATGGGCGAGCAGCGGGTCGACACGCCCCCTCGCCACCCGGCTGTCGCTGGCGATCATCAATTTGTGGCCGGAGACCAGCAGCCCGGAGACGTCGTCGCGCACCTCGACCGTCGCGTCGAAGCGGCCATCGGCGCGCCGGTAGCGCTCGACCAGCGCCCGAGCGGCGTCGGCGATTTCCATGGCGCCGACCGACTCGCCACGGGGCGGAGCGCGGCGCCGGCTCACGGCGAGGATGGCATGGGCGTCGCCGAGCAGCTCCGAGTCCACCGCGCCGTAGAGCAGCTGCGACGCCGGCCGGAACCCCGGCGTGTTGCGCGTCGCGAGCATCGTCAGCTGATAGTCGAGCTCGCGCCGTTTCGCGCAGAGCAGCCGCTCCAGCGTCGGGTCCTCGAGCAGGGTGAGGTCGATCCCGTAGAGGTCGCGCTTGGCGACGTCGGGATCGACGGTCAGCGGCCGGTAGCGGAATTGCGGCGCCCTTTCCGCCTGTCCCTCGAGGAACGCGTGCATCGCCTCGGCCGCGTTGATCGGCGTCAGCGACAGCAGGAAATCGTAGCTACGCGCGATCGCGTCGAGCTTGCGGTCGGCGTGGAGGGCGGCGGCGAGAAACGCGCTTCGGCCGAGCGCCCGATAGTGGAGCGGCGCGGCGGGGCCGCCTTCCGTGTAGGCACAGGCGGCACGGAGAACCGCGTCGCCCAGCGCGACCGCGAGGTCGTGGGTCAGCCGCGGATAGGGCCGGCCGTCCGGGCCGCGGTGGATCGGCGGAATTGTCATCCTCAGCCGGTCCGCGTCGCCGGCCCCTTCGACGCCGCTCAGGACAGGCTCCGGCTCCGCCGGCGCGGCGGCGTCGACCGTGGCGCGGCGAAGATCGACCTCCACCTCGCCGCACGCCTCGGACAGCGCGTCGAGAGCGCGCAGCGCGGCCTCGCCGCCGGCGGCGCCGACCCGGACGACGAAGGGCGGCAGCTCGGGCGCGTCCTCCGCCTGCTCCTGCCAGGGCGCGTCCTCGACGTCGATCAGCAGGACGGGGCCGAGCCGGTCGCGAAGCGCGGCGGCGATCGCCCGCAGCGCCGCGGCCGCTTCCTCATCCTCCTCGGGCGACCAGATCAAATAGCCGGGGCTGTTGACGGCGACCCGCCGGGCGATGCTGTTCGCCGGGTCGTCGGAACGGTGGAGGACGAGGAACGGAAGCCAGCGGTCGAGATGCGCGCGGCCGCTCCGGCCGATTGTCTGGCGAAGCTCGCCGCGCGGGCCGAACTCCGGCGCGAACGCCTCGGGCGCGGCCTGGATCGCGGTGCTTTTCATCGCGAGAACAACTCTTCCGCGGTGCGGGCGATGTGCGCGACGAGCGCCCGCATCGCGATCAGCTCCGAAGGGTCGGGCGCCCCGGTCCATTCGTCCATAAAGAATTTCTTGAATTCGAGCGCGATCGCGCACCCGGATTGCGGGTAGCGTTCATGGACGAAGCGGGTCTGCTCCCCTTTGCCCTGGAAGGCGACGTTCTCGCGCACATCGAGCCGGCGGCCGTTGAAGTCGAACGATCGCATGGCGTCGATCAGCGGATCGACCAGGAACGACCATTGCTCGCGCGGCATCGAGAAGGTGCCGATGTTGATGTCGGGCGCCTGCAGCTGCGGCGTCGGCGGCGCATCCGGTCCGTCGCGGCGGTGGTTGTAGCTGTGCACGTCGATGAGGAGGAAGCGCTCGTGCCGCTCGGCGATGCCGTCGAGCAGCTGCGCCAGCATGCGATAATAAGCGGCGTGAATCGCCAGCGAGCGGCCGACCAGCGATTCGCCCGGCTCGGCCTGATTCCAGACTTTCATGCCCCAGCATTGCTCGGGGGTTCGATAGACGGCGCCGTCGGCGCCGCGATTGAGATCGAACTCGAACCGCGAACGATGCACGACGACATGCGTCGGCACGTCCCGCACGCCCTCGCCGGTGAAGGGGTCCTCCTCGCGCAACCGCTCGGAATCCTCGAGCGCCATCGCTTCAGCGACTTCCTGGCGGAGCTCGTGACCGTGATGGATGGCGGTCGCGACGACCGGCCCGGCGCCATGCTGAAGGGTCCACCAACGCTGATTTGAAACGGCCATGGAACAGATAGCGCTTGTCGCCCGCTTCGGTTTCGCGACCACGCGATAAGTTCGCCTGTGAGGCCTCACCGCCGCGTGGCTCGGCGATGGCTATGATCGACCGCGGGGGCAGCGGAATCCGATTGCTTCGTCGCTTCGCTACTCGCAATGACCGCGCCATGTACGACTTCAAGATCGACACCGCCGACAAGGCCGAGGCCTGGCGCCAGATCGTCGCCGCCGCCGACTCGCTGACCGAGGGCGAGCCCGATGCGGTCGCCAACATGGCCAACGTCGCCGCCTTGCTCTGGGAGGCGCTGCCCGGGCTCAACTGGGCGGGCTTCTACCGCAACGTCGGCGGCGAGCTCGTGCTGGGGCCGTTCCAGGGCCGGGCGGCCTGCATCCGGATCCCATTCGGAAAGGGGGTTTGCGGGGCGGCGGCGGCGAGCCTCGAGCCGCAACTGGTCGACGATGTCGATGCCTTTCCAGGGCATATCGCCTGCGACAGCGCTTCGCGGTCGGAGCTGGTGGTGCCGCTGGTCCATGCCGGTGAGTTGCTCGGCGTGATCGATCTCGACAGCCCGCGGCTCAACCGCTTCGACGAGGAGGATCTGGCGGGGTGTCTCGAATTGGCACGCCTCCTCGCGCCGCGCCTGTGCGCCGGTAGCCATGCCTCCCTCGAAGCGTTAAAAATCTCTTAACGAGCCCCGACTCCGCCGGGGCTTGAAGAAGCACTCGCGCACAGGGGACGAAGATGAGCAAGCTCTGGCTAATCGGCTTGGCGGCGTCGGCCGCCTGGACTCCCGCGGCCATCGCGCAGGGCGCACCGCCGCCACCGCCGCCGCCGCCGCCGCCCATGGCCCATGGCGCCCACGCACCAGGAGCGCCGATGATGCATCCCGGGATGCACCATCCGATGCCGTCGGGCCAGATGCACGGCATGCACCAGCGCTTCGGCCGGGGCCATGTCGTCCCGCCCCAGTTCCGGGGCCGCCAGTTTATCGTCGGCGACTGGCGGATGTTCGGATTCCCGGCGCCGATGCCGGGCGGCCATTGGATCCGCTATCATGACGACGCACTTCTGATCGACGGCGACGGCCGGGTGATGGACGGCCGCTACGGCTGGGACTGGGAAGGCCGCGGCGGCCGCATGGCCTATGACGACGACCGCTACGATGACGATTACGCCGAAGCGGATCATGGTCGCGACGACGATTACGACGGCGGCGGCGAATGGGCCGAGGATGGCCACCATCGCGACGGCAAGCGGGTCGTCCGGATCGTCCGGCGCGGCGACGGCCATGGCGGCGATTGCCGGCGAAGCTGCACCCGGGTCCGCCACCTGCCGCCGCCCCCGCCGCATCCCGGCTATGGCTACGGCTACGGCTACGGTCAGGGTTATGGATACGGCTATGGCTGCGGCTGCGGCCCGGTCGTGGTCACCGAGACGATCACGACGACGGCGCCGGTCGTGGAGATGCGCACCTATTACGAGACGGTTCGCGAGCATCGCGTGGCGCCCAGGCGCCATCATTCGAAGCCGGTGGTGCGCTACAGCAAGCCGGTCGTCCGCCGATCGGTGAAGGCGGCGCCGGCCCCGCGCCCGGGCGAGCGGGGGTAGTTGGGACGTCGCCCCAGCGCAGGCTGGGGCCCCGGGGGGTGAAAAGTGCCGGCGCCCATCACCCGTCGGGATCCCAGCCTTCGCTGGGATGACGGAAGTCAGCTCAGCCGGTCGAGATCCTCGTCGCCGAGGCGGCCGGGGACGATCACCAGGGGACAGGGCAGGCTTCCCGCCACCGCTCCGGAGAAATGGCTGACCAGGGGTCCCGGGCCGCCCTCCGCGGCCGCTCCCAGCACCAAAGCGGCGACGTCGTCGCGCTCCGCAAGCAGCTCGGCGATCGCCTTCTCGGGCTCGCCCTGGCGGACGAGGATGGTCGGCTCGATCCCCGCTTCCTCGACGATCGCGCCCGAGGCCTGGAGCACCATCGCCTCGGCGCGGAGCTTCGCTTCCTCCTCCATCGCCGCCTGCACTCCGCCCCACTGGACGAACTCGGCGGGCGGGACGATGGCGAGCAATATGACCCCGCCGCCGGTGCCCGAAGCCCGGCGCGCGGCATAGCGAAGAGCGGCGCGCGCCTCGCTCGTCTCGTCGATCACCACCAGATAGGATCGCATCGGGCCCCCGTCCTTGCCGGCGAATGCTGCGCCAGAACGCCCCGCCGCGCAAGCGCGCCCTCCGGGGCCTGCTCCAGATGGGCTTGACCCGGCACCTTCTGTTGCTGTTTGGCGTTACCCGGACAGACGCCAGGAGTTCCGCGCGCCATGCCGATTGAATTGAAGATGCCGGCCCTCAGCCCGACCATGGAGGAGGGCACGCTCGCCAAATGGCTGGTCAAGGAAGGCGACACGGTCGCGGCCGGGGATTTGCTCGCCGAGATCGAGACCGACAAGGCGACGATGGAGTTCGAGGCGGTCGACGAGGGAACGATCGCGAAGATCCTGGTCGCCGAAGGCACGGACGAGGTGAAGGTCGGAACGGTCATCGCCCTGATCGCCGGCGAAGGCGAGGAGGCCGGCGCGGCCGCGTCCGCCCCGGCCGCGGCGAAGGAGCCGGTCGCCAGGGACGGCGGCGAGACCGGCGCCGGGCAGCCGGCGAAGGAAGCGGCGGCGCCGGAGCCGGAGGCCGCCGCCAAGGGCATCAACCCCGTTCAGCACAGCGAAGCGGCGCCGGCTCCGAAGGCCGACCTCGGCGATCGCGTCAAGGCCAGCCCGCTCGCCCGCCGGCTCGCCGAGCAGCGCGGAATCGACCTTGCCGGCCTCGCCGGCTCCGGCCCGGGCGGCCGGATCGTCAAGGCCGACGTCGACGGCGCCGCCGGCAGGCCCGCGGAGTCGGCCCCGGCCGCGGCGCAGGCGCCCGCCGCCGCACCGGCCGCGCCGAGCTACGGCGTCGCCGACATCCCGCACGAGGTCGCCAAGCTCTCGAACATGCGCAAGACGATCGCCCGACGACTCACCGAGTCCAAGCAGAACGTCCCCCACATCTACCTCACCGTCGACGTCCGGCTCGATGCGCTCCTCAAGCTTCGCGGCGAGCTCAACGCCACGCTCGAGCCGCGCGGGGTCAAGCTTTCGGTCAACGACCTGCTGATCAAGGCGCTCGCCGCGGCCTTGATGGAAGTGCCCGAGTGCAACGTCCAATATACCGGCAGCGAGCTCGTCACCTTCAAGCGCGCCGACATCTCGGTCGCGGTGTCGATCCCCAATGGCCTGATCACCCCGGTGATCGCCGAGGCCGATACGCGCAGCCTGTCCTCGATCGCGACCGGAATGAAGGACCTCGCCGCCCGGGCCCGCGACGGCAAGCTGAAGCCCGAGGAATATCAAGGGGGGACGGCTTCGCTGTCGAACATGGGGATGTACGGGATCAAGCAGTTCGAGGCGGTCATCAATCCGCCGCAGGGGATGATCATGGCGATCGGCGCTGGGGAGAAAAGACCTTACGTGGTCGACGACAGCCTCCAGATCGCGACGGTGATGAGCGCGACCGGAAGCTTCGACCATAGAGCCATAGACGGCGCCGACGGCGCCCGGCTGATGCAGGCGTTCAAGCGGCTGGTCGAAGCGCCGCTCGGAATGTTGGCCTGACATGGCGCTCGGCAAAGCAATCCTCGGCGGATTGGTCGCCTCGCTGGCCATTCCCTACATCTTCCGCAACGATTCGGGCCAGCTCGGCGAATGGGCGCGGATCGGCCTCGTCCATTTCACCCTCGGCGACACGCCGCTCGGCTGGTCGCTCCCGCTCTTCGCCGGGGTGACTTTGTTCGCCTGGCTGTTCCTGTCCTGGGCGGAGCGATGAGGCGCCGGCCGGGGAGGCCGGCTTGAGCTTCACCGACGTCCGCGGGCCGATGGGCCCTTTCGTCATGGCCGTCGGCGGAGCGGCGCTGACCGCGGCGGCGATGCTGAGCGCCTTCGCCTGGCTCGACGAGATGGATATCGCCCTGGTCGTGGCGCCGTTCCTCTTCGGCGTCGCCCTGATCGGCGCCATGCTCGTCATCGCTCCGGCGGCGGCGCTGATCGGCCTCCCGCTCACCTGGCTGCTCGCCCGCACCCGAAGCGAGCAGCCCTGGACCTATCCCGCCGCCGGGCTGGTCGCCGGCGGCCTCATCCTGATCGGGCTCTATCGGCTCGACAACCCCGTCGACTGGCGCCCGGCGCCCGAGACGCTCGTGCCCGTGGCCTCGTTCGGGGCGGTGCCGGGCTTCGTCTGCGGCGCTTTGTGGTGGTTGCTGTACCGCCGGCATCTGCAGGACGGGAGCTCCGGCGAATGAGGAGCGATCGCGCCTTGTCCCGGACCGCCCGGCACCGCATCTCGCCGGCGAACGCCGACTTGTCCTGTGACGCCCCTAACCTCGCGGAGCGATAATGGCTGACACTTACGACCTCATCGTCCTCGGCTCCGGGCCCGGCGGCTATGTCGCCGCGATCCGGGCGAGCCAGCTCGGCCTCAAGGTCGCGATCGTCGAGCGGGAGAAACTGGGCGGGATCTGCCTCAACTGGGGGTGCATCCCGACCAAGGCGCTGCTGCGCACGTCCGAAATCTACCACTACATGACCCACGCCTCGGCCTACGGCCTCAGCGCCGAAAAGCCGGGCTTCGACCTGGCCAAGATCGTCGACCGCAGCCGCAAGGTCGCCGGCCAGCTCAACGCCGGCGTCAAGGGGCTGATGAAGAAGAACAAGATCGCCGTCGTCGAGGGCGACGGAGCGCTCAAGGGCAAGGGCGTCCTGACCGTCACCAAGGACGGCAAGACCATTGAGCTCCAGGCGAAGCACATCCTGATCGCCACCGGGGCGCGGGCGCGCGACCTGCCCTTCGCCAAGGCCGACGGGGAAAGGATCTGGACCTACCGTCACGCCATGGTGCCCAAGGTCATGCCGACCAGGCTCTTGGTGATCGGCTCGGGTGCGATCGGGGTCGAGTTCGCCAGCTTCTATTCGGACATGGGCGCCGAGGTGACCATCGTCGAGATGCTCGACCGGATCCTCCCGGTCGAGGACGAGGACGTCTCCGCCTTCGTCCACAAGGCGCTGGTGAAGCAGGGGATGGAGCTCCACGTCTCCTCGGGGGTGGAGAAACTGGAGACCGGGCCGAACGGGGTGAAGGCGAGTCTGAAGGGCGGCGAGGTGCAGGAATATAGCCACGCCATCGTCGCCATCGGCATCGTGCCCAATACCGAGGCCATCGGCCTCGAGGCGCTGGGCGTGAAGACCGACCGCGGCCATATCGTCGTCGACGGCTACGGCCGAACCAATGTCGAGGGCGTCTATGCGTTCGGCGACGTCACCGGCCCGCCCTGGCTGGCGCACAAGGCGAGCCACGAGGGCGTCGTCTGCGTCGAGGCGATCGCGGGCAAGAAGCCGCACCCGTTCGAGACCTGGAACATCCCCGGCTGCACCTACTCCCGCCCGCAGGTGGCGAGCGTCGGCCTCACCGAGGCCAGGGCCAAGGAAGGGGGCCGCAAGGTGCGCGTGGGCAAATTCCCCTTCATCGGCAACGGCAAGGCGATCGCTCTGGGCGAGGCGGAGGGCTTCGTGAAGACGGTGTTCGACGCGGAAACCGGGGAGTTATTGGGCGCCCATATGGTCGGCGCGGAGGTCACCGAGCTGATCCAGGGCTATGCGGTGGCGAGGCAGCTCGAGACGACCGAGGAAGACCTGATGCACACGGTGTTCCCGCATCCCACGCTGAGCGAGATGATGCACGAGAGCGTTCTCGACGCTTATGGGCGGGCGGTGCATTATTGATTCTTAGCGCATCATGCGCACTGACAGCCCTGCTTCTCATTCGAGGGAGGGCGAAGGACGATTCACCGCGGTCGCTTTACGACGCCGAAACGTTGAGGGCGTTTCTAAGCGCCTCCCCCATTTGACGTAGCCCTGACTTGTAGGCCGCGCTCAATATTCGTCGATCCGGGTTTTTGCGTATGAGATCAAGAACGTTATAGGCAAACGCAACTTTCTCTTTTTGAATGGTCTTCGGTAAAGCCTTGATCCTGTTATGCTTAGGCGCATTCGCCAGCCTGACCTTTATGCCGCGGACCTCACCGTACATGTCTATATATTGATTGACTGCGCTGATCCATGCCGGGCCGTCCAACAGGTCCTCCACTGTCACCAAGTCCACAGCGACGTCCGACACAGCAAAAATTTTACCTGCTGGGACACCGGCCTTTGCCAATGCGAATTTCAAATCTCGCCCAGCTTTATCGCTATCAGTTATGTAACAGACACCATTGCCAGCGTGGTCGAGCATAGGCAGGCCCTTGGGATTAATGTTCGATAGACCATGAACAATTTGGAAGTCCAGACTGCTCCGACCCAGCGCCTCTCGTAACAGATGCGGGAGGAGCAACATTTCAGTCGGGCCTTCGCCAATAAGGGCTTTTCGTGTTGGAAAAAATGCAAGCGTGGTCGCACCCATGCCGAACAAGAGCGGTTTGAAGCCCCCCGCTTCGTCATCGCGCCAGAACTTATTGATAATTTCGCTTCTCTTCTTTTGTGTGGCGTCCCAGCGTACCATTCGAATGCCGACACCAAGGTCCTCAGGAAGCGCACCGGCGGAGTGTGTAGTGTAGATGACACTTCCGATCGTAGGCTCGTCTTGCAGGATCTGTATAAGGTCAGCCTGGGCGTCATAATGGAGATGTTGCTCTATTTCATCAATGAGGAGAACTGCCCCGCTGCTTTTCTGCAGAAAAGTGAATATCTGAAGTGCTAGAAATTGCTTGTACCCATCGCTTCGGGATTCTAGACTAGCGAATTGGTCACGAAGTTCAAAGTCCTTAACATTTCTAACGAGAACGTTTACACTGTGCGTATTAACACTCAGAAACAGCGTAGCATCTGATTGCTTCCACGTTAAGCGAGACAGCGCAGAGAGTTTTTCGTTCGCCGCAGAGAGCAGGCCAGTCTTGACTGGATCATTGCCCCCTAAAACAGCGCTTTTTAGCTCGTCAAGATTAAGCTCAGCTAAGCGAAATATCTCGGCAAGGGGTCTAGAAGGATTTCTTTTTACCTTCGGGTCTGGATGGTTGTAGCGAGAAATATCATAAGGAACGTCGATATCACGATATTCATCCGTAAAGTTTAATATCGCTGGTCTACGTGATGCTAATGCGTTAATAGCATGCTTAAAAGGATCGTGACTCTTCTCAAATTTGACCAACTCTTCAATCCTTGAAGACGCCTCTTTCAGCCGAGAGGTAAACTTTTTGGATGGAGTGGAAGCAAATTCAGACTGCAAATATGAAAGGTACTGAAGATCGTCATCGGTAAATGCGCGCGATAGACCAAGCACGTCTACAGTTTTCTCTAAGTCGTCGGCGCCAATTCCATTTTCCTGTTCCGCAAGTTCTGACATTAGTGTTTTTGTAAGTAAAATCCTCTTCAAACACCTTGATGCGATTAACCGACGGGTTAGGTCCCTTCCTGGTCGAGGCACTATGTCATACTTGATAACACCATCGTTCTCTTTGACCAGATGCAGCCATGAAGCCGCGCTGAGACTTGCGGCTTCCAAATCGCCTTCTTCGAGGAAGAAGCTCAAGGTTAGTTTAGTTTTGACAGAACTGAGTGTCGTCCGATCCTGTCCGGAAATTCCTTGGTCATCGGAGAAACAGCTAATCGCCTTCAGCAGCGAGGTCTTTCCTGCCTCGTTGGGTCCGACAATCGCCGTCAGCTTACTCGAGACATTCAGGCTTTGTTCGGTTTCAAACCTGCGAAACCCTTGCAGCTTAACATTGTGAAGGCGCACCCGTTCCGTCCCTTCCAACCACCGACAAACCCGCCAACAAGCTGATGTCCGGCTATGAGTAACTCGGCAAGATGTAATTCCTCGCATGATCGCTGTGGGATAGTGACTTGTGGCAGGTGGACGCTGTTGTGTCAGATCACCTAACCCCCGCAAATCGGCCACTGGCGGTGCGGATGGCCTTGAAGTTTTCCTAGGGACGCAAAGGCACGTGCCTAGCACGTAGCTGCCACGAAATGCTCCGGTTTTGAGACCGTCGGAATAGATGAGGTTGAAATGGAGGTTAAGGGCTTGATCTGGCAGGCTAAACCACTGTTTTCAAATCCTATTTTTTTGCGCAAGCTTGACTCGATAGGAATGTTCCTATAATGTTCCTGCTCGGCCCAGGGGTGCCGATTCGGGAGCGTGGGACATGGATGGAGAGAAACAGCAGAGGCCGCTCAGGCGGCTTACCCAGGCGCGGCGGGAGAAGTTTCTAGAGGTGCTGGGACAGACCGGGAACCGGCGGATGGCGGCGGAGGCGGTTGGGTTCGAGCCTCGGCTGATGGACCAGAGGCGGGGTTACGACGCTCTGCTCGACCGGCAGTGGATCGAGGCGCTCGATCAGGCGGACCGGCGGCTGGCGGGGATCGAGAGACCCTATGACGAGGCGGCAGACGGGGCACCGATGGTGATCAAGCGTGGCCGGGGCGGCCGGCTGATGATGCAAAGGGCGGGGGAGAAACGCTGGAGCCGCGCCGTGGAGGACCGCTTCTTCGCCACCCTCGCCATGTGCGGCAATATCGCGGCATCGGCCCGGGCAGTCGGCTTCTCGAAAAGCTGCATCGACCAGAGGCGGCGCAAATGGCCGGACTTCGCGCAGCGGATGGAGGAAACGCTCGACGATGCCGAAGTCGAGATCGAGTTCCGGGTGGCGGCCGAAGTGCGCGGGAAGCGCGCAGGTGCGAGGGCGGAGGGGGAGATAGCGATCGAGGCGGGTCCGCTCGACATGGACGCGGCGATGCGGTTCCTCAAATGGCGGCAGGAGAAGAAGGCCGGGCGTGGGCGGCGGGGGCGGGTGCCGCAGCCGCCCAGCATCGAGGCGGTAACGGAGAAGATCGTCAAGCGCGTGGAGGCGATAAAGCGGCATCGGGGGCGGGGCGGATTGCCGCCGGCTCCGGAGGCTCGGGAGGGGGACGGCACGTAAGAACAGCAGGGGCGTCAGGCGTCGGGCGGCGTGGTTCCAAGGCAATCCTCGACTTTCGCGCCAGGCCACCCCTCCACCATGCTCCGCATGGTCCCCCTCCCATCTTCGATGGGGAGGCAAATCTTGGAACATCATCCGGTGCAGGCGCTGGAGGCGCTCGATGGTGACGAGCTTCGGCGAGTGCTCGATCACCTGACGGAGGCGGAGCGGCGGGTGCTGGAGGGGCATTGGCCGTCCTGGGCGCATGAAGGGCAAATGGCGCCGGAGGGGGAGTGGCGGACCTGGACGATGCTGGCGGGGCGCGGGTTCGGCAAGACCAGGGCGGGGGCGGAGTGGGTGAGCGCCTTCGCCCGGAACAATCCGGACGCTTCGATCGCGCTGGTGGCGGCGACGGCGGAAGAAGCGCGCAACGTCATGGTCGAGGGGCGGAGCGGTCTGCTCGCGGTGGCCCGGTTCGAAGAGAGAGAGGCGATGATCTGGGAGCCGAGCCGGCGGCGGCTGGTCTTCGCTTCCGGGGCTCAGGCCTTCCTTTATTCGGCGGCCAATCCCGACGGGCTGCGCGGGCCCGAGCATCATATCGCCTGGTGCGACGAGCTGGCGAAATGGCGGCATGCGCAGGCGGTCTGGCGGAATTTGCGGCTGGGGCTCCGGCTGGGGGAACGGCCGCGGGCGCTGGTGACGACGACCCCGCGCGGCGTGGCGGCTCTGAAGCGCATCCTCGCCGAGCCGCGGACCGCGGCGACCGGCGGGCCGAGCTGGGCCAACCCGCATTCGTCCGAGGATTTCATCGCTTCGGAAGTGGCGGCGCATGCCGGGACGAGGTTCGGGCGGCAGGAGCTGGAGGGCGTGCTTCTCGAGGATTTCGAGGGGTCGCTGTGGCCCCGGGAGCTGATCGAGAGGGCGCGCGTGGCCGCTGGTGACTGTCACTATCGCCGGGTGGTGATCGGCGTGGATCCGCCAGCGTCGGCCGAGGGGGATGCCTGCGGGATCGTCGTCGCGGCGCTGGGGGCGGACGGGATCGGCTATGTGGTGGCCGACCTGAGCGTGGCGGGTCTTTCGCCCGAAGGCTGGGCCCAGAAGGTGGCAGCGGCGGCCGAGGCGTGGGGCGCTCACCGGGTGGTGGCCGAGAAGAACAATGGCGGGGAGATGGTCGGGGCGGTGCTTCGCGGGGCGGACGTGGGGCTGCCGGTGACCCTGGTCCATGCCGCCGACGGCAAGTCGGCCCGTGCCGAGCCGGTGGCGGTGCTGTTCGAGAGCGGCAAGGCGAAATTCGCCGGGCGCTTTCCCGAGCTCGAGGAGGAGCTGACCGGACTGACCTATGGCGGACTCTATCAGGGTCCGGGCAGAAGCCCGGATCGGGCAGACGCGATGGTCTGGGCGCTGACCGAGCTGCTGGTCAAGCGACGGGCGGAGCCGCGGATCAGGTCGCTCTAGGCCGCTGTCCCGCCTGCCGACCTTGCGTGGAAAAGTACACCAGTCACTCCGGCTCCAGCCACGGCGGGTTCGGGATTTGCGCGGTGGCGTCGTGGAGGAGCACCGCCCAGCGCAGCGACAATTCGTTGAAATAGGCATCGTCCGCCTCGATCCGGCGGGTCAGTATCGGCCGCGACGGATCGGCCGGCATGATCGCGAGGTCGAGCGGCCGGGCGACTCCGAGGTTCGAGCGCATCGCGCTGTCGAACGAGAGCAGGGCCATTTTGACCGCCTCGTCGACCGGGGTGGAGTAGCGGATCCCGCGGTCGAGGATCGGCTTGCCATATTTGGTCTCGCCGATCTGGAGGAAGGGCGATTCCGGCGAGCAATGGATGAAGTTGCCGGCCGAATAGACGAGGTAGAGCGACGGCGGCTCGCTTCCGATCCGGCCGCCGAGCAGGAGCGACACCGAGCTCGAGATGTTCGCCTCGGCGAGCACCGAGCCGACGCTCCGGTTGACGTTCTGGACCGCCTCGCCGACCAGCTCGGCGACCCGGAACATCGACGGCGCCGTCGCCACCGTGAGAGCCGTTTCGTCGCCGACCGGCGCGGGCAGCTCGTCGGTGAGCTGGCCGATCACCGATTGCGACATGGACAGGCTTCCCGACGTGCACAGATAGATCTGCCGGTCCGGCCGGTCGGCCAGGCTGTGGAGCTTCCGGTAGGAGGAGAAATTGTCGACCCCGGCATTGGTTCGGGTGTCGGCGATCATCACCAGCCCGGCTTCGAGCAGGAGGCCGACGCAATAGGTCATGGCGCGCTCATTCGCTCGTCCCGCCGTCCCAATGGTCGTTGTCGTGGTCGCGCTCGGCGTCCTTTTTGGTCTTGTGGACGATTTTGTCCTTATGCTCGGGCGGTCCGTAGAGCGTGTAGAGGCGGAGCGGCGCCTCGCCGTCGTTGACGACGTTGTGGCGGGCCCCGGCCGGAACGATCAGTGCGAAATCGTCCTCGACCCGGTTCGGAGCCCCGTCGATGTAGACAATGCCGCGCCCTTCCTCGATGCGGAAGAACTGGTCGCGATCCTCGTGCACCTCCTCGCCGATGTCGCAGCCCGGCGGAAGGGTCATCAGCACCAGCTGGAGGTTCTTCCCCGTGTAGAGGACGCGCCGGAAATCCTCGTTGCCGACCGTCGCTTTCTCGATATTCTCGCAATAGCCCTTCATGTCGCTCTCCTTCGTCCCCCTGAACCGCAAAGCCGGCATTTGCGTTCCTTCGGGGCGTCAGGGACAATGGGAGCACGGATATGGACGAATGGAAACTGCCCTGGGAAGGCGGCTGCCGCTGCAGCGAAATCCGGGTGCGGGTGACGAAGCCGCCCATCCTGACCGGCGCCTGCCACTGCACCGGCTGCCAGAGGATGACGGCGAGCGCTTACTCGCTGACCGTCACGGTTCCCGCGGATGGCTTCGAGGTGACGAAGGGCGAGCCGGTGCTCGGCGGCCTGCGCGGCCCGGTCTCGCACCATCATCACTGCCCCGCCTGCTTCAGCTGGGTGTTCACCCGGGCCGAAGGATTCGACTGGTTCGTCAACCTGCGCGCCTCGATCCTCGACGAGCGTCGCTGGTTCGAGCCGTTCATCGAAACCTGGACCGACGAGAAGCTGCCCTGGGCCGCGACCGGCGCACCCCACAGCTACGGGACGTTGCCCGAAATGGCGGAGTTCGAGACCCTGATGGCCGCCTACGCCGCCGAGGGCGCCCGGCCCTGAGGTCATTTCAACGGGTCGTGGCCCCAGTTCATCAGGCTGTAGCGCCAGCGCGAGGTGACCATGTTCGCCGGCTCCTGGGCCCGGTGGCGGCGGATGAAGCCGACGACCTTGCGCATGTGGGCATAGTCTGAGTCGCCGGACGGGCCGCGGCGAAGCAGCCCGACGATCCGCCGCCCCGAGGCGTGGCCGACCGACTCGCCGCCGCCGCCCTGCTTGAAGCCGACGCGCTTGCTCTCGGGAGTCTCCAGCCAGGCTTCGAGCTCGCCGGCCTCCATATTCACCGCCGCGGCGAAGTCGGCGGCGATCCGGCTGCGGTCGAGCGGTTTCAATCTGCCTTCACCACCTCGCCGCCCTTGATCACGACGTCGACATCCTCGAGCTGGCGAACGTCGGCGAGCGGATCGCCGTCGACCGCGATGATGTCGCCGTAGCGCCCGACCGCGATCGCTCCGACGTCCCTCTCCCGCCCCAGCGCCTGGGCCGCGTTGCGGGTGGCGGCCTGGATCGCCTCGATCGGGCTCATCCCGTATTGGACCATCCATCTGAACTGGCCGCCGGCGCTGCCGTGCGGCATCACCCCGGCGTCGGTGCCGTAGACCATCTTCACCCCGGCGCGGTGGGCGGCGCGGAAATTGTCGCGCTGGAGCTGGGCGATCTCGCGATCCTTGCGGAGATTGTCCTCGAGAACGCCGTTCTTGGCGCCTTCGGCCTGGGTATATTCGGTGTTGAAGATGTCCATCGACAGCCAGGTGCCGTGCTCTTTGGCGAGGCGGATGCCCTCGGCGTCGATCAGCGAGGCGTGCTCGATCGTGTCGATCCCGGCGCGGATCGCGGCCTTGATCCCGGCCGCGCCATGGGCGTGCGCCGCGACCTTGAGGCCCCATTGGTGCGCCTCTTCCGCGATCGCCCGCAATTCTCCTTCCGAGAGCTGCTGCTGGCCCGGCTCGGTGTTGCGCGAGAAGACCCCGCCGGTGGCGCAGACCTTGATCACCTCGGCGCCATATTTGCGCTGCTCGCGCACCCGGGTGCGAAGCTCCTGGGCGCCGTCGCCGACGGCCTTGCCCTTGGCGTTGAACGAGGGCGGCAGATAGGTCTGGTCGCAATGGCCGCCGGTGGCCGAGAGGGCGTGGGCGGCGGGGACGATCCGCGGCCCCACCATCAGGCCCTCGTCGATCGCCTGCTTGTAGCCGACGTCGGCATAATTGTCGGAGCCGACGTTGCGGACCGTGGTGAAGCCGGCGTCGAGCATGTCGCGGGCGTTCTGCACGCCCTGGGCGACCCAGAACATGTCGGTGAACTGGAGCCCGGTGTAGCCGCCGTAGCGCGGATTGGAATCGAGGTGGACGTGCATGTCGATCAGGCCCGGGAGCAGGGTCTTGCCCGGCAGGTCGATCCTCCTGGCGCCCTCGGGAATCCGCGGCCGCGCCCCGCCGCGCCCGACCACCGCGGCGATTCGGCCGTCGGTGATCACCACCACCGGCTCCTCGACCACCCGCCCGGTGAGAACGTCGACCATCCGGTCGGCGGTGACGACGACCGATTCGGCCGCCGCCGGCGCGGCGGCGAGCAAAGCCAAAGAGAGGATCGGGAAGGTCTTTTTCATCGGGTCACTTTCGCGGCTGGCAGGGCGCGCAAGAGCTAGACGCGCGGGGCCGGGCGAGTCGAGGGGGAAGAGGCGGCCCATTGCGAGGCCCCGCCCGCTTGGCTAGGGATTCGCCTTCAAACCTTGCGGAGGCCAGGCGTGAACCAGAAGCAACGAGAAAATACGGACGAAGCCACGTCCGAGCGGCCCCGGACGGAATGGACGTCCCCGGAGGTGAACAGGCTCGAGGCCGGCGCGGCCGAGTTCGGCGACGTCTCCAGCGCGGACGCCCAGCCCGGCTTCTCCTGATCCGGGGAGCCGAGGCGATACGCTGGGCCAGCCCTCCCACCCCGGGCCATCGGCTGGCGGCGGTGGCGCTGGCGCGCTCGGCCCTCGATCGCGCTCCGGACAATCCTTCCCTCCACCTCGCCCTCGCCCGGGCGCTGGCCGGGGCCGGCGAGCTGGACGAGGCGGCATCCGTCCTGAGGCGCGCCCTGGCCCGGCTGCCCGATCACGAGGCGCTCCACGAGGAGCTGGCCCATGTCCTCGCCGGCCAGGGCGAGGTCGAGGCGGCGCTCGCCTGCGCCCGCGGCCGCGACGCGCCCTGGGCTGTCCCCTTCGCGTTCAGGCTCCTGGTCCGCCAGGGCCGCCGGGCCGAGACGGCGCCGCTCGAGGCGGCGGTCGCGGCGGCGAGGCCCGCCGACCCCGATCTGCTCGAGTCCCGCGCCCGGCGCTGCCGCGACGATCCGGAGCAATTGCTGCGCCTGTGCGAAGATGGGCTCGGGCACGATCCGGGAGCGGCCCACGCGCTTTACTACAAGGCGCTGGCGCTGGCGCAGCTGGGCCGGGGCGAGGAAGCGGCGGCGTTGATGGGTCTCGATCGTTTTATCAGCCTTGCGCCGCTTCCCGCTCCGCCCGGCTTCGGCGGTGACGAGGCCTTCCGCGACTCGGTCCGCGGCGAGATATTGGCCAATCCCAGCCTGCACCGCGATCCCGCCGGCCACGCCACCCGCTTCGGCCTCAGGACCGGCACCTTCCCGGCCGCCGGCGATCGCGCCTCGGCGGCTCTGGTGGGAGCGATAAGGGCGGCGATCGGCGCCTATGCCGGGGCGCTCGCGGGCGATCATCCGTTCGTCCGCGCTCGGCCGCTTCGCGCCACCTTGACCCAGTGGGCGCTCGTGTTCAGGGGCGCCGGCCACCAATTGCCGCATCATCATCCGGGCTGCTGGCTGACCGGGGTCTATTATGTCAGCGCCCGCCGCGACCCGCCGCGGCCGGACGCCCCTTATCCGGGGAAGATCCGGATCGGCGGCCTCCCAGGCTGGGCCGGGGTGGCTCCGCCCTGGCCTTTGCTCGAGATCGAGCCGGAGCCCGGCACGCTCCTCCTCTTCCCCTCCTTCGTCCCGCACGAGACGGTGCCGCCGGGGGAAGGGGCAGAACGGATTTCGGTGGCCTTCGACGTGGCGGCGGAGGGCCGCCAGGACCCCCAGTGACTGTCACCGGCGACAGTCACTCATTCCCGGCGCCATGCGCGGGCCGGATGTAGAGGCGTCTCACGATAGGCCATTTGCGGGCGACCTCGGCTTCGATCTCGCACACGATCCGTTCGACCTCGCGAGCGCTGATCCTATCGTCGAAGTCGACGCTCACCAGCGCGGTGATCTGGTCGGGCGCCGAATGGACCGTGAGGATCCGGCCGATCCCGGCGATTCCGGGCCGCCCGGCGGCCGCGGCGCGAAGGCCCTCCACGATCTCGGGCTCCGCCGCCTCGCCGATCAGCAGGGCCTTCGACTCGACGGCCAGAAGGAAGGCGGTCAGGCCGAGGATGGTTCCGATCACTACCGAAGCGGCTCCGTCGTAAAAGGGATTGCCGGTCAGCTGCGACAGCATCAACCCGATCGCCGCGGCGACGAGGCCGGCCATCGCGGCGCCGTTTTCGAGCAGGACGATGAAACCGGGCGGGTCCTTCGAGCGCCGCACCGCCTCGAACCAGCCGAGCGGCCCCTTCGCCGCCTTGAACCCCTTGAAGGCCGCCCAGGTCGAGCCCCCTTCGAGCAGGAAGGCGACCAGCAGCACCCCATAAGCGATATAGGGCGACACCGCCTCTTCCGGGTGAAGGATATGGATGACGCCTTCGTAGACCGACACCCCCGCGCCCAGCGCGAAGACCATCACCGCCACCACGAAGCTCCAGAAATAAAGCTCGCGCCCATAGCCGAAGGGATGGCGGTCGTCGGCGGGCTTGCGCGCCTGCCGGCGCCCCCAGATCAAAAGCAGCTGGTTGGTTGAATCGACGACCGAATGGACACCCTCGGTCAGCATCGCGGACGAGCCGGTGAAGGCCGCCGCGACGAATTTGGAGACGGCGATGCCGAGATTGGCCGCGAAGGCGATCAGCAAGGTGCGGTTGTTGTGCTCGGCCAAGATCGCTTCTCCCGGGGTCGCCGGCGTCTAAGCTCGCGCCTCGTGACTGTCACTAGCGACAGTCGCTATCGCCGATCCTGTCGAGCGCGAAGCGAATGGGGACAGTCACGAGTGACTGTCCCCATCGGTGCGCCCGCGGCTTTACGGTCTCAGTTGGTGCCTTCGACCGGCTCCAGCGGTCCGCCCATGCCGGAATAGGCGCCGTTGCCGCGGACCATCGCCAGCGCTTCCGAGGACGCCGGCGACTGCTCGATGATGTGCACCGAGGCGCCGACTTTTGTCACCGAGAACAGGTTGCGGGCGAAGGCGAGGGGCAGCCGGACGCAGCCGTGCGAGGCGGGACGGCCGGGGATCTGGCCGGCATGAAGCGCGACCCCGCCCCAGGTCAGCCGCTGCATGAACGGCATCGGCGCATTGTTGTAGAGGTTCGAGAAATGCTTCGCCCTTTTCTCGAGGATGTCGAACCTGCCGGTCGGAGTGCGGTGGCCCGGCTTGCCGGTCGAGACGGTGGTGACCCCGATCAGGGTCCCGCCGCGATAGACGTAGGCGCGCTGGAGCGGGATGCTGACCACGATCTCGACTTCGCCTTGCGGAGAGCGCTCCGGCTGCCAGGCGAACTCGCCGGGGCTGAGCACCGCCTGCTCGACGGCGGCCGGGGCCGGCTCGACGGCCGCGGCGGCGGGGCCGACGATCTCGGCATGAGCCGAGAAGACGGGGGTGAAGGCCAGCAGGAGAACGCTGCCGGCGACGATGAGATTGCGGACGCTTGCCTGGTTCATGACTGCCACTTGCTCGCGGGGTCGCCCCCGCCCTTTCCTCCGGCCGGAATGGCCTTGGCACTGTCTCTAGGCCCGGCTCATGACGCCGCTGTGCCGTTCAAGAGGGTTTGTTGTTTCGATTGTGACAGGGCAAAATTTTACTGGTTTCGGCGAAATACGGGACAATATTGCCGACAGGTCGATCGCCGCCCCCAAGCTCTCGGCCGGCCCGACCGGGCTCAGGATCGTTCCGCCTCCACATCCGTTTCCTTGTGCAGGCGCCCGGCGGCGCCCATGTGCTTTGCGTAGGAGGCTGATCATGCCGGCAAGACTATCCGCGACGCTCCTTTTCCTCGCTCTCGCCGCGGCCCCCGCCGCCGCCCAGGAATATGACCGGCGAAGCCGCGCCGAGCAGGTCGCCGATGAGATCGCGCGCCAGGTCGAGGCCACCGCCAACGCCGTCGGAGCCGTTACCGATTCGGTGCATCGCAGCGTCGACGCCCTCCGCTTCCGCGGCGCCGAGCGCTTCGCGGTCGAGCGCTGCCTGCCCTATGTCGAGCGCTACGGCCGGATGCGGGTCGACGACGTCCGCCGCTACAGCCGGAGCAGCTGGCGGGTCTATGGAACGGTCGGCGGCGCCGGCATCGGCGACAGCAACGGCTGGCGCCGAGGCTACGCCCCCCGGGCCTTCACCTGCACGGTGCGCGAGGACGGCCGGGTCAAGCTCAAGACCAGCCGCCTGCGCCGCTATTAGACCGTATTCAGACCGCCCGGCCTTCTTAAATCCTCCCCTGCATTTGCAGGGGAGGGGGACCATGCGAAGCATGGTGGAGGGGCCTTGCTGACTCGGAAAGAACCCCTCCACCGCGCTTCACGCGGTCCCCCTCCCCCGGAAAGCCGGGGGAGGAATTAAGAGGCGCCGACCCCTGACAGAGGGGATTGGTCAGGCGGCCGCCCGTCCGCCTTCGATCATCGCCAGCTTCGGTGCCGCCAGGGCCGCGGCGGCTTCGGCGTGGAGGGGGGGCGAGAGGAGGTAGCCCTGGCCTTCCTTGCAGCCGAGCTCGCGAAGCAGGCGGAGCTGCTCGTCGGTTTCGATATGCTCGGCGACGGACGGCAGGCCGAGCGCGGCGCACAGGTCGAGCACGCCCTTCAAGAGGCGGCGGCTGCGCAGGGAATCGGCGATGGTCGCGATCAGGGCGCCGTCGAGCTTGACCCCGTCGAACTGCATCTCGCGCAGATAGGAGATGGAGGCGTGGCCGGCGCCGAAATCGTCGAGCACGATCCGGGCGCCGGCGCCGCGCAGGGCCCGGAGATTCTCCCGGGCGATCTCGAAATCGGCCAGCAGGGCGGTCTCGGTCACCTCGACCTGGAGCCGGGCGGGATCGAGCTGGGCGCGGTCCAGCAGGGCGAGGAGGCGCTGGGCCGAGCCGGCGGTGCACAGCTGGACCGCGCTGACGTTGAACGACAGCCGGACCGCGGTCGCCCAGCGGGCCGCCTCGGCCGCGGCCTGGCCGAGCAATTTGTCGCTGATCAGCTCGATGAGGTTGATCTGCTCGGCGATCGGGATGAACTGGTCGGGCGGGATCCGGCCGAGCGAATCGTCGTGCCAGCGGGCGAGCGCCTCCAGGGCCTTCAGCTCGCCGGTGGCGAGGTCGGTGATCGGCTGGAAGACGAGGTCGATACGCTCCAGCGTCTCGGGCAGCCGGAGCGCCTTCTCGACGAGGATCCGGCGGCGGTGGACCTCGTGCATTTCGGGGGTGAAGACGGCGACTCCGGAGCGGCCGCCTTCCTTGGCCCGGTAGAGCGCGGTGTCGGCCCGGATCAGGGCCTCCTCGACGTCGCAATCGCCGGGCAGGAGAAGGGTGAGCCCGCAGCAGCCGGAGACCCGGAACTCGCGGCCGTCGACGAGGAAGGGTTCCTGGAGCGCCGCGCAGATGGCGGCGCCGGCGCTGTCCGCGCCGGTCATCGAGCGCACCCGCGGCAGCAGCAGGGCGAATTCGTCGCCGCCGGTCCGGGCGATCGAGGCGCCCTCGCCCGCGGCCCGGGCGAGGCGGCTTCCGATCCCTTCCAGCACCCGGTCGCCGGCGGCGTGGCCGAACGTGTCGTTGATCGGCTTGAAGCCGTCGAGATCGACCATCGCCAAAGCGAAGCCCCGGCGCGAGCGGGTCAGAGCGGCGGCTCGGCGGCCGAGCGCCCGAAGGAAGGCCCGGCGATTGGCGAGGCCGGTCAAAGGATCGGTGTCGGCGATCAGCTTGGCCTTGGCCTTCTCGGCCTTGGCGAGCCGCTCGGCGCGCTGCGCCCGCTCGCGCTCGAGGGTGATGGCGGTGCGCGATTCGACCAGCTCGATGAAGCCCTGGTCGTGAAGGCCGAGCTGGCGCAGCAGGACGAGGATGATCGAGAACAGGCCCACGCCCATGGCGACATGGGCGGCGTCGGAGGTGAGGATCAGCCGTCCGGACAAGGGCAGGCCGAGCAGCAGGAGCGGCGTTCGCGCCGCCGCCGGGTAGCGACTGACTCCATAAGCGCAGCCGATCGCGGCGAGGCTGGCGAAGAGGATGATGAAATCGTGGTCGGTCGACGGGCGGGTCGCCATCAGGCTGAACGACCAGATGCAGAAGGCGAAGCTGAACACGACCGAGAAGGCCAGCATCTTGCGAAGCTCATTGAGGATGCGCTCGGGCGAGAGGCTGCGGTTGCGGACCCTGAGCCAGTGGGCGACCCGCATGACGATCAGGCCGCCGACCAGCAGCGGGAAATCGAGCAGGGATTCGAAACGGCCGCCGGACGCCAGATAGAGGCCGACCATGTTGGAGAAGATGACGATGTAGAGGAGCGGGACCTGGCGCTGGAGCGCCCGGAAGCGCTCCTCGAGGAGGATCCGTCCCCCGACGGTCGCCACCTCGCCGGCGTCGATCAGCCGGATCATTCGTCTCATGCCCCGCCCCATGAGACGGGAATTAAGCCGAAACGATTAACAGGTGGTTGGCGCTTCCGCCGTCATTGCGAGCGCAGCGAAGCAATCCAGCGGCTCGGCGGCACGAAGCTGGATTGCTTCGTCGCTGCCGCGCAGCGGCAGTTTATCCAGAGCGCCGCCGCAGGCGGCGTCGAAGGGCTCCTCGCAATGACGATCAGCGGAGCGGCAGCTCGCGCTGGTCGGGGTCGAAGCGGTTCCAGCCGCCGGGGCCGAGCCGCTCGAGCGGGCGGAAACGGGCCTTGTAGGCCATGCGCGGCGAGCTCTCGACCCAATAGCCGAGATAGACGTAGGGGAGCCCCGCCTTCCCCGCCCGGACGATATGGTCGAGGATGATGTAGGTGCCCAGGCCCGGCCGGGCCGGCTCGTCGGGCTCGAAGAAGCTGTAGATCATCGACAATCCGTCGGCCTGCTGGTCGGTGAGGCAGGCGCCGACCAATTTGCCCGGCCGGCCGCCGACGGTCGGCTCGCGATATTCGATGACGTAGGTCTTGACCGGCGACTGCTCGATCATGTCCGAGAAGTCGCTCTCGTCCATCCCGACCATTCCGCCGTCCGGGTGGCGGCGCTTCAGATAGCGGCGGAGAAGGGCATATTGCTCCTCGGTCGCCCAGGGCTTGCAGGCGGTGACCTCGAGCTCGCCGTGGCGCTTCAGCATCCGGCGCTGGCTGGCGCTCGGCTGGAACTCGCTGGCGACGACCCGGACCGAGACGCAGGCCGAGCAATCGAGGCAGGAGGGACGATAGGCGACCGCCTGGCTCCGGCGGAAGCCGATCCGGCCGAGCGCATCGTTGAGGTCCGCCGCATGCTGCCCGGCAAGCTCCGTGAACACCTTGCGCTCGGTCTTCCCCGCCAGATACGGGCAGGGCGCCGGGCTGGTGACGAAGAAGCGGGGAAAGCGGAAGGGTGCGCTCAACGGGGCTCCGGGGTTGAAGGTCGTGGTTGAGACTCGGTTTATGCGTCTTCAAGGTCCGCTTGGAAAGGGCCTGGCGGGTCCAAAGCGGCATTAACCATCTTGCGTTCCGGCGTGGGACGCCGGCTCAGCGAATCTCAACGGGATGGACGTAGAAGCCGGCCTCTTCCAGGGCGCGAACCAGGGCCTCGAGATGCTCGGCGTCGCGCGCCTCGCATTCGATGTCGATGAAGGCGTCCTTCGCCGGAAGGGTGGTGAAGACCCTTTGGTGGTAGATTTCGATGATGTTGGCGCCGTGGCGGTCGAACAATTTCACCACCGCGAGCAAGGCGCCCGGGCGGTCCTGGAGCTGGATCCGGAGCCGGGCCATCCGGCCGGAGCGGGCGAGGTCCCTCAGGAGGACGGTGGCGAGCAGGCGGGTGTCGATATTGCCGCCGGTGAGGATGAGGCCGACATTGCGGCCCTTGAAGCGCTCGGGATAAGCGAGAAGGGCCGCAAGCCCTGCCGCCCCCGCCCCTTCGGCCACGGTCTTCTCGATCTGGAGGTAGAGGCTGACCGCGGTCTCGATCTCGCGTTCGCGGACCAGCAATATCTCGTCGACCAGGCTCTCGATGATCGGCGGAGTCAGGCGGCCCGGCTTCTTGACCGCGATGCCCTCGGCCAGGGTGTCGCCGGCGGACGGCATCTCCTGGCCGCTGATCCGGCAGTACATGCTCGGATAGAGCTCGGCCTGCACCCCAACGACCGTCAGATCGGGACGAAGCGCCTTGGCCGCGGTGGCGACCCCGGAGATGAGGCCGCCGCCGCCGATCGGGACGACGAGCGTATCGATCTCGGGAGCGTCGGCGAGCAGCTCGAGCGCGACCGTGCCCTGGCCGGCCATGATCTCGGGGTCGTCGAACGGATGGACGAAGGTCAACCCTTCCGCCTCGGCGATGCGCAGCGCCTCGCCATAGGCCTCGTCGTACATCTCGCCGTGGAGGACGATGCGCGCTTTATGGCCCTCGGTCTGCTTCACCTTGATGCTCGGGGTCGAGGTCGGCATCACGATGGTGACCGGCACGCCGAGCCGCCGCCCGTGATAGGCGACCGCCTGGGCGTGGTTGCCGGCCGAAGACGCGATCACGCCGCGCGAGCGGGTCGCGGGATCCATCAGCAGCAATTTGTTGAGGGCGCCCCGCTCCTTGTAGGCGGCGGTGAACTGGAGGTTCTCGAACTTCACCCAGACGTTCGCCCCGGTCGCTTCGGACAGGGTGCGGCTGAGCAGGGTCGGAGTGCGCACCACCGCGCTCTCGATGCGCGCCGCGGCGGCCTCGATGTCGGCGAGCGTGACGACGGGGTCTGGGGCGGGTGCCGGGCTGGCCATGGAGGCGCCGTCTAGACCATCTGGCGCCCCGGCGAAACAAGCCGTATCGCCCGCACATGCCAATAAACCAGATGACGAGCCGCCAAACTTTCCTCCCCTCCCTGAAAGGGAGGGGCTGGGGGTGGGTGCGCCGCACAGCGGCGCCGACGGCGCCTGTGCAGGAACCGGTCAAGGCGGCATCGAGCCGCCTTGACCGGACCCACCCCTTTATCCCCTCCCTTCCAGGGAGGGGGGTGATTGCGGCGCTCTGCCTGCTCTTCGCCACTCCCGTCGTCGCCGACGTGCTGGTCGACAACGTCAACGGTTATACGATCGGCGCCGACGGGCGCCTCGTCCGCTTCGGGGCGATGCTGGTCGACGACGACGGCAAGGTCGAGCGGCTCTACCAGCGCGGCGAGAAGGTGCAGCGGAGCCGTTACCGCTTCGACGGCAAGGGGCGGACTCTGCTGCCCGGCCTGATCGACGCCCACGGCCATTTCATGGCGCTCGGCCTCAACGCCCTCCAGCTCGATCTGTCCGACACCAAATCGCTTCAGGAGGCGCAGTCGAAGATCGCCGCCTACGCCGCCGCCAACCCGACCCCGCGCTGGATCATCGGCCGAGGCTGGAACCAGGAGACCTGGGGCCTCGGCCGTTTCCCGACCGCCGCCGAGCTCGATTCGGTCGTCAAGGACCGGCCGGTCTGGCTCGGCCGGATCGACGGCCATGCCGGCTGGGCGAACAGCGAGGCGATGCGCGAGGCGGGGATCAATGCCAGGACCGCTTCGCCGGCCGGAGGCCGGATCGAGACGGCGAACGGCCGGCCGACCGGAATCTTCGTCGATGCCGCCGCCAACCTCATCGACAAGGCGGTCCCCCCGACCCTGCCGCGCACCCGCGACCAGGCGCTCGACCGGGCCCAGGAGATCATGCTCTCCGTCGGCCTCACCGCCACCGCCGACATGGGCACCAGCCCGGACGACTGGCTGGTGATGCGCCGCGCCGGCGACGACGGCCGGCTCAAGGTCAGGATCATCGCCTACGGCTCGGGCGTCGAGAGCGCGCTGGCCATCGCCGGGACGCGTCCGACGCCCTGGCTCTACGGCGACCGGCTTCGGCTGGTCGGGGTCAAGCTCTACGCCGACGGAGCGCTCGGCTCGCGCGGCGCCTGGCTGAAACAGCCCTACAAGGACAGCCCCGGCACGAAGGGCCTCAGCTTCCTCACCGAGACCGAATTGCTCAACACCATGAGCCGGGCGGCGATGGACCGCTTCCAGGTCGCCGTCCACGCCATCGGCGACGCCGCCAACGCCCAGTTGCTGGGCGCGATCGAGGAGCTCGCCAACACCTACAAAGGCGACCGGCGCTGGCGGATCGAGCATGCCCAGATCGTCGATCCCGCCGATCTCGCCCGCTTCGGCCGCAACGGCATCATCGCCTCGATGCAGCCGGTCCACGAGACCAGCGACTGGCGGATGGCGGAAGCCCGGATGGGGATCGAGCGGCTCGGCGGCGCCTATGCCTGGCGAAGCATGATCGCCAACGGCTCGCCGCTCGCCTTCGGCTCGGACTTCCCGGTCGAATCGCCCAACCCCTTCCCCGGCCTCGCCGCCGCGACCAGCCGCGAGGACCCCGCCGGCCAGCCCCCCGGTGGCTGGCTCCCCGAGCAGCGCGTGACGCTCGAGCAGGCGCTCGCCGCCTTCACCCGCGGCGCCGCTTATGCCGGCTTCGCCGAAGACCGTATCGGAAGCCTCGAGAAGGGCCGCTGGGCCGACTTCATCCTCGTCGACCGCGACATCTTCGACGTCCCCACCCCCCGCCAGCTGCGCGAGACCAAGGTCGTCGAGACCTGGGTGGCCGGCAAGAAGGTCTGGCCTCAATAAGCCGTACCCGGCTTACGCCGAGGGACGTTACTGACCGTTCGCCGCGGCGTCGTTGACGATTTCGTTGGCGACCACGGGAAGCTCGCCCGTCGCTCCCGCCTCGCCGTTGCCGAGCGCCGGATCCTCGGCGACGAGGCTGTCGGCGGAGGTGTCGAGCACTTCGGAGATGTTGTTGAGCTGTTCGTTCTCGGCCGCGGTCGGGCTGCCGTCATCCTCGCGGCCGCAGGCGGCGACGAGCGAGGCGCAGGCGAGCAGGGCGGCCATGGCACCGAATCTCTTCATCGATCGATCTCCCGAATGAGCTTTCGCGGCCAGCTTGCCGTACCCCGGCGCAAATAAAAAGGGCCGCGTGCCCGTGGCACGCGACCCTCTCGTAACGGCCTGAGCCGAGCGCCTTAGTTGGCGACGTTGGCAACCGCGTTGCCGGCGTCGGTGGCGGCATTGCCGACATCGCTCGCGGTGTTGGCGGCGGCATCGCCGACGCTGTCGAGCGCGTTGCCGGTGGCGTCGATGGCGGCGGCGCCATTGACGTCGAGGGCGGCGCCGTTGACGTCGACATCGGCTTCGTTGACGGTGACGTTGGTGTCGACGGCGTTGTTGCCGGCGTCATTGGCGGCCGGGGTGCAGGCGGCGACGCCGAGCGCCAGAGCGGCGGCGGCGGTGAGGACGATCTTCTTCATAACATTCTCTCCTTGGGAGAATAAGGGCTTACCGGGCGAGGTCCGGACGCGGGCAGACCCGCGCCGGGTTCCGGCGGCACCGGATTTATCGGAGGCGCGGCGGTATGTCTACTAGTTTGGTAAGCAATTGCGCCGAACCGAAGCGGCAAGTCTGGAGAGGTCGTTTCGGAGAGTCAACGTCATTGCGAGCGAAGCGAAGCAATCCAGTACGGATTTTCGAGGCCCGCTGGATTGCTTCGTCGCTTCGCTCCTCGCAATGACGAGGAGCGGGACACGCAGTGCTTGACCCGGATATAAAGATATCTTTATGTCCTTATCTATGTTCCCCACCGCGCCCGCTGCCGCCGAAATCTTCCGATCGCTGGGCGATCCGACGCGGCTTCGAATCCTCGCCTTGCTGCGGGCGATGGAGCTGTCGGTCGGAGAGCTCGCGCAAGTGCTCGGCCAGAGCCAGCCGCGGGTCTCGCGCCACGTCCGCATCCTGATCGAGGCCGGCCTCGCCGAGCGCCGCAAGGAGGGGAGCTGGGTGTTCCTGAGCCTCGCCGATCCGATCCGGGTCGAGCCGCTCTTCGCCGCTCTGGAGCGCTGGGCCGAGCTCGACGGCGAGGACCCCTGGGGGCCCGCCGACGCCGCCCGCCTGGCCGCCGTCCGGGCCGACCGCGCCGCCGCCGCCGAACGCTATTTCGCCGCCCATGCCGGCGACTGGGACGAGATCCGCTCGCTCCACATCGCCGAGAGCGAGGTCGAGGCGGCCTGCGCCCGGGCGCTCGGGCAGCGCCCGGTCGGCCGGCTCGTCGACATCGGCACCGGCACCGGGCGGATGCTCGAACTGTTCGGCCCGCCCGCCGAGCGCGCTCTGGGGGTCGACCGCTCGCCCGAAATGCTCCGCCTCGCCCGGGTCAAGCTCGCCCAGGCCGGCCTGGCCGCGGCCGAGCTTCGCCAGGGCGACATGTACGCTTTGCCGCTCGCCGCCGGCTCGGCCGACACCGTCATCCTCCACCAGGTGCTTCATTATGCGCAGCAGCCCGCCGCGGCAGTCGCCGAGGCGGCCCGGCTGCTCGCTCCGGGCGGTCGGCTCCTGATCGTCGACTTCGCCGCCCACGAGCGCGAGGAATTGCGCAGCCGCGACGCCCATCTCCGCCTGGGCTTCGCCGACGACGTCATGCTCAAATATCTCGACGGCGCCGGCCTTCGCGGACGAGTCGTCGAGCATCTCGAAGGCGGCGAATTGACCGTCACCCTCTGGGAAGGCGAACGCCCCCAGGAGAAATTGAAGGTGGTCGCATGAGCCCGCGCGCCCCGACCATCGCCTTATGGCGCGAGCCGCTCTTCGCCGACGTCGCCGGAGACATTGGAGTGAGCTTCGAATTCTTCCCGCCCAAGAGCGAGAAGATGGAGGAGACGCTCTGGGCCTCGGTGAAGACGCTCGAGCCGCTCCAGCCCCGCTTCGTCTCGGTCACCTACGGCGCCGGCGGCTCCACCCGCGAGCGCACCCACAATACGGTGGTTCGGATCGAGCAGGAGACGACGCTCAACGCCGCCGCCCATCTCACCTGCGTCGAGGCCAGCCGAAGCGAGATAGACGAGGTCGCGCTCGGCTATTGGCAGGCCGGGATCCGCCACGTCGTCGCCCTTCGCGGCGATCCGCCCGAGCCGGGCAAGGGCTTCCAGGCTCGGCCGGACGGCTATGCCAACGCCGCCGCCCTCGTCGCCGGCCTGAAGCGGGTCGCCCCTTTCGAGATCTCCGTCGCCGCTTATCCCGAAATGCATCCGGATTCGCCGGACCAGGCCGCCGACCTCGACAATCTCAAGCGCAAGATCGACGCCGGGGCCGACCGGGCGATCACCCAATTCTTCTTCTCGCCCGAATGCTTCTTCCGCTTCCGCGACGCCGCCGCCGCCGCCGGCATCGACGCGGAGCTGGTCCCGGGCATCCTGCCCATCTCGAACGTCGCCCAGACCCGCAAGTTCGCCGAGATGTGCGGCGCCGCCATCCCGGCCTGGATGGACAATCTGTTCGAGGGCCTGGACGACAAGCCCGCCGCCCGCCAGCTGGTCGCCGCGACCGTCGCCGCCGAGCTGTGCGGCCAGCTTTATGCCGGCGGGGTCCGCCAGTTCCATTTCTACACGCTCAATCGCGCCGAGCTCGCTTACGCCATCTGCCACCTGCTCGGCCTTCGCCCGAAGGATGAACATGAACGTCGCACAGCAGCTTAGGGCCGCCGCCGCCGAGCGCATCCTGATCAAGGACGGCGCTTATGGGACCCAGGTGCAGGATCGTCGGCTCAGGGAGGCCGATTATGCCGGCAGCCTCGGCCTGTCGCGCGACCAGAAGGGCAATAACGACCTTCTGAACCTCACCCAGCCCGAGCTGGTCGGCGACATCTGCAAGAGCTTCGCCGACGCCGGCGCCGAATTGCTCGCCACCAACAGCTTCAACGCCAATAGGATCAGCCAGGCCGATTACGGCGCCGAGGATCTGGTCCGCGAGATCAATTGCGCCGCCGCCCGGATCATCGCCGAGGTCGCCGAGCGCGAGGCCCAGAAGGACGGCCGCAAGCGCTGGGTCGTCGGAGCGCTCGGCCCGACCAACAAGACCCTGTCGCTGTCGCCCAACGTCAACGATCCCGGCTATCGCGAGATCGACTTCGACACTTTGTCGGACGTCTATGTCGAGCAGATCGAGGGGCTGGTCGAAGGCGGGGCCGAGATCGTCCTCATCGAGACCGTGTTCGACACCCTCAATGCCAAGGCGGCGATCCACGCCGCCGGACGGGTGAATCGCGAGCTTCCGATCATGCTGTCGATGACGATCACCGATTTGTCGGGGCGCAACCTCTCCGGCCATTCGATCGAGGCCTTCTGGGCGAGCGTCCGCCACGCGAAGCCGCTCTCGATCGGCCTCAACTGCTCGTTCGGCGCCGGCCAGCTGAGGCCGCACGTCACCGCTCTGTCGGGGCTCGCCGACACTCTGATCATGGCCTATCCCAACGCCGGTCTGCCCAACGATCTCGGCGAATATGACGAGGGTCCGGCCGAGACCGCCGCCCAGGTCCGCGAATGGTGCGACCAGGGCATCGTCAACATCGTCGGCGGCTGCTGCGGAACCACCCCGGCGCACATCGCCGCGATCGCCGAGGCGGCGAAGGGCTTAGCGCCGCGCAAGATCGCTCAACCTGCCCGCCGCACCCTGCTTGCCGGAATCGAGCCGATGGTGCTCGCCGCTTAACCGTCATCCCGGACTTGATCCGGGATCCATGAACACGGCTCGTCGAAACTCCCGCCGCGGTGTTCATGGATGCCGGATCAAGTCCGGCATGACGAAGAAAAACAAAGAACCGAGTAAAATCATGGCCACCGCACCACTGCCCGAAACCACGACCGCCGCCTCCTCCTCCTTCGTCAATATCGGCGAGCGCACCAACGTCACCGGCTCGGCCCGCTTCAAGAAGCTGGTCATGGCCGGCGATTATGCCTCTGCCGTCGAGGTCGCCCGCCAGCAGGTCGAGAACGGCGCCCAGGTGATCGACGTCAACATGGACGAGGGCCTGCTCGACGCCGAATATGCGATGACCACCTTCCTCAAGCTGATCGCGGCCGAGCCCGACATCGCCCGGGTTCCGGTGATGATCGACAGCTCGAAATGGACGGTGATCGAGGCGGGCCTGAAATGCGTCTCGGGCAAGCCGATCGTCAACTCGATCAGCATGAAGGAGGGCGAGGAGGAGTTCCTCCATCACGCCCGCAAGGTCCGCGACTATGGCGCCGCCGTCGTCGTCATGGCGTTCGACGAGGTCGGCCAGGCCGACACCAAGGCGCGCAAGGTCGAGATTTGCGAGCGCGCCTACAAGCTCCTCGTCGCCGAGGGCTTCCCGCCCGAGGACATCATCTTCGATCCCAACATCTTCGCCATCGCGACCGGGATCGAGGAGCATCGCCGCTACGCTTTGGATTTCATCGAGGCCTGCCGCGAGATCAAGCTGCGCTGCCCGCACGTCCACATTTCGGGCGGCCTCTCCAATTTGAGCTTCTCTTTCCGCGGCAACGAGCCGGTGCGCCGCGCGATGCACTCGATCTTCCTCTTCCATGCCATCCCCGCCGGGCTCGACATGGCGATCGTCAACGCCGGCCAGCTCGACGTCTACGACACGATCGACCCGGAGCTTCGCGAGGCCTGCGAGGACGTCATCCTCGATCGCCGCCCGGAAGCCGGAGGGGACCCGACGGAGCGGCTGGTCGCCCTCGCCGAGAAGTTCCTGGGCTCCGATCCGGTGCGCGAGAAAGCCGAGGCGGAATGGCGCGGCTGGGAGGTCGGCAAAAGGCTCGAGCATGCCCTCGTCAAGGGCATCGACGCCTACGTCGTCGACGACACCGAGGAAGCGCGCCAAACGGCCGAGCGCCCGATCCACGTCATCGAGGGCCCGCTGATGGACGGGATGAACGTCGTCGGCGACCTGTTCGGATCGGGCAAGATGTTCCTCCCCCAGGTGGTCAAGTCGGCCCGGGTCATGAAGAAGGCCGTCGCCCACCTCATCCCCTTCATCGAGGCCGAGAAGGAGCGGACCGGCGCCACCCAGGGCAAGGGCCGGATCGTCATGGCGACGGTGAAGGGCGACGTCCACGACATCGGCAAGAACATCGTCGGGGTCGTCCTCCAGTGCAACGGCTTCGAGGTGATCGATTTGGGCGTGATGGTGCCCTGGGCCGACATCCTCAAGGCGGCCAACGAGAACAAGGCCGACATGATCGGCCTCTCCGGCCTGATCACCCCGTCCCTGGACGAGATGGTGACCGTCGCCGGCGAGATGCAGCGCGCCGGGATGACCCTGCCCCTGCTGATCGGCGGCGCCACGACCAGCAAGGTCCACACCGCGATCCGGATCGACCCGGCCTATGAAGGCCCGGTGATCCACGTCCTCGACGCCAGCCGGGCCGTCGGAGTCGCCTCGTCGCTCGTCTCCGAGACCCAGTGCGAGCCTTTGATCGCCAAGACCGCGCAGGATTATGAAGCGACCCGCCAGGCCCGCGCCCGCGCCGGCCACAGCGAGCTCTCTTCGCTCGACGAGGCGCGCGCCAACGGCTTCGCTTTCGACCCCGAGGGAAAGCCGCCGCCGCCGAAGCGGCCCGGACTCCACCAGTTCGGCGAATGGCCGCTTCGCGATCTTCGCGCCTCGATCGACTGGACCCCCTTCTTCCGCGCCTGGGAGCTGGCCGGCAATTATCCCAACATTCTCAAGGACCCGATCGTCGGCGAAAGCGCGACCAGCCTGTTCAACGACGCCAATGCGATGCTCGACAAGATGATCGCCGAGCATTGGGTGACCCCGCGCGGCACCGTCGGCCTGTGGCGCTGCCGGCGCGAGGGCGACGACGTCCTCGTCCTCGCCGGCAACGACTGGACCCGGCTCCCCTTCCTTCGCCAGCAGGTCAAGAAGCGCGAAGGCCGCGCCAACATGTGCCTGGCCGATTTCATCGCGCCGGAGGGCGAGGACTGGATCGGCGGCTTCGCGGTCGGGATCCACGGCCTCGAGCCGCACCTCGCCCGCTTCAAGGCCGAGAATGACGATTATTCGGACATCCTTCTGAAAGCCCTCGCCGACCGCCTCGCCGAGGCCTTCGCCGAAGTGCTCCACGCCCATGTCCGCAACAGCGTCTGGGGCTATGCCGAGGAGCATCTCACCAACCAGCAGCTGATCCGCGAGACCTACAAGGGCATCCGCCCGGCGCCGGGCTACCCCGCCTGCCCGGACCACAGCCTGAAGCCGGCCCTGTTCGACATGCTCGGCGGCGACCCGGCCGGGGTGACCCTGACCGAGAGCATGGCGATGCTCCCGACCTCGGCCGTCTCCGGCTTCTACTTCGCCCACCGCGACAGCCAATATTTCGGCGTGGCGAGGATCGGGCGCGACCAGCTCGAGGATTATGCCCAGCGGCGCGGGGTGTCGCTGCAGGAGGCGGAAAGGTGGCTCAGGCCGAACCTGGACTAGAAGTCCTCCCCATCGCCAGATGGGGAGGGGGACCATGCGAAGCATGGTGGAGGGGTAACTGACGCAGGCCTCCGCCAGATACCCCTCCACCACCCTTCGGGTGGTCCCCCTCCCCACGAGCTTCGCTCGCAGGGAGGATAGAGAATGCTATACCCACCTCGTGAATCGCCTCTTCCTCGCCCTGCTCCTGCTCCTCTGCGCCTTCCCCGCGCACGCCCAGCTGCCGCCGGGGCAGAAGGCGATGGCCGTCCGCTTGGTCCCCGAAACGTCGAAGCCCGCAGCCGGCTCGAAAGTCGCCCTCGCTCTCGTCATGTCCCCCCGCCCGGGCTGGCACGGCTATTGGCTCAATCCCGGCGACGCCGGAGTCGGCACCCGGATCGCCTGGCGGCTCCCCGAAGGCGCCGAGGCGGGGCCGATCCGCTTCCCGGTGCCCGAACGGCTGATCATCCAGGGGCTGATGAACTACGTCTTCGAGGGCGAGCATGCCCTCCTCGTCGATCTCCAGCTGCCGCCCGGCCTCGCCCCGGGCACGAAGCTGCCGGTGCGCGGCAAGGTCGACTATCTCGTCTGCACCGACCGGATCTGCGTTCCGGAATCGGCCGACCTCGCCGCCGATCTCGAAATTGGGGAGGGCCGTTCGCCGGCCGCGGGCTTCGACCATTACCGTCAGGCCCTGCCCCGGCCGCTGCCCGAGGCGGGCCGGTTCGAGCGGCGCGGAGGCCGGCTCCGGCTCGCCGTCCCTCTGCCGGCGACGGTGGCGCTCGACGACCCTTATTTCTACCCGGTCACCGAGCAGGCCCTGGTCTATTCCGCGCCGCAATCGCTGTCGCGGCGGGGCGACTGGCTGATCGTCGAGACCGAGGCCGGGGACGCCGCGCCCGCATCGATCGAGGGCGTCCTCAAGCTCGCGGCCGGGCAGGGGCTGTCGCTTCGCCTTCTCCCGGGCGAGGTCGGGCCGGCCGGCACCCCGGTCGGGCCGGCGGCCGCGGCCGCCGGCGGCGGCTGGCGGGCCGTCCTCCTCGCCCTCGCCGGGGCCCTGCTCGGCGGCCTGCTGCTCAACATCATGCCCTGCGTCTTCCCGATCCTTAGCCTCAAGGCGCTGAACCTCGCCCGCGCAGGCGGGTCGGAAGCCACGGCGCGGCGCGAGGCGC
>DASTFN010000015.1:0-15091 GCA_035719905.1 Allosphingosinicella sp.
AGCGCTCGGGGACGATCTTGACCGTCATCCGGTTGAGCGCATCATATTGATAGGCCAGCGTCGAGCCGTCGCGCTTCCTCAGCGAAATGCGGTTGGCGTTGGGATCGTAGCCATATTCCTCATAATCGGCCGGGTCCGCCGCCCCGGGCACAATCTTCGACGGGAAGATCCAGCGCTTCTGGCGGTCGAGCCCGTCATAGACCCTCTCGGCGCGGTTGCCGTTGGCGTCGGTGACGCTCAGGGCCTTGCCGTTGGGCGAGTAAGTGTAGCTCGCGTAGACCTGGGCGAGGCCGGTGCCGACCGCCTTCTCGACCTTCAGAAGCTCGCCGTGGACGGTGTAGCTGTTGCGGGTGATCCGGTCCGGGCCGTGGGTGGCGTGGGCGGTTCCGGGAACGCATTTGTCGCCGAGCGCGGTCGCCCAGACGTCCGGGTTCATCCTCACCGCCGTGCATTTGAGGCGGCCGGCCAGATCGTAGCTATATTCGGTGACGCCCGAGGTGATTCCGCCGCCGCTCACCGCCTCGCGGACCTTGCGGCCCATCGCATCGTAGGCGGTGTCGACCTGGGTGACGATCGTGAACCCCGTCCAGATCGCGGGCGCGACGGTCTCGCTTTGCCAGGCGGAGAGGTGACCGGTCTCGACCCTGGTCAGATACCCGGCGGCGTCATAGGTCTTGCGGGTGGCGAGGAAGGGGAGAGGGCCGGCCCCGTCGGGATCGGGCGAGATCGTTCCGACCTCGCGGCGCATCGGATCGTAGCGCGCGGCGAAGGTGGAGGCCGAAGGCGAAGCCTGGGCCGAGGCGGCCGAGGCGAGCGGAAGCAGCGCCAGCGCGAAGCCGAGTGCGATCGCCGCCTTTCCTAGCATAGGCCCCATCCCCGAGCGACGTTCAGCCGGTCCGAAGGCAGAAATAGTGCAGACCGGATCGCGGCGGGCAAATCCTATCGCATCCGGTTCGGAGTTTTCGATACGCGGTCGGGAGGGAAGGTCCGTCGACGCCTCGATCGCCACCGCCGTCCCCTCCGTCCCATTTTAAGCCGAACTTTACCTGCGTCCGCTAGACCCTTCCCACGGAGCCTCGTGGGGAGTGAAGATGCGGCCGGATGCGACGCGATGCCTGCTGCTGATCGACGACGAGCCCGCCCAGCGGCGGCTCGTCACCGCCATCGGCGCCCGCGCCGGCTGGTGGGTTCGGGGGGCGCCCGACGTCGATGCCGCGGCGAAGATCCTCACCGACGTCGACGGGCCGCCGGTCGACGCCATCCTCCTCGACCATTGGCTGCCCGGCCCCGACGGTACCGGGGTGATCGAGCAGATCAGGGCGCTTCGCCCCGATCTGCCCTTGCTCGTCATGACCGCCCAGACCTCGGTCGCGGTCGCGGTCGAGGCGATGCGCGCCGGCGCCCACGATTTCCTGGTCAAGCCGATCGCCCCCGACAGCCTGCTCGCGGCCCTCAATGCCGCCACCGACCGGCGCCAGCGCGGCGGCGGCGAGCTTCGGCCGCTGTCCGAGAAGATCTCCAACCGGCCGCTCGCCTTCGAGGAGATCGTCGGCTCGGCGCCGCCCTTCCGCTCGGCCCTCGCGGTCGCCGCCAAGGCCGCCCGGGCCCGGGTCTCGGTCCTGGTCGAGGGCGAGAGCGGCTCGGGCAAGGAAGTGATCGCCCAGGCGATCCACACCGCCTCCCCGCGCGGCCGCAAGCCGATGATCACGGTCAATTGCGGGGCGATCCCCGAGAATCTGGTGGAATCCGTCCTGTTCGGACATGAGAAAGGCGCCTTCACCGGCGCCTTCGACCGCCATGTCGGCCGCTTCGAGGATGCCGACGGCTCGACCCTGTTCCTCGACGAGGTCGGCGAGCTGCCGCTCGACACCCAGGTCAAATTGCTCCGGGCGCTCGAGACCGGAGAGATCCAGCGCATCGGCGGCCGGGTCATCCACATGGTCGACGTCCGGATCATCGCCGCCACCAACCGGCGCCTCGCCGACGAGGTCGCCCGGGGCCGCTTCCGCGAGGACCTCTATTACCGGCTGAACGTCGTCCACGTCCCGATCCCGCCGCTGCGCGACCGGGCCAGCGACATCCCGCCGCTCGCCCGCCACCTCCTCGCCCGGATCGCCGAGCAGCCGGGAATGCGCCATCTGTCGATCACCGACGACGGGCTCGAGGTGCTGATGCGCTACGGCTGGCCGGGCAACGTCCGCCAGCTCCAGAACGCTTTGTTCCGGGCCGCCGTGCTGTGCGACGGCAATGCCCTGACCGCCGCCGACTTCCCCCAGATCGCCCAGGAATCGACCCTCTCGCGCCGCGCCAGCGACTTCCACCGCCCGGCCTTGAACGGCGCCTCGCAGCAGGCGGCCTTGTCCAACGGCCCCGGGATCACCCTCTACGACCCCGACGGCAACCTGCGCCCGCTGGACGCGATCGAGGCCGACGTCATCCGCCTCGCCATCGGCCATTATCGCGGCCGGATGACCGAAGTCGCGCGGCGGCTGGGGATCGGGCGCTCGACGCTCTACAGGAAGCTGGGCGAGCTGGGCATCGGCGAGGTGGCGTAACCGTCGCCCCAGCGAAGGCTGGGGCCCCAGCGGGTGAAAAACACCAGTGTTCCTCACCCCAGGGGACCCCAGCCTTCGCTGGGGTGACGATGGGTAGGAACCGCCGTACAACAGCCCCATGCCCGACTTCACCCAAGCCATCGTGCTGATCACCGGCGCCGCCTCCGGAATCGGCGCCGCCACCGCCACCAGGCTCGCCGAGGCCGGCGCCCGCAAGTTGATCCTGATGGACCGGGACGAGGACAAGCTCCGCGACTTCGCCTTCACCCTCCCCTGCGAGCGCCAGATAAGGATCGGCGACGTCGCCGACGAAGGGCTGTGGGAGCGCGAGGACCTGACCGGCCTCACCCATGCGGTGGTCAATGCCGGAATCGGCGCCGGCGGGCCCATCGCCGAAACCAGCTTCGCCGACTGGCGGCAGGTCATGTCGATCAACCTCGACGGCGCCTTCCTCACCCTGCAGGCGGCGATGAAGGCGATGCGCGACACCGGCGGGGCCATCGTCCTCACCGCTTCGGTCGCCGGAGTGAAAGCGGAGCCGGGCATCGCCGCCTACGGAGCGTCCAAGGCGGCGGTGATCCACCTCGCCCGGATCGCCGCCAAGGAGGGCGCCCCGCTCGGCATCAGGGTCAATTCGATCGCTCCGGGCGGGGTCGAGACCCCGATCTGGGAAGGCCTGCCCTTCTTCACCGATCTGGTCGAGCGGGAGGGCAAGGAGGCCGCGTTCAAGGCGATGGCGGCGAACAGCCCGCTGCGCCGCTTCGGCAAGCCGGAGGAGATCGCCGCCCAGATCGCCTTCCTGCTCTCCGACGAGGCCGCCTTCATGACCGGCGCCTGCCTCGTCAGCGACGGCGGCTATTCGCTGTGAAGCCGTCATTGCGAGGAGCGTAGCGACGAAGATGCGCAGGTCGCCATGTCCCCCGGACATGGCTGCGGCCTGCGGGGCAGGCCGCACCTGCGCATCCAGCGGGCTCGGAGGCAGCACTGGATTGCTTCGCTTCGCTCGCAATGACGGGCCCTAAGCCCGTTTTAACCCGAAGCCCTTATGGCAGCGGGCCATGCGGAGCCCCTTCCTCCTCCTGCTCGCCGCGGCGACGCCCGCCGCCGCCCAGCGGCTCGACTACCAGCCGGTCTTCGACGACAGGCTCGCCGAGCCGCAGCGCCTGGCCTACCAGGCGGTGGACGCGCCCGACACGCCGGCCGATCCGACCGCTCCGCCGCCCAAGCGCCGGAAGTGGCTGCAATGGGGCCTGCTCGACCGCTTCGAATATGCCGCCCAGGAAGGGCAGGACGGCTATGCGGCGGATTTCTCCGCGCTGATCGGCGGCGACCGCCACCGGCTCTGGCTCGGGGTCAGCCCCGAGGGGCCGGCCTGGAACGGCCCCGATTATGTCGAGATGACCGCCCTATATTCCTATCATGTCGGCGGCGCCTGGGACCTCAATGCAGGCCTTCGCTACGACGCGCAAACGGGCCCCGACCGGAGCTATGCGACGATCGGAGCGCAATATGACGACGGCGAGGCCCTATGGCTGGGGGCCTGGAGCTATGTCTCGACCAAAGGAGAGCTCGGCGCCCGGCTCGCCGGCTATTACAACCAGCCGCTGGCCGGGCCGCTCATCCTCCAGCCCAGCGCCGAGCTGGATTATTATGGCGAGGACGTGCCCGAGCTCGGGCTCGGCCGGGGCCTGGGCTATGCCGAAGCGGGGCTTCGCCTGCGCTACGAGATCAAGGAGGCCTTCGCCCCCTATGTCGGCCTGAGCTGGTCGCGCGACCTCGGCCGGACCGCCCGCCTCACCCGGGCGGAAGGCGAGGATCCGGAGACGAAGAGCGTGGTGATGGGGGTGAGATCGGCGTTTTGACGCCGTCGCTGCGAACCTGACGACGCGAGTCCGGCCCGGTCGACCCCCTGGAGCCAATGGTCAATGGTCCTCCGGAGCCAATGGCCCTCCCCCTGCCTTATAAGGTGGGCGCCTTATAAGGCAGGCAGTTTTCGGATTGGGTGTCTCCCGCCCGAGCGGGATGCGCAGCCGGGATGCGCAGCCGGGATGGGCGAGCGGGGTGAGCGGCTGGCTTGAGAGGCCGGGAGGCGCGGCTGGTGGCTCGCCGCCGATCAGGCGAGCAGATCCTGCGTCTCCGGATGCTTGTCCATATAATGCTTCACGAACGGGCAGGCCGGCACGACCTTCAGCCCCTGCGCCCGGGCGTCCTCCAGCGCCGCTTTGACCAGCTTCGAGCCGATCCCCCGCCCCTCCAGCGCCTTCGGCACCTCGGTATGGGTGAAGGTGATCCGCCCTGGCCGCAGCCGATAGGCGGCCAGAGCAAGCTGCCCCTCCACCTCCAGCTCATATTGGTGGGCCGCTTCGTTGTTCCTGACCTCGCCGTCCATCCGAGTCTCCTTAGGCTGCCTTCATAGGCGCGATCACCTGGGCGGCGAAGCGGTCCATTTCCTCGGCCTGCGGGCTCATCTGGAGGAGGAGCAGGTCGAGGCCGGCCGACCCGTAATCCTCGATCCGCTCGCGCAATTGCTCGGGCGTTCCAATGAGATTGGGCCTGAGGCCGCGGTTGGAGACCGAATATTCCTGGAGCTTCAGCTCGCGCTCGAGCTGGGTGCCCGACAGCCACTGATCGAAATTGTCGAAGCCCTTGGGCGGCTCGGGCGGCAAGGCGGTGATCCGCTCGAGCTCGCGCTTCGCCTCGGCCTCGCTGTCGCGGACGATCGCATAGGCGGCCATGCCGTAACGCATCGGCGGAGCGCCCGCCTGCGCCCGCCGCTCGGCCATTCCGGCGATCTTCGGGGCCACCGCCTCGACCGGGTCGCCGTGCATGACATAAGCGTCGCACCGCTCGGCGATCAGCGCCTTGGCCGCCTCGCTCTCGCCGCCGGCATAGAGGGTCGGCCGCGGCCGGCTCACCGGCTTGGGCTCGCAGATCGCGTCCTTCAGCCGGTAGCGCTCGCCCTCGTAGCTGAACCTCTTCTGCGTCCACAGCCCGTCGACCACGTCGAGCCATTCGCGGGTGCGCGCATAGCGATCGTCATGCTGGTCGAACTGGAGGCCGTATTGAATCGCCTCGTCCGCCCACCAGGAGGAGACGACGTTGAGCGAAAGCCTGCCGCCGCTGATATTGTCGATGTTCGCCGACTGCTTGGCGAACAAAGCGGGCTGGTGGAAATTGGGCCGGACCGCGACCATCAGCTCGATCCGCTCGGTGACGGCGGCCAGCGCCGCCGCGGTCGACCAGGCGTCGAGCGCCGGCGCCTCGACGCCCTTGATGTCGTTGAGGTTCAGTTCGGCGATCAGGCTCAGGTCCCAGCCCGTCTCCTCGCTCCTCAAGGTCAAGCGGCGGACATAGTCCCAGCTCGCCTCCATGCCCTCGTCCTCGACGTTGCGAAGCCAGCCGCCGAAGACCGGCATCCAGTAACCGAACCGCATCATCGGCACTCCGCAATGGCCGCTTCGAGGAAATCGACGAGCCGGTCGTGCGGGTCCCAGCCGAGGACGTCCAGCGGCTTCGCGACGAAGTTGGAAAGCGCGTTGACGTCGTAGAAGCGCGCCGCGCCGTCGCGGTCGTCGATCAGATATTCGACCCCGCCGACGTCGAGCCCGGCCGCCCGGGCGATCCGCTCCGCCGCCTCTATGAGCGCGGGCGGCGGAGTCAGGGCCGTCATCCGCACCGCCGCCTGTCCCGGCCGGGCCAGGCAGGCGTCGGCCGGGCACAGGTCGAAGCTGTCGCCGCCGCTCTCCACCTCGATCGCATAAAGGAACTTGCCGCCCAGAGTCTCGACCCGGACGATCGTTCCGCCACGCGCCGGGACATGATCCTGGACAAGGAGGACGGAATCGATGCTTTCGGGCACGGTCCCGTCGGCGATCGCCGCGGCCAGCTCGTCCTCGCCGGCGTAGCGGGCGATGCCGGCGCCCGAGCCGCCGATATTGGCCTTGACCAGAAGCGGCCAGCGCATCGTCCGGGCCGCCGTCGGCAGATCCTTGCGGCGGTGGACGACCCGGGTCTCGGGCACGTCGCAGCCGAGCCCGGCGATGAGCGAGAGCTGCCGCGCCTTCGAGCTGTCGACGGCGATCGTCCCGGCGCCGTTCAGAACCCGGGCGCCGTTGGCCGCCCAATGGGCGAGCAGGGCCTCGGCGTAGAAGATGCCGTGCTCGGGTTCGCGCAGGAAGCCCGACATGGCGACCCGGCTGAGGACGACGGGGGCCGGGATGCCGGTCGAGGCGGGGTCGAAGCCGTGGTCGGAGAGACGGATCGCCTCGTAACTCACGCCGCGCCGGTCGAGGACGGCGAACAGGGGCTCGAACCAGGTCGGATGCTCGTAGACGATGGCGAGATCGGTTCGCATGGGGACGCCCTTGGCGGAAGGCGGATGCTCTGCAAACCCCTCTCCCGTTTTTCGCGGGAGAGGGTTATAGTCCGAACGGGTCGGGAAGCCCCTATTCCCCTCCCGCCGGGTCGGCCCAGCCGTGGGTCCCGATCAGCGGCACGAAGCGCACCGGCCCCAGATCCTCCTCGTCGAAATCCTCCTCGCCGCGGCGGGTGACCTTGACCAGATTCTGGACGGCTTCGGGCTCGCCCACCGGCATCACCAGGATGCCGCCGACGCGGAGCTGGCGGCGCAGCGCCTCGGGCACATGGCTTCCGCTCGCGGCGCACAATATCGCCTCGAACGGGGCTTCGGCGGGGAGGCCGCCGGTGCCGTCCCCCTCGACGATCCGGACGTTGGAATAGCCGAGCCGCTCCATCCTCTCCCGCGCCAGCCCGGCGAGCTCGCAGTGGCGCTCGACCGCGATCACCTCCTCGGCGATCCGGCCCATCACCGCGGCGGCGTAGCCGGAGCCGGCGCCGATCTCGAGCACCCGGTCGCCGGGCGCGATGCCGGCCGCCTCGATCATCAGGGCGACGATATAGGGCTGGGAGATGGTCTGCCCCACCTCGATCGGAAGCGGCCCGTCCTCATAGGCGAAGGCCCGCATGGGCTCGGGCACGAATTCCTCGCGCGGAACCGTCCGGAAGGCGTCGAGCAGACGCGTACCCTTTATGCCGCGCCCGGCGATCTGCCGCTGGACCATCGCCTCGCGTTCGGCGGCGCAGCCGACCATTCGCGTCTCCTCGCGCGGCTAAACAACCGCGTCGGCGCACCGTTCCGGCTGGGAGACTGCTGACCTATTCCGTGGGCACGCCGCACTGCGCGAAATGCGCGATCCCGCTGAGCCTGGTCTGGGTCGGCTGCCCCGGCACGCTGCCGGTAAAGTAGCTGATCCAGATCAAGTGCTTTCCCGGCGGCGCGACTGCGGCGGCGGCGGCCTTCGCGTTCGCCATAGCGTTATTCTGGGCAGCCACACTTAATTGGTTGTTGCTCGGGCCGACCAGCAAATATGGAACGAAGTTTCCGATCGAGAAGCTTTGCGGTGCGATCCAGCTGTCCGGACACATTCTTACCGGATTGCAGGCGCTGATCGCGTGCAGCTCGCTGGCGAGCGCCGTCCAGGTGACCGTTTGCCGAGGGCAGGTCGGCATGGCTCTGCTCAACGGCGCGCGTGCGCCGGCGGGCGGTGGGGCCGCAACGACGGGTGCTGCGGCAAGCATCGACAGGACTGGAATAAGCGCTCTCATATTTTCCTCCACTGGAAAGCGCGGCCTCGGACGGCACCGCTCGCGCCCCTCACGAATATAGCAGACTTGGAAAGATGCTCCTCGCCCAGTCGACTCCGTTCCGGATGAAATCGGATCAGTCGCCGCAGGCGCCGCCGCCGGCGTTGATCCGCGACGTCGTCGGCTTGTCCGGCTGGTAGCAGATCGCGACGCTGCGGCCGACCGGAGTCCTTCACCCGTCGCCCGGCAGCAACGACGAGGCGCCGACCTTCCGCCCGCTCGTCGAGAAGGGCTTCGAGGTCGTCGGCCACAAGCTGCGCGACGCGGATTGCGGCGGGTCGACCGTTTGGTTGGCGCGCCACTCGTCCTCCCTGCCGCGAAGCGGTGGGGAGAATTAATTACGGCACCGGGCTCCGGAACGGCGGTCGCGCCCCTCCATGTCGCTGGCGGATGACCCGCACGTAGGAATCGACCAGAGCCTGGTTGACCTCGTCCCAGCCGTAGCGGCGGCTCGCCTCGCAGCCCGCCCGTCCCGCCGCCCGGCTCAGCTCCGGATCGCGGCAATAGGCCTCGAGCGCCGAGGCGAAGCCTTCGATCGCCCCGGCCCGGACGAGCCGGCCGGTCACCTTGTCCTCGACCAGGCTCTGGCTGCCGGTGGCGATCGCCGCGACGACCGGCAGCCCGGCCGCCATCGCCTCCAGGGTGACGTTGCCGAACGTCTCGGTGACGGACGGGTTGAACAGCAGGTCCATCGAGGCGACGGACCGGCCCAGGTCCGGTCCCTGCTGGAAGCCGGCGAAGACGGCGTCGGGAAGCCGGCGCTCGAACCAGTCCTGGGCCGGCCCCTCGCCGACGACGAGCACCTTGTGGCGGACCTGGCGCCGCTCGAGGCAGTCGATCGTCTCGGCGAAGACGTCGAGCCCCTTCTCCATCACCAGCCGGCCGACGAAGCCGATCACCGGCTCGTCGTCGCCGATCCCGAGGCCGCGCCGCCATGACATGTCGCGCTGGCCGGGATTGAAGATCTCGCGGTCGATGCCGCGGGTCCAGATCCCGACGCTGTAGCTCATCCTTTGCTCGCGGAGCAGCTGGGCCATCGAATCCGAGGGCGCGAAGATGGCGTCGCAGCGGCGATAGAAGCGGCGCAATATCGCTTCCATGACCGGCTCGAGGAAGGCGAGGCCGTAATAGCGGAAATAGGTCTCGAAGCGGGTGTGGACCGAGGCGACGGCGGGAATGTCCATCCGCCGGGCGAGGGTGACCGCGCGGTGGCCGAGGACGTCGGGGCTGGCGACGTGGAAGATGTTCGGCCTGAACGCCCTGATGTCGCGGCGCACGCGCGCCGGCAGCATGAAGGGGAATTTATATTCCTTGCGGCGGGGGATCGACAGGCTTGGGATGTGCACCACCTCCCCGTTCGGCGGGAAGGCCGGCTCCGCCACCGTCGGCGAGTAGATCCTCACCGCCGCCCCCTGCCGGAGAAGATATTCGACCAGCCGGTTGAGCGCCTGGTTGGCCCCGTCGCGGATATAATTGTAGTTGCCGCTGAACATGGCGATGCGAAGGCCGGTGGCGTCCATGGCGGGTGCCGTAGCGCCATCGCGGAAGAAGGCCAACCTCCCCTCCCTTGCAGCGAGGGGAGGTTGAGCGCGGCCCCTGGCGGGAGTAATCTCCTCTTTCTCTTGGGGGTGCCGCGACATGAGCTCTATCCGTCTGCTTGCCTTCGCCGCTCTGGCGCTCGCCGCGCCCGCCTTCGCCCAGCACGAAGCCCACGCTCCGGCGCCCCGCGCCTCCGTCGCCGACTGGGCGAAAGGCGCGCAGCTGTTCGACGGCCTCGGCAGCTTCCACCGCAAGGTCACCGCCTCGCCGGAAGCGCAGGCCTGGTTCGACCAGGGGATGCGCCTCGTCTGGGCGTTCAACCATGACGAGGCGACCCGCTCCTTCGCCAAAGCCGCCGAGCTCGATCCGAAATGCGCCTCCTGCTACTGGGGCGTCGCGCTCACCCTCGGGCCCAATTACAACATGCCGCTGATGGCCGAGCCGCGCGCCCGCGCCGGCTGGGAGGCGCTCGGCAAGGCGCAGGCGAACGCCGCCGCCGCGACCGAGGTGGAGCAGGCGCTGATCGCCGCTTTGGCGAAGCGCTTCGACGGCCCGAAGCCGCTCGATCCCTCGAACAGCGCCCCGCTCCTCGCCGCCTATGTCACCGCGATGGAGAGCGTGGCCCGCCGCTTTCCGGACGACATGGACGTCCAGACGATGCTCGCCGAGGGCCTGATGAACACCAATCCGTGGAAGCTGTGGACCGCCGACGGCCGGCCCGGGCCGGGCACCCCGGCCGTCCTCGCGGCGTTGCGGAAGGTGCTTGCCAAGGACCCCAAGCATCCCGGCGCCAACCATTATTGGATCCACGCCGTCGAGGCCTCGCGCGATCCGGCACAGGCGGTGCCGTCCGCCGACGCCCTCGTCGGGATGATGCCGTCGGCCGGCCATCTCGAGCACATGCCGGCGCACATCTACCAAAGGGTCGGCCGCTACGAGGAATCGGCCGAGGCCAATCGGAAGGGCGCCGCCGCCGACGTCGCCTATCTGAAGCTGACGCCGGCGCCCGATTATTACCCCATGTACCTCATCCACAATTACCAGTTCCTGGCTTATTCGGCGGCGATGGAGGGCCGGCGGGCCGAGACCGTGAAGGCGCTCCGCGACGCCCGGGCGGCGGTGCCCGATGCGATGCTGCTCGCCATGCCCGGCCTCGATTGGTCGATCGGCTATCTCTACGACGGCATGGCCCGCTTCGGCCTGTGGGACGAGATCCTCGCCGAGCCCGCTCCCGACCCGAAGCTCGCCGGACTCACCATCGGCTGGCTTCAGGCTCGGGCGTCGGCGCTGGCGGCGAAAGGGCGGGTCGCGGAGGCCAAAGCGATCCTTCCGGAGCTGGAGCGGAGGATCGCGGCAACCCCCGCCGACGCCACCCAGGGCCAGAATCCCGCCCGGCCGCTCTACGAGATCGGAGCGCTCAAGGCCAAGGCCCGGATCGCTCTGGCGGAGGGGCAGCGGGGCGCCGCCCGGATGGCTCTGCGCGAGGCCGTGACGAAGGAGGACAAGCTCGCCTACAACGAGCCGTCGGACGAATTCTTCCCGGTGAGGCATTTGCTCGGCGCATCCCTGCTCGACGCCGGGCGGCCGGCCGAGGCGGAGGCGGTCTATCGCGAGGATCTGCGGCGCAATCCGAGCAACGGCTGGGCCCTTCACGGGCTGGTCAGAGCGCTGGAGGCTCAGCGGAAGAAGTCGAACGCGGAGAAGGCGCAGTTCAAGGAAGCGTGGCGACACTCGGATACCGAGCTGACGGCTTCGGCTTTCTGACTCCCCTCCCTGCAAGGGAGGGGCTGGGGGTGGGTCCGCCGAAGGCGGCCGAAACTCCGACTCGGCAGTTAGTCTCGCTACGCTCGCCTACCCACCCCTGACCCCTCCCTTTCAGGGAGGGGAATTCTTCTGCCGATCCCGCTCCATGAGCGCGCGTCTGAACCGATAGCCCGCCACCGCCACCGCAGGGAGGATCATCAGCGCAACGAGGAACAGGAGGAAAGCCAGTTTCATGGACCTCCCTTACGTCATTCCGGGAAAAACGAAACGCCCCGCCGAATCTCTCCGACGGGGCGCCCGTTACGCTTTACTGAAGCCGTTGAGGCTTAGCTCTGCAGATATTCGCCCGCATCCGCGTCGGTGCCGTGGCCTTCCGCCTGCACCGCCGCCAGCGGATCGTCGCCGATCGCCGCTTCGGGGCCCTGGGCCAGCTCGGCCGCATGCTCTTCCGCCGCCGAATTGGCCGCGATCAGCGATTCCTGCAGCTTGCGGTGCTGGGCGCGAAGCGCCGCGTCGCGGCTGGTCGCGGCGATGCGCATCCGGTTCATGCCCGCGCCGGTCCCCGCCGGGATCAGGCGGCCGACGATGACATTCTCCTTGAGGCCGTCGAGCGTGTCGATCTTGCCCTGGACCGAAGCTTCGGTGAGCACCCTGGTCGTCTCCTGGAAGGAGGCGGCCGAGATGAAGCTTCGGGTCTGCAGCGACGCCTTGGTGATGCCGAGGAGCACCGGCTTGCCTTCGGCCAGGCGCTTCTTGCCCTGCTTCAGCTTGGCGTTGATCTCGTTCATCTCCTGAGCGTCGATCTGCTCGCCGGCGAGCAGGGTCGAATCCCCGCTCTCGGTGATCTCGACCTTCTGGAGCATCTGGCGGACGATCACCTCGATATGCTTGTCGTTGATCTTAACGCCCTGCAATCGATAGACCTCCTGGATCTCGGAGACGAGATACTCGGCCAGGGCGACGACGCCCAGAACCTCGAGGATGTCGTGCGGATCGGGGCTTCCGCCGATCAGGTTGTCGCCGCGCTTGACGAAGTCGCCTTCCTGCACGTCGATGACCTTCGACTTGGGCACCAGATACTCGACCGGCTCGCCGCCATCATCCGGGATGATCGCGATCTTGCGCTTGGCCTTGTAATCCTTGCCGAAGGCGACCCGGCCGGAGACCTTGGCGATGATCGCATTCTCCTTGGGCTTCCTCGCCTCGAACAGCTCCGCCACCCGCGGCAGACCGCCGGTGATGTCGCGGGTCTTGGCCGCCTCGCGCGAGACACGGGCGAGAACCTCGCCGCCCTCGACGCGCTGGCCTTCTTCGACCGACAGCATCGCGCCCGGCGCCAGCATGTAGCGGGCCGCCTCGCCGCTCTCCGCGTCGAGGAGGGTGATGCGCGGACGCAGATCCTCTTTCGTCCGGGCGGAGCCGCGATATTCGGTGACCACGCGCTGGGCGATTCCGGTCGCTTCGTCGGTCTGCTCGGTGAGCGTCTTGCCCTCGACCAGATCCTGGAACTTCACGATTCCGCCCTTCTCGGTGATGACCGGCATCATGAACGGATCCCACTCGGCGATGCGGTCGCCCTTCGAGACGATATGGCCATGGTCGGCCATCAGATGCGCGCCGTAGGGGATGCGGTGCGACGCCCGCTCGCGGCCGTCCATGTCGACGATGGCGAGCTCGCCCGAGCGCGACATCGCGATCCGGCGGCCACGGGGGTCCATGATCGTCGGAAGGTCGCGAAGCTCGACGGTGCCGTCGGTCGAGGCCTCGAGGCTCGAGGTCTCGTTGAGCTGGGCGGCGCCGCCGATGTGGAAGGTGCGCATGGTGAGCTGGGTGCCCGGCTCGCCGATCGACTGGGCGGCGATGACTCCGACCGCCTCGCCGATGTTGACCGGAGTGCCTCGGGCGAGGTCGCGCCCGTAGCATTTGCCGCAGACGCCATGCTCGCTCTCGCAGACGAGAGGCGAGCGGATGCGGACCGCCTGGACTCCGATCTCGTCGATCCGAAGCGCCTGGCTCTCCTCGATGAGGGCGCCTTCCTTGGCGAGGACGTCGCCGCTCTTCTCGTCGACGATGTCCTCCGCCGGGGTACGGCCGAGGATCCGGTCGCCCAATGACGCGATGACCGCGCCGCCCTGGACGATCGCCCGCATCTCGAGCGCGTTCTCGGTTCCGCAATCCTCCTCGACGATGACGCAATCCTGCGACACGTCGACGAGCCGGCGGGTGAGATAGCCCGAGTTGGCCGTCTTCAACGCCGTGTCCGCGAGGCCCTTGCGGGCGCCGTGGGTGGAGTTGAAATATTCGAGGACGGTGAGGCCTTCCTTGAAGTTCGAGATGATCGGGGTCTCGATGATCTCGCCCGACGGCTTGGCCATGAGGCCGCGCATGCCGGCGAGCTGCTTCATCTGGGCCTGCGAGCCGCGGGCGCCGGAGTGGGCCATCATGTAGATGGAGTTGATCGGCGCCATGCGCCCATCCTCGCCCTTCGGCTGGGCCTTGAGCTTGTCCATCATCGCGTTGGCGACCTTGTCGCCGCAGCTCGACCAGGCGTCGATCACCTTGTTGTACTTTTCTTGCTGGGTAATCAGCCCGTCCTGATATTGCTGCTCGTAATCCTTGACGGTGTTACGGGCGTCCTCGACCAGGCCGATCTTCTCCTCGGGGATGATCATGTCGTCCTTGCCGAAGCTGATCCCGGCCTTGAAGGCGTGGCGGAAGCCGAGCCCCATGATGGCGTCGGCGAACAGCACCGTCTCCTTCTGGCCGGTGTGACGATAGACGACGTCGATGACGTCCCCGATCTCCTTCTTGGTCAGAAGCCGGTTGACCGTCTCGAACGGCACCTTGTGGCTCTTCGGCAGAGTCTCGCCGAGCAGCATCCGGCCCGGGGTCGTCTCGAACCGCTTCATGTACTGCTTGCCCTGCTCGTCCGTCTGCGGAACCCGGCTGACGATCTTGGTGTGCAGGGTGACGGCGCCGGCATTGAGCGCCTGATGGACCTCCGACATGTCGGAGATCATCATATTCTCGCCCGGCTCGCCTTCGCGCTCCAGCGACAGATAATAGAGGCCGAGAACCATGTCCTGCGAAGGAACGATGATCGGCTTGCCGTTGGCGGGCGAGAGGATGTTGTTGGTCGACATCATCAGGACGCGCGCTTCCAGCTGGGCCTCGAGGCTCAGCGGGACGTGGACGGCCATCTGGTCGCCGTCGAAATCGGCGTTGAAGGCGGCGCAGACCAGAGGATGGAGCTGGATCGCCTTGCCCTCGATCAGCACCGGCTCGAACGCCTGGATGCCGAGGCGGTGGAGCGTCGGGGCGCGGTTCAAAAGCACCGGATGCTCGCGAATCACCTCGTCGAGGATATCCCAGACTTCCTTGCGCTCTTTCTCGACCCACTTCTTCGCCTGCTTCAGGGTCATCGAGAGACCCTTGGCGTCGAGGCGCGAGTAGATGAACGGCTTGAACAGCTCGAGCGCCATCTTCTTGGGCAGGCCGCACTGGTGGAGCTTCAGCTCCGGACCGGTGACGATGACCGAACGGCCCGAATAGTCGACGCGCTTGCCGAG
>DASTFN010000016.1:0-88692 GCA_035719905.1 Allosphingosinicella sp.
CTACTTGAGGCTCATCCAGTCGGGCTCCGACAGCGTGCTCCAATGGGACCAGGATGGCCCTGCCAACGGAGCGTCGTGGACGACTCTGGCCGTGTTCCAGAACACCGACGCCTCCGCCTTCACCGAAGCCAACTTCGGTGGATTTGATCCTGCCGTAGGCAACACTGCAGCCGCTCCAGCAGCAGCGAGCTCGGCAGACGCCGTGGACAGCAAGTTCGATGTCGACTCCACCGAAATTTACTTTGGCGCCGACACTTGGTTCGAGGCGGCAGGTAAAAGCGGAGAAACAGTAATGGCTGGTCCGTCAGATAGCGCATTGATGCAGTTCGTGAGCGACTTTCTTATTTTTTGAACCCGGAACCGGGTCGAGAGCCTGTCGCGACGGGCGATCTGGAGGCGGTCCGGCCGAGCACCGCGTATTACTCGAGATGCTCAAAGGATAACGCCAACCATATCGCGGCCGCCATACAGTCTCGATCGAAACCACCGCTCGCACATCCGGGCGATATACCTGAGGCTCGACCTACTGATTTTTCGCTACTAATCGCCAAAAGTGGCCCCTCCCGCAGGGGTCACCATCTATCGCTTAATGTCAGCTATTAAGACGTGTGTTCCGCCCGCAGGAAAGTGGCTGGGCGGGAGGATTCGCAGTCGGATTTTTCGGCGGCCAAGTCATTGATTTTGTTGGCGCGAAAAACGCGATTTACGCCGCAGATGTACAGCGGATTGGCACAATTTTTCAAGGCCGATCTGGCCAAGGCAGCCGTGGCAGCACGTCACTCACCGGCAGGGTTGGTTGCGCGGGGTAGAATCGCTCGCGCGCAGGGCGCGGGTGCATCGGAAATGGACCGAGTTGTCCTTTGCGGCGCCGGGCTTGTGCTGCACACTGGCGATGCCGACGACCGCGTGGACCTATCCACAGACTCGCTGCGTGACTCCGCCTGTACCTTGGTTTGCGAGATGCGTGGGGCGGGTGAAACGGGCGATGGGGGCGAAATTCTGCTTCTTCACGGACCCGGCGAAGCTGGCGGCGCAGCAGGCCGCCGAAGCGTTCGGGCCCGCGACAGCGGTCAGCAGCAAAGATCGGTTCCGGGTCACCGACGTTCATCAGACAAAGCAGGGCCAGACGGCCGTCGCCTATGCCGCCTGCACAGGACGAATCTGCGTCCAGGCCGTGCCCCTCGACGGCGGAAGCATCGAGACAGTCAACCTGATCCTGCGACCGCTTAAGCAGCCGCTTTTCGACTTCCCCTATATCGAATATTTCATCTACCGCGGCATTCGTCGCGACAGCCTGCTCAAGGAAGCCGGAAAGCTGGCGAAGCCGGGTTCGATCCCGGAGCGCGACCTGGTCGGTCGCATCGAGGCGATGCTGAATAAGAAGGCGGCGCAGCCGAGCTCCAATCCGCCCCCGCTGGAAGCCTATTTCGGCCTCGACCGGGTGCACAGCACAGACCCCGCCGCGGTGGCGGGGGGCCTGTGGGGCGACGACCAGCCTCTGGACCATCTCTTCCGCTATCGAGGAAACGCCGAAGTGCCCAGGGTGGAGGTCGGCTCGCGGCTGGGCGAATTCATCGCTACGTCGGGCTTCGAAGTGGTTATCCAAAGCTATGGCGCACAGCCGACGATCGGTTGGGCCCGGCGCGCCGTTGCCTGGATCGAAGCCGATCCGGTGGTTCCGACGGCGAGCGCGGCGGCGAATTACGCCAGCCGCCTGCAGCACGAGGCTATTGGCTGCTTCGTGGATCCCTGCCCCTTCTGGGGCATGTTCCATCGCGGAGGGCTGATGATCGGGCCGCCGAAAAAAAAACCGAACGACGACAAGATCCTGGAACAGGACGCCCTCCGTACGGCCTTGTTCGGAGCCAGTATCTTCGCGAACAAGGAGCGGGTGTATCTCGATGTTCGCAACGAGGTAGGCTTGTCCTACGATTTTTACGGTACGTACCAGGACAGGCTGAAGATCGTCCCCGACGACGACAATCTGCCCGACGGCAGAGTCTATGGACGTGCGGGCTGGCCACTCCATTTCCTCGACTCAGCCCCGCAATCGATCAGCTTTCGTCTGCGCCGCGACGGCTCGCCGGTCCCCCTGTTGTTCCTTCGCCAGGACGGCCGGTCAGCGCCCGGGCCGAAGCGCTTCGAGAAGATGGCGGAGGCGGGCGGCGCTGACTGGACGAAGGTCGTCACCTTGAAGCGCCCCGGCAAGTCCACAGCGCCGCCATGGTGGTTCGTCGGCCATTATCTTCGGGGGCAGGTTGGAACCAGCGCGCCCGCCGTCGCGGGGGGCGTGTTCGACACGTCCGGGCTGCAATTCGGGCCGATAGGAGACAGGGTGGTCGGGGCGTACCGGCAATTATGGCCGGACGGATCAGCGACGGCCGTGCCGCTCGACGAGTTCGTGACCGACAAGGTGATCCGCTATGACGGAACGCTGAAGGACGACCCGGCTCACCCCGAAGGGTCGCCTCGAGCGCTTTCGTACGACCGGATGGGCGAGACCGCTTACATCCTGCGCCGGGACGCTGGCAAAGACAGCGTGATCATGGTCCAGACTCGGGCGCACAAGCGCCAACGCGACCCGATCGGGACCTGGATCGCAACCAATCCGATCGAGACGCCGTCATGGACGACGGATTTGCTGCGGTCGTCACTGCTCAAACGGCTGCTGTCCACGCCGGTTTCGATCGCCGTCCCCGGCGGCAACGTCGTCGTGCATAGCTCGCGCGAGCTTCTCGAGAACAGCCCATTCAAGTCGGACCTGTTCGATCTGACCATCCTGCTGTTGACTCGCGCGGACTTCGACCAAGCGGTTCAGATCGCCGCACCCGCCGGAACGCCGGTCCCCGCACCCGGCCGGCAGCATCCCGTCTTTCTTGCGCTGGGACCGACCGAAGACGCCATCACCCCAGGAGCGTCCTACGGCCTGCAATGGATGACCTGGGACGGCTCGGCCACGGTCCGAGCCGCGACCGCCATCCCGGTCTATTCCGCGGACGGTATCTTCTATTGCTCCGCGGGTTTCGACCTGGCCGGCCTGGGATCGCTGGCCGAGACGGCCCCGGCGGAATGCCCGTTCGCCATCGACAGTCCTCAGGGCAATTTCAACGAGACGTATAAGAATGACGTCCCTTGGAGAATTGTTCATCACACGGCGGAAAGCGACGATACGGAAGGTACGATAAAAGGGTATAATGGCGGAAACTTTCCTCATTTTACCGTGGACGGAGGTAAAGTTCATCAACACATCTCGATAAATAGGCCGTCAAGAGCCCTAAGAAATTTGAAGGAATTAGAATTGGAGGAGCGCAAGAAGTTTCATTTATCAAAAGAGGAGCTCGAATTAAACAAAACTCCTGCCGAGTTTGAGAAGTTACTAATAGACAAAGGATTCCCGAATGTAGAGACCAACCAACAGCGCGCCATCCAGATCGAGCTTATCGGCTTCGCCGGCGACAGCAAGGACAAGGCGACTCTGACGAACACCGCCCGCCTCTGCCGCTGGATCGAAACCGAGGTGAAGAAGAAGGTCGGCGAAAAGACGGAATGGGAAGTGAAGCGGATTTGGCCGGCCGGCCCGCCGCAGCCGCCGACGCCCGAAGGACACGCTCCGAAGTTCCATCATGCGAATTATGCCATCTGGGAAAATCAGGGCGGCCATTACGGGCACAGCCAGGTCCCCGAAAATGCGAGCCATCATTGGGACCCCGGCTACACCCAGGTTGAGGCGGATTTCATCCTCAATGCCGAGTTCACCGCGGACGGCATGCTTGCCAACCCGGATCATCCACTGGTTCAGCCGCTGCTGAACCGGGTAGACTAGATGCGTCCGAACGGCGCCCTGGATCGGTAGCCGGCCATGGATCCGCCCAGCTATCCGCCGCTGTCTTCGCTGCTTCCCGAAGGGGGTATCGGTCCGGGCGGAACCCTGGGCGGGCTGACATTCCTCGACGCCTTCGGCCAGGCAGTCGGCGACCTCGCCACCGACCTGCTCGAACCCCTCGGCTATCGCGATCTCAGCATAGAGTTCAGCGAAGCTCATGACGTCGCCCAGTACCGCTTCACCGTGGTCGCCGAGAAGCCCGTCAAGCTCGACCTGCTGGCGGGCTTGAATCTGGTGCTTCTGCCCGACACGGGGTCGGGCGGAAGCGCCGCCGGCCCCGGTTCCGCAGTCGGAGTCACTTTCACCTATCAGTGGCCGATCCGCGCCTATGTGCGGCGCTTCCGGGCCGGCGGCGACCCGGGGCGGGCGGCCTTCGACCTGTTCCTCCAGCTCGCCGGCATCACCGACAAGGAGCTCTATGCGCGGCTGCTCTCGATCCTGGCGCCGTCCCAGAACGACTATGCCTGGCTGATCCAGAAGCTGTCGGACTGGAACCAGGATTTCCAGGATCCCGGAATCGCCTCCGGAACCGAGATCGACCAGATCCTCGGCGGGCTCGAGGCCCTCGACGTCGGCGTCTATCAAGCCGCGTTCGAGGCCGTGATCAAGGACGCCGCGAGCTTCGACCTCGACCTGGTCTTCCAGCGCCTGCGCGACCTGTTCGAGGATCTGATCGGCGAAATCGACCGCAAGGATTTCGAAGCCCTGTTGTTGCCGCAGTTCCAGGTCCGGCTCGACAGTCTCGGCGCCGCTCTCGAATTCCCGACCAGCGTATTGAGGCCGCTCGACGGCAGTCCCGTCTCCAGGCTGAGCTTCACCGCGGGAGCGGTGACCTACGATACCCGAACCGGCTTCGACGTGGCGATCGACGAAGGCCTCGGAGTCTCACTGACCCCCTCCGAGATCGGCAAGACCGGCCTCACCCTGCAGATCGACGGCTGCAAGCTCGACCTCAGCCGCGCCTACAACATCCCCGAGGCCCTCGCCGACCAGCGGCCGGTCGACTTCGTCGGGGTCTATTTCAAGACCGTCGCCATCGGTCTTCCGAAGAAATGGTTCTCCCAGCCGACTGGAACGACATTGGGCATCGTCGGGCGCAGCGTGCTGATCGGCACCGGCGGAATCACTGGCACGATCGGCCTGGAGGCGCTGGTGAGCGGCAAGCCGCTGGCGGCCGGGCCGGCGCCCACCGGCGGCGCGATGCTCGAATTCACGCTCGGCCCAAAGCCCGCCGGCGGCGGACCCCGCCAAGGCTTCAAGGTCGGCTTCAGCCTGTTCCACTTGAAGTTCCGCCAGAACGTCCTGCTCGAGAGCCGGATCAAGGGCGAGCTGACCATCCCCAAGCTCCAGGCCCAGCCGATCGGGGTGGAATTGTTCATCGCCGCCGACGGCGATTTCAGGCTGACCGCGAGCTCGTCGCCGCCTGTCGACATCAAGGTGCCGAACGTCTTCATCTTCAAATGCAGCAAGGTCGCGGTCGGCAAGGACGACGACCGGATTTATCTCGAGACCAGCGGCGACCTCAGCTTCGCGAACAACAATCTGCTCAAGGACCTGCTCAAGACCCCCATCCACATCGAGAAGTTCCTGATCAACTCCGACGGCAGCTTCGAGCTGGAGGGCGGCTCGATCCCCCTCCCGTCGAGCGCGACGATCAAGGTCGGGCCGGCCAAGATCGCGATCACCGCCCTCCATTTCGGAGCCCACGAGCAGGTCCATCAGGGCGAGCTTCGCAAATATCGCTACTGGGGCTTCGACGGCGGAGTCAGCGTCAATCCGGGTGGGGTCGACTGCCGCGGCGACGGCATCAAATTCTACTTCACCGTCGACGACAAGCCGCTCCACTGCTTCCTCAGGATCGAGGGGATCGGAATCGACCTCGTCATCCCGGGGACGGCGTCGAAGGACCAGGCGGTCCTCATCCTCAAAGGCTATCTGTCGCTCAAGAACCCGGAATATCTCGGCTCAATCTCCTTTTCGCTGCCCAAGGTGAAGATCGCCGGCGGCGGCACGATGAAATACAATACGTCGTATCCCGCGTGGGCGGTCGACGTCTGGCTCGAGCTGCCGATGCCGATCCTGGTCGGCTCGACCGGGCTCGGAATCTACGGCTTCAGGGGCCTGTTCGGCCTGCGCTACATCGCATCCAAGCAGGCGATCACCAAGCCGACGGCCCTGCCCGCCGACGCCAGCTGGGGAGATTATTACCGGGCGCCGCAGCCGTCGAAAGGCCTCCACGTCGACAAGCTGATGTTGCCCGACAAGACCGGGGGAGCGAAGAACCCCTTCTCCGTCGGGGCCGGAGTCAGCCTCGCCACCGCCCAGGACAAGGGCAAGGCCTTCTCGTCGCAGCTCTTCCTGCTCGTCTCCCTCCCCAATCTGATCATGCTGGAGGGGCGCGCCGACATCCTCGCCAAGCAGCGCGTCGGCCTGACCGACGGCGAGCCGCCTTATTACGCCTATCTCGCGCTGTCGCCGGAAAGCATCGAGCTCGGCGCCGGGGTCAATTACCTGATACCGAAGGAGACCGGGGAGACTCTCAACCTCACGGCGGTGTTCGAGGCCGCCTATTTCTGGCGCAATTCCTCGGCCTGGTACGTCCATTTCGGCACCAAGGCCAAGCCGATGACGGCGCGCATCCTCGATATGCTCGACGGCTACGCCTATCTGATGCTGTCGGCGAGCGGCATCGAGGCGGGCGCCGGAGTCCATTTCGAGTTCAGCAAGTCCTACGGGCCGGTGTCGGTCGACGCCTACGCCTATCTCGACACCTGGGCCTATCTCAGCTTCGAACGGTCCCAGGCCGGCGGCGGAATCGCGCTCGGCGGCCATGTCGACGTCACCTTCATGAAGGTCGGTTTCTACATCTCGCTCGACGCCGGGCTGACCGTCGAGGTGCCTACCCCGTACCGCGTCGCCGGTTATGTCGAGATCTGCGTGACCGTGAACCTCAAGGTCAAGAAGTTCACCAAGTGCGTCGACCTCAATTTCGAGTGGCAGCGCAGCAACCAGGTCGACATGAGCCCGGTCGAGGCGCTGATCGCCCCGCCGGCCGCGCCGGCCCCGCCGCCGGCCGTGGCGGTGCACATGATGTCGGGGGCGACCTATCCGGTCGAATTCTCGACGAGCCCGAACATGGCCCCCACCGCGCTCAACGACTGGGCGATCCCGCTCGACGCCTATATCGACGTCAAGCTCGGCAAGCGGGTCGATCCTCTCCACGCCACCGGCGCGCGGATCGGCGGCGCCACCACGCCGCCCGCCGGCCAGGTCGAGACCCTGCCGCCGCGCTACGGGTCCCGGATCGTCGAGCATCGTTACTCACTCGAAAGGGTGGCGCTGGAGGTGCTCGGGCCGAACGGCTGGCGCGACTACCGGCCCTACGAAGCGATCGCCGGCGAGGGCTTCGTCACCTCGGTCGGCGCCCAGGACATCGCCTCGATGCCGGTCGGCCTGTGGCAGAAGCAGGACGAGGGATACGGGCAGATGCGCTTCCTGGCGCTGACCCCGTTCAGCTTCGTCGGCCCGACCGACGGCCACCGGCCGGAGGAGATGGGGGTCACCGCCGCCTCGCTCTATTGCGTCGCGCCGGAGCGGCCCGAGCAATGCCTGGTCTGGCGCGAGCCGCGCGATCTCGCTTCGGGTGTCGATCATTTTCGCGACGGAACCCTCTATCGGGTCGACGGCGCCGCGACCGGATCGATCCCGGGCGGAGGCGCGCCCTCGCTGGCACCCGCCGGGACGGCCGGGCCGCCGCCCTGCCGGCTGGCGATCGGCGAAGGCGGCCGCGCGACCTTCCAGCTTCCCGGGCCGGCCGTCTCCTGCCGGATCCGCGCGACCAGCCAAGCGCCGCACATCCTGCTGCGCTTCCAGCGCCTCAAGCCGTCCGGGCCGGTGCGGGGGCCGGATGGACTCGTCTGGCCCCCTTCCCCGCCCGAATATGAGGACGTGCGCACCGAAACCGTCGCCCGCGCGGATCTGAACAAGCCGATCGTCTACGACGATGCGGCCGCACCGATCCGGCGCATCGTCCTCGAGACTCCGGCACCCGACCGCCGGGCGCTCGCCGCGCTGGAGGAAGCGCTCGCGCTGCGCCAGGACGAATGGTATCGCGCCGACGAGCGCGCGCGGCCGAAGCTCCGCGCGGAGATGGACGGGCTCGCGGCCAAGCTGCGCGAAGAGCACGCCAGGACGTGCGTGGGAGGCACCGGGGGGGGCGGCGGCGACCCTGACGAGACGGGCGTGATCGAGGCGCTCGAGCAGCAGCTTGCCGCCCTGCTCGCCGAGATCGGGACGCTGGCCGCCGCCTACAATTCGGCCTGCGTCCCTCACCCCGCGCCCGATCCGGAATGCGCCCGACTCGCGGCCGAGATCGCCGCGCTGGAGGCGCGCGCGGAGACGCTCAAGCGCGCGCTCGACCGGCAGCCCGACGGCCTGCGTGCCGCCATCGCGGAGGAACTCGCCGCGCTGGAGACGCGCGCGCGGGATCGTGAGCGCGCGAGGGCGGCGCTCGACGAGCAGCTCGCCGGCCTGCGCGCCGGAATCGCCGCACTGGAGCAGCGCGCGGAGGCGCTCAGGAGCGCCCTCGCCGAGCTGGACAAGCCTGCCACTCCCGAGGGCCCGCGCAGCGAGACAGGCGAGGAGCGCAAGCGCGCGCTCGCGGCACTCAACGAGCAGCTTGGCGGCCTGAGTGCTGAGATGGAGGCGAAGGCCGCTCGGTACAAATTGGCCTGCGTCGCCCAGCCCAGGCCCGACCCGCGCGAGGGCCGCCCCGTGCAGGGGCCCAGCCGGCCAGTCATCTGGCCTCCCATGCCGCGAGCGGCCTGCGACCAACTCGCGGCGGAGATTGCTGCGCTCGAGACGGGCACGGAGGCGCTCAAGCGCCGCATCGCCGAGCTCGACAGGCTGGCAATGGCGGAAGGGCCGCGCGGCGAGAGCGGCGAGGCCTGGGCCTGCGGCACGTTCGTGGAGGAGATTTGCTGGCTGTCCGAGGAGGACTGGCGATACAATGGCGCCCGCCCCGACATCGCGGCGATCGCCGCCGATTACGATCCGATGCGCCGGGCCGTCGAATGCGCGGTGGCGCCGATCTGGCGTCCGCACCAGACCTACCGCATCACCCTCGTCGTCCGCGACACGGTCAAGGCCGGCGACAAGGTCTTGCCGGACATGGACTCGCCGCCGGACCAACCCCTCTACGTCCATTTCAGGACGAGGGGGCCGATCGGCAGCTTCAGGCCGCCGCCTCAGCCCAAGCCGGACGATCCCGTGCCGCCGCTCGAGGATCCAAGGCCCGACAGCCCGGAGCAGTTCCTCAAATATTATATCGACCGCGAGCGCTCCTTCCCCGATCCGGGCGGCGACCTGCTCTATGCCAAGCCTTTGTTCTACCGCGACGTGGTGCTGGGGCTCCGCCTGGCCAAACCCCACGCTTTCCATTTCTTCGCCAACTGGCCCGATTACGGCCTCGGCCCCTGCCACTACGAGATGGCGATCCGGGTCAAGGATCCGACGGAAGCGGTGCCGTCCTCCGCCGACCCCGACTATGCGGCGGCGATCGTGACGTCGCCGATCCTCGGCGAGCAGAAATGGAACCCGGTCGCGGCCCCGCCCACGCCCGAGCTCAACCTGCTCAACAACCTGCACGATCCCCTCGCCGGCGGCGCGTCCAACGCCACCGCCTGCCTGAGCCAAGGTACGAAAGGCCCGGTCAAACCCGCCGCTCTGGCGGTCGAGACCGAGCTCGGCGACCTGCTCCCGAACAAGCTCTACACCGCCGTGGTGCTCAACCGTAGGCTGGACGTCACTCCGCCCACCGAAGCCGAAGTCCACCGCTATCCGTTCAAGACGTCGCGCTATCCCGATTTCGCCGCCCAGATCGGCAGCCATGTACTGGACGCCGAGCCCGACAGCCTGAAGCTGGCGGTGTTCGCCGTCGATCATGACCTTGCCGACGCGACCGGGGCGGCGGCGGCCTATGCGGCGGCGCTCGCCATCGTCAAACGCCAGGCAGCGGCGGATCCCGCCTTTCCCGACTATTTCGACCGATTGCTCTACGGCCATCTGAAGCTCGCGCCGCTGCCGCCGGCGGCGAACCTCGAATTCAACTTCGTCACCAACGCCCTCACCGGCGACACTTACGGGCTGTGGATACGCGGGCCCGAGGCGCTCAACGACCCGCGGGCGCCGCGGCTGCTCCGCCAGTCGGCGGTCGCCCTCCAATATTATGGTGCTCCGCGCGCCGACAGCCAAATCATCCTCTCCAAGGACGGCTGCCAGGCTTTCATCATGATCGACGGCGGACCGATGCCGACCGGCGACCTGTCGGTGGCGTTCGGGCTGCTCGCACCGGATGGGCTGAGCGTGGCCCAGACGGTCGTCACCGGCACCCTGACCATGCCCCGGGAGGTGTGACGTGCCCTTCTTCAACAGCTACGCCTTCGACCGGCCGAACCGCTTCAACCGGGCGCTGCCCGTCACAGGGGGCAAGGCTGGACGCTTCCTCGCGGTGGGCGGCTGGGACGGCAGCGGGACCGCGGCGATGATCGAGGCCGACGGCTCCTGCGCCTGGGCGCGTCGCTACCACGGTCTGACATTCGACTTCGTGGACGTCGTCCAGGTCGGGAGCGCCGGTTTCCTGCTGCTGTCGGCGCCGCCGGGGGACCGCGACTATGTGCTCGTCCGCATCGATGCGGGCGGGTCCGTCTTGTGGTCGCGGTCGATCCCCGGCGTCGGCTTCGGCCCCGGGGCACGCGTGCTTAGACCCCGCGCCGGCACGGACGAGTTCCTGGTCGTTGCCTGGGCGGCTCCCGAGGGCGAAAATTACCACAGGGTCGGGGCGGTGCTGTTCCGACTGGCCGCGGATGGATCGCTGCTCCGCGCGGTCGAGCTTGTCGGAGCGGGGCGAGTTTTCGACGCGGCCGCGACCGACGATGGCTACATCCTGGTCGGCGATCAGGACCCGCGCACGTTCACCGAGTTCGCGAACGCCTTTCCCGGCCTCGAATATCTGCGGTCAGTTCCCTTGATCGTCCAGATCGATACGGGCCTCACCACCGCCCAGCGCTGGACTCTCGGAAGGCCGGAGCCGGACATCGGCCCCATTCCGTTCTTCGGCCCCCTGCCGGACTTCCACGCGTCGCTGCGCGCGGTCACCGCTGGACCGGGCCGCTCGCTGTTTGTCGCGGGCTCCGTGACCGGATCCGGAATTCCTACCTCGACCGTGGTGTTTCAATTCGATTCCGATTGGAGCGCTCCGGCCCTGCGTGGAACGGCAGCCTATGCGCTGCTCGGCAACCACCGGCCGCACCGGATCGCATGGTCGCCGCCGGTGTCGGGCGGCGAGGCGGCCGCCGGGGATCTCGAGCTTTACGTCATGGACGTGGTAACCGACCAGATTTCGGACACCAGCAGCGTCGCGCGGCTCGACAAGCATCTGGCGATCCAGGCTTTTCATCGGTTCGCCTGGCCGGGAGAGCACCAGGCCGGCGATTTGCAGGTGGCGGCGAACGGGGTCGTGGGACTGGCGGCCACGCTTACTCACGCTACTGCTCAAGGGATCGAAGGGCCGCCGCTCCAATCCAGCGCCGAGCTCGCGACTTTCATCTCGGTCGGATGGCAGTTCCAGACCTGCAGGTCGATGGAACCCGGCAAATCGCCGGCCTGGGCGACTAATTTCAATCTCGCGGTCGAGCCGCAGGGTCTCGTCAAGATCGAGACGGCCACGCTGCCCGCGGCGATATCCTCCGAGCCGACCCCCGTCCGACCCTATTGGTGGTGCGGCAAGCCCAAGCCCAGGTTCGAGCTTCAAGCGAACGCGCTGCTGCAATCGCCCTACCTCAACCTCCAAGCCGCGGGCTCCGACGGCAGCGACGCCTCACGCGGAATCCTGCTTCGCTGGTTCCTCGCCGGGGCGCTGGGCGACACGCACCTGCCGAAAGGCTCGCTCGCCGGCACGACCACGAATTTCAACAAGCCCGACGATTTCGTGCGTCTCCATCGCGCGCCCTGGCCGGCCGCGATGCCGGTGCGGAGCCTGAGCTTCGTCTCCGATCGGCCGCGCTACGTGGACGATGGCGAGCGGTTGCTCGTGTTCGAGACCGGCGCCGCGAAGCCGGGCGATCTCTTCCACGTCCGGTTCCTCGACTCGGCGGCCTATGCGGCGGCCCGGCAGACCAGCGACCCGGCGACCAACCCGTCGGCCTTCCTCGCCGCCTACGGCGCCCGTCCCGTCGAAGTCGAATTGCGGGACCGGCTGGCGATCGGCTGCGACCTGGATTTCGCGCCCAATCCGGGTTGCAGCGTCAAGGTGGAGACCCGCTCGGTCGGCGAAAACCGGCCGCTGGCGCAGAAGCAGACGAGCTCGCGCCGGATCCTCGGCCCGGCCGACGGCCCGGCCACGAGGCTCTACGCCGAGAATATGCGCAGTCTCAGGGTGCAGTGCGCCGGTACCGCGATCCGAACCGTCTCGTTCCTCTGCTACGAGGATTTGCTGGCGGTGCTGAGCCGGAACCAGGCTTGGAGCGCGGTCGGACACTTCGCCTTGACCGACGACGATGCCACGGCGCTCACCCGCCTCGAGGATCCCGGGCGCTTCCAGGTGAACGGGCTGTGGCGGAAATTCAATGACGGCGCCTTCGTCAACGTGAAGAATTATCAGAACCGGTGGAGCGACGCTCAGGCGGGCCTGCGCGCGGCGGTTAAGACCTACGTCCAGCTCAGCGAGACCGACCCCGTCGCCGAGGCGAAGCTGGCCGGCGCGTCGCCGCAGGACGGTGAGATGAAGGTCAGCTATCTCGACCTGCTGCAGCTCGCGGCGACCGATTTCCACATCGCGCGGATGCTGGGGCTGGGACATGTCGACTGGGAGGCGGCGCTACCGGGCGGACCGCCGCTAACCTGGGTCCACCTCGCCGAATATCTCACCTTGGGCGACCTCGGCGACGGCGCCGGGCCGCGGCCGGTCCAGCATCTCTATTTGAGCCTGCCAACCAATTCCGGCGAGCCCCGGCTGCCGATCACGCCGCTGCTCGACCGTGTGGATTACGGGCTGACGGTCACGACCGCATCGGGCGAGCCTTACTGGCTGACCGATGCCGGCGGCTACACCCCCGACGGCCTCTCCCGCTTCATCCGGCTCTACCCCGACTGCCCCCCTTTGTTCGAGCAGGAGAAGGGCTTCTTCGACCCGCCCAATCTCTTCGACCTGTCGCGCGAGAGCCTGCCGGTCTTCTACGGCGTCGAGCACCGCCTGCAGGGCGAGCCGGGATGGCGCCGTCCCGAAATCGCGCACGATCCCGTCTATCTCGACACCGCGACTCCCCCCCGGCCCGAATCCCGTCCGGTACCGTTCGGAGCAACCCGGACGGCGAAGCCGTTTCCGCACGAGCAGAAAGAGGCGGGCGTCCACGAATATGCCGTCTACGGAGTCAACCTGTTCTCACGCGCCTCGCCGACCAGCCCGGCCTTCGCCAGCGCCGCGACCACCTTCGTCAAAGCCAACCGCCTGCTCCCGCCGAGCGACCTGCAGGTCCAGTTCATCCAGCCCGAATCGCCGCTGGTGCTCACCTCGGCGGACGAGCAGAAGATGCTCGACGACCTGCTGAAGGCCGGCAAGGACCCGACGCTGGTGCGGATATGTTTCAACTACGGCTTCCCCCAGGAGGCCAATTACGAATTCGCCCACGCCGTCGAGATATTCCACCGCCGCCTGCTCCCCGCGAACGTCACGGGCGGCATTGTGGCCGTGGTTCCGGCCACGGACCCTAGGTTCGTCCGCATCGAGACCCGGGCCTTCACCTACGCGAGCACCGGCGAGACGATCCAGCCAACGCTGCCCCCCGCCGCCAAGGCCAATTTCATCGGAGGCGTGCTGGCGGTCGGAAGCCGACGCCTGATCATCGAGGATATCTCCTGGCCGCCGGGCAGCAGCAGCCACAATCCGATCTTCCTGGTGCGCAGGCCGACCACCACCGGCGCTGTCGGCAAGGGCAGCCTGGTGATCGAGGACGCGCCGCTCAGCGTCAATCCCGGCGACCTGTTCATGGCGGTCGAGAATATGGCGGCGGCGGCGAGCTGGGGCCCCGGCAACCCGCTGGGCCGGGTGATCGCGCTCGGCGACGACCCGAGCTGGAAGACCCGCACCGAAAGCTTCACGCGTCCGGACCAGACCCTGGTGAGCCGGCACCTGCGCGGAATCTGGGAGAGCGCGACGCTCGCGGAGGATCCCGCGGGATCGAAACATTACACCCTCACCTTCGCCGGCTACGCGCTCGCGCCGCATCCGCAATCGGCTGCGGCCGACCCGGTAAACTGGTTCCGCGGCGTCGTCCGGGTGCCGGTGACGGGCCGCGATCCCGAGGATCGGCGGATGCTCAAGGTGATCGGCATCGGCCAGAACGGCGGCAAGCTCGAGCTGCGCGCTGTCGACGACAGCGGCGAGTCCGGGGCGATCGCGACCGGCCCCGGGCACCTGGTCCATTATCTTCCCGGCTACCGGGTCCATCTCCATGCCGATCCCGCCAGCGGCTTCGATCGGACGACGCTGATGCCGGCGTCCGGAGAGGGGTCGCGAACCACTTTGCTGGGCGTGCGCTCGGTCGATCCCACGACCCTGGACACGGCTGCGAAGCCGTACCGCTCGCCGGTCGGAGTGCCGCAATTGCTGACCGCCATGGAAATAATCGAGCCCGGCATTCCCCTGCGGCCGAGGGGCCTCAAATATGCGACTCCGCCGGACTCCTACGGCAAGGCGAGCTACACTCTGAACGTCGAGTTCGAGGCCGCGCCTTTCGCCGTCGCCTTCTATCGCGCCGACGCCCTCGCCGTCCTCGAGGCGCTCTACGAGCCGGAGCAGCAGGTGGAGATCCGTGCGGCGATATTCCCGGCTCAGGCCGACCCCTATTTCGCCAGCCGCTTCGACGATTTGTTCGCCTTCCTCGCGTCGGACGACTCCACCACCGAGCTCGCGGTCTTCCCGCTCGCGCTCGGCGACAATTATTTCCTGCCCCTGCCCAACGCCGCGTCGCTGGGGCTTGCCGGCCTGGCGACGCTGGCGGAGCGCAAGCAGCGGATGAAGGCGGCCCTGCTGGAGGCGTTCGTGGCGCTGACCGAGCAGCCGCTCATCTACGAGCTGATCAGCACCGACCCGGCTTTCGTCCCGACCAACGCCAAGCAGGTGTTCCGGAATGCCGCTGGGGAGATCCTGGCCCCCGGCCAGGCCGGCTTCGACCTGGCGCCGATGGCGAAGCGGCCGGGCGGGCATGAGGTCCAGTTCACCGATTTCACGCTTGAAGGGTCGATGAACCGGGACACCGTCTATTTTTATCTCGCCCGCGAGCTCGGCAACCGGATGCAGCTCGGCGAGCCGAGCCCGATCTTCGGTCCGGTCCTGCTCGTCAACCTGGCCGCGCCAGCAGCCCCGCAGCTCAGAAAGATCGGCTCCACCCTCTATGACGACGAAAGCACGCTTGGGCCCGAGGTACGCTTCGACCTCCTGCCGCCCTCGGCGACGGATCCGATGGCCCGGCTGGTAGTCTATCGGACGAGCAGCGCGCGCGACGCGCTCTCGGTCCGCACGATGCTATTAGTGCAGGAAATTGACGTGGCGACGCTGACCTCCGCGCCGGACGGCAGCCTGACCGCCGTGGACGACTTTCGCAACGAGCCCTTCATACCGTTCGGCGAACCGCTCTACTACCGTCTCGCCTGGGTCCGCGAGGTCGATTACGAGGATGCCGCCGGCATTGCCCACACCGCTTCGGCGGAGTCCGAGCCGACGGCGACCTTGCTCGCCAATCTGGTCGACGTGGTCAATCCGCCCGCGCCCGTACCGGCAGTCGCCATAGTGTCGACCGACTCCTCGACCGGCGACAAGCTGATCGAGCTAAGCTGGACCAAGACCACGCACAACGGGACCTATTACGTTTGCCAGCTCAGCGCCTCAGGCAACTGGTTCCGCCTCGCGGCGCTGAAGACCAACTCGGCTCAGCCAAGCTTTGCGCTCCCCACTGCGCTTCCGAGTGCCGACGAGGACGGCGACCCGATCTATTACCGCTTCAAGGTCGACGTGGAGAATTCGTCGGGCCTGCTCAACCTCCTCGACGCTCCCATCACCGTAAACCTCGCGGGCGTGCAATAGGGACCGCAGGTCGCTCATGCCGCGCTCGATCAGCCCATCGCCAGGTAGAGCGCTTCCAACGAGGTGTCCGTTTCTGGCCGTTTGCGATCGGGCTGCGTTCTCGAGCTACCCGGTCAACATCGTCGTCCAGACCGGCGTGCGGCTGAAGCGAGGGTTGCAGCAACTGGTACAATATGGTAGTACAAACAGCCATAGATCAAGGATGAAACACGGCGGCTAGGTGCCTGATTTAAGTTAACAATTTGCCTGAAGTGGCCCCTCCCGTAGGGGTCACCAAGCCTTCGAAAAGGCTTGGCTTTTCACGAAATTGGCCGAAATCGGCAGCTTCGTACTCGACACGTCTTTAGCGCCGGGTCGGCATCGCTCGGACGAGCGCCTGGGCGGCCGGGGTCATCGGAGTTGGCGGTCTCTCCTTCAGCTTAGGCTGGAGCGGGGATTCGAAGCAGACTCAAGTTCTCGGTCAAGCGGCAGAAGTGCATATGACGTGCAAGACTGTAGGGCTGGCCGCGATCCCGCGCTGGCATTTACAACTTGCAACTTATCCTTTGAGGCTGCCCGTATCGAGTATCGTAATTTCCGATAAGGCAACTTGCCAATGCGGAAATGCACTGTTAGCATGTTCAAATAGGTAAGCATGAAAAGGTAATCGGCGTAAGCACTTGGTCGAAGATTCGTTCGGCCGAGCTAGATATTGCTGTGTTGAAACGCGGTGGGGGCAATCACGTGGGGCGGTGACGCCGAAAACGGGTCCGTAACGCCATTCGACATCTCCGGCGAAAGGAGTGAGGCGTGGTGAATCCGGCGAATGCACCAGGCGGTCCCAACCGTGTCGGCTATTCGGTCACCAGCAACTTCGGAGGTGGGGCGGGCGCCGGCCCGTACCTCGTCCCCGGCGGGGCGACTTCGGGACAGCAACTCGACATCTATGTCGTCGGGCCGATCGCCGCCGGTGCCGGTGCCGGGCAAGTGACCTTGCCATCGGTCACTTTGCCGGCGCCGCTACCCTCGACGCAGACCGTGTTTTCGGCGCAGGTCGCCTCACCGGGAGGCGGCAATTCGTTGTCCGTGCTCCAGATCACCGCCCAACCCATCGTGTGGAGCGCGCTTCCGGCGGACCGCGCCAGCCTGCTCGCCGCCTTCCGGGTGCTTCAGGCGCAGCTCGAAGCGCTGGAGAGCGCCAGCTCCTCGCCCATCGTCAAGGGATCGACGGAGTTGATCGTCAACCGAGTCGCCGCCGCGCTGCCGCTTCGGTACGACGAGATCCTGCCCTTCTTCTACGACTTCGACCCGGCCGGCCAGACGATCGACATCGCGGCCGGAATGGCGCTTCAGGTCGCCTGGGCGGGCTATCAATATTGCGACGGCCCGGGGGGTCCGAACGAAGGCTATAACGGCTTCGCGACCACTGGCCTGACCGTGCTCGACGTGGTCCGCCGGCCTGACCTGACGCTCGCGTTCGACAGCTTTTCGGGCCTGTTCCTGCCGGGCATCCAGCTGCAGCCGCCGGCGCCCTCGGCCACTCCGGTGCTGGCCGGCGGGCCGGTCGACCTGCAGCTCGGGGGGAATGCCCGGCGCCATTTCAAGCTGCTGTGGCCGGCGACCTTCCCGGCGTCGAACAGCACCGAAGCTCCGGGCACGATCAGCCTCAGCTGCCAGCTGATCGGCGCCGACACCTATGCCGATCTGGCGGCGTCGCTGGCCCAGATCCAGGCGGGCCAGAACGGCTGCATCACCCAGGCCGACGGCAAGCCGGTGGTGGTCATCGAATTCACCGGCCGGGTGACGATCGTGCCGCATATCCGCACCTGGGCCAACGGCATGCCCCAGACCGTGGCGGTCGGAACGACGGTGCGCAACGCGGTGCAGCGCTTTGCAGCTCCAGCCCCCTATCAGCTGGCCAATACCGGCATCGGCCCCACCCCCTTCTCGCTCGGCCTCAGCCGGTGGATGCAAAGGAACGAGCCGCCCGCCCCGCCCGGCCCGCATGACGAAACCTACATGCTGGCGGCGGTCGACTTCACCGGCGCGGACCAGGCGGTCGGCCCTTGCGGCGACGGTTTCGACCTGCCGCTGCTCCAGGGCGACGGGGTGACCCTCGGCGGCGGCAACGGCTCGGGCATGGCCCAGGTCGGGAGCACCGCACGGGGTAGCGCGAGATGATCCGCCGCGCTCTGCTCGCCGCCCTGCTGCTGGCGGTGCCGCAGCTTGCCGAGGCGGTCACCGTGACCTTCACGGTCCAGACCCAGAACGTGCTTCGCTTCGGGCATGGCAGGCGGCTGGCGACGCAATGCACGGCGATCGACACCCTGGCGCCGCAAGTCGACTTCATCGTGATGCAGGAGGTGATGGCCGCAGGCTATCCCTGCGAAGCAGCCTACAACAACAAAGGGGTGAACGGGGCCCGTCCGGTAAATTTCTCGTATCGGCCATCCGGCTATAAAGGTCAGTCGTCTTACGTTGAATATTACGGCATACTTTACCGGACCGCCGCCGCCGGCGGCCGCACCGTTACCGTTGCCTATCTCGACCAGAATGACAATCTCGGCACCTATGCCAACTTCGCTCGGCCGCCTTATGGTGCGCGGTTCCGGGTCACCGACACCGCCACCAACCAGGCGTGCAATGTCTGGATCGTCGATTTTCATGCGGTCTTCGGGAAGACGATCGCCGGCCGAAGGGCCGAGGCCGAAGCCATGGAGACCGTCTACAATAATCTGCGCGGACTGAACAACGGCGCGGTGCTCATCGTCGGCGACTGGAACCTCGATGCCGTCGACGACGCGTTCGACTGGGTGGACAGCGTCGCCAACCAGGCCAGCATCGATCCCAACGTGCAGACCAGCCTTACCCGGGCGGGCTTGCCCAGCAGCGAGTACGACCATGCCGTTTCGCAAAAGGGGCCGCCGATGTCGGTCGCGCAGATAACGACCTATCCGGCCTCCCCCTATGTCACCTGGCGCAACGACGTGTCGGATCATCTGGGCGTACGTCTCAACGTGACGGTGAACTGCTGATGCGGCGGGTCAGGCGCAGCGGGACCTGGCGCTTCCGCCCGTCGCTGACGGTGCCGGCCCGTCTGGGCATCGCCCTCGCCGCGGCGGCTTGTTTCGCCGATGGGCAGCCCGCGTCGGCGGCGTCGTTCAATATACCGCCGGCATGCAACGGCCTCGCCTCGGGCTCCGAGGACGAGCTGGATCCGGTGGTGCTCGTCACCTACAATGCCGGGAGGACCTTCCTCTACAATTTCCCGCTCAACCGGCACCCGCAAAGCGGCAACTGGTACGTGACGCTGCAAAACCCGGCGGACGACTTTTATTTCTTCGCGACGACCTACACGCCTTTCCTGACATCGACGCTGAGCATCCAGATACGCCGGGCGCCCTCGCAAACGGTGTTTCTGCCCGCTGCCGGAATTTCGGGAAGCACCAACTGGCAGCTCTTTCCGGTCTACACGGTCACGGTGGTCGACAGCGGCAACCATCCCATTCGCCGCGCCATCGTCGATTTCATTCCCGCATACGCCGGCTCGTCGCCCTACACGATGCAGGCCGACGCCAATGGCAACATTGCGATCAACTGCCTCCAAACCGAAAGCACCGGCTACGCCGTCACGGTCTATAGCGACACCGGCGACTATCTTTACGACGGCGGTTTCCCGGTCGACAAAAGCGGCCATTCCAACACCGTCATCAACGGCACCTTCGGAGTGGAGCCGAAATTCTCCCGCCCCCGGCGCAAGCGATGAGCGCGCTGCTCGCGCCCTGCGCCGAGGCCCCCGCTTTATACCTTCCCGCGGGCAGGGCGGCGGGCGGACCGCTGACCGGGTTCCTGCTCGCGCCGGGCACCAGCCCGCCGCCCTCGCTGACCCTGGCCGAGGGGCTGACGACCCCCGGCTGGTTCCTGATCACGGCGCCACTCGACGACACCGCGATCGCGGGTTTCGTCGCCGCCGCGCAGGTCTGGTTCGCCTCGACCGCGCGCAGCGGCGCCCTGCTCAGCTGGTTCACCAGCATCGCCGTCAACGGGCTCGCGGGGTGGACCTGGTTCGCGGATCCCGCCGGGATCCGCTCGAACGTGTCGCGGCTGTCGACGGTCCAGTTCGGCAATATCGCGGTGACGGTGCCGCCAGGGACGACCGTCGCCGCCAATGGCGACGGCACGGCGCTGAGCTTCACCGCCGCCGCCAATCCGATGCAGCTGGCGGTCACGCCCTACGGCGCCCGCAATCCCGTCAAATTCGCGGTCGATGGGGCGTTGGCGATCGACCTCGCCGGCGCCATGCCGGGTTGCATGTCCTTCGGGGCCGGGATCGACGGAGCGGGCTTCGACTCGCTCGACCTCGGCCTGCGCTGCTACACCGCGCCCACGGCGGCGGCGGGCTATGCGCTGACCACCCGCTATCGCCCGTTCGACTTCGGCACGAGCAAGGTAGCGCTGGCCGCGATTCTCGATCCGCTCGCGCCCGAGGACCACACCCGCAGCCAGTTCGCGCTTCCGGCCGCGCCAGCGGTGCCCAGCGCCTATCGAAGCGCTTCGGGCGCCACGCTGACCGCCAGCTTCGGAGGCGACTTCCGGCTGGTCATCTCGGAACGGCTGGTCCAGCTCGACGCCGACGGCAAGCCGGTTCGCCGCGCCGATCCTATCTATACTCTGGTGCCGAGCGGGACGGTAACTCTGGCCAATCCGGCGGCGAGCGCCGCGGACTCCGGATCCGCCAGCCTGGCGACGACTTTGATGGGCGGATTGTCGCCGGTCGAATATCTCGCTCCGCCGGCCGCCGGCGCGACCTTGACCTTCGTGCCCGACCAGCCGGCCTTCGCGCCGACCCTGCCACCCACCGGTCCGCAGGCTCTGGAGAGCTCGGCTCCATCGCCGCGGACTTTCGGCCCGTTGTCCGATATCGCCACGACCGCCTGGGTGAAGATCGAAACGCCGGCCGAAGGGGCCGCTTATTATTCCCAGCCCGACCAGGCGGTGATGCATCAGGGCGATGCCACGGCCTCTCAATTCCTCCGCTACCTGCCGATGCCGATCGCCGCCCTGGCGCCGGGGCCGACCGCTCCCGTCCCGCTTCTGCCCTATGCCTCGATCGCGCCCGGCGGCGGGCTTGCGGGCGCCGATCTGGCCCAATTCGAGCGCCAGGCCTGGTCGCCCACCCGGGTCGGCATCATCCGGGCGGCGGGGGCCGCGGCGGCGGAATGCACCCGGGCGCTGATCGCAACCGCTCAGCCCGATCCACCCTTCGGAACTACGCCGCAGGGCCTGCTGCTCGAATTCGGCGCGGACAATGCGTGGCAGACGCTGACGCTTGCGCTCGACTCGCCCGCGCTGCCGCCGCCTCCATCCGGATCCAAGCCAAGGCAGCCCGGCCTGCTGCTGCGCGACATCAGGCCGACGCTGCAGGGTGGGTTGCAGACGAACGAGCTGTTCCTTGTCGCGACCGACGGTGCCGCGCTGCTTGCGCAGGCCGAGATCGGTTATTTCCTGTCGCAGGAACGGGTGGACCTGCTCGACAGCCAGATCGGCATGCAGGCGGCCAGCGACTGGCTGAAGGGGCTGATCGCCGGCGGATCGCTCGGCTTCGACGATCGCGCGGCTTTCCTCGCCGCGGTCGCCCCCTCCAACGCCCCGCCGTCCATCACCGGCAATGAGGATCTGCTCTGCCAGGTCTGCGGCGATTTCAGCCTGTTCGCCGCCGGCAGCGGCAACGATCCGGGCTGGGAGTTCGATCTCAACCCGCTCAACTGGAACACGCACCAGACGATCCTGATCTTCAAATTCTGCAAGACCTCGCTGGCGATCGCCGCGGCGGATGTCTCGCAATGGAGCGACGCCGCGACGTTCTGCCCCGCCGCCGCGGTCACTTCGCAGCAGATAGGGCGGATCATCGCCGACGCCACCAGCGAGCGCCCGACCAATCCGGACCTCGCCTATTTCGTCGATACGGTGGTGAACGATCCGTCCTGGACCGGGATCGTCGCACTCAACGCGACGGTGCCGCTGGCGGGGCTGCCCGAGCAGATGCGCGCGCTCGCCGCGGGGATCGATCCAGCCGCATTCCAGGCGCATCATGTCGGAGTCAGCACCACTCCCGTCACCAACAGCGCGACCAGCTTCACCGCCTCACCGAGCTCGATCTTCGCCCTGATCGACTATGAAGACCCGAAGCCGCTCGCCAGCAGCGACGCTTATGGGTTCAAGGTCAATTCGCTCAAGGTCCTGATCGCCAATTCGCAGGTCGCGAATTTCTCCAGCCGCGTCGAGCTGCTGATCAACGAGTTGTTCGGCGAAGGCGCGACCCAGGTGGGAGCAAGCGACAACAATCTCGGCTTCAACGGCTATTACCAGAAAGCGCAGACCGACGAGCAGGGGACGCAGATCGGCTCGTATCAGTTCGTCGCCGCGCAGCCGACCGCCTATGCGCTGACCAGCTATGTCGTCGATCAGGTGGCGATCACCGGCGCGACCTTCGTCACCCTGCCGGGGACCGACGACGAGAACCCCCAGGTCAACGCCGTCTTCATGCTGAGTGGGGCGATCGCCTTCATCCCCCAAAGCGGGTTCGATCTGTTCTCCTTCGGCCCGGAAAGCCGCGGGCAGACGGTCGAGCAGGGCCTGTCCTACCGCAGCCTGGCGGTGCGGATGAGCTTCGACGAAGCCACGCCCAACTATCGCACCCTGATCTTCGATCCGTCGGGCATCGTCGTCGATCCGGCGACCAGCCTGGCGCGCGGCGCCAGCCTGGTCAGCCATTTTCCGATGAAGATGACCGGCCTGGTCGCCGGGCAGGACGGAGTCACTCCGGACAGTCTCGGCTTCATGCCGGTCGACATGCCGCTGCAGGGGGTCAAGCTGGCTCCGCCCTGGTACGGGCTGCGCTTCGATCTCGATCTCGGCACGGCGGGCGCGCTCGCCGCCGAAGCAGGCTTCACCGCCGGCCTCCTGCTCGGCTGGGCCCCCAATCCGAACGCGGCGAGCGTCTATGTCGGGCTGTCGGTGCCGGGGGTGTCGGGCGGACAAAGGTCGATCTCGCTCGAAGGGGTGATCACCTTGAGCTTCGGCGGGATCTCCTTCGTCGTCGCGCCCCCGACCTACCTGATCCAGTTGAGCAATATCGCCCTCAAGTTCCTTTCGGTCAGCTTCCCCTCGGGCGGGCAGGTCAACCTCACCCTGTTCGGCAACCCCGAAAAGCAGTCGAGCGGCGCGCTCGGATGGCTCGGCGCCTATCTCAAGAACGGGGCGGGGCAACCCAAGAAGCCGGCGCCGCCGCTGCTGGAGCTCGACGCATGACCTCGACCACGATCGAGGCGCTCTGGGCCGCGCTGCAGGCGAGCTACTACAATGCCGGCACGAAGCAGCTGGCGCTCCCGGCGGTCAATACGCTGGACGCTCCCGCCATCGCCGCGCTGCTCGGCGATGGCGGACTGTTCCCGGCCAAGGCGCTGGCCATGTCGGTCGACAAGGTGACCCCGCCGGGCACGACCATCGTTCTGAACGGCTCGCTCGGCGGCGCCTTCCTCGGCCTGCCGGCGGCGACGCCCGCCATCGCGACCTTCACGATCGGCGCCGGCGGCGAGCCGCAGCTGGCGGTGGCGGTGAGCCCGGCCGCCGGCAAGGCGCTGCACCTCGCCTTCCCCGGCCTCGACGAGGAATCGCCGCCGGCCGCACAGGACTTCACCAGCGCCACCTTCACCGCCGCTTCGTCCGCGACGCTTCCGACGCTGCAATTTTCCGGCGTGCCCGACCTGTCCGAAACGGATTATGCCAAATTGTGGTCGGGACCGGCTCCAACGATTCAGGGGGCGATCACGGCCTGGACCGGGGTGCCGGCGTTCAGCCTCACCACCGGCTTCGTCGACGCCCGCGCCCAGGCCGGCCTCGAGCCGATGCAGGCTCAGCTCACATTTCAGTCGCCCGGAACGACGGATGCCACCGGCCAGATCGATGCCCGGATCCTGAACACCGATCCCACGCTCCAGGGACTGATACTGACCCAGCCGCTGCCGCTCGACGCCGGCCGGGCGGTGATCTTCGATACCGGCAAGATCAGCGTCCCGCTGACGAGCCTCGGCCCCGTCGCCAGCCTGTTCATGGGTCAGCAGCTGGCGGCGCTGATCCCGACGCAGTTCAGCCTCGGCCAATCCCTGTTCCTGTCGGACCTCCAGCTCGACCTGACCGATGGCGGCGACGGGCTGCAGGGGGTTCAGCTGAGCGTGGACACCGGAAACAAGGTGCAATTCCCGCTATTGCCGTTCGGCCTGCTCACGCTGACCGGCATCGGCGCGACGTTCGGATGGTTCGGCGGGACCGACGTCAACATCACCTTCTCCGGCGATTTCCTGCTTGGCGGCAAGAACCCGCAGCTCGGTTTCACCGCCGCCTTCTCGCTCGCCGACAAGCTGCTGACCGTCCGCAACACGACTCAGCCGGACGTCGGGCAGCTTCTGACCATCTTCAAGATGGAGCCCCCCAACACCGGCATGACGATCGAAACCGTCAGCGGCACGGTTTCGATTCCGAACCAGACGTGGAGGTTCGAGTGCGACGTGACCGTCACCGACTGGTCGATCGAGCTGATGGGCGGCACCAAGGTGGGGCTCGATGCGGTTGGACTGACGCTTGCCCAGAGCAGCGCTTCGCTCGACGTGACCTTCAGCGCCACGGCGACTTTGTTCGACAGCCCGTTCGACATCCTCGCAAGCTACGATACCGGATCCAAGGTGTGGAACTTCGCCGGGCACCTGGTGAAGCCGCTCAAGCTCGCGAGGGTGACCAAGGCGCTGCTGCCGTTCGACTTCACCCCGCCGGACATCACGCTGGAAAAATTCGACCTGCTGTTCAGCAGCGCCGGCGACATGTTCATGCTGGACACGGTGGTCGACTGGACGATCGCGGACCTCGGCACGAAGATCACGGCCGAGCTCCAACTCCAGAAGCGCGGCGGAGGCTATCAGGGCTTCGTCGCCGGCGTGATCGACGTCCACGGGCTGGTCCTGACCGCCCGCTACGATTTCTCGCCGACCTCGACCGGGCTGAGTTTCGCCTACCGCAACCTGACCGTGACCTACCGCAAGGACGGCCAGGTACCGACCGTGACGGTCAGCCTCGGCCGGGGGACGGTGGGCGACCTGTTCGCCTTCTTCCTGTCCTTCGCCGAGCCCGGCCGGACACTGTCGCTGGGGGAGCCGTGGAGTGCGTTCGAGAAGATCGAGCTGCCGGCCATCACCGTCTCGGTCAACCTTACCACCAAGGCGGTGCGGGTGGAGCTGGACCAGGTCGCCAACCTCGGCTTCCTCGATCTGGAGAAGATCGTCGTCAATTACAGCCGGCCCTACGGCTCGGCGCGGATCGAGCTGGAGCTGACCGGCTCGTTCCTCGGCCAGCCCTATGGCACGGGCGGCGCGCCGCCGCTCAAATGGGACGCTCTCAACGATCCGCCGCCGGCGGTGCCCGGTGCGGGCTCCAAGGCGTTCGATCTAGAATTCCTGGGTCTCGGCCAGCATGTCGCGGTTACCGGCAAGGTGCCGACCGAGATGGACAAGGTCATCGACGCCCTCGAGGCGGCGATGCGCCCGCCGGCCGACCCGAACCAGAACCCGATCGTGCAGGGCGGCGCGCTCGCCTACGACGCGGGCAGCAACTGGCTGATCGGCACTCGGTTCACAATCGCCTCGACGTTGCGGATGGACCTCATCTTCAACGATCCGGTGCTCTACGGCCTGCTGATCCAGATGTCGGGCGAGAAGGCGGGAATCTTCGCCGGCCTGCGCTTCGAGATTCTCTATCGCAAGGTCACCGACACGATCGGCGTCTATCATATCGAGCTGACCTTGCCCGACGTCATGCGCCACCTCGAATTCGGCGCGGTCTCGATCACCCTGCCGATCATCACGATCGACATCTACACCAACGGCAATTTCCGCGTCGATTTCGGCTTCCCGCCCAGCCTCACCGATTTCTCGCGCTCGTTCAGCATCCAGGTGTTCCCCTTCACCGGTTTCGGCGGCTTCTATTTTGCGGTGCTCAACGGCCAGACCTCGAGCAACGTGCCCAAGGTGGTGGGCGGCCATTTCGGAACGGTGCTCGAATTCGGCTTCGCGCTTCAGATCGGCGTGGGCAAGACGCTGTCGCTGGGAATCCTCAGCGGCGGAATCACGATCACCGTCGGCGGCGAGCTGCAAGGCGTGCTGGGCTGGTATGCGCCCGACGATTCGAACCTGCCGTCGGCCCGCTACCATCATCTGATCGGAACCGTCGCGCTGGTCGGCAAGGTCTGGGCTTCGGTCGATTTCGGGATCCTCCAGGCGAGCGTCACCCTGACCGTCTACGCGTCGATCACGCTGGACATGGAAAGCTACAAGGCGCTGCTCATCGAGGTCAGCGCCGGAGTCAGCGTCGCGGTCAGCATCAAGATCCTCTTCATCCGGATCAACTTCAGCTTCAACGCGACGATTACCGAGCGCTTCTCGATCGGATCGGACAGCGTGCCGCCCTGGCAGCTGGCGCCTCCGGGGGGTTCGGGGAGCGGCTCCGGCCTGCGTGCGCGCCGGGCCTATCTCGCCGCCCCGCTGCTGACTCGCCAGCCGTGGCACAATCAGCTGCGCCGGCGCCCGGCCAGGAGGCTCGTCATGCCGCTGCGCGCCGCCGCCTTGTCATCGGCCGCCGGGACGATCACCGTGCCGGTCTCGGTCACCCCGCTCGTCACTCAGGCCCTGTCGGCCGATTTCGGCTTTCAGGGCGGACCGACCGTGCCGCCGGGCACGACCACGCCGGTGCTGGCGCTGCTGCTCACCCTCCCGACCTCGGACGATCCGGCCAGCGGCACCAACCAGCTGATGCGCGCCCTGCTCCAGCAGATGATCGTCGCGATCGGCGCCGAATCGGCGACCGTGTCGGCGGCCGTGATCGACGAGATCCTCCACACCCTGTCCGACGCCGACGCCTGCGACACCTATTTCACCTATGGGGACATTGTCGCCCTGTTCACCGCTGCGGGCATCGAGTTCGCGCTGGCGCCGCGGACGACCCAGGCCGGCTCCGCCGTCACTCCGTCCGCCGTGCTTGCGATGATCCCCGAGCTGTCGCTGGCCACGCCGGATTTCTCCATCGACTTCGGCGCCGACCGCAAGGTCGACGCCGGCTACGAAGCCGCGATCCGCAGCTATTTCGCCAAGCTCACCCCAGGCTTCGCGGCGGGCGGCGGCGGCGCCACGAACATCGCCGCCGCCGCGCCCGAGAGCATGGCGACGTTCCTGTTCCGCTACCAATTCTTCCTCCTCGCCAAGAGCGCGGTGGACGCGGCCCGCGACCTGCTGGCGTCGTCGAAGCTGACGATTCCCGCCGCCGGCCCGGCGCTGACTTTGGCGGCGGCGGCCAATCTTTACAACAACGACTATATCGCCCCGGCCGCCGCCAGCTTCGACGCGATCGCGGCGCTGTTCGGAGTCACCGGGCCCCAGCTGGCCGCCGCCAATCCGGATCTCCCCGCCGGCGGGCCGCAAGCGGGCGATGCCGTGTTCGTTCCGGCGACGGCGATCACCTACACCAGCCAGCCGAACGATACTCTGGCCGGGCTCGCCGCCGCCTTCGGCGTCGCGCCGGCCGCTCTGCAGTCCGCCAATCCGGGCGTCGGCTTCCCGCCCGCCGCCGGAACGCGGCTGGCGATTCCGGCCATGCGCATCCTCCACACGGTGCTGGCCGGCGAGACCGCGGCCGCCATTGCCGCCGAATTCGCCGTCGACCTGACGATGCTGGCCGCCGCCAATCCGGGGGTGGACCTCAACGCCCTCGCCGCCGGCACAATGCTGCTGATCCCGCGCCGGCTGACCGCGCTCGGAGTCGCGGCCGCGAACCAGCCGGTGCCGGGACTCCTCGATACCAGCGTTCCGCTGACTCTGACCGACATCCACCTGCTCGCCGCCGCCGACGCGACCCCGACCAGCGTCGCCCGGGCGTTCGGCATTTCGATCGCTCAGCTGCTGGCCGACAATGGCGAAAGCACCGCCTTGTTCGCCCCCGGCCAGCAAATCGCGCTCGGCAACCTTGCGACCGCGACCCGCTCCGACGACAGCCTCGACGGTCTGGCGGCCTATTGGTACGGATCTTCAGGGATAACGCTCGATGCGCTTTCCGCCGCCAATCCGGGGCTGACCCTCGTCGAAGGGCAGGCGCTCGCCATTCCGCAAGGCGGCGCCAACGATCAGCCCTATAGCGTCCCCAAGGATGCCACATTCAGCACCGTCCTCGACGCCTGGCCGGGACTGACGCTGGCGGCGCTGATCTCGAACAATCCGCCGATCCGGCTCAACCTCGGCCAGCCGGTGACGCTGCCCGGCGTCGTCTGCCCGGTGAGCGCAAGCTTCGAGCTCGCCTATACCGCCGCCGCCGGCGACACCTATGATACGATCGCCCAGGCCTATTTCGCCTCCGACCAGGCGGCCGCGGCGGCGGCATTGCTCGCCCAGCTCAACGGCTCCGCCGAACCGGCGGCGGGCGCGCGCCTCCTCATCCCCTATGCCACCTCGCCCGCCAACATCCTGCGTCAATATAAGATCACCATGGCTGAGCTGGCGGCGACTCCTGCGGTCGGCGATGCGGCCTCGAAGATCCTGGCGGCGCGCGCGCCGATCGCCATCTCGACCACCAGCCACATTCCCACCGCCGGCGAGAGCCTCGGCGACATCGCCCAGGCGTTCGACCTTTCGCTCGAGCAGCTGATCGCGCAGATCGGCACCGTGGCACCGCTCGCCAGGGACGCAATCCTGACCATCGCGGCCATTCCGGGCATGCCCGTCGGCCTGTTGTGCGACCGGCTCGCCGCCGCCGGCAAGTTCACCAATGCGCTCAGCCTCACCTCGCGCTTCCTGCTCGGCGGGCTGCGCGTCCCCGCGCCGACGTTCGTCGCCGGGACGGCGGCCGCGCCTGAGCCCACCTTCCCGCTTTATGCGCTGGTCGGACAGGAATTCCCGGTCAATCCGGCACCGCCGGTCGGCTATGCGATCACCCTCACCGCACCGGCGGTCGACTGGCTCGCTTTGCCCGGCGGCACGCTCAGCTTCCCGCTCGACGCGGATGAGATCGCGCGGATTACCGCCTTTGCCACCCTGGCCTTCGATCCGGGCATCCCCGCGGGCGCGGCGCAGGCGCTGGTCCAGTTCACCACCGTGCCCGATCGTCAGCCGCCGGCCGCCTTGTCGTGGTGGCAGACTCCGGACCTGCCCGTGCCGCCGCCTGCTTCCGCCAAGGTCGTCCAGCCCAGCCTGTGGATGATTCCGGCCGCCCTTGGCGACGCGCTGGCCGGCAGCGCCACCGGCATGCTCGCTTATGCTGGAATGATCGGCACCGTCGCTGCCGACGGCACGATGAACGCCGCCCCGCTGGCGGCGAGCCGCTATGCCACAATCCTCGACCTAACCGTCGAGAAAGTGCCCGGATCGGCCCCGGGCGTGTACACGATCGTCGGCACCGACCAGGCCGGGCTGCAAAGGCTGATTGCTCTGTGGGAGCATCTCGACAAGGTCGGCGCGACCGCGGACATCTCGCTCGCTTATGCCAGCCAGGCGGCCACCGCCGCCGGCGGCACTTTGGTCTCCGACGCGCTCGACCGGGCGGCAAGTGCGATCGTCAAGACCAACCTTTCGACCGAGACCCATGCGCCGCCGCTGCTCGCCGCTCATGCTTCGGCCCCAGTCCGCAATACCGCCCCGGCACAAGCCAGCATCGCCCACCTGAACGCGGCGGAGAGCCTCGATGTGCTGCAATTCCTGTGGGAATGCAGCGCTGTTCGGTCGGGGGGATTCTACCTGCGTTACGTGCTCGCCTCCGGCGAGGCCGGGCTGCCCGAAGGCCTGTTCAAGGACGGCAATGCCGCCCAGCTCAAGCTGATCGTCGCCGGATCGGACCTCGCCGCCAACCTGCCCGTCGCAATGGCGTTCAACAACGCCCTGATCGTCGCCGACAATGTCGATCCGGCGCATGACAAGCTCTTCTTCGAAGCGCTGACCTGGATTGCCGGCCCGGCGGATTCGCTGACCACGGCCGCCCAGGCGATCGCCGCGCTCCATCCCGGCCTGCCGGGGCTGCCCGACTGGCTCGCGCTGGCGCGGATCAACCAGCTCGTGCCCGGCACGATGGTGCCCGGCACCGCCTATAGCGGCCAGACGGCGACTCCCGACGACAGCTTCCGCTCGCTCGCCCTGCGCGCGGGCAGCACCGTCGACGCGCTGGCGGCCGCGATCCAGACCACCCCCTGCCTCCAGCCGCTCGCGCGATTCGAGCTGATGGGCGAGCCTGTCGAGCAAGTCCCCGCCGGGGCGAGCCTGGTCAGCATCGCCCAGGAGCACAGCTTCCTCGATCCGGCATCGCTGGCCGCGCTCAACGCGGCGACGGCGAACCTGCTCGCGCCGGGCCAGACCATCGCCATACCCGGCCAGCCGAGCCGGCCGATTGTGGCGGGAGAAAGCTTCGGCTCGATCGCTCAGGCCGCGGCGGTCCCGGTCACCCTGCTCGGCACGGTCAACGCGAATGCCCCGATCCTCGTCGAGGGCGCCGACATCGTCGTCGCCGCCGACACGCTGCGCACCGTCGCGACGCTGCCGCCCGGCCATAGCGGCTTCACGCTCCAGCATCCGGCGCCGGACGAGAATGCCACCGACCCTCCCACCGTTCTGGCGCGGCTCTATCACATGCTCGGTTTTGCGCTGGCCGGCACCGCCGCATTCGAGCCGAGCGGCCAGGGGCTGCCGGCGACGCCGGCAAACCAGGCCGGCGAAACCGACGACGGGATCTGGCGCTATCGCCAGGTCATGGCGATCGCCCCGTCCGCGACGCTCCCGCCGCCGGCGCTGCCCGCGACGCTGCCCGCGGCGGCGGGCGATCCCTATGCCGGGATCGCCGCCGGAGCGACCGTCGCGATGCAGCTGACCCTGCAGGACGTGCTCGGCAACTGGACGCAGGGCTCCGTGCTTTCCGGACCCGACGGCGCCACCCTGGCCGCGCCGGTCGGCTATACCGACGAGATCGTCCCGCTGGCCGGCTGGCCATCGCTGAGCGCGGCCTACCGCTTCGCCGCCAACGGTCCGCTAAAGGTGGCGCTGAGCTTTGCGCCCGACAAGTTCCTTCCGGATGCGAGCGCCGCACCGATGCCGCAGGGCGTGCCCGTCCCAGCCCAGGGTGGCGCGGTGGAGCGCGCCCAGCAGGCGCAGGCGCAATATGCCAAAGTGATCTACCAACTTCTCCAGGCCGATGTCGAATGCGCGCTGAGCACCAGTCTGGGCCCGGTCGCCGATGCGCAGGAGGCGGCCGACTCGACGCTGGCACTGCTGCGCGCCGCAGCGGGCGCAGCCGCTGTGTTCCTCGGGGCAGCTCAGGGCATGGCGCAGACGACCGCGGGCAGCCGGCAGGGCTTCGCCACGCTGGCGGCGCTGGTGACGGCCCAGACCGCGACCGCCGGCGCCGGCTATCCGGTTTCCTGGGCCGATCTTGCCAGCGCCAATTCCTTGGCGCTTGCCGGGGCCCTGTTTGCCGCAGACACCCTCGCCATCCCCCAATTCCTGACCACCCGCGCGGGCGAGACCCCGGCCGCTTTCGAGGCGCGCGCCAATGTGCGGGATCCCGCCGGCTTCGCCCGCGACAATGCCGACGTGCCGACCGCAACGGGCGTGGCGATCGCGACCGCCGAGCGCCCGGTAAAGCCCGACTACGCCGCTTATTCCCTCGCCGCGATGGCCGAGGCGATGAATTGTCCGCTGCTCGACGCCGGCCCCGTCGTCGGGCTTGCCACCGCAAACGCGGGCGCCACGCTCACCCAGGGTACGGTGCTGACCTACCAGCAGGCGAGCTTCACCGCCGGCATGGCCGACACTCTGACCAGCGCGGCGGCGGCATTGACCGCCCAGCTCGGCCTCAAGGATCCACTGTCGGCCCAGGATGTTGCGGCGGCGAATCGCTACGTCCCGCAAATCCTCGCCCGGACGCTGCCGGTCGTCAGCGCGCTGACTGTCGAAGGCGATACGCTTGCACACCTCGCCGCGACCTACGGGTCCGCCGTACCGGACCTGCTCGCGCTCAACGCCAACACGCCCGGCCTGTGGGCCGCCTCGACGGCGCTGCTGGTGGGGAGCGCCAACCACAGCATCTCGGCCGACGATACCCTGGCTTCGATCGCCGCCGCCGCTGCGGTCGATCCGGCGATGATCCTGTCCTACAATGCCCAGGCCCAGCTCGCATCGTCCGCGGAGCTTGCCATCCCGTGGTCCGCGGACGGCACAATCGCCGTCGGCACCTATGCCGCGGCACCCGACGAGCCGCTGAGCGGGGTCGTCGCGCGCTTCGCCGGCTGGACCTTGCCGGCGCTGGTCGAAGGCAACCTCAACTGGCCGGGCCTGTTCGCGCCGCGATCGCTGACTCTGGACGGCCACACCGTCACTCCGGACGCGGGCTCGACCTTCGCGTCGCTGGCGGCCGCCTTCAGCCTCGCGCCCGCCGATTTCGCCCAGCAGATCGCCGGGACCGCGGGTGCGATCCGCGCCGGCGCGGTGTTCATCGCTCCGGCCGCCGTGGCGCAGGCGGGCGAGACTCTGGACGCGCTGGCGAAGCGCTACGGACTCGATGCCGCCACCGTCGCGGGGGCCAATGCGGCGCTGCCCGGGCTGCTTGAGCCGGGACAGGTTTTCACCGTCGAGGGAACCCAGGCGACCGTGCTGGCCAACGATACGGTCGCGATGATCGCGGCCCGGCTCAATGCCGCCCGCGTCCTGGCCAAGCTGCCGCCGCTGGGGATCGGCGAGATCGGGGCAGCCGCTGGCGGGTCGAAAGTCCAGGCGCGCAATATTCTGCCCGCGCCGCCCACTACGATGCTGACGGCGACGGTAACGCCGACGACCGGGGCACCCATCGTCAACCTGGCGGTCGACCTGGCGATCAGCCGCAATCCCGAGCTTGTGGCCCCGGCGTTTCGCGCCGCGCCGCTGGTCGTCTCCGCGAATTGCGCAATCGTGGCGGCCCCGTTTGCGAGCGGGGCGGGACAGGCGCAGTCGCTTGCGCAATTCGCCGCCGATTTCGAGGCGGCCTTCGCCGGGCTGAAGCTCGCCACCGGGCCGCAGCATACGCACTTCGCGCCGGTGCTGGCCAAGGCCTCGCTGCGGGCGACCGCCGGCGGCGGAACCGGTGCCGCTCCAAGCGGGTCGGTTCGGCCCCTGTGGGTCGTCGATTTTTCGACTAACGGGATCGACTACGGCATCGATGCCGCGACTCCTCGCTTCTACGCGCTCGAGCCGCTGTCCACGGTTCCCTTTTCCACCGACGGTGTCTCCGTTCCGACTTATTCGTCCGATACGGGCATCGGACCGGCGGTGCCGATGAATTTCCGCGGCGCCGATCCCGAGCAGTGGAACCTGGCCTTCCTCGAGGCGATCGACCTGGTGCTTTCGGCGCCTTATGCCGCGGCTGCGGCGTCGGTCCCGGCACTCGCCTCTCAGCTGGAGTCCATCGTCAGCGCCAAGCTCGACATCGCCAAAGGGCTGACCACTTTGGTCGCCGCGGTCGGGCACGACAGCAGCGCCGGGCTCAAGGCGTCGCAGGATGCGATGACCCAGCAGCTGCTGGTCTCGCTGACCAGCGCCTATACCGTTCAAAGCCTGGTCCAATTCGACGTCACCGCCACCGGGGCAGGGGTCGGCAAGATCTCACCCGCGCCGCGGCTGGCGGGCAAGCTGACGGCGACCGTTCTGACCGCCCCGCCCGACGACGGTCCGGTCGCTTTCGGGACGCCCTTTGCCGCGCTGGCGATTTCCGCCAGGGTTTCGGCGGCCGCCATCGTGGCCGCCATCTTCGACGTCCCGGGTCTGGTTCTGCCCGGCGTCGTCACCCACTATCCCGGCCACCCGTCCTACACGACGGTTGCGGGCGACACGGTGGGCCGCATCGCGGACATCTACGAGGCCGATGCGGCACAGCTGGCGGCCGGCTTGACTCTCGACCCCGACGGCGAAGCGCTGCTTCGCGGCGGGGTCCCGACCAATCTCTCCACGGTCACCGTACCGGAGGGCCTGGCGACCGTGAGCGCCGCCGCCGCATGGCTGCCGGCGACGGTGGCGGAGCTGCTGGTGGCCAATGCCGACCGCACGGATTTCTTCGCTGCGGGGAGCCAGATCACGGTGGGAAGCAAGTCGGCAACGCAAGGGCCGAACGACAGCCTCTCGGCCATCGCGGCGAATTTCGGCGGGCTCGACAGCCTCGCCAGGGATCTCGTCGCGATCGACGCCGCGACCGCCGACGGCAGCTACACCCTCAATCCGACCGCCCCGCCCCGGGCGCTTCAGCATGTTCCCCAGTTCAGCTTCCAGAGCAGCAAGGTCTCGCTCGAGGACGGGGCGACCCTGACCAGCATGCTCACGGTCAATCGCCCGGCCGACCAGCGCAAGCTGATCCTCGATCTCGACTTCAAGCCGACCCAGCTCGAATTCGACATATACGGCATCGTCGGCGTGGCCGGCTACGAGGGATCGTCGTGGCTGTCCTTCGTCCTGCCCCTCGACCCCGCGCCCAATGCGGTCGGCCAGATCGCGATCCCGATCGCATTGCGCGGCTATCCCGAGCCCGCGGTGATTTCCGACCAGCAGGCGCTTCCGCCCGCCGCCGGCGGCGATCCGGACAGCACGCTGACCCAGTGGGACTATCGGTTCAAGGCGCAGCGGCCATTTGCCGCGCAGGACCAGATGACCCTGGAGATCAGCTTCAACGACGACGCGCCGTCAGCCCGTTTCCACGCCGGCAGCACCGACCGCACGCCGGTGATCGAGGCGCTTGCCGGCTTCGCGGCGATCTGGCCGGCGGTGAGCAAGGACCTTGCCGCGTTGCCGCAATTGCTCGGCGGCGGCACGCCGGACGAATTGAAGGCCGCGACCCGCGCGGTCGCCGCGCTGGCGCAGCTGGCCGGGACGGTGCAGGGCGCCTGGGGATCGCTGACCGCGGCCGAGCTGGCGAGCGCCGCCGTGCCCCGCGCCTTCCAATATAGGCTGGCGACCCTGAACGCGGCCGACGGCAGGGTCGATGCGCTGATCCTCGACCGCCTCGGGCAGGCGATCGATTTCTCAATCCCGCCGGACGATTTCCTGTTCCTCTCGCCCGCCGGCCTGGCCCCGTCTTCGCCGGTCGTGCCGGCCGGGCTCGCCGACCTGTTTGCCAGCCACGGCTTTCCGCTCAGCGGCGCGGCGAAGGCGCAGCCTCGCCCCGGAGTCGCCGGCGACTGGCTGGTGGTCGACCCCGGCGACTCCGTCATCGCGCCGCAAACCTACCGGCTCCTGCCGCCGCCCGCCGCCGGCCCCGCCATGCAGGTCTGGCGCCAGCTGACCTGGCCGGCGCTGACGCTCGGCGCAACCAGCGCGGCCGCTCCGCTGACCGCGACCCAGGCGGGGACTCAGCTCACCTATGCCATTCCGCCCGGCCAGGAGATTAGCGAGGGCGCTCCGCTCGATCTGACGTTCGACTTTTGCCGGCTCGACGCCTTCACGCTCACCAACGGCTGGGGCGGCTTCTCGATCGCCCGCAACGCCAACCTGGTGGACGGCATCAATCCGGGCTTCGTCTACGAAACCCCGCCGACCCGGTTCCCGACGAGGATCACGCCCTTCCTCCAACGCGCCGATCCGGTCGCGCTCGCCGGAACCACGCTCGAAGGCGCGATCGAGACGCTCTTCGAGAAGCTGTTCGCCGGCCAGGCCGCCCTGCAGCCGCAGGCGACGACCCGCAACATCCGCGTTCAAGCCGCCTATTGGCGCATGCCGGACGGCACAAGCCCGGTCGGCAACCCGCTGGCCCAGCGTATCCCGCTCCTGCTGGTGCCGATCTATCCGTTCGAGGTTAGCAGCGTCGGCGCCTCGCCGATCCCCTTCTGCCAGCAGCTGGCGTCCACCATGCAGAGCGCCGCAGACAACCTCGGCGTCGACCGCGGGCCCGACGACTGCTGGCTGATCGACCTTCTGATCTATGGCGAGGGCGGCGGCGGGCACCAGCCGCTGCTGGCGATCGAAAACCATTATTTCCCGGTCGACCCGAAAATCTGAGGCGCGGCTCCGCTGCCTAAGGCAGGATTCGTAGCCCGTTTTTCAGCCGCCGAAGTCCTTGATTCTGCTCGAGCTCAGCGGGCGCGATACGTCGCCTAAACTACTGGTTTCACAAAGCTGATTGCCAAAGGGGCCCCTCCCGTAGGAGTCACCAAGCCTTGGCCGGGCTGACATAGGTCATCGTCATTGCAAGCCGGGATTCCCGCCCTCGCCTTAGCGCCCGACCTCCCGTTTGCGCTCCGCATGCAGAGCGCGCGAAGTGTAGATGCTGGACAATTGCCGGTGCTTGGCCGCCACACCCGGATCGGCGGTCCGCTGCGCCTTGGCGAGCTCCTCCGCCGCCCGCCGCCGGTAATATTCATAGTCGGTTTCATGCTCGTCCACGATGGCTTCCAGCTGGCAAATGCCTCTACTTCACTCCCGGTCCGCTCGATGATTGCCTTCGGCAACGATCCAGGATCGGGATAGGTTCAGATCAAATCCGATAGGGTTGCAGTCGGTGGAACAGGCTCTCGCGAGAGCGGACGTGCAATTTCGCGTAGATGTTGCGGATGTGCGTTCGGACCGTCTCGATCGAGACGGCGTGGATTTCGGCGAGCCGGTCCGCCTCGCAACCCTCGAGCAGATCGAGCAGGATCCGGTGCTCGGCAGGGGTGAGGCCGAAGACGAGGTCGACGTCGGCGTAGCGGACGTGGAACTCCGATCCGCTGCCGTACAGGGCAACTCCGAACAGGCCGCCGCCCTGCCAGTCGATCCGTTGCGCGCGGAAGAGGACATGACCGTCGCCGTCGGCGCGCTTCAGCGCCCAGGTCGAGATCGCCACCTCGCTGGTCGTGACGAAATGGGCCAGGCCCTGCTGCTTCGACCGATCGACGGTGGAAAGGATGCCGCTGCGAGACTCGACGTCGCGTCGGGCGGCGAGCAGCGCCCGGGCGGCGATATTGCTCCACAAAATGACGAGATCGTCGCCGACGATCACTCGCGGCATCAAATCGTGGTCGATCCAGTCCAGCGCCAGGGCGGCGGCAAGCTTTTCGTCGGGGCGACCGGCCGGGGGCATGTCCGCCCCCAGCCGCTGCTCGTCGAAGCCGCTCGATTCGGCCGGCTGGTCGACCATTATCTCCCCATCCCCGTGCGCTTCCCGCCCCTGTGGCGCGATGCGCGATCCGGTGCAAGCGCACCGGGACATTGCGGCCGATAAGGCTTGCGGCCGGCGCCGTCCCAAACCGGCACATTACACCAAAGCGGGAATTATCCACAGGCGGAGCGGCTGAGAGCCGCATCCAAAGTGGAGCAGTCAGAGAGGGTTAATGGCGGTCCGATTCCGCCTTCTCACCAATGTTGGGGATGCCCGCAGAAATCCGCAGGCTTAATTTGGCGTTTACCAATGGGCGGGGGGAGCCGTCCAATCCACAAGCCTCTTCAGAGGGAGTCCGATGGGCGCAGAAGTCGCAGTTTTCCGCCGTTTGTGCCGGGCCTTCGGGACCCGAGGACGACGCGGATTCGCGGCTCGCGAGCGTCGATCGCGCGAGTCGCGTTTCGGATATCTTGCGGTTGCTCTGACTGCGGCCATCCTGCCGGTTACCGCCATTTCGGCGCAAACAACCGTCTACGCTCCGGGCGACGGCTCTCCGAACAGCGCTCAGCTCCAGGTCAACGTTCTGGCCTCGGTGGGCGGCCGCTGCGGCTTCGCCGACCTCGGCACGCCCAGCGGGACGTTCGACCAGCGCAATTTCGACGTCACCGGCTTCAGCCACGATTTCCTGTTCTCGCTCAACTGCACCGGCCCCTCGCGGGTCGCGGTGGTGTCGAGCAACGGCGGGCTCAAGACCGGCGGCGCGACCCAGCCGGGCTATATCGCGCTGGCGCCCTACAGCGTCTCGCTTCACCTCGTCAGCAACACGCCGACGACCGCCGACGCGACCTGCGCCGCCGCCACCCTTGTGGCCGGCACCGGCACCTGCTCGGCCTTCCGCGGCCCGGCGAGCACCACCCAGGGGCTGCGCATCGGCTCGCCGTCGACCAACCAGACCGGATCCTACCTGCGGGTCGCCGCCTCCGCCTACAACCAGATGGTGGGGCCGGTCCTGATCGCGGGCGAATATGCCGACACGCTCACCGTCACGTTGAGCGCGTCGCCTTAGTTTGAGTTTGCGTGCCGACGCCGCATTCCGCGGGGCCGGAACAGTATTGGGGGGAGCCGGAAAGGTCCGGCCTAAAGGGAGTAAGACATGAACAAGATCCTTCTGACCGCGCTGGCCGCCGCTTCGGCCCTTGCCATCGCCTCGCCCGCCGCCGCCCAGTCGGTGACCGGAATCGTCAACATCACCGGCAACGTCGACAGCAAGTGCATCGTCGCCGACGCGGGCGCGAACACGGGCGGGGGCAGCTTCGGCGGCACCGTCGCCCTCGGCAACCTTGCCCAGGCCGACGGCACGATGGCGACTGACCTCGCCACCCGTTTCAACAGCACCGGGGCCACTAACCTCAACTACAAAATCGTGTGCACGTCGGCCAACACCAGCGTTGCCGTCGATGCCGATCCGATCGTCGCCGCCACCGGGCTCGCCCAGGCCGGCTATGCCAACCGCATCGACTATAAGGCCACCGTTGCGGTGACCCTGGTCGGCGGCCCCGGCACCCCGGTCGAGAACGATTCGGCCGCCGCCGCCACCGCCGCGGTCAACCAAGGCGGCCGGCTCGCCGCCACCAGCACCAACATCTCGGTCTCGGCGAGCAACTTCCGGACTGCGAACGCGACCGACATCCTCGTCGCCGACCCGTCCTACACCGGCAAGATCACCATCGTCGTTTCGCCGGTCGCCTAAGCCGGCAAAACGGACTGTTTTGGAGTAAGTGAGATGAAGAAGCTCTTGTTGCTGGGATCCGCCGCACTCGCCTTCGGCGGGGCGGCGCCGGCCTTCGCCCAGGCCACCGGCCAGGTGGACGTCAACGGCTTCGTCGAAGGCCGCTGCCAGTTCACCACGCTTGGCAATGCGGTGATCAACCTCGGCGAGATCTCCGACGGCGACGGCAAGCTGGACGAAGCCGCGGTCGACGCGGGGCAGGCCACCTTGCAGGGCTTCTGCAACGGCTCGGCCGCGACCATCAAGGTCGAGGCCCTGCCGCTGCTCAACAGCGCCTCGGCCTCGTCGAGCTTCGACAATCGGGTCGACTATCGGGCGACGGCCACCGCCGGAAACGCGGCGCCGATCGACGATTCGGACGATGCCGGCGCCGGGGCCGACGTCGGCCTGGGCCTGTTCAGCGGCAACATCGTCGTCGACATCTCCGACTCCGCCTCGCCCAACGACCGGCTGATGGTCGCCGGCGACTATGTCGGCAGCATCATCGTCACCCTGACGCCCAACAGCGGCATCGAGGAAGAAGGGCCGGGCGAGCCTTGAGGAATGACGGGCCCGGGGCGGCAATCGTCCCGGGCAGATATTTGGATGAGGGACGAGTTATGAGGTTGTCGTATCTTGCAGGCGCGATCTTGCTGCTGGCTTCGGCCGGCACCGCGGGCGCGCAGCAAGGCTCGACGGGCGACCTGAGCAGTGTCGGCCATGTCGGCGTCGAGGCCAATGTCGCCGGCGTCTGCAAGCTCGGCCCGCCGTCGCGCCCAGCCATCGACCTCGGCCAGATGTCGGCGACGTCGGGGCCCCGGGTCGGCCGTATCGCGGTCCTGCCGGAGCAGACCGTCACCCTGCCCGGCTCCTTCTGCAATTTCGGCGGCACCAAGGTGACGGTGCGCGCCGAGGCCCTGGTCCAGCCCGACGCCTCGGTGCTCCCCGCCGGCTTCGCCCGTGCGGTCAATTATACATCGACCGTGACGACCTGGGCGGCGTCGGCGCCGCAGGTCACCACCGCGGCCAGCGCCAACGGCGCCTCGCCGGTGGCGGAAGGGTCGGGCGGAACCGAGCCGGCCGCCAAGCTCACCGATCTCACGCTGGCGCTCTCCGCCTTCACCGTCCCGTCGGACTCCCTGCTCATCGCCGGAAGCTATTCCGGCCAGGTCACCATCACCCTTGGCCCCGCCGCGACCGAATCGTCGCAGGGCGCAGGAGATTGAACATGAAGATCGCCCACCTCGGCCTCGCCGCCCTGATCGCCGCCGGCTCCGGTGCCGCCTCGGCGCAGTCGACGACGGCCACGTCGGGGCCGTTCCCGGTCACCGGCAACGTGCCGATCCTGTGCACCGCCGGAACGCTTTCCGAGGACAATGGCGTGTTCGCCGTCGGAGTGCTCGTCGATCTTTCCACCGGCCTTCTGCGGACCGACCTGTCGGCGCCGCCCAAGGTCCTGCACGGCACCTTCTGCACCTCGCGCAGCACGATCACCGTCGCCGCGAGCCCGATGGTGGCGCAGGCCTTCACCACGACTCCGCCGGCCGGTTTCTCCAAGACCGTCAACTTCACCGCGACCGCGGCGGGCTGGACTCCGAGCCCGGCCGTCTTCACGACCGGCGCGGCGACCAATCCGAATGCCGTGCAGACCCGCAACACCGGCTTCACCGGCGACATCACGGTCAGCATCGGAAGCTTCACCACCGGCGGCGGACCGACCCTGAGAATGGTCGAGGACCCGCTCTACCAGGGCGCGGTGGTCGTGACCCTGGCCGCGGCGAGCTGAGACCATGAAGCTTCGCCTCCTCCTTCTTCTTGCCGGGGCCGCGGCCCTGCTGCCGTCGGCAGCGTCGGCGCAGCTGGTCGCGCCGGTCACCCGCACCGTGCCGGTGATCGCGAGCGCTCCCGCGGTCTGCTCGATCCAGGAACCGGAACTGCAGGCGGGCGGCCAGATCAACTTCCGCGGCCTCAACGGCAATACGCTCCAGATCGACCATCTCGTCGATCCGGCGACGCTCGGCGCCGCCGGCGCCTCGGCCAACATCAAGTTCGACGCCGTCTGCAACTATCCGCACCGGATCCGGGTCGAAGCCCAGAATAACGGTCTCTGGCAGACCTCGGAGCGCTCGCCGACCCCGCCCGAGGGTTTCGCTTACGCCGTGCCCTACAGCGCGACGATCGACTGGGGCCTCGAGCATGGCCGGCTCGACGCCGACGCCAAGGTGCGCCGGATCGCCGAGCGTTCGATCACCGTCAACCGTCCGACCAGCGGCGAGATCAATCTTCGGCTCGAGATCGAGGCGGGCGCCTCGAACGTGCAGGCCAACGCGCCGCTTCTCGCCGGCTTCTACGGCGATACGCTTCGCATCACGCTGGAGCCGCAATGATGATCCGCACCGCCGCCTTCATGGTCCTGATGCTGGCGCCCGCGGCGCTGGCCGCGCAGACGCCCCAGACCGGCCAGGGCCGGCTCGAGATCGTCGGCGAGGCGCCGGGCGCCTGCGTCGTGCGCGGACCGGCGACGGCGACCGCGACCAACGCCAGCTACACGTCCATCGGCCCTTCGGGCGGCCAGGTGCGGATCACCGAAATGGTGAGCTCGCCGCAGTCGCTTTCGCTCGGCGCCACCGTGGACATCGCTTTGACGGTGGTCTGCAATTCACCGCACCAGCTGCTGCTGAGGAGCGAGAATGGGGGGATGCTGCGCAACGGCAGCCGCCCCGGAGCGGCGTCGGGCCCGTTCGCGGAATTCCTGCCGTACGAATTCCGCGCGGCCTGGCTCGGCCGGGGCGTCTCGTCGACCAGCAACGGCCCCGGGCCGCTGGTCATGCAATCCAATCAAGGCGGCGCCGGCCAGCTCTCGCTGGGCGTGGTGCTGCCGGAAGGAGTCCGGCTCGCCGGGGGGGATTATCGCGATGCGGTGATCCTGGAGTTCCGCGCCGCGGAATGAGTAGTCAACGGGCGGTCGGGCCCGGGGGGAGAAGTGCGTTGAAAAGATTTATTGCCAAGGGCCTCGTGCGCCTTGCCGCCGTCGTGGCGGCAGTCGGCCTCTCGGGCTCGGTGGTGGCGATGACGGTGCAGCCGATCGTCGTCAACCTGTCGACCTCCGGCCGGGGAATGACCCAGGTGGTGACGGTCGAGAACACTTTCGCCCAGCCTCTGCCGGTCGAGATCAGGATCGAGGAGCTCAGCCTCGAGACGGACGGGGTCAAGGGCACCGGCAAGGACAATGGCGACCTGCTCGTCTTCCCGGTCCAGGCGATGATCCAGCCCGGCCAGACCCAGACCTTCCGGGTGCAATATGTCGGCGATCCGGATCTGGCCAAGTCCAAGCATTTCTACGCGACCGTGGCGCAGCTTCCGGTGCAGCTGCCGCAGGGCCAGTCGGCGATCCAGATCCTCTACAATTTCCAGGTCCTGGTCAGCGTCGCGCCGCAAGGCGCGAAGCCCGATCTCAAGGTTTCCTCCGCCGGCGTCGGCCACGACAATGCCGGCAAGCCGGTGCCGATCGTGACGCTGAGCAACGCTTCCAACGCCCATGGCTATCTGTCGCAGGGGCGGCTTCGAATCACCCAGCACGATTCGGCCGGCAAGGAGATCTTCCGCCGCACCCTTTCCGGACCGGAAATCCAGCAGACAATCGGCTTCGGCCTGGTCGGCGCGGGCCAGACCCGCAAGGTCCAGATCCCGATCGCTCTGCCGCAGGACGGGGGCAGCGTTGAGGCCCAGTTCACTCCCGGTGGCTAGGCCCCACTCGCGGCGCCGGCTGCGTCTCGCGCTGCTGGGCACTTGCGTCGGCCTCGCGTCGGCGCCGGCCGCGCATGCCGCTCAGCCGGGCGCGACGACCCAGGCGCAGGAACGACGCATCGTCATCGACGGGCGCACGCTCCTGCCCGACGGCTCGACCAAGCTCAACACGACCGGGCGGACGGTGACCTTGACCGTTCCGGCGAAGGACGGGCCGCGCTATCTCGGCGACATCATCCTCACCGTCAGCCCGGACGACCGGGTCGAATTCTCGGCCGACCGGCTGCTCGACCTGCTCGCCAACGTCCTCGATCCGGATGTGTTGCGCGCGCTGAGGGGCAGCTTCGCCGGCAAGACGTCGCTCAGCCCGGCCGATTTCGAAGCGTCGGGCATCCGCATCCGCTACAATCCCCAGACGCTCGAGCTCGATCTCGAGATCGCCAGCGAGAGGCGCGCGTCGCGCACCGTGCAGGTCAGCCCGCTCGATCGCGCCCGGATCGGCAATTTCGTCCAGCCCGCCGGCTTCAGCACTTACGTCAACGTCCGCGGCTCGCTCGATTATCTCCACCAGGGCACCAACGACGGCCTGCAGTCGCCGGTCTTCTTCATGGACGGGGCCACCCGAATCGGCGGAGTGGTTCTCGAATCCGAAGCGGCCTGGTCGCCCGGCACCGACAACAACCCCGATTTCCAGCGGATCGGCTCGCGGCTCGTCTATGACGACCAGAAGAATCTCATCCGCTGGACGGCGGGCGATCTCCAGACGATCGCGCGCGGCTTCCAGGCCGCTCCCGACATCGCGGGAATCTCGATCTTCCGAAGCTACAGCGTGCTCCAGCCGCAGACGATCATCCGGCCGCGGGGCGATCGCAGCTTCCGGCTGGAGCGGCCGTCGACGGTAGAGGTCCAGGTCAACGGCCAGATCGTGCGCCGCCTCCAGCTCGCTCCGGGAACCTACGACCTGCGCGACTTCCCCTTCACCCAGGGCGCCAACGACATCCGCCTGTCGGTGCTCGACGACAGCGGCCGCTCCGAGCTGCTCCGCTTCAACGTCTTCCTCGACCAGTCGCAGCTGGCCAAGGGGCTCAGCGAGTTCGGCTTCTACGCCGGCGTCATGTCGCCTCTGCGCCCGTCGGGGCCCCATTATACCGACAATTTCGCCTTCACCGGCTTCTATCGCCGCGGCATCAGCGATTTCCTCACGCTCGGAGCCAACGCCCAGGCCGACAAGAACAGCCGGATGGGCGGAGTCGAGGGGGTGCTGGGCACGTCCATCGGCACGTTCGGCGGTAATTTCTCCTTGTCCGACATCGACGGAGTCGGCAGCGGATGGGGCGGAATCGCCACCTTCCAGCGGCTGATCCAGCGCAGCGGAGGCCGCGCCGACTCGATCAACCTGTCGATCGAGGCGCGAAGCCGCAACTTCGGCCCGGTCGGAACGATCGTCCCCAACAATCCCTATAGATATGAGATTGGCGGCGGCTACAGCCACGCTTTCAACGACTATCTCTACGGCGGTCTCGACGGCCGTTTCTCCAAGGGCCGCGGAATCCAGCGCGACACCCATACTTTCCGGACGACCCTGGGCTGGCGGATCAGCTCGGCCGTCAGCATGACCGCCGACGCCCGCTACGAGCGCGACAATCTCGGCACGCGAGTCGGGGGCCTGCTCTCGCTGACCATGCGCCTCGGCCGTTATTCCAGCGTCAGGGCCGATTACGACACCCGCTTCGATCGGGCGCGGCTTTCCTACCAGACCCTTCACGGCCAGGGCGTTGGAGCCTACAATATCAGCGCGGACGTCGAGCGCAGCAACCTCGGCTCGGGCATCAACGTCAACGGCAATTACTTCGCCAACCGGGCCGAGCTCGGGCTCAGCCATTTCGGCACCTTCCAGAACGATTTCGGCGATTCGACCAGCCAGCGCAGCTCGCTCCGCTTCGCCAGCTCGTTCGCGATCGCCGACGGGCATGCGTCGATCGGCCGGCCGATCTACGACAGCTTCGCCATCGTCCGGGGCCATCCCGGCCTCAAGGGCGCGGAAGTGCTCGTCGATCCGTCTCCTTACGGGTTCACCGCGACCACCGGCATGCTCGGCTCCGGAATCCACCCGAGCCTCAGCTCCTATTCGGAGCGGACGATCGCGGTCGATGCGCCGACGGCGCCCGCCGGCGTGGATCTCGGCCAGGGTTCGTTCCGGCTGTTCCCGCCCTATCGCAGCGGCTACGCCCTGACCGTCGGGTCGGCCTATGGCGTGACGGCGATCGGTCGGCTGCTCAACCGCGACGGCGAGCCGGTCGCCCTGGTCACCGGAACGGCCGTCGAGCTCGCCCATCCGGACAACGAGCCGATCCCGGTCTTCACCAATCGCGAGGGCCGCTTCGGCGCGCCCGGGCTGGCGCCGGGCAAGTGGCGGATCACTATGCTCGATCCGCAGAAGAGCAGCTTCACGATAGTGGTTCCGGAAAAAGCCGAAGGGGTCCTCAGGCTCGGCGATCTTGCGCCGTCAGAAAATGGTGATTGAAATGAAGATCTCTAAGCTCATCGCCGCGGCAGCCGCCTTCCTGGGTGCCGCCGTCCTGCTCGCCCAGCCGGCCGAGGCGCAGGTGCGCCGGTGCCTGATAACCGCGCAGAGCAGCCCGGCCGTCGCCAATTACGACCCGTTCAATCCGACCGCGCTCAGCATCAACAGCGTGGCAATCACCTTCACGCGCACGAACACGGCCGGAGGCGCCCACCCGGACACGATCGACATGTACATCAAGGCGCAGACCTCCGCCGCCAATGGCATGCAGATGATCCCGGTCAGCGTCGTCGGGTCGGGCTCGGCCACCGGCCTCAACCAGAACATCTTCTACGACACGCCCGGCGTGTACCCGAACATTACCGTGCCGCTCGGCACCACGCCCGTCCCGGGCGTGCTGCGCTGGGATTTCTCAGGCAACAACATCGCCTCCAACACCTTCACCGTCACCTTCAACCTGGTCCTGCCCGCCAATCTCGACCTGAACGCGTCGAGCAACATCAATTTCGACATCGAATATGGCTGCAACGGCACTGGCGGCGGCCCGCAATTTTCCGAGCGGGCGACGGCTCCCAACGCCTTCACCCTCTCGGTCAAGGTGTTGAGCGCCCTGCAGGCGACCTATGTCGGCGCCAATCTCGATTTCGGAGAAGTGGGCGACAAGACAACGGCCGACGTGCTGCTCGCGCCCTCGACCTTTTCGACGCCGCCGACCGGGAACAATATCCGGGTCCTCAGCTCCGGCCCCTACAAGGTCGAGATGACCTCGCAGAACGCCTATCGGCTGACCTTCCCGGGCGGCAATCCGGCGACGGCGGTGCAGCGGCTCAGCTACAAGGCCTTGTTCCTCGGGCAGACGGTGTCCAATGCGGCGCCGACCTTCACGGCGGTGACCTGCGCCCGCGCGGGCGTTCCGGCCGCGCAGGCCGACCTGCTGCCGATCCGCGCCACCTTGCTGGAAGGCGGCGACGGCAAGCAGCTCTCGCCCGATTACAAGGACGTGATCACGGTGACCGTGTCGCCGCTCGCGGTCGGCCCGGTCGGGGTCGATTGCCCCGCCGTGGTCCTGCCGTCGCCCTAAAGGGCGACGACTCGGAAGGAGAGCGTGCCGTTCGGCGCGGTGCGGCCGTCGGGGAGGCGAAGCTCGAGCGAACGGGTGGCGATGTCGGCATGATCGGAGCGCGAGACGCGGGTCGGGCCGGAGGCCGAAAGCGGCACGTCGACGCCGTCGACGACGAGCACCGCCTCGGCCAGCTCGGGCGAATGCTCGGCGTAGATCTCGTAGCCGGCGGCGTTGTTGCAGAATTCGTCGAGGGTGCCGGGGCTGGCGACGTTCAGCTGGACTTGGGCATGGCAGATGGTCGGCACGTAGCCCGTCATCTCGAGCGTGAAGCCGGCCGGCGCAGCCGTCGCGGCGGTCGAGACCAAGGCCGTGGCCGCCAAAGCGGTGAGTGCGATCCTGGGCAGCATGGGTCATTCTCCGTTGATGCGGAGCCGCTATGGCTGCCAAGACGGCAAGATATGGTGTCCAACGCTGGTAAACGGCCCGTTAGCCTTGAGGCCGCCGCTCGTGGACGGGTCGGAGCATGACCACGGCAATCTATTATGTGATGCGCGGCGAGGAGGGCTGGATCATCCGCTTCGACGACCGCCATTACGGTCACTCGTCGCTCACCGCCGCGATGCGGGCCGCGATCGCCGCCGCCCGAAGCTCCGCCGCCAGCGGCCACGAAGCGCAGGTGCTCGTGCAATGGCCGGACGGCGCCTGGGTCGTGTCCTGGACGTCGGAAGAGAATTTCCCGCCGGCCGTGGAAGCGCTTTAGAGGGCTTGGGTCAGCGCGCCGCGGGGCTGAGGAAGGGAGTCCGCACGGCTTGGGCCAGAGCCCCCTCGACGCCGCTGATCAGGAACGGCTTCTCGACGATGATGGCGTCGGGAATGCGCCGCGATATCTCCGCGGGATTGGCCGTGATGAAGACGACGGGGATCGGGTTCTCCGAGCATATCTCGAGCACCGCATCGACTCCGGTGCCGTCGACCAGCCTCAGATCGGCGGTGATGAGGTCGGGGCAGCGCCGGCGCGCCGCCTCCAGCGCTTCCGAGGCCGAGAAGGCGACGTCGAACGAGCGATAGCCCGATCCGCGCAGCGCCTCTTCGACGAGACACGCCACCTGCACCTCGTCCTCGATGATCAGCGCATGCAAATCTGTCATCCCGTGCAACAGACATCAGCCGACAAGACTGAAGTCTTCGGCAAATCACCGGTTCCAGGGACGAGACCCGCCGGATCGCGAGCAGCGCCTGCTTCAAAGCTTGGAATTCGGCTTGTCACGAGCATAGCAGCTTGTCGATTCAGCGGATAGCCCAGAATAGCCTCCCGCTTTTTGTAGAAACGACGGTCAAAGTCCCAAGTATAGTCTCGGCTCAACCTGACGTTACGGAATGGCCGTATAATGCCCGCAACCACAACTGGCGCCGGAGTGGGAAACCCCGATCAGTGGCCCGGTAACGGCCGATCGCGGTTAGCCAGGCGATCCCGACCGGGCTGGGGCGTCCCCCACCCTCCCCCCAGGGCCCGGATCAGGCCGATGGTGGCGACGTAGCGCGCGATGTTGACCTGGACGGCGGTACGGCGATGCTCGAGGACGGTTCGGAGCCCGTCGACATAATCGAGCTGGCTGATCAGCCCGTTGGCGTAGCGGGCCTGGAGCATGGTCGCGAGAATCTCGTCGTCGTCGGCGATGGAGCGCAGGGTCGCGGCCCGGTCGCCCAGGATCCGGACCGCGCTGAGCTGGTTGTCGACGTCGCGCAGCGCGGTCAGCAGCTGGGTGCTGTATTCGGCGGAAGCGAGCGACAGGTCGGCCCGGGCCGAACGCACCCGGGCCTTGTGGCGGCCGCCGTCGAGCCCGGGAACCGAGAACAGGAAGCCAAGCCCGAAATTCTGGGTCGCCGAGCTCAGCAGGCTTCCCAGCGACGGCGAGGCGAAGCCCTGGGCCCCGGTGAGGCTGAGGCTGGGCAGCCAGGACACTTTGGCGGCCCCGACCCGAGCCCGGGCGGCCTCGACGCTTCGCAGGCCCGCCGAAATGTCCGCGCGCCGGGCGATGACGACGCTCGGGATATCCGACGGGATGACCGGCGGAGTGCCGAGCTTCCCGGGAATGGCGATGTCCGACGGCGCCTCGCCCATCAGCAAGGCGAGGTTGCTGGCCAGCTCGGCCCGCCGGCGATCCAGATCGTCTAGGTCGGACCGGAGGGTCGCGACCTCGGCACGCTCGCGGTTCACCGCCAGCCGGGCCGCCAGGCCGTTGCGCTCGCGTTCCTCGAGGATCTTGAGGGTCGCGCTGCGATCGTCCGCGGCCTTGGCCAGGATCGAGCGCTCCTCGTCGAGCCCGCAGATCTCGAAATAGGTCTGGACCGTGTCCGCCTCGACGAGCAGCCGCGCGTGGCGGAGCAGGTCGGCGCTGGCCGCGGCATCGAGCCGAGCCGCCTTTTTCGCTTTCGACAGCCTGCCGAGCAGGTCGATCTCATAGCTGAGGGTGGCGTTGGGGTAGATCAGTCGGCCGCTCTGGCCGGACTCGTTGATCAGCGGCCCGGTGCGCTGAGACACGCCGCCGTTGCCGCCGAGTTGGGGCATTCGTGCCGCGGCCGCGCCGCGCAGCAACGCCCGCGACTTTTCGAGCCGAGCCGCGGCCTCATAGAGGCTGCTGTTGCTCTTGCGCGCCTTGTCGACGATGGCGTCGAGCACGGGGTCGTCGAAGATCTTCCACCAGGCCTCGTCGGCCAGGCTCGCCGCCGGAACGGTCGCGGCCGGATAGCGGTCCGCGGCATTGAAGCGTTCGGGAATGGCGGGCTTGGGCAGGTCGGTGGGGCGGGGCTTGGCCGCCTGCACGGGGCTCAGCGAGGCCAGGAGCAGGACCAGCCCTATCCCGGAATATCGTGCCTTGGAGCTCGAAGCTCTCATGCCGTGCAATACTTCACAAAGCATCCTGGGACTGAAGAGTATAGCCACCCAGCCGAAGCTGGATGGCTACACTTTGGCGATGGCGTTTCGGTCTGCGCAAGCAGCCTGGCGCCATGTGCCGACACCTGATTAGTAGGCGTAGACGGTGCTGCCGCCGCAACGGGTCGAACCGCCGCAACGGGTGGAGCCGCCGCAGCGGGTGCTGCCGCCGCAACGATCGATGGCGACGCCGGCGCGAACGTTGGTCCTGATTTTCATGTTACTTCCTTCCACGTTTTGTGCGCGTTGGTGCGCAACATCCGGCCGACCCCAGGCCGACCGAATCTTCGATCCTACGACTTAGAGGGCGTAGGTGGTGCTTCCGCCGCAACGGGTCGAACCGCCGCAACGAGTGCTGCCGCCGCAACGGGTGGCGCCGCCGCAACGGTCATAAGCGATGCCGGCGCGAACGTTGGTCCTGATCTTCATATTAGCTTCCTCTCAAGTTTTGCGCTTGATTGCGCAGTATCCGGCCGGCCGAGGGCCGGCCGAATCTCTTCCACGTCTTAGTAGGCGTAGACGGTGCTGCCGCCGCAACGGGTCGAGCCGCCGCAACGGGTGGAGCCGCCGCAGCGAGTGCTGCCGCCGCAACGATCGGCAATGATGCCGGCGCGAACGTTGGTCCTGATCTTCATATTAGCTTCCTCTCATGTTGTGCGCTTCTTGCGCAGTATCCGGCCGGCCCGAGGGCCGGCCGAATCTCTTCCTACGGCTTAGAGAGCGTAGTCGACGCTGCCGCCGCAACGGGTGGAACCGCCGCAACGGGTCGAGCCGCCGCAACGGGTGCTGCCGCCGCAACGATCATAGGCGATTCCGGCGCGAACGTTGGTCCTGATCTTCATTTTGGCTTCCTCTCATGCTTTGCGCGTACTTGCGCAGTATCCGGCCGGCCCGAAGGCCGGCCGAAACTTTTCCTACGGCTTAGTAGGCGTAGGTGGTGCTGCCGCCGCAACGGGTCGAGCCGCCGCAACGGGTCGAACCGCCGCAACGATCGATGGTGCCGCCGCAGCGGTCAGTCTTCAGAAGGCCGGCGCGAACGTTGGTCTTGATCTTCATCTTAGCTTCCTCTCAAGTTTTGCGCTTCATTGCGCGGTATCCAGCCGACCCCCCAAGGACCGACCAAATCTTTCCTACGGCTTAGTAAGCGTAGGTGGTGCTGCCGCCGCAACGGGTCGAACCGCCGCAACGGGTCGAGCCGCCGCAACGGGTCGCGCCGCCGCAACGATCGATGGTGCTGCCGTCGTCGAGGCGAAGGCCGGCGCGAACGTTGGTCCTGATTTTCATTTTTCTTCCTTCCACGTTTTCGCCCAAGGGCGCTTCATCCCGCGGACGGCCCGTCCAACGGAATCTCTCTCGGGGCCGCCGCAGTATTCCTCACACCTTCGAGGATCGTGACGTCGTCGACGGTGACGTCGATCGTCACGCCAAGGAACCTCGCGATGTCGTCGATGAGGAACGGCACCTCTTTTCTCTCGTTTTTGGAATCCGGGCTCTTGTCGAGGCCGATATACTTGGCCAGGTCGCGGCCCATGAAGGTCTGCTTCGGCTTCTCCCGCCCGAGCAGCGTGTTGATCCGATCCTGCGTGGCCAGCGAGACCCGCAGGGCCACCTGGACGAAGCTGATGAACCGGCCGAGCCACGCCGCCAGCCGCTCGAACAGCTCGTCGCCCTCCGGAAGGTCGCTGAAGTGCCGGGCGAAAGTCGCCTTCAGCTCCGCCATCGTCTCGGCCGGCAGAGGCGGCAGGTTTTCATACTGGTCCTCGAGCGACGGCTCCGGGAAGCGGCCGTCCACTCCGAAGCCGCATTTCTGGTACATCTCGTTATAGGCGATCAGTCGGCTCTTCCGGAACTCGTCCGATTTGAGCCAGCCCACATCCTGGGTGACTTCGTGGATCTTCTCGCAGCGCTCGCGAAGCGCCGCCAGGGTCGGCGAGTCGGACTTGGTCCAGGCCATGACGATCTCGCGCAGCTCGGCATGCCCGGCCGTCGAGGTCGGGAACAGCGAGAAGACGGATCCGAAATTCTGCAGCCCGAGCAGCCCGTAGTCCACCGCCCGGTCGACCTCGTCGAGCGCCGCCTGCACCTCGGGCTCGATTTCGTCCGGCCAACCGCCCTTGGGGTCCTCGCGGTCGAGGATCACGGCGAGGAAATCGTCGACCATCGACGGCGGGCCAGCGCAGACGCCCTGCCCGGTGTGGAACGAATAATTGCGCTCCGCATATTGATGCGCCTCGAACCCGGTCATCGGAGTCGTCCCCGATCGGGTCGGCTCGTGGAAGGGAACGAACAGCATGTGGTGCATCAGCATCCTGAGGCCGTCGGTAAGCCGGAAGGCGGACGAAAGCGCCGGGTGAAGCTTGGTGTTCTCGACCCGGTTCTCGACGCGCATCACCTGATAGGTGGGAAGCGCCAGCACGCAGACCGTCATCCGCTCGATGTCGCCGACGGTCCAGCCGCGCTGGTCGACCTCGGGGAAGCGCGCGCGGTAAGCGTCGCTGACCTTGCGAACGATCACCATCATGTGCCGCCACTGGTTGCGCATGATCCTGAGCGCCGTGACGTTCATCGGAAGATCGGGCTGGTAGCGGGTCCCGGAATAGGTACAGGTCCGCCACAGGGTCGGCCGATCGAGCCGCATCGCCGGCGGGAAGACGTTGGCCTCGCCGACCTGCCGGTTGTCGGCGTCGATATACATATGCGCGACCCGGAAGATCGGGATGACGAGCTCGACATAGCCGGTCTCGAGCGGCGTGCCGGAGATCATCGTCATGATCTCTTCGCAATCGTCCCACGTCTTTCCGTCGTCGATCCGCGCCGGCATCAGCAGCGTCTCGCGCTCCTCGTGGCGCAGGGCGGCCGGAACGTCGACCACTTCGTCGGCATATTTGAGGACATCCGCCTCGATGAGATCGTGCAGCATTTCGCGCACCCGAGGCCACTCATATTCGCCCCATTGAAGTGCATCGCCGGCGCGGAAGCGCGACTGCTTTATCAGGTTCTCGCCGAAGGAATAGAAAGCGGGATCGTCGAACGCTATCTCTTTGTCGTAATAGTAGACCCGCAGCTCTCGGGGAGTTTCTTCGTCCTCCCAATATTGCGCAAAAGCGCCTTTCGAGTGCGGAAAGAGGAGCTCGTCGTCCTGGTGCAGCGCTCGTTCGTTGCTAGTGTCGTCCTCATCGGAGGAGTCGCTACCAAATGCGTTACTTGCGGGACTGACTGCCGAGGCTTGATTGTAAAGCGTTGACATACGTCGACAATACTCCGTCGAGGCGACAGGCGCGGTGTCTCGCTACCTCGTCTTCTATCCATAATGGAGGCGGCTCGACCATCGGAGAGACCGCCCGATAATGAACGATAGGTCCGCGCCAACGACAAGCTCAAGAACATTTCACTCCCGTTTCGGATCAATCCGTGAAAACGAAGATTCACACTTGAGCGACACCGGTTACCCACTCAATTACATCCTGATTTGGAGTAATTCTACGTAGGGCAAACAGAGCCCGCCGCGGCGGGCTCTGCCCATCCTGGCTCCGGTCGACTCAGCTCGAAGTCGTTGGCCCCCGTTCCGTCTTTTGATTTTGGAAAACTCGTCCCATAAGCTGCGCCGGGAGACCTCCTGGCCGTCGCCGCCGTGCGAAACCAAACGGTTGAGGTCCCGTCCGGGGAGGGTGCGTTGACGTTTCAATTTTCCAAGACGACCCAATCCCTGGCGCTGGACTCATCGCGTATCGTCATGATCTCCCTGGCCCTCGCCGGGCTGGCCCTTATCGCCTGGCTGCTCTGGTTCGGCTTCGGCAACGTCACCGTCTACGAGGTCTCGCGCCAGGCGCGGCTGGAGGTGGGAAGCGCGCCGCGCGAAATCTCGTCCCTGCTGGCCGGGCGGCTGACGCAGGCGCATATCGTCATCGGCCAGAAGGTCCGCGCCGGCGACGTCCTGATCGAGCTCGATTCGAAGCGGCAGCAGCTTCGCCTGGCCGAAGCCGAGGCGCGTCTTCCGCTCTACCCCGCCAAGATCGCCTCCCTGCGCAAGGAGATCGCCTATCTCGGCCGGGTGATGGAGAATGGGCAAAGGTCCACGCAGGCCGCCGTCCGGGCCGCCCAGGCCCGGCTGCAGGGCGCCAATGCCGCATCGAGGTTCGCCAACGACAGCGCCGACCGGATCAGGAGCGATGCCGCGACCGGCGGGTCGGCGACGGTCGACGCGGTCCGCGCCGCCGCGGACGCCCGCAAGGCCGAATCCGAACGCGATATCTCGGCCGCCGATTTGGCCAGGCTCGGGGTCGACGCGACGGTCAATGCCGATCAGACCCGGGTCCAGATGGAGAGGCTGACCCGCGATCTGCTTGCGACCCAGGCCGAAGCGGCCTCGACCCGCGAATTGATCCAGCAGCTGCGCCTGGAAGTGGCGACGCATCAGATCCGCGCGCCCGTCTCCGGAGTGGTCGGCGAGATGCGCGCGCTGAGCGCGGGCGCCTATGTCGCGCCCGGGCAGAAGCTTGCGACGATCATCCCCCAGGGCGACCTGTTGATCGTCGCCGATTTCGACCCGACCACCGCGCTCGGCCGGATCCGGCCGGGCCAGACGGCGCGCTTCCGGCTCGAAGGGTTTCCCTGGGTCCAGTTCGGAACGATCGAGGCCACCGCCGTCCGGGTCGCCGGCGAGATCAGGGATCAGTCGCTGCGCGCCGAGTTCAGGATCAGGCGGGACGCGACCCGAGGCCTGGTCCTTCGGCACGGCCTTCCCGGCCGGGTCGAGGTCAGGGTCGAGACGGTGTCGCCGGCGAAGCTATTGCTGCGGTCGGCCGGGCGGATGACGGAGGGTCCCGAGCGCCGGGCCGGCGCCGCGCGATGAGCGACGGCGAGGACAAGCCCCGGGAGCGCCGCTTCTTCGCGGTCGAGGTCGTCCAGACGTCGACCATGGATTGCGGGCCGGCGGCGCTGAAATGCCTGCTCGAAGGCTATCATGTCCCGATCAGCTTCGGCCGCCTTCGCGAAGCCTGCCAGACCGACGTCGACGGGACCTCGATCGATACGATCGAGGAGATCGCCAGGGACCTCGGCCTGGCGGCGGAGCAGGCGCTGGTGCCGATCGACCATGTCACGCTCGCCAGCGCCAGGACGCTTCCGGCGATCGTGGTCGTGAACCGGGGCGCGGCGCTCCATTTCGTGGTCGTCTGGCGCCGACACGGCCGCTGGCTCCAAATCATGGATCCCGCCGTGGGCCGCCGCTGGGTGACGCTGCGCCAGTTCCAGCAGGAAATTCACCTCCACGCCCAAAAAGTCGGGATTGCCGACTGGCGCGACTGGGCCGCCACCGACGATTTTCTGGAGCCGCTTCGCGAGCGCCTCCGCTCCCTCGGCGCCGCTCCGACGCTGGTCGACGAGCTCGTCGCCGATGCGCTCGCCGATCCGGGCTGGCATCCGCTCGCCGCGCTGGATGCCGGCGCGCGCCTGGTCCAGTCGCTCATCGACACCAACGGCATCCGCCGCGGCAGCGAAGCGGAAGGCGTTCTTCGGGCTCTGCTGGCCGAGGCCTGCGAAAGCCATGCCGCCGGTCGGACCGAAAGCCTCATCCCCAAGCCCTTCTGGTCGGTTACCGAGGACGAGCTGCCCGCCGACGGCTCGGACCGCACCCTGCGCTTCAGCGGAGCCGTCGTGCTCAGCGTCTCCGGCCTCAGGTCGAGCGACGCCGAGGCCGCCGAAGAGCGCAGGCCGCTCTCGCTCGAGCTTTCCGCGGCCCTGTCCGAAAAGCCGGTCCCGCCGCTCGCGGCGCTGTGGAAGATGCTGGGCGAGGACGGGCTGCTTGCGCCGCTCGCCCTGGTGCTCGCCGGCGCCTTCGCGGTCAGCGCGACGATGATCGAGGCGCTGCTGTTTCGCGGCATCTTCGACATATCGGCGCAACTCGCCTTGCCGAGCCAGCGGCTGTTCGCGGCGGTCGGGCTGCTGATCTTCGCGACGATCCTGCTCGCGATCGAATATGCGAGCGGGCTCGGGACCTTGCGCTGGGGCCGCAAGCTCGAGGCGCGCCTGCGAATGGCCTTGCTGGCCAAGCTGCCGAGGCTCAACGACCGCTATTTCCACAGCCGCCCGATCTCGGACATGGCCGACCGCAACCACAATATCCAGACGGTGCGCGGAGTCCCCGGGCTCGGCCTTCGCTTGATCCAATCGGTGCTCGAGCTCGCCATCACCTTCGCCGGAGTGCTGATCCTGGCCCCGGGCAGCTGGCTGCTCGCGGCCTTGCTTGCGCTGATCGCGCTCAGCTTCCCGTTCACGACCCAGCATCTGCTCAACGAGCGCGACCTTCGAGTGCGCAACCACGCGGGGGCGCTCAACAGCTTCTATCTCGACTCCATGCTCGGCCTCGCACCGGTCAGGGCCCACCGCGCCGAACGCAGCGTCCAGGGGCAGCACGAAAGCCTGCTCGTCGAATGGTACAAATCGCTCCGGAGCCTGATCAACCTCTCCCTGGTCACCGACATGGTCCAGGTGATCATCACCACTGCCCTGGTCGGAGCGCTGCTGCTGACTCATTTCTTCAGCGCCGGGCGAGTCACCGGTTCCGATCTGCTGCTCGTCTACTGGACCCTCAAGCTGCCGGCGCTCGGCGGTCAGATCGCCCGGCTGGTCCACCAATATCCGGCGCAGCGCAACGTGCTGTCGCGACTGCTCGAGCCGCTGTCGGCGCCGGAGGACCTCGAGCTGACCGAAGAGGAACGGGCGGCGCTCGCGATCCGGGAGACGAAAGCGACAGCCCGGGGAGTCGCCCTAGAATTCCACGATGGAAGCGTGCTCGCCGCGGGCCACACCATCCTTCAGTCGGTCGACCTGGCGATCGCTCCGGGCGAGCATGTCGCCATCGTCGGCATGTCGGGCGCCGGCAAATCATCCTTGCTGGGCGTGCTGCTCGGCTGGCACAGGCTGGCCACCGGTCATCTCCTGATCGACGGCAAGCGCGCTCAGGGGGGCGACATCGAGGCGATGCGCCACGAAACGGCCTGGGTCGACCCGGCCATCCAGATCTGGAACCGCTCGCTGCTCGACAACCTCACCTACGCGTCGGACGACGATGCCACGCTCGCCGTCGGCGATGTCATCGCCGCCGCCCGGCTGCGCGGAGTCACCCAGAAACTCCCCCAGGGCCTGCAGACCTTCCTCGGCGAGGGCGGAGGCCTGCTGTCGGGCGGCGAAGGACAGCGCGTTCGCCTTGCCCGCGCTTTGCTCAGCCCGACGACCCGCCTCGCTTTGCTCGACGAACCCTTCCGCGGCATGGACCGCACCCAGCGCCGCGCCCTGCTCGCCGAAGCGCGGCAATGGTGGGCGCCCGTCACCTTGCTGTGCGTCACCCACGACGTCGCCGAGACGATGGCGTTCGACCGGGTCCTGGTCGTCGAGGACGGCCGGATCATCGAGGACGGCGCGCCTCAGAGCCTGATGGCGCGCGAGTCCCGCTATCGCGACCTGGTCGACGCCGAAGCGGCCGTCGGCGAATCGATCTGGAAGGGCGATTTCTGGCGCCGACTGACCCTCTCCGGCGGTCGCCTCAAGGCCAGCGAGACCCTGTAATGGCGGATGCCGGAATCGAAGTCGACGCGGCCGAGCCCGATCCCGGGATGGTGGAGGCCATGCGCCCCTTCCTGTGGCCATTCGCCCGGATCGGCGAAGGGATCGAGGAGCTTTCGCGCCGCTCCGGCCTGCGCCCGAGGCTCGCTTCGGACACGGTCAAGGTCCCGGCCACGATCGCCGCCGGCAACGCCCGCAACCTCGCCGACTGGTTCGACTGGGCCGCCGAGCATCTCGGGATCGAGGCCAATCTGGTCCAGACGCCGGTGTCCGAGATGCCCGATCTGCTGCGCGCCGGCGGCCCGGCGGTTTTTCCGAACGGCATGTACGGCACTCCCGGGGTTTTCCTGCTGCTCGGATGGCGGCGCGGCAGGCCGCAGCTGCTGGCCCCGGACCTCCGGATCCGGTCCTGCGACCCGGAGCATCTTCGAGGCATGATCTGCTGGCCGCGCGAAGGCCCGCTGATCCCCGAGATCACCCGGCTGGTGCGGGCGACGGGAATCGATGCCGCACGCGAATCCCGGGTCCGCACCGCGATGCTTCGAGAGCAGCTCGCCCAATGGGAGGTGGAACGCATCTGGGTGCTTCGGCTGCCGCCGTCGGCGAGCTTCTGGAAGCAGCTGTCGCGCATCGGCGCCTTCCGCAAGGTCGCCGCGATGACCGGCATCTTCGCCGCCAGCTATGTCGCGGAGATCGCCGGCTGGGCGCTGATCGGCTCGGCCGCGCTGGGCGGAACGTTCGACCTGGGCTGGTTCATGGCCTGGTTGCTCCTGATGGGGACGATGATCCCTTTGCAGACTCTGGGCAGCTGGTGGTCGGCGACCCTGGCGCTGGACGCCGGGCGCCTTCTCAAGGCCCGGCTGCTGGCCGGCGCGCTGCGCATGTCGTCGGACAACATCAAGCGCCAGGGCGTCGGCCAATTGCTCAGCCGGGTGGTCGAATCGCAGGCGCTCGAGTCGCTTTCGCTCAACGGCGGCATGTCGCTTCTGCGCTCGCTTCTGCAGCTGGGCTTCGCGGCGTGGATCCTCGCCCAGGGCGTGGCGCCCGCCACCCATCTCCTCCTCCTCGGCGGATGGACCCTGCTCGCGGTCGCGCTCAGCTGGAATTTCTTCCGGAAGCTGCGCAGATGGACGATCACCCGTCTCGACATGACCCATGAGCTGATCGAGGTGATGGTCGGCCACCGCACTCGCCTCGCCCAGGAACCGCCCAACCGGAGCAATGGCGCGGAGGACAGCGCTCTCCAGAATTATCTGCAGATTTCGGGCGCGATGGACTGGACGGCCGTGTCCACGACCCTCGGCGTGTCGTCGGGCTGGGTCATCGTCGGCCTGATCGGCCTGGTGCCGGCGTTCGTCGGCAATCTGGAAGTCTCCTCGACCGCGATCGCCATCAGCCTGGGCGGAATATTGTTCGCCCAGCGCGCCTTCGGCGGAATCTCGGAGGGGCTGGCCGCCGCCGGCAGGGCCTGGGTGGCGTGGAAGCAGGTGGCGCCGATGTTCTACGCCGCCCGCAACAAGAAATCGTCGCAGACCTACGTCACGCTCGAGCAGCTTGAGAACGAGGCGATCAGGATGCCGCTGATCGACGCTCAGGCCCTGACCTTCGCTTATCCGTCGAGCAACGAGACCGTCATCGAAGCCACCGACCTCCTCATCGCCCATGGCGACCGGATCCTGCTCGAAGGCTCTTCGGGCGGCGGCAAGTCGACCCTGGCGGGGCTTCTCACCGGGCTCAACGCGCCCAAATCCGGCCTGCTTCTGCTCAACGGCCTCGACCGCCACACCCTGGGCGACGATTGGCACCGGCTGGCGACCTCGGCCCCGCAATTCCACGAGAACCACATCCTTTCGGGATCGGTCGCGTTCAACCTGCTGATGGGCCGGCAATGGCCCGCGCCCGGCCCGGACCAGATCGAAGCCATGGAGCTTTGCGAGGAGCTCGGGCTCGGCCCGTTGCTCGCGCGCATGCCGGGCGGCATCAACCAATATGTCGGCGAGACCGGCTGGCAGCTCTCCCACGGCGAACGCAGCCGGATCTACCTCGCCCGGGCCCTGCTCCAGGGCGCGCATTTGACCGTGCTCGACGAAAGCTTCGCGGCGCTCGATCCGGAAACGCTCGCCCTGTGCCTCGAGTGCAGCCTCAAGCGCGCGCGCACCTTGATGGTCATCGCGCATCCCTGAGGTCCCGACGGCGCAGGTAATGCGTAAGTAAGCACTCAGCATTGCAGGGTGGGGAGCTCAGGTTTAAGCTTGCCCCTTCGCACGCGAGTCGAAGGGGGGAATCGACCGATGACTGTGACGGTGGACGATCTGCTGAAGATGCAGCAGAAGGAGCTCGACGATCTATTCTCGGCGCACGAGGCGGGGCCGATCCCGGACGGCGAGGGCGAGGGAACCGCGATCATCGCCCCGGGTACTCCGCGAAGCAGAATCCTCGCCCGGATGATCAGCCACTTCGCCTGGCAGGGGAAGGTGTTCGACGCCGAGCACGGCACGCTTCGCAACCACGTCCTCGCGCTCGGCATCAAGGCCATCGTTGCCCAGGTCTACAAGGGCCCGAGCCTGCTCGACGGCAAGGAATGCATCGTCCTGGATTATTCGCAGACTTCGATGATTGCCGGGTGGGTGCGGGATGAGATCAGGCTGATCGCGCCCAAGCTCTATCTGGGCAAAGTCTATGCCCATGAGAAGCGGCTGATCGATTTCGCCCTCCAATTCTAGGGCCGTGCGGTGACGCCGCAGCACGATTTCATGATCGCCGCGCCGCTTCGCGCGGGCGCTCGGCCGTCGATCGACCAATTGCTCGACTCGATGGCCCTGGAGCCGGGTCTCGCCGATCCGGACAATCCGATCATCCCCTTCAGCCGCTTCCCGCGGATCCACTTCGCGCGCGTCCTGCTGCTCGAGGATCACACGCTCGCGGACCGGACCTATTTTCCGAACCTCTATTTCCCCTGCCCGGTCCGACTCGCCCTCCTCGTCATCTGCGACGGGCCGGTCGAAGAGCAGATGGAGGAGCTCGCGGTGGTCGCCGGCGACGGCCTTCGCCGGCTTTTCAGCCATTGCGAGGGCTTCGAAGAGGGCACCGATCTCCGCCGCTGGCTTCATTCGAACCTGATCAAGAGCGCGACCTTCTACATGAACTGGCCCGGACGGACGGTGCTGCAATCGCGCGAGGAGCAGGTATTGCACGAGGTGCTCCGCGAGGAGCTCGCGGCCCTGCCCGCCGCGTCCCCGCGCGAAACCCGGCAGGCGTTGCGGGAAGCGGTGGCTCGGCGCGGGGTGAAGCTCACTCCGCCGGAGCCGACTCCGCTGGGCCGCCGCCTCGCCGGCTGGGTGGACCTGGTCGGGGTGCCGATCATCATCCTTCTGCTGACACCGTTCGTCATCCTCGCCTTGCCGCTGCTGGCGATCAAGCTGCGCCGCCTCGAAAAGGCCAATCCGGTCATCTCGCCGAAGCTGACCGCCGAACGCATCGAGATGCTGTCGCGATATGAGGACCACGACGTCACCAATCCGTTCAGCGCGATGGGCTCGCTCCAGCCGGGCCTGTTCCGCCGCTGGCTCGCCAGCTACGTCCTCTGGCTGATCGACTGGGCCGGGCGCCATATCACCACGAAGGGCAAGCTGTCGCGCGTCAGGACGATCCACGCCGCGCGCTGGATCTTGCTCGACGACAAGAGGCGCCTCTACTTCGCGAGCGATTATGACGGCTCGCACCAGGCCTATATGGACGATTTCGTCAACAAGGTCGCGTTCGGGCTCAACCTTTCCTTCTCCCACGGCATCGGAATTCCCAAGACCCGTTGGCTGCTTTGGGGCGGAGCGAATACCGAGGGCCCTTGGAAAGCCTATCTCCGCAACCACGAAATGCCGACTCCGGTCTGGTACAAGGCCTATCCCGGCCTGACCTGCCAGGATCTCGCCCGCAACGCCCGCATCCGCAAAGGCCTCCAGAGCGACCGCGGCGACGAACGCGCAATCCGGCGCTGGCTGGCCGAGATCTGAGGAGAGAGCCGATGCCGACCGCCGTCCTCGAGCGCGACGATATCCAGGCGCTGGTGCGCTCGGGTTTCGGCAAGCTTGAAGGTTCGCGCCTGCTGCTGGTCCGCGTTCGGCCCGGCCGGGAGCAGCAGGCGCGTGAATGGCTCGGCAAGGCCGAGGTGCTGAGCGTCGCCGAGTTCGACGAGGCGCGCGCGTCCAAACGCCGGGTCAACCGAATCCTCCAGATCGCCGTCACCGCGCCCGGCCTCATGGCGCTCGGCGTGCCGGAGGAGGTCATGGCCGGCTTCCCCGCCGATTTCCTTGCCGGGATCGCCAGCGACGAGTGTCGCTCGCATTGGCTTGGCGACGTCGGCGCAAACAGCCCCAGCCGGTGGAAGTGGGGCCGCAAGGGCGCCGAGCCGCATCTGCTGCTCATGCTCTACGCGGATTGCGCCGACATCGACGCTTTCGCCGCCGCGACGGTCGCGAACCTCGGCCAGAGCTGCGAAGTGCTGCAGCCCCAGCTCGATTGCTCCGAGCCGGGTATCGAGCCGTTCGGATTCGCCGACGGCGTCTCGCAGCCCCGCCTCGACTGGGACGGGCAGCGCACTCCGGGCGGGACGGCCGATCAGCTTTACACCAACTGGGTCAGCGCCGGCGAAGTGCTTCTCGGCTACCAGGACGAATATAAGCTCGTTCGCGACCGCCCGCTCGTCTCCTCCGGGCTGCCGGGCGCCGCGGGCCTGCCGCCGAGCGTCGACGATCCCGACCTGCGCGATCTGGGGCGCAACGGGTCATATCTGGTGCTTCGAACGCTCAGGCAGGATTATGACGCCTTTTGGAATTGGACGAACGCGAATGCCGGACCCGAAGGTGCCCAGAAGCTCGCCGAGGCGGTCGTCGGCCGACGGATGGACGGCAAGCCGCTCGACGGGCTCGGCACGGCCGACATCACCGGCCTCGAGGATTCCGAGGACAATTTCACCTACGATCGCGATCCGGACGGTCATGTCTGCCCCTATGGCGGCCATATCCGCCGCGCCAATCCGCGAGTCGGCGATATTCCCGGCGGCGGCCGCGGCCTGCTCCATTATTTGTTGGTCACCCTCGGCCTCTGGGGAACGGTCAAGGACGACGTCATCGCCCCCTCGCGATTCCACCGCCTTCTGCGGCGCGGCCGGCCATACGGCCGCAAGGGATCGGAGCAGGGCCTTCATTTCATCGCGCTCAACTCGGACCTCACCCGCCATTTCGAGTTCATCCAGAACGCATGGCTGATGAATCCCAGCTTCGCCGGCCTTTCGCGGGAAGCCGACCCGCTGACCGGCAACCGCGAGATTCATCCCGGCGGAGTCCCAACCGACAATTTCACCCGCCCGCGGGCGGAAGGTCCCTGCACCCGCTATACGGGCCTCCCCCGCTTCGTCACGGTCGAGGGCGGCGGCTATTTCTTCCTGCCGGGGCTCAGGGCGCTGAAGTACATCGCCCGGGGGTAAATCCTCCCCGAGATTTCTCGGGGAGGGGGACCATGCGAAGCATGGTGGAGGGGTAATTGGCGCAGGCCTTTGCGGTTCGCGCGCGATCCTCCGAGTCCAAGGCAGTTACCCCTCCACCACCCTTCGGGTGGTCCCCCTCCCCATCGCAAAGCGATGGGGAGGACGAGTCAGCCGAACGGCGCCCAGCTGGTCGGCTCGATATGCGGCACCTGATTGTTCTTCTGCCGGAACTGGGCGAGCGTCTGGTACATGCGCTTCCTCGCCCGGCTCTGGTTGCCGAGCGGGCGGTGCTCGGGCAGGCAGTGCCACGGATTGAACGAGAGGTTGCGCGCGAAGGCGAGCTGCTCGGGCGAGTCGAAGCGCTGGCGGGGAATCCGCAAGGTCGCCACCGGGATCCGCGGCGACAGCCTCGTCGGCCACAGCACCGACGCATTCTCGATCGGCATCCGGTAGCTGTCGGTCTGCAGCTGGACCGTCATCTCGAGCTCGACGTCGGTCTCGAGCAGGGTCTTGACCATATTGTCGCGCAGATAATTGTCCGGCGGCCGGAACGGCACCCGCGGGATCTTGTCGTGAACCTTCGACTTGCCGAAAAAAGCATATTGCATCGCCTGCCCCTCGCCCAGCAGGTAGGGCACGCAGCTGTAATAATTGTGGCCGAGCGGGTTGTACTGGGTCTCGTTCCACAGCGACTGCATCAGGAAGTCGCGGATATGGTGCTTCCTCGGATTGAGGAAATACCAGATGGGCAGCTCGCGCTTGCTCCAGAGCTGGAGATCGGCATTGGCCGAGACGTCCGGGGTCGGGAAGGTCGGAACGCAGATGGCGAGGAAGTCCTGGGTCCCGGTCTCGTCGTCCATCAGCTTGGGCCCTTCGACCCCCATCACCTTGAGGCCAAGGCTGACGAAGCCGACATCGTCGATGTCGGGCTCGACATGCGGCCCGGGGTTGGAGAAGCGCGCCCAGGCCTTGTAGCGCCCCGGCCTGGCGAAGATGCCGTGCCGCAGCTTCTCGGGCAGATCGTCGTGGACGATGAACTCGGCGCGGACCACGCCGTGGGTCTTGGTGTTGCCCGCCCGCTCCATCTTCTCCGGCGGGAAATCCTGGATGAGATGATCGCGCATCGTGTCGATCATGTTCTGGACGTCCCGCTCCTCGTTCGGCTGGATCGTCTCTTCTGCCAGGGCGAGCTTCTCGTCCTTGCGCGACAGGTTGATCGCCCATTGCAGGGCGGCCGCCAGAGCGTTGCGGAACAACGTGTTGAAGGCGCGGCGGAAGAAGGGCTCGAACCGCCGCTCCAGCAGCAGCCCCCAGGTCAGCAGCTCGTGCAGCCAGAGCAGTCTCATGCGGCTTCCTCCATCACGGCGGGGGCGAGGACGGCGTCCTCGAGGATCATCTCGGCGGCCTTCTCGGCGGCCATGTAGATGGCGCTGACGATGAAATAGCCCGGGATACGCGGGAAGATCGACGCGTCGACGACGCGCAGCCGCGGGACTCCGTGGACCCGCAGCCGGCTGTCGAGGACCCCGCCCCTATCGCGCGGGCCCATTGGACAGGTGCAGGAGGCATGGTGGCCCCAGGCATTGTCGCGGATCCATTGCTCGAGCGCCTCGCCCTCGACGTCGCGGCCGGGGCAGATCTCTTCCGTGACCAGACCGCAGTCGAGCAGCGGCGCCGCGGCCTCGCGCACCATCCCGACCGCGGCGGCGACCGCTTTCAGGTCGCCATCGTCGGGATCGCATTTGAAATAGTTGAATTGGATCCGGGGCGGCTTGCGCGGGTCGCCGGACTCGAGCGTGACACTGCCCGTGCGATTGGCCGTCCGCGCCTTGAGTATCGCCCAGCTGAGCACGTCCTTCCGCTCGCGCAGGGCCTTCGAATAGCCTTGGTAATAGCCCTGGAAGGCGCCGAGCAGGGCCATGATGAAGAGGTCGGCGTCCCCCGCGCAGCCCGGGGAATTGCGCTTCATCGCGAGCGCGGCCCCGTTGGAGATGTACATGCCCTGCTGGTTCGTTGCCCACAGCCGGCCGACCGGATCGTCGGGCGAGAAATCGGCGCCCTCCATCGATTTCCAGGGTTCGGCGAGGCGGTAGAGGACGCAGACTTCGTAGCGGTCCTGAAGGTTCTGCCCGACGGGCAGCGGCTCGCGGACCTCTATCCCGCGCTCCTCCAGCGGCTCCTTCGGGCCGATGCCCGAGAGCATCAGCAGCTGCGGCGTGTTGAACGCGCCGGCGGCGAGGATCACTTCGCGCCGCGCCCTGATCGAGACGCGCTTTCCGTCCTCCCCGGCCGCCTCGCTCAGCGGGCTTGCGCGATAGAGATTCCGACCCTTGCGATATTCGACCCCCGCCACCCCCCTGTCGGGCGCGAAGAGCAAGCGCGTAACGAGGGCATGGAGCTCGATCCTCAGTCGGCCGCCCGTCTCTTTCTCGGCCTTGCGCAGGCGCTCGCGCGTCCCGAAGCGGCAATGATCGTCGGTGGCGAGCGGCGCGTAGCACAGGCCCGCCTTGCCGTTCATCGAGCGGTCGTTGGGATCGAGCTTGCCGCGAAGCAGCCGCTTCAGCGCCTGCCAGGGGCCCGAGATGCCGCGGCTCGCGGCAAGCGCGCCTTTCTCGAGCATCTCGCGCATCGCCGCGTCGGCAAAAGCCTGATCGGGCATCGCCCTTTCGACCGGAAGCCAGCCGCCCCAGCCGTGGCCGGTGCCGTCCAGGCCCATTCCCGCCAGAAGCCGGCGAAAGCGCCGGTGGCGGCATTGCTCGACCTTGCGCTGATAGGCCGCCATCGCCTCCGGGCCCCAGCCGTCGTCGCCGACATGCTCGGCGATGCCCCGCCAATCCGAATCCTGGGGCGTCATGAAGATCATCGCATTGTGGGCCGTGCAGCCGCCCAGGGTCCCGGCGCGGGGATAGAACACGCCCTTGTCGCAGCGCTTCCAGTCCCGCTCGGCCTCGGCCGGGTCGGCATAATGCTCGACCCAATAGTCCCACGCCATGGCCGGGTTTTCCGACGCCATCGGGTGAAAGGCCGGGATTCGATAATCCCCGGGAAAGCCCTCCGCGCCCTCGTCGACGGGATCGCCGCCGGCTTCGAGCAACACCACGTCCATCCCCGCTTCGGCGAGGCGCGCGGCGACCGTGCCGCCCCCAGCTCCGGATCCGACGACGATATAGTCGCAGTCGAACCCGTCTCCCATCAGAACGTCTTGAGGAAGGCGATCAGGGCTTCCTTGTCCGGATTGCTGAGCGGCGCCTCGTTGCCGATCCACCATTGCTCGTCCTCGGTCAGCCCGGAGCGGTTCACGAACTGGTCGGTGCCGAAATAATGGCCGCGGTTGACGACGAGGTCGCGGCACTTGCTGAGCGACCGAAGCCAGGGCCGGGCGCCTTCGAAGCGCGCCAGAGTCGCTCTCTCGTCGGCCGGCGGATCGTTCTTGATGCCGATGAATATCTTGCCCATCGCCTTCATCAGGCCGACCACCCGCTCCAACTGATGGATGTCGCCCTTCAGTTGCTCCTTATGATCGTCATTTTCCGGACCGCGCGGATTGAGGTTGGTGAGAGCGCCGATCGGAGTCCCTTTCGGGATCGGACCGAAGCTCATCCCGCCGGGGACGATCCATTGGCCGAGATGCCTCTGGATGAATTGCTTCCCGATCCGGGTCTTGGGCGTGATCGGGAAATAGGTTTCCGGGATGAAGACGTGGCTCTCCCCGCTGGTGCGGTCGATGACGCCCTCGACCCGGTTGCCGAACACCGCGTCCATGTCGCGGGTCTGGGGCCACAGCATCTGGCGGATGGCGAGGTCGAACGAGGCGACCCGAGCCGCGACCGACGGATCGGAATTGAACTTGCCGACCCGGTTGTTGAGCAGGAAGGGCGAGGTCGACCAGAGCGAGATGAGCGACGGCGGCCGCGTATAGCCGCGGCCCCCGGCCGGCATCCGGTAGCGGCGGCGCTCGCCATTATAGGGGTCGTTGTAGCTCGACCAGCCGACGCTCGGCAGGGTCTTGTAGGATTCGGACGAGAAATTGTCCCAGATGTTGTTGCGGATCGCATTGGTGGCGAGCGGGCTGCACAAATTGGTGCGCAGCAAAGTCACCGGGATCCGCGCTTCCGTGGACAGGTAATTGTTCTGCAGGAAGTCGGGCTTCTCGACCTCCTGCCGCATCGCCAGCTTGAAGCCGGGGGTCTGGGTCCAGCGCCACCACGCCTTGAAGCGGTCGAGATAGGACGGCCCGGCCGAGCTCGCCAGGCCGGCCTCCTTGGGCGGCATCGGCCCCTTGCTCGAATGGCAGCGGGCGCAAGTGTCGGCGAAGACCTGCCGGCCGCGCGCCAGGGTCGCGGGCGCGGCGGCGAGAAGGGCCGCTCCGCCGGGCGCGGCGGCGAGCCGGTCGGGGCGTCCGGCCTTGAGGAAGAACAGCGCCGTCGCCGGAGTGCCCTTTTCGGTGGCGCGCCAGTAAGGCGATTTGGAGCGGGCGTCGGCGATCCGGATCGGGGAGACCGTCTTGCCTCCGATCACCGGATTGAAGTGCCGCATCCATTCCTCGCTGTAGAGGCCGATGTTGAGATAGACCCGGTTCAGCGCGCCGAGCGCTCCGACCGAATCCGAGCCGTCCTTGAGCACCCGCGGCGTCCGCACCGCGCCCTTGCCCTCGTAGAGGCGGGTCAGGATGGGGTCCTTGGTGACGTCGTTGAACTGGAGGTTGTCGAGCGCGCCCCCGATCAGGCTCTCCTGGCCGATCCGGTAGCCCATATCGAGCCTCGCCGGCAGGTCGTAGATCGCGTTCATCGTCCGGGGATTGTTGATGTTGTCGGTCGAGACCAGCGACGTGTCCATCGTTCCGGGCTGGAAGGTGTGGAGCCACTCGTAGAGGAAGCTGCGCGGATTCTTCTCCCAGTCCCAGTAGAAGATCCGGTCCATCCACAGATATTGGGCGCCCACCGTCGAGCTTAGGTTCGACCAGGCCGGGGCCTCCGGATCGGCCGGCGGATTCACCGGGCTCGGCCCGACATGGCAGAAGGCGCAGGACATGCCGACCCGATATGGGCGGACCAGCTCCTTGTCGTTGTAGAATTTGGGATCGTTATAATAACGCGAGCCGTCGCCCCAATGCTTCGCCGCTTTCTCGTCGAAGGCGGGATTGGGGAAGAGGCGAAGGCCGACGATCCCCGTCGGCCAGCCGTAATAGGAGCCGACCGGGACGGCCTTGCCGCGGGCGCCGAACTTGACCCCCGGGAATTTTTTCTCGTCCGCGAACGGATCGGGCGGGCAGGCCGGATCGCGAACGTCGAGCCAGAGGCCGTAGCGTTGCGGATCGCGGGCCGCGGCGGGGCGGAAGCAGGGCTCGTTGACGACTCCGAGATTCTTCCAGCGATTGGGCCGGCCGTTGCCCGAGCCCGGCGGTGCGGCGACGATCTTCAAGAGGTCGAAGGTGCCGAAGGTCGGCTTGACCATATCGTCCCAGAAATGGTCGTTGCCGCCGCTCCAGACCAGCCACATGATGCGGCCGGTGCGCTCGGCCGGAGTGAGCTCGAGGCCGCCGTCCATGTCGTGGAAATAATCGTCGGCGGCTCCGGTGGCGCCGGCGTGGACGAGCTTGGCCTCGTCGATCCCCGCCTCTGCCGCCTCGTCCTCGACCGGGCCGTCGTTGCTGCAGCCCGCTATTGCCAGCGCAATCGCCGCCAGAGCGACCCCACGAACGGCAGAATGTCTAACGCCCACGGTCCCCTCCCCATGTGCAGTTGAGTTGTTCGAGGCGCCCCGTGTCGGCATGAGCGCCCCCCACTCACATCAGGTCAAGCATCCGCCAACAACATAAGTCCGTCAAGGGAAGATCGACGCCGATTCGGACGCGATGAGGATCAGCATCGGGGCCGGTAAACTGCCTTCTTCACCTTGGGAATTCTGCGGTTCGACCTTGCGCCTTCAGGTCGCGACCAGCGGGCAGGGCAGGCCCGGGACGTCGACCCGGAATGCGAACAGGTCGCCCGCCCGGGGCTGGAGCTCGATTTCCGAGGCGGACAGCATTTGCCGGGCCGTGGTCGCGTAGGCGGTGCGCAGGTCGGCGCCTCCGAAAGCGATCTTGGTGATGTTGGCGACGGGGAAGCGGACCCGCTCCACCAGCTCACCGGCCGGCGAATAGCGGCGCGCCTCCCAGCCGGCGTAGAGGCCGATCCAGACGAAGCCCTCGCTGTCCACGGTCGGACCGTCGGGGAAGCCCTCCGCCGGATCGATCCGGACGAACGGCCTCGCAGGCCCGAGCATCCCGTCGTCGGCCACCTCGGCCGAGTCGATCGTTCCGGCGCGGGTGTCGACGACATAGAGGATGCGCCCGTCGGGCGACAAAGCCGGGCCGTTGGTGATCGCTATCCCGTCGAGGCCGGTGGGCACGACGGCGCCGCGCTCGAAGCGATAGAAGGCGCCGGTCTTCGCGCTCTCGCCATTGTCCATCGTTCCGAACCAGAGCCGGCCGCCGGGATCGACGACCCCGTCGTTCAGGCGGTTGTTCGGCCGCTCGGGCTCGATCTCGGCGATCAGGGTGAAGCGCCCGGTCGATTCGTCGAAGCGATGAAGGCCGCTCATCAGCCCGGCGATGAAGCCGCCGTCGCGGGCCGGAAGAACGAAGCCGACCTGCTCGGGAGCGACCCAGGTCTGCCGCCCGCCCCCGGCCGGATCGTAGCGGTGGACCTTGCGTCCCTTGATGTCGGTGAACCACAGCGCCCGGTCGCGCTCGACCCAGACCGGGCCCTCGCCGAGCGCGGCCGCGACGTCCCAGACGCTCCTCGGTTCGGTTGCTGCCATTCGGCACGCTCCTGCCAGATGCTCGCGCGACGTCAATGGCTTGAAGCTCAGATCGTCATGCCTAAGCCTCGAGCTCCCGCAAGGAGCGTCCCTTCGTCTCGCGCCCCGCCCAGGCGACCAGTGCGGCCGAGACGCCCATCGGCGCGAGCAAGGCGAGCGCGGCCCCGCTCAAGGTCGGGATGATGCCGAGCAAAGCGAAGCCCTGGACGGCGACTCCGCCGAATTTGCTCGAGCCCGCGACGAGCCCGGTGGCCCGGCCGCGGATGCCGAGCGGGTAATTTTCGGCGGCGTAGGGCAGGAGCACGGCGATGGTGCCGTTCGAGCCGACGATCAGCATGGCGATGACCGCGACGAGCAGCGGCGGCCAGGACAGGATCGGCGCCGGAAGCAGAGCCCCGACCAGCCCCGCCAGGGTGAGCAGGATGGTCGCCACCAGGGTCCATTTGCTGCTGAGCCGGCTGTAGCTCCAGGCCGCGATCATGATCGTCGGCAAGGCGATCAGGGCCGAGCTGGTGAGGATCCCGCTGGCGAGGGCGGAGCTGTAGCCGCGCGACTGCAGGTCGGTCGGGAGCCACAGCAGGAGCCCGAAATTGACGAAGCTCCAGGCGAGCGCGCTGATCCCCAGCGCCAGGGTCAGCCGGCCGTGCCGTCGCGCCGCCACCTCGGCGTCCGGCGGCGCCGGCACCCGCTCGCGCGGGACGATCCCGAACTTGCGCTGCATCTCGGCAAGCTCGGCATCCCTCCCCTGCTCGGCCAGGAAGCGCGGCGATTCCGGGATCAGGCGGGCCAAAGCGAGCAGGAGGATGCCGGTCGGAAAGCCCTGCAGCCACAGCACCCGCCAGCCGAACAAAGGCTCGAACGCATGGGCGGCGCCGCTCGCCGCGAGATAGCCGCCGACGAGGCCGGTGCCGCCGACCAGGACCAGCACCCAGGAGCGGTGCCGGGGCGGCATGATCTCGGCGAGCAGGGTGTAGACGACGGGCAGCATGCCGCCCGCCGAGCAGCCCATCAGGAAGCACATCAGGAGGTTGAGCTGGAACAAGGGCATCGCCCCGCAGATCGAGGTCGAGACGAAAAGGATAGTGGAAAGGAGGATTGAGACCCGGCGGCCGTAAATGTCGGCGAGCCAGCCCCAGAGGAAAGAGCCGACGGTGGTGCCGACCAGCGCGGTGAACGGGAACCAGGCGACGGTGGCCTTGTCGATCCCATATTCCGAGCTCATCCCGGGCAGGACGAAGCCGAGCGTCGCCGGCTTCATCACGTCGATGACCAGGCCGAAGATCAGGACCAGCAGCACTCCGGCATGCCAGCGGCCCAGCGGAGTCGAATCGGGCGCCTCGTAGCTGGTCCCGGCCTGCGATCCGTGCGGCGCGCGCTGCCTCGGCAGCGCTCCGAAGATGGCGGCCGGAACGCCGAGGGCGATCAGCGCCATTCCGGCCCACATTTGCGGCTCCATCGGCATTCCGACGAGCCGGTTGCCGTGGCGGTGCGCCATCGCCAGCATCGGCAGGTGGAGAAGCACGCCGATCGCGATCGCCGCGCAGGCACCCCAGAAAATCGGCGCGCGCTCGCCTATGATCGACACGCGCGCCGCACGGCTGCCTTCCATCTCATTCCTCCCCCGCGAGCCTGTACGCGCCGGCCGAAGCGGGCTCAAGCCGGCTCGGACCGGCTTCCAAGAAGGCCATATGTTCGCTATTTGTTCTCAATGTCCGACCTGCCGACCGCCTATCCGTTGCGCGACCTGTTCGACGTCGCCGCTCGGGGTCGGGCGATCCGGCTGACCTGCGCTCGATGCGGGCACGGCTCGGTCGTGAGCAGCCACGCTTTATGGTGGCTGTTCCACCGCAAGGGCTGGGTGGATACGCTTCGGGAGGTCCGCCGGCGCTGCCTGTGCATCATGTGCCTGCACCGGCACGGAGCGAAGGTCCGCGACCCCGAGCTCGAGCTGGTCGACGACGCCCCGACCGACACGAGCCTGCCCATGCCGTCCGAGCTCGACTGGAAAAGGGAGGTCAGGCGGCGGCGGTGAGCCTGTCGTCGAACAGGTAGCGGGCGACAAGAGCTCCGAGCGCGGCGCCGGCAAGCTGCGCCGCGACGAAGGCCGGAACATCCGCGGGAGCAATTCCGGCGAAGCTGTTCGAGAGGCTGCGGGCGACGGTGATCGCCGGATTGGCGAAGCTGGTCGACGAAGTGAACCAATAGGCCGCTACGATGTAGAGCGCGACGCTGGCGGGAACCCAGGCCGGTCTGTGGCGGACGGTTCCGATGATCGTCAGGACCAGCCCGAACGTCGCGATCGCCTCGCCTGCCCACTGGCCGAGGCCCGTGCGCGCCTTGACCGACAGCTGCAGCGCTGGAAGGTCGAACATGAGATGCGCCGCCCACGCACCGAGGATCCCGAAGCCGAGCTGCACGGCCGAATAGGCGGCGGCGTCGCGCCAGGGAAGCTCGCCGCGGGCCGCGGCGACCAGGCTCACGGCCGGGTTCATGTGAGCGCCCGAGATCGGCGCGAGCATCGCGATCAGCACGAACAGCATCGCCCCCGTGGCGACCGAGTTGCAGAGCAAGGCCAGCGCGTCGTTCGCGCCCGAGAGATTCTCCGCCATGATGCCCGAGCCGATGACGGTGGCGAACAGAAAGAAGGCGCCTAGCCCCTCCGCTCCAAGCCTTCGGGCAAGGGGCGGTTGTGCCGGGTGCGAGCCGCCCATTCCCCTCACCCGCAGCAGGGCGCGTCGGCAGAAAGGCCGGCCTTGGGCTCGCAGCATTCACCTTGCGGCGTCTGCGCGTCGCAACAGGCGGCATCGCCGGCGACAAGGTCGAGGGCGGGGCTGTCGCCGTAGATCGTCGCCTCGCCGCGGGTGAGGAAGGTCTCCCAAACGACTCCGTCCGGATCGGCGATCCAGCTCTTTTCCGACTTCGCGTAGCAGCAGGTCGTCGCCCCCTCCTCCAGCACCGGCCGGTCCGCCGCCTGAAGCCGTCCGTAGACCTCGGCCAGTTCGCTCTCGTCCTCCACCTGAATGCCGAGATGCTCAACTCCGGCGGCGGCATGACGGCCGGTCGAAATGGCGAAATTCACCCGCGGATCCTCGAGCATCCATTTCGCATAATCGGGTTTGGCCACTTTCGGAGAGGCTCCGAACAGGGTCGAATAGAAGGCGATCGACCGATCGAGATCGGCAACTCCGACATGGACGTGCAGGCGCTTCATGCGGTTTTCCTTTGCTCGAGTGGGGCGCCGTCGGCGCCGCAGGCTGCGACGGCGCCGCATCCGGCGCCCTCGCAGCAATTCTCCATCAGATAGCCGACCAGTGCGTTCATCGCCTCGTAATCGGCGCGATAGATGATCGACCGGTGGCGCCGCTCCTGGCCGACCAGCCCGGCGCGGCTGAGCTGGGCGAGGTGGAAGGACAGCGACGAGTTCGGCACTCCGAGGACCTCAGCGATCGCCCCTGCGGCCATGCCGTCCGCACCCGCTCGGACGAGCAGCCGGAACAGCGCCAGGCGATGCTCCTGAGCCAGCGCCCCGAGCGCCGAGATTGCTGCCGCTGAGTCCATCCGCTCGTCCTCGTTTCGATTTAACTCGAAATGTCAGATCGAGGGTGGCGAGTCAATCACGTTTCGACGATAGTCGAAGCGATCCAAGGGAGCGCCACCATGTCACTGGACGACGAGCTGATCGACACTCCGGACGGGCCGATGACCTGGGCGGAGTGGAAGAAGCGCCACCCGGTCCAGATCCCGTCCCGCCGCACCAAGGGCAAGAAGCTGCCGGTGAAGGTCAAAAGGTTCACCGGCGAAACCTGATTCTCCCCATGGACCCGGCGCACCGTCGGGCCCCTTCGACCGAGCGGCCTTTCCGGCACCGGAACTAAGCCCTGAAGCGCGGCATTGAGCCTCGCGAAAGAGGGAGGTCCCATGGCCAAGCTGTTCAAAAACAACGGCCTGACGATCGTTTTGATGCTGCTCTTCCTGGCCAGCATCCTCGGCCAGTGGATCTCCGGCTGGCAGGTCCAGAACGAGGAGCTGATCCGGCACGGCGGGGAGGTTCTCACGCTCGGGGCCTATGCGATCGACCCGGAATTCATCTCCTCGGTCTTCGAGAATTGGGAGAGCGAGTTCCTGCAGATGTCGGCCTATGTCGTTCTGACGGCGATGCTGATCCAGCGGGGCTCGGCGGAATCGCGCGACCCCGACGATCCGCCGCGGGACGCGAACCTCCAGTCCCAGGCCCACAAGCCCGGCGCTCCGCGGATCCTGCGGGGAAGCGATGCCGCGCGCTGGCTCTACGCCCACTCGCTCGGCCTGGCGCTGTTCACCCTCTTCCTGCTCTCCTTCGGCCTGCACTGGTGGCACAGCGCGAAGTCGGCGGCGCAGGAGGCGCTGGAGCATGGCGAGACCCCGCTGGGCCCGATCGCCTATCTGGCCGACCCCCAGCTCTGGTTCGAAAGCTTCCAGAACTGGCAGAGCGAGTTCCTCTCGACCGCCGTCCTGGTCGTCCTCTCGATCTGGCTCAGGCAGCGCGAATCGCCCGAGTCGAAGGCCGTGGCGGCGCCCCACGAAGCGACGGGCGCCGCCTGACCCCGGTCAGAGAATGAACAGGTCGCCGGTCGCCCCCAGGATGGCCTGAGCGTCGATCGCGCCCGGGCCGCTCGGGAAAGCGGTGTTGACGAACGAGTTGCCGGCGTCGGTGAAATATTGCTCCAGATCGACGCTGGCGCTGCCCCCGTTGAATTCCCCGTTCGCCGAACCGGTATAGCCGGGGAAATAGAAATGGGCGTTGCTCGACGACTGATCCAGATAGACGGGCGAAAGTCCGAAATCGGCGTCGCTGAAATCGATGACATTGTCCTCGAGCAACAGGCCGAGGTCCGCGAAGCCGCTGCCGGCCAGAGCGTAGAGCCCCGCGAAGGTGAAATCGCCCATCTCCGAGATCGTGTTGCCGGAGAGGGTGGCTTCCAGGATCGCCGAGTCCGGAGTCGAATTCCCGTTCACGCGCAGGTAGATTCCGGATTCGAACGAATCGATGTCCGCGATGTTGTTGTCGACGATGCTGACTTCGTAGGTCGCCGCGCCGGCGCCGGCGAACTTGTCGAGGATGACGGCGATTCCGGAGCCGTTGACCGAGCCCTGGTTCGTGGCGGCCCCGTCGTCGACGCCGATCGTATTGCCTTCGATGTTGCCGCTCACCTGGCCCGACTGCATGGAATAGATAGCGCCGAGTGCGTTGCCGTTGGCGCCGGTGAAGCTGTTGTCGACCACGTCGAAGGTGACGTTGATGTTCGACCCCACGCCGCCGCCGTTCAGGGTGACTCCGCCGCCGCCGCTGCTGGCCTGGAGGTTGTGGAAATTATTGTTGCTGATGGTCAGGTCCTGAGTCGACTGGCCCTCGGCGAGCACCTGCAGCAGATCGCCCTTGGCGCCCTGGAAATCGACCCCGTCCACTGACAGCAGCAGGCTGGCGGTGCCCGTGGTCGAGATGAACACCGAATCGTTGCCGGTGACGTTGTTGACGCTGCCCATGATCGCCTGGGTGGCGCCATTGTCCGCGATCTCGAGATCGAGGGTGCCGCCGGTCTGGACGATGTGGACGTTGTCGCCGCTCGAGCCGCCGATGACGTTGCCGAGCAGGTCCGCGGTGCCGGTGAGGCCGGTGAAGTAGACCGCCCCCTGCGAACCCGAGGAGCCGTTGTTGGTCAGCGTCGAATCGGTCAGCGAGAAGTCGCTGACGTTGGTGCCGAGGATTCCGCCGTTCGCATTGCCGGTGATCGCCATGTTGGCGAGCGAAACGTCCGAAGTCGCGTTGATCGAGACTCCGACCGCCCCGATCTTGCCGGAGATGGTTCCTCCGTCGACGGTGAAGCCGCCCGATCCGGCGGTGTTGAGGATGATCCCGGCCGCGGTGCCGCCGATCGAAGAGACGCTGTCGAGAGTCACCCCGTTGGCGCCGATGGTGGCGAAGGTGATGCTCACCGCGGTGCCGCCGGTGGTGGCGATCGTGTTGGTTGTCCCGGTGACCTCGACGGTGCCGCCGCTCGTCACGTTGAGGCCGGTGCCGGTGGTGGTGGTGAGGTTGAGCCCGTCGATCGACAGCGAGCTCGACCCCATATTGCCCTGGAAGTTGACCGCCGTGGTGGCGCCGGTCGAAGCGGTGAGGCCGCCCTGGAAGTCGACGGCGAGATTGACTCCGGCGGTGACGTCGACCCCGCCCCCGGTGGCGCCGGTGATATTGGTCGCGCCGGTGACGGTGAAGCTTCCGCCGACCGCGTTGAGATCGATCGCTCCGCCGGTCGAAGCGGTCGAGGTCGCTTCGTTCAGGGTGACGTTGAGGGTGCCGCCCTGGTCGACGTCGATGATCCGGCCGGTGCCCGAGCTTCCGACGTCGGAGATGGTGAGGGTGCCGACGGTGCCGCCGCTGTCCGCGATGTCGGCGCCGCTGGTGTTGCCGATGTCGAGGCCCGAGACGTTGTTGCCCTGGGCGACGTTGATGCCGTCGCCGGCGGCCGCCTCGATGGTCGGCCGGACGGCGCCGGTGGGCACTCCGATCAGGATCTGGTTGTTGAGCAGGTTGATCCCGTCCGACTCGGCATAGACGCCGGTGCCGGTGCCCGCGAGCAGGTAGACGGTGTTGCCGGGCTGAGGCCCGCCGAGCGTGCCCTGCGCCGCGTTGAAAGCGGCGATGGAGGTGAACGGATTGGCCTCGGTGCCGACATTGGTGCTGCCGACGGCGCTGTTGTCGATATACCAGACGCTCTGCGGGCCGGCTCCGACTCCGGCGCCGGTGATGGTGATGGTGACGTTCTGGCTGTCGGTGCCGCCGTTGCCGTCGGAAACCTGGATCGTATAGGTCTGGATCCGGACCTCGCCCTCGGCGAGGCCTTCGAGCGCGGCGTCGGACACGGTGAAGTCCCAGCCGACGCTGTCGCCGGACTGGTCGACTGCATCGAGCGAGAAGGTGCCGAGGTAGAAGGCGCCCTGCGGAGTGAAGCTGGCGCTGTGCGTGTCGGTGACGTCGACGTCGGCGAAGGTGACGTCGCCGCTGTCGGAGTGGATTGTGACATTCTCGCCCGGATCGCCGTCGGGCAGCTCCTGGACGGAGCCGGTAACGTCGCCGCCGGTGATCGTCGGCGCGTCGTTGACGCCGTTGACGGTGACGGTGAGCGTCGCCGTGTCCGAAGCGCCGCCGTCGGTGGCGGTGTAGGTGAAGACGTCCTGCCCGGTCTCGCCCACCGCGAGCCCGTCCGCGGCGGCGTTCGGGACGTAGGTATAGCTGCCGTTGGCGTTCAGGGTCAGCGTCCCATAGGTGCCGACGTACGTGCCCGGGTCCGACACCGTCAGCGGGTCGTTTTCGGGGTCGGTGTCGTTGGTGAGCACGTTGCCCGAGACGCTGCTATTCTCGGTGGTGGTGGCGGTGTCGTCGATGGCGTTCGGGACTCCGCTGAGGCCCGAGACGGTGACGGTGAGGGTCGCCGTGTCGGAGACGGTGCCGTCCGACGCGATGTAGGTGAAGACGTCGTCCGCCGTCTGGCCGTTGTTGAGCAAGGCGGCGGCCGCGCCCGGCGTGTAGGTGTAGCTGCCGTTGGCCGCCAGGACGAGCGTTCCATAGGCGCCGACGAAGGTGCCCGCATTGGTCACCGTCAGGGTCTCGACGTCGACGTCGGTGTCGTTGGCGAGGACGTTGCCCGAGACCGGGCTGTTCTCGTCGGTGGCGGCGGTGTCGTCATTGGCCACGGGGGCGTCGTTGAGCCCGGTGACCGTGACGGTGAGGTTCGCCGTATCGGAGGCGGTGCCGTCGGACGCGGTGTAGGCGAAGACGTCCTGCGCCGATTCGCCGACATCGAGCGCCTGCGCGCCCGCTCCGGGCACGTAGGTGTAGCTTCCGTCGGCGGCGATGGTCAGGGTGCCGTAGGTGCCGACATAGATGCCGGCGCTCGCCACCGTCAGGGTCTCGCCGTCGACGTCGGTGTCGTTGGTCAGCACGTTGCCGGAGACCCCGGCGGAATCCTCGTTGGTCGAGGCGCTGTCGTCGTTCGCGACCGGCGCGTCGTTCGCGCCGTTGACCGTGACGGTGAGCGTCGCCGAATCGGAAGCGGTGCCGTCGGACGCGGTGTAGGCGAAGACGTCCTGCGCCGACTCGCCGACGTCCAGCCCCTGCGCCGCCGCGTTGGGCGCGTAGGTGTAGCTGCCGTCGGCGTTCAGGGTCAGAGTTCCATAAGCGCCGACATAGACTCCCGGATTCGCCACCGTCAGAGGCTCGACGTCGACGTCGGTGTCGTTGGCGAGCACGTTGCCGGAGACGCTGGCATCCTCGCTGGTCGAGGCGGTGTCGTCATTGGCCACGGGCGCGTCGTTGGCGCCGTTGACGGTGACCGTGACGGTCGAGCTCGACGTCGCGCCATGCTCGTCGGTGATCGTGTAGCTGACGACGACGTTGGCGCTCTCGCCGGTGTCGAGATAATCGAAATCGGTGCCGGGATTGAACACCACCTGGTTGGCGACCACCGAGGCGCTGCCCTGGCCGACCGGCGCGGAGGCGGCGGTGACGGTGAGCACCGCGCCATTGTCGACATCGGTGTCGTTGGCGAGGACGTTGATCGAGACCGGCGAATTCTCGCCGGTCGACGCGACGTCGGGATTGGCCACCGGCGCGTCGTTGCGGCCGGCGACGGTGATAGTGAGCGTTCCGGTGTCGCTGAGGCTTCCGTCGGAGACCGTGTAGGTGAAGCTGTCGGTCACGTTCTGGCCGAGCGCCAGCGACTGGGTCGAGGCGTAGGGCGTATAGCTGTACGTGCCGTTGGCGTTGAGGGTGAGCGTGCCGTAGACGCCGTTGAGGGTGGCCGGGGTGACGCTCATCGAGTCGCCCTCCCAGTCGAAATCGTTGGCGAGGACGCTCGAGCCGTTATAGGTGCCGACGTCCTCGTCGGTCGAGGCGCTGTCGTTGAACGCGATCGGCGCGTTGTTCTGGGTGAGGTCGATCACCGCGTCGGCGAAGACCAGGCGCTCGACATGGATGAGACGGTCGTTACCGTCGATCATGCTCCCGCCGACATGGTTGATGAAGAACTCTTCGCCGTTGCGGTTGTAGCTGTATTCGAGGATCGAGCCCGAATAGACGGCGGTGTCGATGCCGTTGCCGCCGTGGATGAAATCGTTGCCGGCGCCGCCGCGGATATAGTCGTCGCCATCGTTGCCCTGGATCTCGTCGTCGCCGTCGCCGCCGTCGAGGAAGTCGCCGCCGTCCCGGCCCTGGATGAAGTCGTTGCCGCTGCCGCCGTTGATGATGTCGCTGCCGTTGGTGCCCTTGATGATCTCGTCCCAGCTCATTCTAAGTCCCTTCCCGGATTCCGGTGACAGGGACAGTCAGGCACAAGCATTTCCGCTGAAAAAGGACAGAAAATGCTCGGACTCGACTCCCCGGCACTACCTCTACAGAAATCTCGATTGAGCCCCCCCAACCGAGAGCGAGGTGAGTGCTCGACTCGCCCCGACTTGTTCTGCCCCGGCAACGAGAGTGACGCGCCTCACCCTCGCTGTCCAGACCCCTGAAAGCTATTTCATGAATCCGGGCGGAGTCTCCTTCAAAGAATCCGGCCGGGCTCGGGAGCGCACTACGCGCTTTTCCGAATCGCCGATTTGGGGTACAGGCCAGGCGGGGACGGGAGATAGTCGCCTGAAACGGCAGCTGTCGGCGAAGCGCCTCGGTACGCATCCGGGGCGCTTCGTTTTTTCGGCCCTCCACCACCCAGCCCAAATTTTTTCGGAACCCAAAAGCGGGGAGGACGTTCTGTCCATACCCCCCCGCGGTGATCGGCACCCCTCCCCCCTCCCCGCCGACACCGCAGAGCCCCGGCCCGAAAGGGCTGGGGCTTTTTTCTTGGGTCCTTCGATACAGGCCTTCGCCTTCGCTCAGTCCCTACTCAGGATGAGCGGTTGGGATCATTCTCTCCGCTCATCCTGAGTAGTCGCTGAGCGAAGTCGAAGCGGCGTATCGAAGGACGCTTGACTTCCGAACATATCATGAACATGGTGTCGTTTCAGCGCCGTAAGAAGCTCTGAAGGATCAAAGTTCCACCCGGCGCGTTGGGCGGCTGTGGATAAGTAAGGGGATAAGGCTGTGATTTACCTGGCTGCCGCGCTCTTCTTCACGCTTGCCCTGCTCGCCGCCTTGGTGACGATTCACATGACGATGCGGCTCCACTGGCCCGAGATGCTGCTTGCCCTGCGCGGCGAGCTCGGCGCCGCTACGCCTGCGGTGCGGACGGCGGCTCCGGCCGGGCCGGCTCCGCGGCGCGCTGCCTTTTGACCTTCGCATAGCTCGCGATGCTGATCGGGATCATCAGCGCGTAGAGCAAAGCCGCGACGCTGAGCGTCGGGAACGGTGCCGAGATCAGGGCGGCGAAGACCAGGGCGATCACGACCAGGGCCCCCAGCCTGACATGGCTTCGAAGCCTGAGCGAACCCCAGGAAAAAGTGGCGAGGTTCGAGATCATCAGGAACCCGACCAGGGCCGCCCAGGGCGCGGCCAGCCAGGTCTCCCGGAACATCGGCTCTCCCGTCCAATACCAGAGATAGACGGGCAGGAGCACCAGTCCGGCCCCGGCCGGCGCCGGCACTCCGGTCAGGAAGCCGGCCGATTTGTGCGGCTGCTCGACGGCGTCGATATTGGCGTTGAACCGGGCCAGGCGGAGCGCCGCGCAGACCGCATAAGCGAGCGCGAACAGCCAGCCGTAGCGGGTCCAGCGCTCGAAATCGCCGTCGGGTCCGGCCAGCGGCTGCAACACCCACAGATAGAGGATGATCGCCGGAGCGACTCCGAAGGCGGTGACGTCCGACAGCGAGTCGAGCTCGGCGCCAAACCGGCTCTGCCCGTTGAGCAGCCGGGCGATCCGTCCATCGAGGCCGTCGAGGATGGCGGCGATGACGACCGCGGCCACCGCCTTGTCCCACTCCCCGCCGATTCCGAAGCGTATCCCGAACAGGCCCGAGCAGAGCGCCAGCGCGGTCACGGCATTGGGGACGATGGTGCGAAGCGGTATCCCGCGGCGCGGCCGGTCTGCCCGCCCCGGCGCCTTCACTGCCAACCCCTCATTGGGCGACTCCCTCCAGCGCTTCGGAGACTCCGGCGCGGGCGATGATCGTCTCGCCGGCGACGGTGCGCTGGCCGAGCAGCACCTGCGACGAGGTTCCGGCCGGAAGATAGACGTCGACCCGGCTTCCGAAGCGGATCAGCCCGACCCGCTGGCCGGCGGCGACATAATCGCCGGCCTTGACCCAGGGAACGATCCGGCGTGCGACCAGGCCGGCGATCTGGGTGAAGCCGATCCTCAGCCCGTCGCGGCCCTCGACCAGGAAGTGCTGGCGCTCATTGTCCTCGCTCGCCTTGTCGAGATCGGCATTGAGGAACTTGCCGGCGATGTAGACGACCCGCTTGATCTCGCCGGCGATCGGCGAGCGGTTGATGTGGACGTCGAACACCGACATGAAGATCGAGACCCGCATGCAGGGGCCGGGCGGAAGGCCGTCGTCGTCGCCGACCAGCTCCGGCGGCGCCGGCACCGTCGCGATCATGGTCACCATTCCGTCGGCCGGAGCGACGATCAGTCCGTCGCCTTTGGGCGTGGTCCGGATCGGGTCGCGGAAGAAGGCGGCGACCCACAGGCTGATCCCGGCGAACAGCCAGCCGGCAATCTCCCATTCCACCACCACCCAGAAGAACAGGGTGATGGCGGCGGCGATGACGACGAACTTGCGGCCTTCCGGATGAACGCTGGGCATCCGGTAGCGAACGTTGGTCGTGACCAGGTCCGGCTTTTCTAGGGAGGTCATGGGCTTGCCTTTAGGCGGCGGCGCCTGGGGATACAATGGCGGGGCGACGAGCTACTCCCCTCCCTGCAAGGGAGGGGCCGGGGGTGGGTAGGCGAGCGTAAGCGAGACTTTACGGATTCGGAGTTTCGGCCGCCTTCAGCGGACCCACCCCTGACCCCTCCCTTGCAGGGAGGGGAGGCTGGAAGAACGGGCCCTCCGGTTGATTAGAGCCCCGTCCCCGCCTAGAGCCGCGCCCGACCACGACACTAAGGAAAGCGCGAGCCGCATGGCGAAGATCAAGGTGAAGAACCCCGTCGTCGAACTGGACGGGGACGAGATGACCCGAATCATCTGGCAATGGATCCGCGAGCGGCTGATCCTCCCCTATCTCGACGTCGAATTGCTCTATTTCGACCTCGGCATGGAGAATCGCGACGCCACCGACGACAAGGTGACGGTCGAATCGGCGGAGGCGATCCGGAAGCACGGAGTCGGCGTCAAATGCGCGACGATCACCCCCGACGAGGCGCGGGTCGAGGAGTTCGGCCTCAAGAAGATGTGGAAATCGCCCAACGGCACCATCCGCAACATCCTCGGCGGGGTCGTCTTCCGCGAGCCGATCGTGATCGAGAACGTGCCCCGGCTGATCCCGGGCTGGACCGACCCGATCGTCGTCGGCCGCCACGCCTTCGGCGACCAGTATAAGGCGACCGACTTCAAGGTCCCCGGCCCCGGCAAGCTGACCATCAAATGGCAGGGCGAGGACGGCCAGGTGATCGAGCACGAAGTGTTCGACTTCCCCTCGTCCGGCGTCGCCATGGGCATGTACAATCTCGACGATTCGATCCGCGACTTCGCCCGCGCCTGCCTCAATTACGGTCTGGACCGCAAATGGCCGGTCTATCTCTCCACCAAGAACACCATCCTCAAGGCCTATGACGGCCGCTTCAAGGACATCTTCCAGGAGATTTTCGACAGCGAGTTCAAGGCGAAGTTCGACGAAGCGGGCACCGAATATCAGCATCGCCTGATCGACGACCTGGTCGCCTCGGCGCTGAAATGGAGCGGCAAGTTCGTCTGGGCCTGCAAGAATTACGACGGCGACGTCCAGTCGGACATGGTCGCCCAGGGCTTCGGCTCGCTGGGCCTGATGACCTCGATCCTGATGACCCCCGACGGCAAGATCGTCGAGGCCGAGGCCGCTCACGGCACCGTCACCCGCCACTACCGGATGCACCAGCAGGGCAAGGCGACCTCGACCAACCCGCTCGCCTCCATCTTCGCCTGGACCGGCGGCCTCAAGTTCCGCGGCAAGTTCGACGACACGCCCGAGGTCACCCGCTTCGCCGAGACCCTCGAGCGCGTCTGCGTCGAGACGGTCGAGTCCGGCCAGATGACCAAGGACCTCGCCATCCTGATCGGCCCCGAGCAGAGCTGGATGACCACCGAGCAATTCTTCGAAGCGATAAGGGCCAATTTAGAGAAGGCGATGGCAGTAGCCTAGGCCGCCGACTCGCTCAGCCGCCGACGACCCGGGAGTACATGTCCCAGCCGCCGCCGACCGGACGCCCCACGCCGCCATTGGCCCAGCGCAGGCTGCCGTCGCCTCGCCCGTCGTGCCGGTACCAGTAGATCCCGCCGTCCGGCTTGATCCCGTAAACCACGCCGTCCCCGCCGCCGACGACCCGGGAGTACATGTCCCAGCCGCCGCCGACCGGACGTCCCACGCCGCCATTGGCCCAGCGCAGGCTGCCGTCGCCACGCCCGTCGTGCCGGTACCAGTAGATCCCGCCGTCCGGCTTGATCCCGTAAATCACGCCGGATGTCAGGCCCTGCGCTAGTACAGGCCCCGCCTTCAGCAGAAGCAAGCTGCTCGCCGCCCCCACGCAGAGCTGGCGTCGCGAAAGGGCGATCGTCTTCACTTTTTTTCTCCCTGACCAGGCGGCCGTGCCGGCCCGTCCTGCGAGGAACCCAATAGTCCGGATATGCGCCCGTCGCCGTGACGGCCATCACGCCGTTGGCGAGCGCACATGCTCGGCGCGGTAGCCGAAGCCGATCAGCGCCGCCGGGATTCGCCTCAGCACCGGATAGCGGTCGAGCCAGCGCAGCGCCCGGGGCGGCTCGAAGTCGCCGCCCTTCCCCATCAGCAGCTTGCTGATGATCCGGTCCTGAGCCGTCTTCTGGAAGGCCTGGGTGATCCGAACCGCGGGCAAGCGCCTTTTCTGGACCCGATGGAGCAGGGGATCGACGTCTTCGCCCGCCGCCATCGGGCCGGCCAGCGCATTGGCGGCGGCGACGGCGTCCTGGACGGCAACGTTGATCCCCACCCCTCCGATCGGGGTCATGGCATGGGCGGCGTCGCCGATGACGAGCAGGCCCGGGCGGTGCCATTGCTCGAGCCGGTCGAGCGAGACGGAGAGCAATTTGACGTCGTCCCACGATTCGACCGCGCCGATCCGTTCCCCCAGCCTCGGCGCCAGGCTTGCCACCTCCTCGCGAAAAGCCTCGATCCCGCGGGCCCGCACTTCGCCTTCCATGCCCTTGGGGAAGACATAGGCGCATTGCCAATAATCGCCGCGGTCGATCATCGCCATGATCCGCCCCGACGCGAACACTCCGGTGGTCTCGTTGTTCGGCGAGCGCTCGCGCGGCACCCGGAACCAGAAGACGTCCATCGGCGCCCCGAGGTCGCGGACCGGCAGGCCCGCCGCCGCTCGCATCAGCGAGCTCCGCCCGTCCGCGGCGATGGTGAGCCGGGCGGAGAGAATCCGCTCCTCCCCTCCGGCCCGGTAGCGGATTCCGGCGACCCTCCCCGCCTCCTCCACCAGGCCGATGGCCTCGGCGTCCTGGAGCAAGGTGAAGTGCGGATAAAGGCGCGCTTCGTCGGCGACGAAGTCGAGGAAGTCCCATTGCGGCATCATCGCGATGAAATTCCAGCGCGGATCGAAATGGGTGAAATCGGCGATGGCCAGCTTGCGGCCGCCGATCAGGCCCTGGATGTCGTGGACCTTGTCGTGCGGCCGCTCGAGCAGCCGGTCGAGCAGGCCCAGCTCGGAGAAGATCCTCAGGGTCGAGGGGTGGACGGTGTCGCCGCGGAAATCGCGGAGGAAGTCGCCATGCTTCTCGAGGACGATGGTGGGCACCCCGGCGCGGGCGAAAAGCAGGCCCGCGACCATCCCTGCGGGACCGCCGCCGACGATGACGAGTGAGTTTTGCCCCCCGGCCATGGCTGACATTGGCGCGCGATCCTGCATAAAGGCAAGATGCACGGCAATTTCCAGACTTCGGGCTTCAGCGACGCGCTCGTCATCCTCGGCGCGGCGGGGGTGGTGATCCCGGCCTTCGCCCGGTTCCGGATCAGCCCGGTCATCGGCTTCATCCTCGTCGGGCTGCTCGTCGGCCCGGCGGGACTGGGTGCGATGGCGGGAAGAATGCCCTGGCTCAACTACATCACCATCTCAAATCCCGAATCGGTCGAGCCGTTCGCCGAGTTCGGGATCGTCCTCCTCCTCTTCGCCATCGGCCTCGAGCTTTCCTTCCGCCGCCTGTGGACGATGCGGCGGCTGGTGTTCGGAGTCGGCGCGGCCGAGCTTCTGGTCTGCGCCCTGCTCCTGGGCCTCTCCGTCCACACGCTCGGCCAGAGCCTGAGCGGCTCGGTCGCCTTGGGCCTCGCTTTGGCGCTCTCCTCGACGGCGCTCGTCCTTCCCCTCGTCGGAACGACCAGCCCGGTCGGCCGCTCGGCGCTGGCCATGCTCCTGTTCGAGGATCTGGCGATCGTCCCGATCATCTTCCTCCTCGGAGCGATGGCGCCGCTGGCGGCGGCGAGCGGCTTCGACGGGCTGGTCAGCGCCCTCCTGCTCGGCGCCGCCGTCGTCGTCGCGATGCTGGTCCTCGGCCGGCTGCTCCTGCCGCGCCTGTTCGCCCAGGCGGCGCGGACCAAGAGCCCGGAGCTGTTCCTCGCGGCGAGCCTGCTGGTCGTGATCGTCGCCAGCCTCGCCACCACCGCCGCCGGCCTGTCGCCGCTGATGGGGGCCCTGCTCGCCGGGATCCTGATCGCGGAGACCGATTACCGCAACGAGGTCGAGGTGATCACCGCGCCGTTCCGGGGCCTGGCGCTCGGGATCTTCCTGATCACGGTCGGGATGAGCGTCGACCTTCGCCTCGTCGCCGCCAATTGGCAGGCGCTCGTCGGAGCGGTGGTCGGCGTGGTGTTTCTCAAGGCGCTGGTGACCGGTCTGCTCCTTCGCCTCAACGGCGCCCGCCGCGCGGTCGCGGCCGAGGCCGGGCTGATCATGGCCTCGCCTTCCGAGACCACCCTGATCGTGCTCGCCACCGCCGCCGCCGCCCAGCTGATCAGCGCCGAGACCGCGGCCTTCTGGCAGATCGTCACCGCCATCGGCCTCACCCTCACTCCGCTGCTCGCCAAGCTCGGCCAGGTGGCGGCGCGGCGGGTCGACCTTCATGCCGAGGACGAGAGCGTCGTCGACGACGGCGACAAGAGCCGGGTGGTGGTGATCGGCTTCGGCCGGGTCGGGCGGCTGGTCGCCGAGATGCTCACCGCCCACGGCCGGCGCTACGTCGCGGTCGATTCGAGCATCGACACGGTCGCCGCCTGCCGCAAGGAGGGGATCCCGATCCTCTACGGCGACGTCGCCCGGGCCGAGATGATGGACCGGCTGAACCTCGGTCATGCCAGCGCCCTGGTCCTGACCATGGACGATCCGGTGCTGAGCGTCCGGGTCACCAAGAAGGTCCGCGCCTGGTGCCCCGACCTCACCATCGTCGCCCGCGCCCGCGACCCCGGCCACGCCGCCGAGCTCTACCGCGCCGGAGCGACGGACGCGGTGCCCGAGACCCTCGAATCCTCGCTGCAATTGTCCGAGGCGGTGCTGGTCGACCTCGGAATGGCGATGGGCCCGGTCATCGCCTCGATCCACGAGAAGCGCGCCGAATTGCGCAAGGAGATCATGGAGCTGGGCCAGCTCGACCAGGAGCCGGTGCTGGAGCGGCGGCGGCTGAGGGACGCGCTGAAGGGGGGATGAGTCTTCCCATCTCCCTGCAGGGAGAGGGTTTAGGCGGCGACCGTCTCTTCGTTCAGCGCTCCCTTGATGGCCGCAATCGCTTCTTCCGCCTTCGAGCCGTCGGGTCCACCGCCCTGGGCCATGTCGGGGCGCCCTCCCCCGCCCTGCCCGCCGACCGCTTCCACGGCCTTGCGGACGAGCTCCACCGCGTTGCGGCTTCCAATCAGGTCGTCGGTGACTCCGACCGCCACGGTGGCGCGGCCGTCATTGACTGCGACCAAGGTGACGACACCCGAGCCGACGCGCTGCTTGGCCTCGTCGACCAGCCCGCGAAGCCCCTTCGGGTCCATCCCCTCCAGCACCTGGCCGATGAAGCCGTGACCGCCCACCTGCTCCGACCCCTGCGCCTCGGCCCTGGAGCCGCCGCCCATCGCCAGCGCCTTCTTCGCTTCGGCGAGCTCGCGCTCGAGCCGGCGGCGGTCGTCGAGCAGGGCGGCGACCCGGGCCGGGACATCCTCGGGCGAGGCCTTGAGCGTGGCGGCGGCTTCGCGAAGGCTTTTCTCGCGCTCGGTCAGCCACTGGCGCGCGGCCTCGCCGGTCAGGGCCTCGATCCGGCGCACTCCCGCGGCGACGGCGCTTTCGGAGATGATCTTGAACAGCTGGATATCGCCCAACGCGTTGACGTGGGTGCCGCCGCACAGCTCGACGGAGTAGCTCGAATCCGAGCCGCGGCCCATCGAAAGGACCCGGACCTCGTCGCCATATTTCTCGCCGAACAGAGCCAGGGCGCCGGCCTCGATCGCCTCGTCGGGGGTCATCAGCCGGGTGGTGACAGAGTCGTTCTCGCGGATGTGGCGGTTCACTTCCTCCTCGATCGCGGCCACGTCCTCGGGCGAAAGCGCCTTGGGGTGCGAGAAATCGAAGCGGAAGCGGTCGGGCGCGACCAGGCTGCCCTTCTGGGTGACGTGGCCGCCGAGACGGTGGCGAAGCGCCGCGTGGAGGAGATGGGTGGCGCTGTGGTTGGCGCGAACCCGCCCGCGCCGCTCGGCATCGACCGAGAGGTGGACCGCGTCCCCGACCGCGACCTCGCCGGCCTTGATGACGGCGTGGTGCGCATGGAGCCGGCCGAGCGGCTTCGACGTGTCCTCGACCTCGGCCTCGAGACCCTTGTCGCCGGTGACGGCGCCGGTGTCGCCCATCTGGCCGCCGCTTTCGCCGTAGAAAGGCGTCTGGTTGGTCAGGATCGCGACCCTGTCGCCGGGCCCCGCCCGCTCGACCCGGGCGCCGTCCTTCACGAGCGCGACGACCACGCCTTCGCCCTCATGGCCGGCATAGCCGGTGAACTCGGTCGAGCCCTGCGCCTCGGCGATGTCGAACCAGACGTCCTCGGACGCTTTCTGCCCCGAGCCCCTCCAGGCGGCGCGCGCCTGGGCCTTCTGCTCGGCCATGGCGGAATCGAAGCCGGCGCGGTCGACCCCATAGCCCTGCGCCCGAAGCGCGTCCTCGGTGAGGTCGTAGGGGAAGCCGAACGTGTCGTAGAGCTTGAAGGCGACCTCGCCCGCGAGCGTGTCGCCGGGCTTCATCGCTCCGGTCGCCTCGTCGAGAAGCCGCAGGCCGTTGGCGAGGGTCTGGCGGAACCGGGTCTCCTCGAGCTTCAGCGTCTCCTCGATCAAAGGCTGGGCCCGGACCAGCTCGGGAAAAGCGGCGCCCATCTCGGCGACCAGCGAGGGCACCAGCCGGTGCATCAGCGGCTCGCTGCTGCCGAGCAGATGGGCGTGGCGCATCGCCCGGCGCATGATCCGGCGAAGCACATAGCCCCGGCCTTCATTGGCCGGAAGCACGCCATCGGCGATCAGGAAGCCTGAGGTCCGCAGATGATCGGCGATGATCCGGTGGCTCGCGGCGGTGTCCGACGTGGCGGCATTGTGGGTCAGCGACGAGGAGGCGGCGATCAGCGCCTTGAAGGTGTCGGTGTCGTAATTGTCGTGGACGCCCTGCATGACCGCGGCGATCCGCTCCAGGCCCATGCCGGTGTCGATCGACGGCCTGGGCAGCTCGCGGACGATCTCATTGTCCTCCTGCTCATATTGCATGAAGACGAGGTTCCAGATCTCGACGAAGCGGTCGCCGTCCTCGTCCGGGCTTCCCGGCGGGCCGCCGGGGATGTGGTCGCCATGGTCGTAGAAAATCTCCGAGCAGGGGCCGCACGGGCCGCTGTCGCCCATCGCCCAGAAATTGTCCTTGGTCGCGATTCGGATGATCCGGCTCTCGGGCAGTCCGGAGATTTTGCGCCAGAGGTCGAAGGCCTCGTCGTCCGTGTGGTAGACGGTGGCCGTCAGCCGGTCGGGCGAGAGGCCCCATTCCTTGGTCAGCAGGGCCCAGGCGTGGGTGATCGCCTGGTCCTTGAAATAGTCGCCGAACGAGAAATTGCCGAGCATCTCGAAGAAGGTGTGGTGGCGCGCGGTGTAGCCGACATTGTCGAGGTCGTTGTGCTTGCCGCCGGCGCGCACGCTCTTCTGCGCCGAGGTCGCGCGCGGGAACGGCCGCTTTTCCTGTCCGGTGAAAATATTCTTGAAAGGCACCATGCCGGAATTGGTGAACATCAGGGTCGGATCGTGACGCGGCACGAGCGGCGCCGATGGCACGACCTGATGGTCGCGCTTGGCAAAGAAGTCGAGGAAGCCCGCGCGGATGGCGTTAGCGCTGGTATTGTTGACGCTGCTTACGACCTCACGCGAGGGGCTTACATCCTTGACGCTCGCGTCGATGGCGCTCTTGTCGTTCATGCTGTTCCGGCTGACCTTCTTCTTGGGCGCGCCC
>DASTFN010000017.1:0-33748 GCA_035719905.1 Allosphingosinicella sp.
GCGGTGGAGGGATCTTGCTGAGTCCGAAGAACCCCTCCACCGCGCTTCGCGCGGTCCCCCTCCCCCGGAAAGCCGGGGGAGGATTCATCCTCGCCCTTCTCGTCATCGGCGCCGCTCCTCCGGCGGCGCCGGTCGACCTGCTGATCCGCGGCGGCACAATCTATACCGGCTCCGACGCGCCCTTCACCGGCGACGTCGCGATCTCCGGCGACCGGATCCGGGCGGTGGGGCCGCGACTCCCGGTCACGGCGAAGCGAGTGATCGACGCCAGGGGAATGATCGTCGCTCCCGGCTTCATCGATCCGCATACCCATATGGGCGAGGACCTCGCTTCGGGCGACGCCCGCACCCGACTGATCCCGGCTTTCCTGATGCAGGGCGTCACCACCGCCTTCATCGGCAATGACGGCGGCGGCGACACCGACGTCGCCAGGGTCCTGGGCGGGGCCTCGAGCCGTCCGGTCGGGATCAATTACGCGACTTATGTCGGGTTCGGAACGGTCCGCCGCCAGGTGCTCGGTGCCGCGGACCGGACGCCCGACGACAAGGAGCTGGGGCGAATGCGCAGCCTCGTCGCCAGCGCGATGTGCCAGGGCGCGCTCGGGCTCTCCACGGGGCTTTTCTATGCGCCGCAAAGCTTCGCCAGGACCGGGGAGGTGGTCGAGCTTGCCCGCGAGGCCGGCCGGCGCGGCGGCTTTTACGACAGTCACATTCGCGACGAATCCTCTTATTCGATCGGCCTGGCCGCCGCCGTCGACGAGGCGATCGCGATCGGGCGCGAGGCCGGGCTGCCGGTCAACATCTCCCATATCAAGGCGCTCGGAGTCGACGTCCACGGCCAGGCGCCGGCGATCATCGCCAAGGTAGAGGCGGCGAGGCGGGCCGGCCAGGCCGTCACCGCCGACCAATATCCCTGGTCCGCCTCGGGGACGAGCCTGACCGCCGCGCTCGTCCCGCTCTGGGCGCAGGACGGCGGCCGCCCGAAGCTGCTCGAGCGCTTCGACGACCCAAGCCTCGCCAAGCGCCTGCACGCCGACATGGCGGAAAATCTGCGCCGGCGCGGCGGGGCGGAGGCTTTGCTCATCACTGAAGGCGCCTTGAGCGGCCGGACCCTGGCCGAGCTCGCGAAGCTCCAGGGCGATCCCGTCGCCACCGCCATCGCCCTGATCCGAATCGGCGATTCCGCGGTCGCCTCGTTCAACCAGACCGAGGAGGACATCAAAGCGTTCATGCGCCGGCCCTGGGTGATGACCGGTTCCGACGCTTCGACCGGCCATCCGCGCACCTATGGAAGCTTCGCTCGCAAATATTCCAAATATGTCGTCGCCGAGCGGGTCGTCACCCTGCGCGAGCTGATCGAGCGCAGCTCGACTCTGGCGGCCGACACCTTTCGACTCGAGGGGCGCGGAAGGCTGAAGGCCGGCGCCTATGCCGACGTGGTCGTGTTCGACCCGAAGCGCTTCGCCGCCCGGGCCACCTATGCGCGGCCGGCGCTGACCGCCGCGGGCGTGACCGCCGTCCTGGTCAACGGCATTCTCGCGGTCGACAAGGGCATCCTCACCGGCAGGGCAGGGGGCCGGGCGCTGCCGCACCGGCCGACGCCGGGGACCTGCCCCTAGCGCTCGCGGTAGAAGCGGAGGTTGCCGAGCTCGAGCCAGGCGCCGCCGCCGGGCTCGCCTTCGAGTCGGAACAGGAGGGCGCGGAGGCGCGCGGGGTCGAGCCGGGCCTCGGCGAGCGGGCTCTGGAAGGCGCTGAAGGGTATCCTTATCTCGCGCCGCGCCTCGCCCGCCTCGAACGACGAGCGGAACCAGCTGCGGGGATGGATGCCGTAGCTGTTGAGCTGCAAAACATAGTCCCCGGCCCCGCGCGCCTCGAAGACGAGGCCGGAAAATCCGCTCGCGTCGGCGAGATGGACCGCGCCTTGGGTCAGCGGCAGCTGAAGCTCCGCGAAGGGCCGCGGCGCGGCGCCCATCCCCGCCGTGAGGAACAGCCGTCCGCCGGGCATCGGCGAGAGGTCGAGGTGGCTGTGATCGAATCCGGGATCGGTGCCCTCGACCGGAAGGGTGTCGAGATCGGTGCGGCCGGCGGGGCCGGCGCCGGTGTGGATCGGGCCGGCCATAAGATGCACTGGCAGCGGCGAGGGGCGATCGTCGGCGAGCCGCCGGGCCAGGCGCTTGAGGGGGACCTCATGACCGGCGACGAACACCCTTCGGACCTCGTAGAGATCGGCGATCCGTTGGTCGGGGCGACCGCCCGTCAGCACCAGGTCGGCGCGCTGCCCGGGCGCGATCCGGCCATGATCGCCGCTTTGGCGGAGGATGCCGGCGCTGACGCTGGTCGCCGCGGCCAGGGCCTCGGCGGGGGTGAAGCCGAGCTTCGCCAGCCAGCCGATCTCGCGCAGGGTCGAGGAGCCGTGATAGACCCCGCCGATCCCCGCGTCGGTGCCGATCCCGACCCGGATCCCGGCCGACTTCAGCCGGCGGACATTCTCGCGCATGATCGTCCAGCGGGCGGACGACCGCTCCGAAGCCGGCTCGTCTGTTTCGCGCGCCTCTTCGCGCGCCCGCTCGGGCGGCCGTAAGCGGCGCCATTCGGCGGGCAGGAAGGCGCGGCCCTCCTGCGGCTCGTAGACGACCAGGGTGGGGATGTAGGCGGTGCCTTTGGCCTTCATCAGGGCAATCAGGGCGTCGTCGACCAGCCCGTCGCCGATGCCGTGGCCGAGCGCGTCCACCCCCGCGGCGGCGGCGATCCTGGCGCCTTCCAGGGTGACGGTATGGGTGATGACGGGGATTCCGGCGGCGTGCGCGTCCTCGACGATGGCGGCCAGGGTCGGCTCGTTCATGCTGTTGAGGCTGGCGGAGCGGCCGTAGCGCCAGCCGTCGGCGAAGACCTTGATGACGTCCGGCCGGTAGGGCAGCGCCCGGGCCATGGCCAGATGGGCGGCCCGGGGAGTCGCCGCCTCGAGGGTGAAGGACCGCCCCCAGCCGAATTCGGTGCCATGGCCTCCCGGCACCCCGAGCCGGACGGCGAGCTGAAGGTTCGGAGCCTCCATCAGCCCGGATTCTTTCATTTCGCGGACCGGGGCGAGCATCTCGGGCGACAGGGAGAATTCGTTCACCGCCGTCACGCCGTTCAGGAGATAGCCGGCATAAGCCTTGGGGAGATCGTCGGGCGCGTCGAAGCCCGGCGCGCGCATGTGGGTATGGAGGTCGTGGAGGCCGGGGATCAGGGTCAGCCCGCGGGCGTCGACGGTCCGGCTGCCCTTCGGAGCGCGAACGGAGGGGCCGACGGCGGCGATCCTGCCGCCGCGGACGAGCACGTCGCCGATCGTCGCGGGGGCACCCGTTCCGTCGAAGATCCGGGCGCCGCGGATCAGGACGTCCCGCTCCTGCGCCGCCGCCGCCGCCGCGACCAGGAGGGCGAGGGCGGCGAGCAGCCGCTTCATCGGCGCGGTTCCTTCAGAGTCTCGTCGAGGAAAGCCTCGGCGGCGCGGAAGCTCGCCAGCCAGTGCGCATGGAGGAGGAAGCTATGGCGCTCGTTGGGGAAGACCAGCTCGCGGTACGGGATGCGGCGGGCGGCGAGCTCGCGCGCGAGCAGCACCGATTGGGAGAAGTCGACGTTGCGGTCGTCGTCGCCATGGATGAGGAGGATTGGCGAACGCCAGCGCTCGATCGCGCCCATCGGCGACGAATCCCACTGGAGCTGGCGGGCGGCGGCCTGGGCGTCCGGCGACAGATTGCCGGGCAGCGGCCGGAGCATCGAATGGACTCCGTGGAAATCCACCCCCGCGGCGAAGAGGTCGCTGTCGCGGGCGAGCGCCAAGGCGGTGAGGTAGCCGCCCCAGCTCCCGCCCCAGATGCCGATACGGGCGGGATCGACGTCGCCTCGGGCCGCGAGCCAGCGCCCGGCGGCAAGCACGTCGCGATATTCGGAAGCGCCGCCGCGCGCCTGCTCCGGCGCATCCCGGAAGGCGGCGCCATAGCCGGTGCCGCTTCGATAATTGACCGCCAGCACAGTGTAGCCGCGTGCCGCGAGGTGCTGGTTGAAGACGTAGGCATTCGAATAATAGCCCGACGGGTGGAAGGCCGGAATCATCTGCCGGCGCGGTCCGCCATGGACGAAGACCAGAGCCGGGCGGCGGCCCCGGCCCTTGCCGCGGAACAGCATCGCATGGACCTCGACTCCGTCGGCGGCCCGGAACCGGACCGGCTCGGGCGGCTCGAAATGCGGTGCGGCGGCGGCGGGCTTGAGCGGAACCAGATCCCGATCGGCGAGGGCGGGATAAGCAGGGTGGGTGACGTCGGTGGCGATCACCGCAAGCGCGCTTCCGGCCAGGGCCGGCAGGGATTCGATGACGCTGCCCGTCGTCACCCTCGCGGCGCCGCCGCCGGCGAGGGGCCGCCGCCAGACGTGCCTCCGGTTGAGGTCGCCCGAATTGGCGGCATAGAGCAGGGACCGGCCGCCGGGGCCGAGGAGGTAGGTCTCGACCTCGAAATCGCCGGGCGTCAGATCGATGGGGGTGCCGCCGCGCTCGGCGTCGATCGCATAAGCGTGAAGCCAGCCGCTGCGCTCCCAGGGGAAGATGAGCCTGCCGTCGGCGCTCCAGAACAGGTCCCGGCCCCGTGTGCCCTCGAACTGGCCGCCCGGCCCGGCCGGGGCGGTCCACAGGCGGCGGGCGAGCCCGGTCGCCGAATCGGCAATCCGGATCGACCAATAGGGTCCGGCGTCCGCTGCCGCGCCCGCGGGGGGCTCGACATAATGGACGAACGCCACCCGGCGGCCGTCGGGGGAGAAGATCGGCTCGACCGCGAAGCCCAGGCCCGGATCCAGATATGCGAGGCGCCGTCCGGCGACGTCGAGCAAAGCGACGAAGCTGTAGTCGCCGCGATGGTCGATGAAGAGCAAATGCGCTCCGTCCGGCGACCATTGCAGCCGCCTGACCTCGCCCGGGGTCGTGGCCAGCTTGCGGGCCTCGCCGCCGCGGCTCCACAGCCAGATCTCGCCGCGGCGGGTGAAGGCCAACCGGTCCCCGTCGGGCGCGAACGCCGGCGAATGGCCCTCGCCGACCAGGATTGGGGCGCTGCCCGGGGCGACCACGAACAGCTGCTGCGGCGGAGTCGAGGCGGCGGCGCCGGCGTTGGGGAGCCGCTCGTCGGGGAATTCGGAATCGCCGCCGCGAACGAAGGCAAGGCGGGCGCCGTCGGCGCTCAGCTCCAAATTGGAAAGCTCGAGGCCGTCATCCTCGCGATAATCGGTGATCCGGAGCGCCGGCCGTCCGCGGTCCGCGATCCACAGGTTGCGCACTCCGGCGACTTTCTCGACCCAGGCGAAGCGCTCCGTGTCGCGCGCTCCGACGAGCTCGCTCGCGACCGGCAGGGCCAAAGCCGCGGCGAGAGGGTCGGGCTCCGAGACGGCCGGCATCGCCGGGGCGGCGATTGCCAGCCCGACCGCACACGCCATAAGTCGAAGACCCGCCCGCCACGCCATCGCTCCCCTATTGGAGCCGCCGTCCGCGCCCGACAAGCGCGACGGCCGCCGCCATGCGCGAGGGTTATGGCCGCTCGAACCCTCTGAATGACACGCGCCTCCTTGCTCCGGCGGGCTTTGGCTCTAGGGTCGTGCCGGATATCAGCGGCCCGGCTTCTTTCCCCTCTCCCGCGGAAAGCGGGAGAGGGGTTTGTCCGACTCGCACTGGCCCTTGGCCTTGCGCTGGCGGCCGCTACTCCGGCTAGCGCAGAAGATCTCCAGCAACGGGTCGAGGCGAAGCTGAAGGAGGCCGGACCCGGCACCCGCTTCGGACTCGTCGTCGCGACCGAGGACGGGCGGGAGATCGTCGCGATCGCCCCGGAAGCGCGCTTCATCCCCGCCTCCAACACCAAGATGTTCACCACCGCCGCCGCCTTCGCGACTCTCCCAGGCCTCGACGGGCCGGACGGGGAGGGCGGCGCCGCGGTCCGGCTCGAGATGCGCGGCGGGGGCGTACCCGACGTCGTCCTCGAGGGCCGGGGCGACGCCCGCCTGTCTAGCCGTCCGGACTGCCGCGAGGATTGCCTCGCGGCGCTCGCCGACGCCGTCGCGGCGAGGGCCTGGGTGGTTCGCGACGTGGTCGGCGACGACAGCCTCTTCCCGGACCAGCGCTGGAGCCCGGGGATGAGCTGGAACAACATCCCGACGCGCTCCGGCACCGCGACTTCGGCGCTCAGCCTCGACGACAACGAGCTTCACGTCCGGGCCCTGCCCGCCGCACTGGGTCAGCCGCCGAGGCTCGAGCTCCTCCCTTATTACCGGATCGACAATCGGGCGGTGACGGTCGCGGCCGGGCCGACCGAGCTGGAATTCGACCGGCTTCCGGGAAGCCGGCTGCTGCGCCTGACCGGGACGATCGCGGCCGGCGCCGAGCCCGAGCTCCTGCGCCTCGGAATCGACGACCCGGCCGATTATGCCGCCTGGCGCCTGAGGTCGCTGCTCGAGGAGCGGGGGGTGCGGATCGTCGGCGAGGTCTCGGTCCGCCATCGGGCGCTTCGTCCCGCCGACGATCCGGCGGTCCGCAAGGGCGCTCCCGCGGCGCGTCCGCCCCGCTCCGAGCCGCTCGCCCGGCTCACCCCCGGGCCGCTCGCCGCCGACATCGCGCTGACCAACAAGGTCAGCCAGAATCTGCACGCCGAATTGCTTCTTCGCCGGGTCGGCCGCCACGACGGCACCGGCTCGATCGCCGACGGGCTGGCGGCGGTCCGGGCCATGCTCGAGCGGGCCGGCGTGCCGCGCTCGAGCTACGATTTCTCGGATGGCTCGGGCATGTCGACCTACAATCGGGTCGCGCCCCGCGGGATGGTGATCTTCCTGCGCTGGGCGGCGGCCCAGCCCTGGGGTGCGGCGTGGCGGGCGAGCCTGCCGGTCGGCGGGGTGGACGGGACCCTGGCGCGGCGCTTCAAGGGGACGGCGCTGGAGAACCGGCTCTTCGCCAAGACCGGGACCCTCAACGCCAGCGCGGCTCTGTCGGGCTACATGAAAGCCAGGAGCGGACGGACCTTGCTCTTCTCGGCTTATGCCAACGACATTCCCGAGGGCGCCGCCGCGACGACGGCGATGGACGCGGCGCTGCTGCTGATCGCCGAGGCGAATTAGCCTCCGGATCGGATCCATCTGTTGGGGATTCGGGGCTTGACGTTCCTATATTGTTCCAGATGCCGAGTCGCGTTCGGCGGGGCTCTTTGACATTGTGACGAGGTAATTCCTCCCCTGCGTTTGCAGCGGAGGGGGACCATGCGAAGCATGGTGGAGGGGCCTTGCGGCGCTGGAAGAACCCCTCCACCCCGCTTCGCGCGGTCCCCCTCCCCGACAAATGTCGGGGAGGAATTTTAGGGGCGCCAGGCCTCGATCACGGCGTCCCCCGTGGCCCGGCGAAGCTCGGTGATTCCGCTTTCCCTGCGCCTTGTCGGGTGGACCCGGTTGGTGAGCAGGGTCCAGGCCAGGCCGCGGTCGAAATCGACCCACAGGCCGGTGCCGGTGAAGCCGGTATGGCCGATCGTCGCGGCGGAGCAGGCGTCGCCGCCGTGCCAGCCTTCAATGCGGCGCTCCCAGCCGCAGGTGCGGTCGGCGTGGACGGGGGTGCGGATCGCCTCGAGCATGGCCGGCGAGGCGCCGCTGCCGTCGAGCAGGCCCGAAGCGAAGTCGAGCACTCCGGCGACGGTGCCGAACAGCCCGGCATGGCCCGCGGCGCCGCCGAGAGCCGAGGCATTCTCGTCATGGACCTCGCCGCGGAGCACCCGCCCGCGCCAGGTGCAATGCTCGGTCGCCACCGCGGGCCCCGGCGGCGGGCCGAAGGCCAGCCCCTCGGCGAGCGGCCAATCGGACAGCTTCGCTCCGGTGATCCGCTCTACAGCGATTCCGAGCAGGATGAAGTTGATGTCCGAATAGACGGGCGGGCCGTGCCGCCATTCGCGCTGGAGGACGAAGGCGCGAAGCCGGGCGGGATCGTTGCCGTAGGTGTAGATCGGCTCGACCGCCGGCAGGAAGGTGCGGTGGCCGAGGCAGTCGCGGAAGGTGAGGCCGCGCTCGGGCGCTCCGTCGACATCATATTGGCGAAGGTCGGGGATGGCGTCGGTGAGAGGACGGTCGAGGTCGAGGCGGCCCTCGTCGGCGAGCCGGAGGACCATCGTCGTCGTCGCGACGACCTTGGTGAGCGAGGCGAGATCGAACCAATGCGCCTCGGTCAGCTCTTCCGGGCCGGGCAGGAGCGCGGCCATTCCCGCCAGCTTCACCGACCGCCGGCCGTCGGCCGCCACGATGCCGAGCGCGGCGCCTGGGATACGCCCGTCGGCGACGGCTTGGGCGGCGGGAGCGAAGGCGGTGTCGATCATGGCCGGTCGTCCGGCCTCGGTTTCGCCTGGGTGAGCAGCGGGAGGAACAGCAGCGCGCCGAGGCTGACCGCGCCGGAGAAGAGGAAGAACAGGTCGAACCCGGCGAGGCCGGCACGGTCGAGCTGCTCGACCACCTGTCCGCCCGCTCCCGACAGCAGGCGCGGCAACAGGAAGGCGAAGCCGGACAGGAACGCATATTGCGCCCCCGGGAAGCGCGGGTTCACCAGCATCGAGAGATAGACGACGAAGATCGTTCCGGCCATGCCGTTGCCGAACTGGTCCGCGGCCGTCGCGGCGTAGAGAGTCAGCTCGTCGTGCGGCTGGTGCGCCAGCCAGACGAAGCCGAAATTGCCCAGCGCCGCGACCGCCGCGCCGATGGTGAGAGTCACCCCCCAGCGCCACCGGGTGACGATCCAGCCACCGATCCCGACCCCGATGATGCTGGCGCCGAGCGCGACGATGCCGTCGGCGCGGCCGATCTCGCTCTTCGTGTAGCCCAGGCCGAGGATCATCGGTTTCGACAGGTTGAGCGCGAGCACGTCGCCCATCCGATAGACCGAGACGAACGCCATCAGCGCGATCGCCAGGAAGCCGTAGCGCCAGAAGAAATCCACATAGGGCCCGATCGCCGGCGAGGTGCGCCATACGGAATCGGGCGGCAGATCGCGGATCCTGGGCGTCAGAATAGCCATGGCGACGAAGGGCGTCATCGCGATTCCGAGCACCCAGGGGGTGACGTTGGTTTTCGGGCTGATTCCTGCGCCCGCGGCGGCTCTCAGGGTCAGCCAGCCGACCGCTGCGAACGCGGCCGCCACGGCGAGCAGGATGGCGGCGCTGGCCGCAAGTCCCCTGGCCAGAGCGGCGGCGCGGTTGCCGCCGCATCCGGGCTGGCGCGGGAGCAAGGCGAGGATCGGCAGCGGCACGAACGCGCCCGCCGCGATCAGCAGATAGGAGGAGGTCCAGCCGGCCTCGACTCCGAAGCCGCGCAGGATCGGGGCGAGGCTGCCCGCGGGATCGGCGAACAGCAGCGCCCCGCTCCCCGCGGCGACCATCGCGGTGCGGTATCCCCACAGGTTGGACGCGGCGACCGGCCCTTGCTCCGCGGGCGTCGGCGCGAGCTCGATGCGCCAGGCGTCGGCGGCGACCTCGAGCGTCGTCGTCCAGAAGGCGAGAAGGACGGCGAACAGAGCGGTGACGGCGAGGTTGTCGTCCGACGAAGTCAGCGCCATCGCCAGCATCGAGCTGAAGATGCCGAGCTGCGACAGCATGATCCAGCCGCGGCGCTTGCCCCAGAAGCGCGCGAAGCCGGGCACGTCATATTTGTCGAGCAGCGGCGCCCACAGGAATTTGAACGTCGGCAGCAGCTGGACCCAGGCGAAGAAGCCGATGATCGTGAGCACCACGCCATGCTCGGCGAGGCGGACGCTGAGCACCGTCGAGAACATGTAGAAGGGCAGGCCGGCGGAGAAGCCGAGCAGCACGTAGAGCGCCATCCGGCCGAAGCCGGGGCGAATGGCGGGGGGCGGGGCCCCGTTGGCTTCGGCTTCGCTCATTGCGCGCGAAGCTTCACTGCCGAGGCGGAACAGTCAATGACGGCGCGTGTTCGCGACCCGCTTCAGCCCCTCCCGGAAGGTCCCGCCGCCGAAGTTCATGACCAGGCCCAGCGGCAGATCGAGCAGCTTGAGATAGGTCAGCACCTGCCTGGAATGGATGGGCGCCAGCTTGTCGACCGCCGTGACCTCGACGACGAGGCGACGCTCGATGAGGAGATCGGCCCGAAAAGCCTCTCGCACGCAAATTCCGTTATATTCGATATCCACGATCTTTTGCCGCTCCACGGCCAGGCCGGTGCGGGCAAGACTCGCGGCCAGCAGCGCCTCGTAGCAGGACTCGAGCAGGCCCGGGCCGAGATCCTGGTGGATCGCGAACCCGCATTGGATCGTCTGGGTCGCCAGTTCCTCGATGTCGGACATGGTCCACTCCCGTCGCGATAACGAAGGCGATGGCGCCCTTCAGGATTCAACGCGAAGACGCGAAGACGCAAAGATGCCGCGGCTGATCCAACGAATTGGCGAATCCCCTGCGCAGCGAAGCTGCAATCATGGATGATCCTGAGTGCCATTCAAAAATCGCATGGCGTCGGAGCGGCACGGCATCTTTGCGTCTTTGCGTCTTCGCGTTGAAAAATGATTGGCCTTCGGCCGGCGAGGGCTCGCGACCGAACCATCGGCGCAACTCCATGGGATATGGAATGCGATCGCTGTTGCCGTGACGCCACAGCGGCGTGGCAATCGTGCCCGGAGGATGGCGAGAGGTTATGGCTGGGTGAAGAGAAACTATGCCGGGGAGGGCGTATCTTGCTACTTAATGGCCGCTAATCGCGCAGCAAATGCGGGTTTCAGGGGGATTTCACATGTTTCGTCGCAATTCGTTGAAAACGATGCTGTTTTCCGGAGCCGCCGTCGCCGTGATGTCGATCGCGAGTCCCGCGGCGGCCCAGACCGACCCGGTGGCGGAAGAGGATTCGGCCGAGGCCGTTGCCGACCAGCTGGAAGACCCGGCGACGGTCGCTCCCGAGGATCGCCAGGACATCATCGTCACCGGCACGCGCGTCGTCCGCGACGGTTTCCAGGCGCCGACGCCGCTCACCGTGCTGACCAAGGACGACATCGACAACACGTCGCCGACCAACAACATCGCCGATTTCGTCAACCAATTGCCGCAGCTGGCCGGTTCGACCAAGCCCGCCAACTCGCGCCTCAACATCTCGAACGGCTCCGCCGGAATCAACGCGCTCAACATGCGCAACCTCGGTGAGAACCGAGTGCTGATCCTGATCGACGGCCGCCGTTCGGTCGGCTCGACGATCTTCGGCTGGGTCGACGTCAACACGATCCCGCAGGCGCTGGTCGAGCGGGTCGAAGTGGTCACCGGCGGCGCCTCGTCCGCCTACGGCTCGGACGCCGTTTCGGGAGTGGTCAACTTCATCCTCAACAAGAAATATGAGGGCCTGCTCGTCGAGGGCGACATCGGCATCACCACCGTCGGCGACAATTTCAACTATTCGGGCAGCGTCGCCGGCGGCATGGCCTTCGCGGGCGGACGCGGCCACGTCATCTTCAATGCCGAGATCGCGCATCAGGACGGCATCTTCTCGGTCGACGCGTTCGACCGGCCGTGGAACCACACGGGCTATGTGGCGGTCACCAACCCGGCCTACAACGCGACGACCAACTCCTCCGTGCCGCAGTTCCTGACGACCCTGCGCGGGATCGGAGTCGGGAACCAGACGCCTGGCGGCCTGATCACCGCATCGACCGGCGGAGTGGCGAACCGGCTGCGCGGCCTCTACTTCGGCCAGGGCGGCGCGGTGGCGCAATTCCGGTACGGTACGGGCTACAACTTCCCGGCCCTGGGCGGAGCCGCGGTGACCACCCGGACGCAGGGGCCCGACGCCTTCGTCAACGATTCGGGCCGCCGCATCGGCCTGACCCCGCGCGACGATCGCTACGGTTTCTTCGGCCGGGCGAGCTTCGAGGTTGCCGACGGCGTCGAGCTGTTCGCCGAGGGCTCCTACAACCGGCAGGAGGTGCTCTTCAACGCCGGCCCCAATCTGGGATCCTACAACCTGAACACGACCGGCTGCACCACCGTCCCGGTGCCGATCACCTGCAATGCCTTCGCCCTTCAGTCGCTTGGCGCGGCGCAGCTTGCCGGAGTGACCCAAATCAGCGTCACCTCGACCGGGGGCGACCTGCCGTTCCGTGGCATCAACAACCAGCGCAAGGTGCAGCGCTACGTCGTCGGGGCGGAGGGCAGCTTCGACGCGTTCGACAAGCCGGCGCGGTGGGACGTCTATGCCCAATACAGCCGTTCCGACGTCCGCGAGCAGCTGCGCGACATCCAGCATCTCACCAACCTGACGAACGCGACCAACGCCGCCTTCGCGCCGGCGGGCAATGCCGGCGGCTATCCGGTGGGCTCGATCCAGTGCCTGATCAACGTCGACGCCAACCCCAGCAACAACGATCCCCTCTGCGTGCCTTTGAACCGGCTCGGCCTCGGAGTCGCGGATCCGGCAGGGATCGATTACGCCCTCGGCGACCCCTATCGCGACCAGACGCTGGAGCAGCGCGTCGCCGGGGCGAACCTGTCGCTGACTCCGTTCGCGACCTGGGCCGGCGACGTGAGCATCGCCGTCGGCGCCGAGTATCGGGAAGAGAAGATTCGCGGCACCGTCCCGCCCGAGTTCCAGCCGATCATCAACGCCAACGGAACCACGACCAACCGGTGGTCGGTCGGCAACTACCTGCCCTTCACCGGCAAGTATAACGTGAAGGAAGCCTATCTCGAGACCGTCGTTCCGCTGGGTTTCGGGCTCGAGTTCAACGGCGCCGTGCGTGCGACCGACTATTCGAACTCGGGCTATGTCACGACCTGGAAGCTGGGTGCGACCTGGGCTCCGGTCCGGGATATCCGGTTCCGCGTGACCCGCTCACGCGATATCCGCGCGCCCAATTTGAACGAGCTCTATCAGGCCGGCACGGCGAACAGCGACTCCGTGCGCAACCCGAAGTTCACGCCGGACCTGGCGAACGGACCGCAATTCTTCAGCTATTCGGGGCTGACGACCGGCAATCCCAATCTCGATCCGGAAAAGGCCGATTCCTGGAACGTCGGCGCGGTGCTCTCGCCGCGCTGGCTGCCCGGTTTCACCGCCTCCGTCGATTACTTCCGGATCGACCTCCAGGACGCGATCGACACGATCAGCGCCCAGGAGATCGTCAACCGCTGCGACGAAGGCCGCGAGGAATATTGCTCCGCCATCACCAACGACCCGACCCGATCGCAGCCGAACAATCCCTATCTGCTGATCAAGACGCAGCCGTTCAACTTCGTGAGCCACCTGGTACGCGGAGTCGACTTCGACGTGGCCTATCGCCGGCGGTTCGCCCAGGGCAACGTCCTGCTGAAGGGCGTGGCGACGCGCTACATCGAGAATCTTCGAGATACCGGGATCGTCGGTACGCTTCCGGTCAACACGGTGGGCGCGAACGGCGGTCAGGCCAGCACGCCGAAGTGGATCTACCGCTTCAGCGCCACCTACGACACGCCGACCTATTCGCTCACCGGCGTGGCGCGGGGGGTCAGCTCGGGCAAATATCTCGCCAACGCCATCGAGTGCCAGACCACCTGCCCGGTCTCGACGACGCAATTCCCGACCTATGACAACAACCACGTCAAGGGCGCGCTCTACTTCGACCTCAACGCGACGATGAAGTTCAGCGTGCTCGGCGACGGCGACGGGGAGTTCTTCATCAACGTCACCAACATCCTGAATGACGGTCCGATATTGCTGCCGGAAACCGGTCTCGCCGCGAACAGCACCTTCAGCGATCTGCTCGGGCGTACGTTCCGGGCCGGGGTCCGGCTAAAGCTGCGGTAAAGATGGGCGATTTCCCGCTGCGGGGCGGCGTCGTCCATTGCGAGGACGTGCCGCTGCCGCTGATCGCGCGCGCGGTGGGAACTCCGGTCTACGTCTATTCGACCGCGACCATGCTCAGGCAGGCGCGGGCGCTGAAGTCCGCGCTGGCCGGGCTCGACGATCCGCTCATCGCCTTCGCAGTCAAGGCCAATCCCAATCCGGCGGTGCTGGCGACCTTCGCCGCCGAGGGGCTCGGCGCCGACGTCGTCTCGGGCGGCGAATATCGGCGCGCGCGCTCGGCCGGGATCGCGCCGGACAGGATCGTCTTCTCCGGGGTCGGCAAGACCGAGGCGGAGATGGCGCTGGCGCTGGACGGCGGGCTTTGCCAGTTCAACCTCGAATCGGTGCCGGAGGCGGAGATGCTGTCCGAGCTCGCGGCCGCGGCGGGACGGGAGGCCGCGGTCGCGCTTCGGGTCAATCCCGACGTCGACGCCGGGTCGCACGCCAAGATCTCGACCGGCGCCGCCCACAACAAGTTCGGAGTGGCGCTCGGCGACGCAATTGCCGCCTGCGCCCGCATCCGGGAGCTTCCGGGCCTGAGGCTGACCGGAGTCGCGGTCCATATCGGAAGCCAGCTCACCCGCCTCGACCCGCTCGAGGCGGCGTTCGAACGGCTCGGCGGCCTCATCCGGGCGCTCCGAGCGGCGGGGCACGAGATACGAACGGCCGATCTCGGCGGCGGGCTGGGGCTGGTCTACGATCCCGCCGCGCCGCCGCCGCCGACTCCGGCCGATTACGGGGCGATGGTCGCCCGGGCGACCCAGGGCTGGGAGACGAGGCTGATCTTCGAGCCCGGGCGGCTGCTGGTCGGCGATGCCGGAGTGCTCCTGACCAGGGTGATCCGGATCAAGCCGGGGCCGGAACTGCCGTTCGTGATCGTCGACGCGGCGATGAACGACCTGATGCGGCCGTCCCTCTACGACGCCTGGCACTCGGCCGAGGCCGTCGTCCCCAACGGCGAGCATATGGTCGCCGACATCGTCGGGCCGGTCTGCGAGACCGGCGACACCTTCGCCCGGGCCCGGCGCATCGACCGGGTCGGCTCCGGCGAGCTGATGATCATCCGGACCGCCGGAGCCTATGCCGCGACCATGGGCAGCACCTACAATTCGCGTCCTCTCACCCCCGAGGTGCTGGTGAACGGCGCCGAATGGGCGGTCGTCCGCGAGCGGCCGGCGGACGAGGATCTGCTGCGCGGATACACGGCTCCGCGCTGGCTCCGTCCGCACCGGGTGACGTAACGGATAAACGTATACCTGCTGCATCGCAAAAGGTGACAGGCACCTGTTGCACCGCAATAGGTGACAGGTACCTGTTGCAGTGCAGCAGCAGGTGAGGGTGTGGTTGCGAGCGTGAGCGGCAGAGTTCGTGAATCCCCTCGCCAAACTGCTTTTCCAGATATAACAGTAAGTTGGATATCCTGCTCGACCTTCGGACGATTCGCCTCACCGGGGCTCTGCTCCGGAAGGGTCCGGATGGGCGGCAGGCGGTAACGCGGGGCTGGGGTGGACGAAACGACCGAATACAGGGCCGATCCGGCGCTCGCCTGCTTCGTGCTGCTCGCGCGGTTCCTCGGAATGCCGGCGGATCCGCGGCAGATCGCGCACGAGCGGGGCAAGGGCGACCAGCCCTACACGCTCGAGGATCTGTCGCGGATCGCCAAGCAGCTCGGCCTGGTCGGCCGGGTGCGCCGCTGCGAGGCGGGCGAGCTCCACAAGATGCCGCTGCCGGCGATCGCCCAGCTGAACGACGGCGACATGGCGGTGATCCTGAAGCTGGAGGACGATACCGAGGAGCCGCGGGCGCTGGTCCAGTTCGGCGACCGCGAGCGGCCCGAGGTCTGGACCGCCCAGGAGCTTCGCGAGCGCTTCGCCGGGCGCCTCCTGCTGATGACCTCGCGCGAGAAGATGGCGGGGGCCTCGCGGCCGTTCGACATCAGCTGGTTCATCCCTGCGCTGGTCAAGTATCGCCGGCCGCTCCGCGACGTCCTGATCGCCTCCTTCTTCATGCAGCTGATGGGGCTGGTCTCGCCGATCTTCTTCCAGCTCGTCATCGACAAGGTGCTCGTCCACCACTCGCTCACCACCCTCGACGTCCTGGCCTTCGGGCTGGCGGTGGTGCTGATCTGGGAGACGGCGCTGTCCGGCCTTCGCAACTGGCTGTTCGCGCACAGCACCAACCGGGTCGACGCGGAGCTCAGCGCCCGGATGTTCCGCCACCTTCTCAACCTGCCGCTCTCCTATTTCGAGGCACGGCGGGTGGGCGACAGCATCGCCCGGGTGCGCGAGCTGGAGAGCATCCGCGAGTTCCTGACGTCGAACGCGGTCACGGTGGTGATCGACCTCTTCTTCACGATCGTCTTTTTCGCCGTGATGTACCTCTACAGCCCGATGCTGACCCTGATCGTGCTGGGATCGATCCCGATCTACGCGGCCATCTCGATCTTCATCACCCCGCCGCTTCGCGCCCGCCTCGACGAGAAGTTCCGCCGCGGCGCCGAGAACCAGGCCTTCCTGGTCGAGACGGTGACGGGCGTGGGCACCTTGAAGGCGATGGCGGTCGAGCCGCAGATGCGCGAGCGCTGGGAGAAGCAGTTCGCCGCCTACACCCAGACCGGCTTCGCGGTGACCAAGCTGGCCAATTGGGGCAACCACCTCATCCAGATCGTCTCCAAGCTCACCACCGTCGCCATCCTCTATTTCGGCGCCAAGGCGGTGATCGCGGGCGATCTCAGCGTCGGCTCGCTGGTCGCCTTCAACATGCTTGCGGGACGGGTGGCGGCGCCGATCCTTCGACTGTCGCAGCTCTGGCAGGATTTCCAGCAGGTCCGGATCTCGGTCGACCGGCTCGGCGACGTCCTCAACGCCCCGGCCGAGCCCGAGCATAATCCCAACCGCGCCAGCCTGCCGGCGATCAAGGGCAATGTCGAGTTCGACAAGGTCCGCTTCCGCTATCGCCCCGATGCCCCCGAGGCCCTGCGCGGGGTCAGCCTGAAGATCGCCGGCGGGGAGATGCTCGGAATCGTCGGTCCCTCAGGCTCGGGCAAGTCGACCCTCACCAAGCTGGTCCAGCGGCTCTACGTGCCCGAGCAGGGAAGGGTCATGATCGACGGTGTCGACCTCGCCCTGGTCGATCCGGCCTGGCTGAGGCGGCAGATCGGCGTCGTTCTCCAGGAGAATATCCTGTTCAACCGCTCGGTCCGCGAGAATATCTCGCTCGCCGATCCGACCCGGCCGATGGAGGCCGTCCTGGCCGCGGCGCAGCTCGCCGGAGCGCACGAATTCATCCTCGAGCTTTCCCACGGCTACGACACGATCATCGACGAGCGCGGCGCCAATCTGTCGGGCGGGCAGCGCCAGCGCATCGCCATCGCCCGAGCCCTGATCGGCGACCCGCGAATCCTGATCCTCGACGAAGCGACCTCGGCGCTCGACGCCGAGAGCGAGGAGATCATCCAGAAGAACCTCAGGATGATCGCCCACGGCCGGACCGTCATCATCATCGCCCACCGGCTGTCGGCGGTGCGGCAATGCCACCGGATCATCACCGTCGAGACGGGCGAGATCACCGAGCAGGGCACGCATGAGAGCCTGCTGGCGACCGGCGGCCGCTACGCCGACCTCTATCGCAAGCAGATGGGAGTGGCGGCATGAGCGCGATCGCCGAGCGCTTCCCGACCCTGTCGCGCCACCTCGCGGTGCTTCGCCAGGCGTGGCGCAACCAGAACGAGGCGGACCGCAACCGGCGGCCGATGGAGGAGCATGAGTTCCTTCCGGCGGCGCTCGAGATCATGGAGAAGCCGCCGAGCCCGGGCCTGCGCTGGCTGATGCTGACCCTGTGCAGCCTGTTCGCAATCGCCTTGCTGTGGTCGTTCATCGGCAAGGTCGACGTCGTCGCGGTGGCGAGCGGGAAGACCCTCCCCGTCGCCAACGTCAAGGTCGTCCAGCCGATGGAGATCGGGGTCGTTCGAACCATCCATGTCCGCAACGGCCAGCGGGTCCGCAAGGGCCAGCTGCTGATCGAGCTCGACAACACGACGTCGGGGGCCGAGGAGGCGCAGGCGACGCGCGGGCTCCTCTCGGCCCGGATCGCCCGAGCGCGCAACGACGCCCTGCTCGCCCATCTCGCCGGCCGGCCGGCGCGCTTCGTCGCTCCGCCGGGGACCCCGGCGCAGGTGGCGGTGACCCAGAATATCGTCATCGCGAGCGCCATCGCCGAATATGAGGCCGAGCGCGCCAGCCTCGTGCAGAGCCGGGCGGAGCGGAACGCCGAGCTTTCGGGATCGCTCGCCGAGATCGAGAAGCTGAAGCAGACCCTGCCGCTGATCGACCAGCAGCTCGAGGCGCGCAAGCAGCTCAGCTCGAGGGGCCATTATCCCAAATTGAAGGTGCTCGAATATGAGCAGCTTCGGGTCGAGCATCTGCAGAATATCGAGGTCCAGCAGAGCGTCGCCGCCAAGGCGCGGGCGGCGATCGGCAATATCGACGCCCAGACCGCCCGCCTGCGCCAGACCTTCGCCAAGACCGCCAGCACCGAAATGGCCACGGCGGAGGATGAATCGAGCCTTCGCGGCGAGGATTTGCGCAAGTCGGAGCGCCGTCGCTCGCTTCAGCAATTGCGCTCGCCCGTCGACGGGGTCGTCCAGCAGCTCGCCGTCCACACGGTCGGCGGGGTGGTCCAGCCGGCCGAGCCTCTGATGGTGATCGTTCCCTCCGGAAGCGAAGTCGCCGTCGAAGCCCAGATCCTCAACAAGGATATCGGCTTCATCCGCGAGGGGCAGTCGGTTCGGGTCAAGCTCGAAGCCTATAATTTCACCGACTACGGCCTGATCGAGGGGGTGATCGAGACGATCAGCCGCGACGCCATTCAGGACGAAAAGCTGGGCCTGGTCTACGCAGCCCGGATCCGCCTCAACCGGAACCATCTCATCGTCGGCGGGCAGCCCCAGCTGATCGGGCCGGGCATGGCGGTCCAGGCCGAGGTGAAGACGGGCGAGCGCCGGATCATCAAATATCTGCTCTCGCCGATATCGCAGACGGTGGCCGAGGCCGGCCGGGAGCGCTGAGGACGGATTATCCTCCCCGCCGCGAAGCGGTGGGGAGGGGGACCACCCGAAGGGTGGTGGAGGGGTAAGGGCCCGGAGAAGCGGGCATCGCGCGAAACCTCGGACTCCGGCGCCAGCTACCCCTCCACCATGCTACGCATGGTCCCCCTCCCCATCTTCGATGGGGAGGATATCAGCCCGTCGGCGCGCTCATCCTCTCGGCGCCCATCTTCTTCAGGGTTTCCGAGTCGACGAGCCGAGTGACGATCGGGTGGAGGCGGAGCGAGCCTTCCTTCACCACCTGGCTGAAATTGGCGATCACGCTGGCGGTGCTCCTGGCGTCCGGAGCGATCACGTCGAGCAGCCAGTTGATCGATCCCGAGGTCCAGTCCTCCGCCTTGAGGCGGACCGGGAAGACCCCGGCGCGGACCTGCTCGCGGATCTGGGCGTCGACCTCTTCCGAAACGCTCGCCCAGATGGCGAGGCCCGCAATGTCGGAGAGCTCCGGATCGGATTGGGCCGAATGGGCGACGGCGACCCGGTCGCGGATCAGCGGCTCGAGGACGAGATGCTGGAGGTCGGCCACCGTCTGGTGCCGGTAGCGCGGCAGCATCATCATCGCCATCACGACCTTGCCGAAGGTCTCGCGCACCTGGAGACGAAGCTGGGCGACCTTCTTGAGGATCTCGGGATCGAGCTGGGGAGCGGGCGCGTCCCCCGCCGCGGTATCGGCGCCGTTCGCCTGCGGGGCGCCGGCGCCCGCGGCCGCCGGAATCACGTCGCTATCCGTCTTCTTCGAACCGTCTGGTTTCTTGGCCACTATATCTATCCCCCTGGTCGTGAAGGGCGATTACTGCGCTTTCCTACCAAGTCAATCCGGAGGCCGGAGCAAAGCGTTCAGTCGGCCGTGCCCATCGATCTGACGAAATCGGCGTGGAGGGGAAGCATCTCCGCCTCCCTGCGCGACTGCCTGCTCGCCGAATCGATCAGAAGCGCGAGCTCCTTCCCGGTCGGCTGGTCCGCCAGCGGGTGATGGCCGCGCGGCCGCAGGCCCTGGCCGTACATCACCTGCAGCCAGCTGATCTCGTTGAAGAGCTCCTGGTTGTACCGGATGATGGCGCCGTGCGATTCGAACAGCTCGATCTTGTGGGCGAGGCTTGCCGGAGGCTCGACCTCCCGGCAGCGGCGCCACAGCTCGCCCTCCCGCCGGTTCAGCCGGTAATGGAGGAAGATGAAGTCGCGCACCTTTTCCCATTCGAAATCGGTCTGGGCGTTGAACTCGGCGATGTCGGCGTCTTCGAAGCGATGCGTCGGAAAGAGCGCGAGCAGGCGCGCGATGCCGCTCTGGACGAGGTGGATGCTGGTCGATTCGAGCGGCTCGAGGAAGCCGGCGGCCAGGCCCAGCGCGACGCAATTCTTCTTCCAGACCTGGCGTCTCTTGCCGGCGAGGAAGCGCAACGGGTTCAGGGCGGCCAGGGGCTCGCCGTCGAGATTGGCGAGCAGGGTCGAGGCTGCTTCGTCGTCCGAAATATGGTCGCTGCAATAGACGTAGCCGTTGCCGGTGCGGTGCTGAAGCCCGATGCGCCACTGCCAGCCCGCCTCGCGCGCGGTCGACCGGGTATAGGGCACGAGCGGATCGACCCGCACGCAGGGGACGGCGAGTGCCCGGTCGCAGGGGAGATAGGTCGACCAGTCCTCGTAGCCGCTGGCCAGCGTCTGCTCGATGAGCAGGCCGCGGAAGCCGCTGCAATCGATGAACAGATCGCCTTCGATGCGCTCGCCATTCTCCATGACCAGCGCCTCGATGAAGCCGGATTCGCCGTCGACCGCGACCGAGCCGATCTTCCCCTCGGTTCGGCGGACATGGTTGGCCTCCGCGATCCGGCGCAGGAAGCGCGCATAGAGGCTGGCGTCGAAATGATAGGCATAGCCCAGGCCCGTGGGCTGGCCGTTGATGTGCGGCGGCAGGTGGCCGAAGCGGTTCTCCCGGGCGGCGATGCCGTTGGCGGTGAACTCCCAAAGGCCCAGGGTTCCGCCTTCCCGATGGTAGCGCAGCCAATATTGGTAGAAGGGCAGGATGCCGAGGCCCCGGCCCAGCGAGCCGAAGCCGTGGAAGTAGCGCGAGCCCGGCTCCACCCAGTCGACGAAGTCGATCCCGAGCTTGAATGTGCCTTGCGTCTGGCGAAGGAAATCTGCTTCATCGATGCCGAGATTGTCGTTGAAGAGGCGGATCTGGGGAATCGTGGCCTCGCCGACCCCGACGGTGCCGATCGCCTCGGACTCGACGAGGCGGATGTCGGCGCCGCGGCGGAAGAAGCGGGCGAAGGCGGCGGCCGCCATCCAGCCTGCGGTGCCGCCGCCGGCGATGACGATCCGGTAACGGGTGTCGCTGCGGTTCGCCTGGGTCGCGGTCATGATCCGGTCCGGAAGGAGGGGTTGGTGCGATGGCCGAAGCGATGACCGGGCCGCCGACCCCCCGCCAGGTCGGCCTGAACCCGGCGGCGCGGGTCAGGACCATGCCCGTCGGCCGCTCGCGCGAGCCGGTGATCGTCGTCGAGGACGCTCTGCTCGACCCCGATGCGGCGATCGAGCAGGCCGCGCAGCTTGGCTTCGAAGCCGCCGACGAGGGCCGGGGCGGCTTCCCCGGAGTGCGGGCGCAGGCGCCGCCGGCTCTCGCCGAAATCCTCGTCGAAGGGGCGATGCCTCTGATCGAACGGGTGTTCGGCCTCAGGCGGGCCTCCCTCACGGGGCTGGACGCGAGCTTTTCGATCGTCACCGCGCCGCCGACGGCGCTCCACCCGATGCAGCGGATCCCGCATATCGATACGCGCGACCCGCGGCGGCTCGCGATCCTCTGCTATCTCGGGCGCGGCGCCTTCGGGGGCACCGCCTTCTTCCGCCAGGACTCGACGGGCCTCGAGCAAGTCGGCCCCGACCGGTTCGATTCCTATTACGCCGCCCGCAGGGCCGACCTCGCCCGGGTGCCGCCCGACGGCGGCTATCCCGGCGCCGGGACTGAGGGCTATACCGAAACGGCCCATTTCGAGGCGCGCTTCAACCGGCTGCTCGTCTATCGAAGCTGCTCGCTGCACAGCGGAATCATCCCTTCCGATACAAGGCTGAGCGCGGACCCCCGCCTCGGCCGCCTGACTATCAACATCTTCCTCGATTTCGCGCCCGGCTGATCGACGGTCTCGCGGACTCCGCCTTCGCCGCCGGATTGCCGCCGACCGGCGCCCGGATCCCCGTCCGCCCTCCTCGCCACCGTGAATCGCCCTTCGAATCGTGAGCGGCGACAGATGCTATCCCGCGACGATCCAAGTCAATCCGAAGTCCGAAACGAAAGTCATTGACCGGCAACAGGATGCTGGCATGATTGAATATAGGGGGGACTCCCGACTCGAATCGTCCGGCGGACCGGACGGACTGCGAAAGCGCGTGGGCCGCGCTTTCGGCGTCGGGCCGGTGCGTCTTCGACCGCAGAGGGGCGTGGACGTATATGGGTGGGGATGGGCAATACCGGCAGCGGCGCTCCCAAAGCGGTGAGCCGGGCAGGAAAATCCCTTGCAGACATAATTGTCGCGACGAGGCCGGCCGCCTTCTCCCCGCTGGGCGGGAGGCGGCCCGATGAGCGCCGGCGTCTTCAACATTAGCATTGGGGCCGACGCCGGACGCGCGGCCCGGCCGCTGCGGCGAGCCTTGGGTGAAGGAAGGTCGGACGAAATGAGATTGCGGATCCCAAGGGTCAAGCAGGTGCAGAGCGACGACGGCTCCACGGTCCTTACCTATGAAGGGCTCGATATCAGCCACGATCTGGCTGGCGAAAACTATCTCTTCCGTACCCGGCAGGGGAGCGGGGAAGTGGAAATCAGTGCCCGGGTCGCCCAAACGTCCGCTGAGGCTAGAAAGCACGCGGCCGATGAGGGTGTTGATTACTCGGCGCTGAGCCTCGTCGAGACTATCGAATATCAGACAAAGATTGCGACCAAATATGGCCGGAGGCCACAAGTAATATTGTTTGAGATATTAGGGAGCAACCCTGTCGACATTCAAAACCTGTCCCGCGACTTCTGCTCGATCTATTTAGATCTGACGTCATCATATAAATATAATCATCCTGATTACCCGCTATCCGGTGAAGGCTATTATCCAGATGAAGTGTACTTCTGCCCTCTCGGAGTCGACAAGATGCTCTATATGACGGTCCGCGCGGGGGAGAAGGCCAATGACTGACATTCGCGACTATCCCAATCCGCTGCTGCAGGCCTTCTCGGACCGCTTCAATCTTGGACTGACGTATGACGCGAATGGGGTGCCGTCGTTCAACGGCACCAAGGTCACGATGGCGGATTTCGATCTCTTCGTGACGGAGGCGCTCAATAGCGACGAGAACCTTTACAGGTTGCTGCCGGACGGAACGGTGGTCCGGCCCACGCTGAAAGTCTTCTACGACCTCAAGACAGGTGATGTTTTCAACAGCATTCTGGCGAATGATTTCGTGGAGCGGGCCGGCAATACAGCGGTCTCGATCGACAAGACTAAGCTCGGTCAGTTTCTGTTTCGCTCGCGCCTTGCCGATGTCGTCGACGGATTCGACGGGTCTGCCGCACTGGCCGTCAATGAACGGCTGTCCGAGGCTTTCGCAGGGAAAAACCCGGTCGGGACTCACGTCCTGTTTACGCCGGATCGGGCCTCGCTCGATCCGACAAAATCTTCGATCCTGCGCGATATCGAGCTGCCGAAACTGTTGGCGACAGCTCCCGACGGAGCGACGTTCAACGGCGTCACCAAGCAACAGATGCTCGCCGCAAGCGCCGGTGTCGCGCCCGATCAGGTCAATCTTGCCCGTCTGGCTGTCGCAGCGGACGCCTATTGGGACGCGAACCGGGCCTTCGGCGCCTCGCTGTACGAAGCCACGGACACGGACCCGGTCACCAGCAGGAGGATCATCGGCGCCCTCGACGTGCCCGAGGGTTGGGTGAACCGCATCGCCCCCGGCGCAAGCCTGGATTCGGTGAGGGGAGGCTTGCCGCTCAAGGCGTCGATCGCCGCAGTGGAAGCCGCCACCGAGCAAAGCTTCTGGAAGTCGCTGTGGAGCTCGATGCAGAAGCTCGGCGACAAATTCACGACCGCGCGTCTGACCTCGATTCTGGCCGGCGCCGACGAGGCGTTCGAGCGCTCCGTCGCCGCACTGTCGAACGCCATCACCAGAACGGCCGAGCTGGCCAAGTCGACGACCGGCGAAATCGTCGATCTCGCCGGAAGGTCGATAACCAACAGCTGGCGCCATCTCACGGAGCTCACGTCCAAGCTGCCCGGCGGGCTCGAGGCCGCGGGGGATGCGCTCATCCACGACCTCGCCCGCTGGCAGAAGGGCCTGCTGGATGCATTTCCCGACATCCTCGACGGGCTGCCCGACAATCTGGTCAGGCTCGGCCGCGGCATCATGGGGCATTACCGCAACGCCTGGGACGATACGATCGGCCTGTTCCGCTACAGCGGCAGCGCCTCGCGCTACGCGCTCAAGCTGACCGGGGCGGCGGCGGGGCTGCTGCTTGGCGTTCTGGACGGCGTTGCCGAATATAAGAAGGCCGGGGGCTTCAACGCCCAGTTCTTCCAATGGGCGGCGACGACGGCCCTCGTCACGGCCATCGCGATTCCGGTGGTCGGAGCCGCGTCCAGCGCGATCATGGCCGCGGCGCCCGTCTGGGGCACGGCGGCGGTCATAACCGTCGCGGTCGGCGGACTCTATCTCGGCGTCCGCTCCGTGGCCCAGAACCTCGTCGAGGCCTATGCCGACGAGCCGGACAGCTTCCTCTACAAATCGGCGAAGACCGTCCTCGACTACATGATCGCGTTCGAGGGTGGCGCGGTCAGCATGCTGGAAAGCGCCGTCAGCTTCATGACCACCAGCGACCAGGCGCAGTCGCTGGCCGGCGGCGTGGATCAGGTCCAGCTCGATCGCCTCGAGAGCGCGGGCGCCGGATCGGCCGCGCACACGTATGACGATGAAAACGTCTGGCTCTACGGAGAGCATGACGCCGCCATCGTCGGCGGCGAAAAGAACGACTGGCTATTCCACTCCGGCTACGGCGTGGCGCTCGGCGACAAAGGCAACGACGTCCTCGTCGGAATCCTTCCTTCGGAACTGAAGAGCGGCGAGAAGATCGGGCCGGCCCCGACGGCGGGCCAGCCCGACCTTCGCGAGGAGGCGGAATCCGACCTCATGCTCATCCTCGACGGCGGCGAGGGCAAGGACTGGGTCATCTCCGTCCTCGGCGAGAAGGCCGTTACGGCGGGCGGCCTCGGCCGCGACTGGATCTTCAACACCAGCAAGGAGGGCGAGCTTTACGGCGACTATTATGGCGGTCTGAGCCCGGAGGGCGAGCTTGCCCCGGACAACAGCGACAATTCGGACAATTTCTGGTTCTGGGCCGACACCACGATCATGGATGCGCAGCACTTCGACGTGCTGAAATATTTCGGCCTTCCGCTGACCGGCGGCGACGCCAACGGCGGCATCGCGGGCCTGGCGATCATGAACGGGCTGTTCGGCTCGGCGATCGGCATGGCCAACATCGCCCGTTACTTCAGCGGCGACGCGCAGGATTGGACGGACGAGATCTACATCGACCACATCCAGCCCTGGATGATCTACACGTTCAAGCGTGACGAGGACGGCCACCTCGACATGTATATCACCAACGCCTTCGAGCAGATCTTCCGCGGCATGATGGCGGCGGTCGGGCAGGAGGCGGGCACGACCCCGGATTCCATCCACAAGGGGTGGATGAAGGTCGAGAATGTCGACGTGATCGGCTCCCGGCTCGGAGTCATGCAGGCCAAATTTACGGCGGATCTGCTCGCCGGGAACGGCCAGGGCGACCTCGGCATGGTCTTCCGCGCGGTCAACCCGCTGCAGGCGCTGCTGCCGGTGATCAACCTGGTGCCCGGGCTGATCGGCGCGGCGCTTTATTATTCGGTGTTCGCCGATGCGCTCATCTCGACGGCCGCGGCGGTGACTCGCTTCGCCAAGTCGATGCTGTGGGCTGCGGGCGCCGACCCGCTGGTGATCGACCTCGACGGCGACGGCATCGAGACGATCTCGCGCGACTACAGCAAGGCTTATTTCGACGTCGACGGGGACATGTTCCGCGAGCGTACCGGCTGGCTCAAGGGCGACGACGGCTTCCTCGTGCTCGACTCCAACGGCAACGGCCGCGTGGACGGCATGGCCGAGCTGTTCGGCGACCGGGCCCAGGGCGGCTTCGCCGAGCTCGCCGCTTACGACAGCAACGGCGACGGGAAGATCAGCGTCGCCGACCTCATCTGGGGCGAGCTCCAGGTCTGGCAGGACCGCGACCGCGACGGCGAGACCGATGCCGGCGAGCTGAAGAGTCTCTCCGCGCTCGGAATCGCCTCATTGAGCCTCGCTTCGACGCCGCTCAACGTTTCCACGCCGCAAAATGCGACTCTGCTCTCGCGCTCCGACGTGATCTTCGTCGACGGACGCACCACGAAGATGTTCGAGGCGATCTTCGGCGCGAACGAGGTCGACACGAAATTCGCCGGCGAGGCCGGCTTCGCGCCCTGGCAGTCGAATGACGGCCTCAATGCCAAGGGCTTCGGAACGATCACCGACCTGGCGGTGGCGGCGGCCAACGATCCCGAGTTCGCCGAGCTGGCGCAGGCCCGCGCAACGGCGATGACGGTGCCGAAGATCAAGACTCTCGTCGCCCAGGCCGGCGACGTGCTCGGCCAATGGGGCATGACCCTGGAGACCAGCCGCGAGCTGGTGGCGGTTCGGCTGGACGGCACGGGCGCGATGCTCGACCGCGCGATCTACGTCGAGGATCAGGCCGGCGGCTATTGGACGCTCCGGTCCGGAACGCCGGTCCTGGACGGCGCCGGCGCCGCGGTCGCTCGGCCGACCCTGGAGCAGGTGCTGGCGCAGGGCGCGGGGTGGCGGCTCGAACAGGCCTGGTCGCCAGCCTCGCGGGGCGAAGCGCTGACGAAGCGCGACGAGGCGCCCTATCTGATGCGCGTCGAAAACGGCCGCGCGATCATCCTCGACTACGGCGTCAAGCAGGCCGACGGCCGCTGGGCGCTCGCCTCCGCGCCGGGCACGACCTATGCCACGGTGGACGACATCCTGGCCCTGTCGCATTCGGCCGGCACCGAATGGCGCCGCGAGGACATCCAGTTCAACCCCCTCGCCGATCTTCCGGTCGAGGCGATCGGAGTCCGCTTCACCGACGGCACGGTGGTCGACTACACCGTCCAGGTCACCGACCGCGACGGGACTTTCTACGTCTGGGCGCGAAATCTCGATCGCGCGCTCGAGCTGGAATGGAAGACGGGCGATTATCGGGAGTTCAATCTCCGCAACTACGAGGTCGATTTCGAGACTCTGGACGAGGTCGGCTCGACCGACGATTCGACCTACCGGGTCGAGCTGCTGACTCCGGCCCAGTTCCACTTCGCGACGAGCCTCGGTGGCATCGACTTCCGCCCGCAGATGCTGACCGCGGTCGCCAACGACCAGACCGGCCACCTCGCCTACAGCGTCAACGAGAGCGGCAGCCCCAGCCTTTCGGCCGACAGCTATGTCTCGTCGATCAAGGCGATGATCTCGATGCTCCAGCCGGTGATGGAGCAATATGTGACCGTGTCGCGGCGTTTCGCCGTGCGGATGGCGCTCCAGGGCGGGTTGGCCGAGTTCGCGCGCGGCATCGCTTACGACGCGGCGCGCAACGTCTTCGTCGCGACCAGCGATCGCCAGATGGCGCCGATGTTCGAGGCGATCTTCGAGGGCGCGCCCGCTTCGAACGCGGGCGATGCCGTTCTCGACTATCTGACCGACTGGAACGAGCTGCTCTGGCAGATCTATCCCGATTTCGCGCAAGAGGACGAGGGCGGAGTCCTGAACGGCAAGGTCGGGATCGACCAGGCCTACATCATGCAGATGCTCATCCAGGCCTATGAGAATGTCGGGGTCGATCTCGACATTCGCGGCGTCGCCCATGCCCTGTCCGTGGACGAGACCCGGATCCGCACCCATCTGACCTCGGATACCCAGGTCACCGGCACCGACGGCACCGACTTCTTCTACATGACCGGCGGCAACCAGACCGTCACCGGCGGGATGGCCGCCGATTATTATTTCGTCGGCAAGAATTCGGGCGACGATTACATCGTCGACAAGGACCTCGGCGGCGACGACGAGCTCCGCTTCACCGACGTCAAGTCCGACGACGTCAAGGCGATCCGCGACGGGCAGGACCTTATCCTGCAGATCCGCGGCCGGACCAACTTCATCCGCCTGACCGACCAGTTCCTCGGCGAGCTCAACGACTATGCGAGCAACGGCAAGCAGTTCGAATCGGGCGTCGATTCGATCGTCTTCGCCGACGGCGTGGCTTGGGACCGCTTCCGCATGGCGCTGGAAGTCGTCGATTACGAGCGGGCGGAAGGGCTGTTCAACGATCCGCTGACCGGCTCCGGATCCGCCGACGTGCTGATGGGCGGCAAGGGCAACGATTACCTCAGCGGCAATGTCGGCGGCGACATCTACGTCTTCCGGCGGGGCGACGGCCAGGACGTCATCAACGATCTCGGCGGCTTCTCGTTCGGGCCGATCAAGGCCGGGGTCGACTTCCTCCAGTTCCGCGGCGACATCACCTCCAAGGATCTCTACCTGATCCGCGACGGGGCGAGCGACAATCTCAAGCTCTACATCCGCGACGCCAACGGCAACATCAACCGCGACGCCAACGGCCAGATCACCAACGACGGGATCGAGATCGTCGGCCAGTTCGGCGGCGTCAGGCTCAACCTGGGCGCGTTCAGCGAGGCGCTGGGAAGCAGCGACGGGCTCGACTATATCGCCCCCAACCTCATCGAGCGCTTCATTTTCGGCGACGGCACGTCGCTCGAATTCATCGAGATCGTCAAGAAGGTCCTGGAAAACGCGAAGACGACCGGCGACGACGCGATCTACGGCCTCCTCAACGACAACACGCTCGATGGCGGCGCCGGCGACGATTATCTCACCGGCCGCGAGGGCACGGACACCTACAAGTTCGGCAAGAATTACGGCCAGGACGTCGTCGAGGACGCCGATTTCTCGCTCGCCCTGTTCGGTCCCAAGGACGATTTCCTCCAGTTCACCGACGACCTGCGCTGGACCGATTTCGACTTCCTGCGCGAGGGGAAGAGCGACACCCTGACCCTCCAGGTCAAGGGGACGACCGACCAGCTGATCCTGACGGAATATCTCAAGGAGGTATTCCTTGTCGGCTACGTCAACCTGCTCGAGACGATCACCTTCGGCGACGGCACGAAATGGTCGTACCTCAAGCTGCTCCAGCATTATGTCGACATCGCCAAGACGGACGGCAACGACACGATCTACGGCTTCGAGGGGATCAGCGATTCGATCGACGGGGGGCTGGGCAACGATCGGCTCGAGGGCCTGAGCGGCAACGACCGCTACGTCTTCGGCCGCAATTACGGCACCGATACCATCCTCGACGAGAGCGGCGACGAGCGCATCCAGTTCAACGGCATCGCGTCGACCGAAATCACCTTCTCCCGCACCGCGCTCGACCTGATCATGACGGTCACCGCCACCGGCGAGCGGATCGTCCTCGAGAACCAGTACGTCCGCGACGACAAGCAGCATTTCGCCGTCGAATATTTCGAGTTCTCGGACCGCACCCTGGTCTTTACCGACTTCAATCCCGAGGACATGGACCTCGTCGGCACCAATTCCGGCGAGGAGATCACCGGCTCCAATTTCGCCGAGACCCTCGACGGCCGCGGCGGCAACGACACCCTGATCGGCGGCGACGGCGGCGACACCTACAAGTTCGACGTCGGCTACGGCCAGGACGTCATCGTCGACCGCCGGATCCGCGCCCACTGGAGCGACCGGCCGGGCTTCAAGGTGCCGGTCAACGACGTCGTCGTGTTCGGCGACGACATCACGCTGGCCAACATCGTCTTCACGAAGAGCGGCGACGATCTCATCATCTCGATACAGGACCGCACCGACACGCTGCGCATCCGCAACCATTTCCGCAGCACCGACGACCAGATCGAGCGCTTCGAGTTCCGCAACGGCGGCAATTTCCTCACCGTCTCGGACATCGAGGAGATCCTCCAGATCGAAGGCGGCAATTACGGCGACAACATCATCACCGGCTCGCTCACCCAGCCGAACACTCTGGACGGCCGCCAGGGCGACGATACGCTGATCGGCGGCAATGCCGGCGACAGCTACGCCTTCACCGCCGGCTACGACTTCGACCGGATCGTCGAGCGTCCCGATCAGTCGGGAATCATCGACCGCATCGTCTTCGGCGCCTCGGTGACCCAGGACGTCCTGCGATTCCTGCGCAACGGCAACGACCTGCTCATCGATCTCGGCAACGGCACCGACGTCGTCACGATCGTCGGCGGCCTGACCACCACCCGGGTGGAGGAATTCCATTTCGCCGACGGCGCGGTGCTGACCCTGGAGCAGGTGCTCGACCGGATGCTGACCGGCACGGCGGCCGACGAGCAGCTGACCGGCTTCGACAATCGCGCCGACACCATTGCCGGCGGCGCCGGGTCCGACGCCCTGGCCGGCGGCGGTGGCAACGATACCTACAAATTCGGCTTCGGCGACGGCAACGACAGCATCAGCGAAACCGGCGGGATCGACAAGATCGTCTTCGGCCCCTCGGTGACCCAGGACCATGTCAGCTTCCGCAACGTCGACGGCGATCTCCTGATCACGCTCGCCACCGAGACCGACCGGATCGTCGTGCTGGGCGGCTACAGCGCCGCTCCGGTCGAGAGCTTCGTCTTCGCCGACGGCACGACCCTGACCCTGGCCGAGGTTCGAAAGCAAATCTGGACCACAGGATCCAATGCCGGCGACGACATCGTCGACCTGCGCGATTTCGACGCCTTCACCGAGATCACTCCGGGCCGGGGCAACGACCGAATCATCATGGCGACGGACGGCCGGGCGATCATCAACGCCGGCGACGGGGTCGACCGAATCGAGATGCCGTCGGGAGTCACCCGGGGCACAATCGTGCTCGCCGACATGTCCCCGGCCGACGTCGTCGTGCGCCTGTCCTCGACCGACAGCAACGATCTCATCGTCAAGCTTCCGGGCGACGGCAACGAGATCACCATCGTCGGAGCGCTCGGCGGGACGGCAATTCCGACCATCGAGTTCGGCGACGGCTCGACCTGGGATGCCGCCGCGCTGATCCAGCGCTCGGTCGCCGACCAGTCGAGCGACGGCGACGATTTCATCCGCGGCAGCTCGGGCGCGGACATCGTCATCGGCGGCGCCGGCGACGACCGCATCGTCGGCAATGGCGGCAACGACACCTATCTCTTTTCGATCGGCGACGGCCGCGACGTTATCGACGACAGCAGCGGCACCGATGTCCTCAAGATCAGCGGCTACCAGGCCGACGAGATGCGGGTGTCGCGTTCCGCCCCGGGCCGCAACGAGCTGGTCCTCACCCTGGGCGACGGCTCCGACGAGATCTTGCTGCGCTACGATTCCGCTCTCAACGGAGTCGACAAGATCGAGTTCGGCGATGGCACGTCCTTCACCCGCGACGAGCTCTTCGCACGGATCAATGGCGAAGGCAGCGACGGCGACGACCGGCTGGTCGGAACGACCGGCGCCGAGCCGTTCACCGGCGGCCGCGGCAACGACATCCTGATCGGCGGCGGCGGCAACGACGTCTACCGTTTCAACCGCGGCGACGGCCAGGACCGGATTGAGGCCAACGGCACCGCCGACGGCCTCGGCACGCTCGAGTTCGGCGCCGGCATCGTCCTCGAGGACATCGTCGCGCGGCGGGATTCGGCCGGCAATATCATCCTGCGGATCGCCGGCGGCGACGACAGCGTCACGCTCGTCGACCTGCCGGGCGACGTCGACCCGGTGGTGGCCACCCTGCGCTTCACCGACGGCCGGACTCTTTCCTTTGCCGCTCTGGCCTCGTCGATCGCCGCCACCGACGGCGACGATCACATCGCCCTTTCGGCCGGCTCGGCCGGTGCCGTGGAGCTTTACGGCGGCCTCGGCAACGACTGGATCGAGGCCGGGCGCGGCGCCGACCTCCTGACCGGCGGCAAGGGCAACGACCGGCTCGAGGGACAGAGCGGCGCCGACATCTATTATTTCGAGCGGGGCGACGGCCAGGATGTGATCGTCGACTTCGACGAGACCAGCTCGACGAAGATAGACCGGATCCGCTTCGGCAGCGGCATCCTGCCGACCGACATCCGCTTCCTCTCGGTCGGTCCGACTGACCTCGTCATCGGTCTCGTCGGAAGCGAGGACCGGCTCACCATCCGCAACATGTTCGTCGCGGGCAATTCGAGCACCGATCACGGCATCGAGGAATTCGCCTTCGCCGACGAGACAATCTGGTCGCTGAGCCAGATCTACGCCCACGCCGGCATCGGCACGGCGGGCGACGAAGCGATCGATTTCGGAACGGCGATCGAAGTTTCGGCGCCGATCGTCGGCGGCAAGGGCGACGACACGCTGGCCGGCGGCTTCGGCGACAATGCCTACAGCTTCAACCGCGGCGACGGCCACGACGTCATCCGCGAGACCAACGACTCGAGATCGTCCGACACGCTCATCCTCGGCAACAACATCCTCGCCAGCGACGTCGTCGTCGTCAAAGTCGGCAACGACCTCGTCCTGCGGCTGAAGGGCGGCGACGATCGCCTGACCCTCGTCAACCAGGGCGTCGGCAGCTGGAATCCGATCGAAGAGGTCGTCTTCAACGACGGCACGCGCTGGACCGCGGCCGTGCTGCTCGCGAACGCCGTGACCCCGGAAGCGGCCGAGCGGCTGCTCAACCCCGCGTCCACCGCCGACCCCTTCACCGCGACGATCTTCAGCAGCGGCAGCGGCGATACGGGCGGCGAAACGGGTGGCGGCGACGGCGGCATCCCGTCGAGCGGCGGGCCGCAGACCCTGACCGGAACCGCGGGACGGGACACCTTCCGGATGTTCGTGCCGCTGCTTCCCGACGACGGAGTCGTCACGGTCATCGCCTTCCAGACGGGCGATGCCGGGGATATCCTCGACATACGTCTTGCCGAAGGGCTGACAGGTACGGTCGTCACTCGCCAGGAGGGCGCCGACGCCTTCGTCTATTTCGCCCCGACCGGTACTTCGAGCCTCGACAGCGCCCGGCTGCTGTTCCGGCTCCAGGGGGTCACCGCCTCCGCGCTCACCCTCGGCAATTTCAACGGCGCGCCGTTCGAATCCGCCGCCAACCTCACGCTCAACGGCGACAATGCCGCCAACAACCTCAAGGGAAGCTGGGGCAACGACACGATCACGGGGAACGACGGCAACGACACTCTGACCGGCGGCGCCGGCAACGACTTCCTGCGCGGGGCCAACCACAACGACCTGTATAAATTCTCGCGCGGCTTCGGCCAGGATATCGTCTCGGATGCCGGCTGGTCGAACCAATCGACCAACGACGTCATCGAGTTCGACAGCACGATCGCGCCGTCCGACATCACGGTCGAGCGGGTCGGCGATACCAATCTGATCCTCAGGATCGTCGGCACCGACGATCGGATCACGCTCGAAAACTCGATGAACAACGGCGACTACCGCATCGAGCTGGTGCGGTTCGTCGCGGCGAACGGCACGGTGACGACCTGGACCCATGCGGACCTGGTGGCGAAGGCGCTGACTCCGACCGACGGGGACGATGTTTCCATCGGCACCTACGATTGGGAGACGATCAGCGGCGGCGAGGGCAACGATTCGCTGCAGGGCTACGACGGGAACGACACTCTGGTCGG
>DASTFN010000018.1:0-27720 GCA_035719905.1 Allosphingosinicella sp.
ACGTAGAACAGGGGGGTTCTCTACGTTGCGCCTTTGCGCCTTCCCTTTGAAAATTGGCGCCGAGGCGCCGGGGAGCAGACGATAATGGTCGTCTACGTCCGGACGGACGGCGAGCTGGACCCTGAAACGAGTTCAGGGTGGCGGCACCCAGGAACTTTCCCGCTTGTGTTACATTGTAACATGATGTTATGAGATAATGTCTCATGAGTCGCACAGCGACCGAAGCAGGAGAGAGGCCATGATGGAAGGAGCTTTCCACCAGCAGAAAAGTACCAACCCGACCGCGCTTGCCATCGTCTTGCTGATGCATGGCGCGGCCCTTACCGCGCTTGCGCTGGCCAAGGGCGAGGTGATCGTCGACGCGATCACGCGCACCAAGGTGTTCGACGTCAAGGAGAAGGATCCGCCGCCTCCCGAGCCGGTCAAGCCGGTCGAGAGGTCGGTGATTCCGCCGAGGTCGGTGGTCACCCACGTCCCGCCCGTCATACAGCCGCCGGATCGCGACGCCTTCGCGGTGTCCGAGCCCCTGCCGCCCGAGCCCGTCCGGATCGACAAGCCGGCGCCCGTTCCCGAGCCCGTCAGGCTCGACCCTCCGGCGCCGCCTCAGCCCAGAATGGTGGAGCCGGCCCGGGCTAAGGCCAACCTCGCTTCCTACGTGTCGGACACGGATTATCCCCCGAACGCGGTGCGCAACGAGGAGCAGGGGACGACCCGCTTCCGGCTGGCCGTCGGGCCGGACGGCAAGGTCCGCGAATGCATTGTCACCAGCTCGAGCGGCTCGTCGGCGCTCGACGCCACCACCTGCAGGCTGATGAAGCAGCGCGCCAAATTCACGCCCGCCAGGAACAATCGCGGCGAGCCGACCGGCGACACCGTCGCCAACGCGATCCGCTGGGTGCTTCCGACCGACTGACCCGGCCAATTGGCCGGGGCTGGCGGGGGAGCGGCGAAGCGCCTATCTTGGCGCGATGCCGCTCCCCCGTCCCGCTTCCCCGCGCGCGCTCTGGGCCGATCTTCGCGCCTTCACCTCCGAACGCCGCCCCCACCAGTGGATCGCCGCCGCGCTCGCCGTCCTGATGCCGGTCGCGATAATCGTCCTGTTCGTGATCGACGGGCGCACCAACATCCTGCCCGGCCCGCAGCTCATCTATGTCGAGAGCTGGCCGGCCACTCGCAGCGACGAGGAGATCAAGGCCCAGCAGAAGATCGACCAGGCGTGGCGGGACAAGGCCAACAAGGAACGCCAGGAGATGTTCAGGAAGCACGACGAACAGCTGGAGCGGCTCGGCCTTTGACTCCGGAGGAGCGCTGGATGGGTGCGGCCGTCGCGCTTGGCGAGCGCGGTCGAGGCAATACCGCCCCCAATCCCAATGTCGGCTGCGTGATCGTCGGCGAGGATGCGGTCGTCGGCCGCGGCTGGACCCAGCCCGGCGGCCGGCCCCATGCCGAGGCGATGGCGCTCGCCGAGGCCGGCGAGGCGGCGCGCGGCGCCACCGTCTATGTGACTCTGGAACCCTGCTGCCACGTCAGCGAGCGCGGCCCGGCCTGTGCCGACCTGCTGGTCGAGGCCGGAGTGGCGCGGGTCGTCGCCGCGCTCGCCGACCCGGACGAGCGAATCTCCGGGGGCGGTTTCGATCGCCTTCGCAAGGCGGGCGTCTGCATCGACATCGGCCCGGGAAAGGAAGCGGCGTCGAGGTCGATGGCGGGCTTCCTGACCCGGGTGGGGCAAAGGCGGCCGTTCATCACCCTGAAGCTCGCCATGTCGCTCGACGGCAAGATCGCTTTGCCCTCGGGCGAGAGCCGGTGGATCACCGGCGAGGACGCCCGCGCCCACGTCCATCTCGAGCGGGCGCGCTGCGACATGATCCTGGTCGGACGCGGCACGTACGAGCGCGACCGGCCGAAGCTCGATGTCCGGCTGCCGGGTCTCGAGGAGCGCTCGCCGCGCCGGGCTCTGCTGACCCGCGGCGAGGCGGTCGAGGGCTGGTCCCGGCTCGGGGCGCCGGAGGAGGTGTTCGGCCTCACCGACGTCAACGACCTGCTGATCGAGGGCGGCTCGGCCACCGCTTCGGCCTTCCTCGCCGCCGATCTCGTCGACCGGATGCTGATCTATCGCGCTCCGATCCTGATCGGCGACGGCAAATCCTCGGTCGGCTATATCGGCCTCACCGACCTCGCCGACGCCCACCGCCGCTGGGCGCTGGCCGACAGCCGGATGCTTGGCATCGACCGGCTCGAAGTCTACGAGCGCTCCTTCGATACGCCGGTTCGACTTCGCTCACCGGCTACTCAGGATGAGCGGAAGAGGCTAGAACCCGACCGCTCATCCTGAGTAGGGGCTGAGCCTGGCGAAGACCCGTATGAAGGACCGCAATTGTTCACGGGAATCATCACCGACATAGGCCGCGTCGTCGCGGCGGAGGAGCGGGGCGACCTGCACCTGAAGATTGCGTGCGGCTATGACATGGCGTCGGTCGACCTGGGGGCGTCGATCGCCTGCTCGGGGGTATGCCTGACCGTGGTCGACAAGGGCGACGACTGGTTCGCGGTGGACGTCTCCGGCGAGACTCGGAGCCGGTGCGCGCCGGGCCTGTGGCAGGAGGGCGCGAAGCTCAACCTCGAACGCTCGCTTCGCCTCGGCGACGAGCTCGGCGGCCATATCGTCACCGGCCATGTCGATTCGGTCGGCGAGGTCGAAGGCGCGGTCGAGGTGGGCGGGTCGATGCGCCTGGCGGTGATCGCTCCGGCCGAGCTGGAAGGCTATATCGCGCCCAAGGGCTCGATCGCGCTCGACGGAGTCTCGCTCACGGTCAACGAGGTCGAGCCGGTGTCCGACGGGGTCCGCTTCACGCTCAACATCATCCCCCACACCGCCGCCCAGACCAGCTTCGCGGACGTGGCGCCGGGGCGGAAGGTCAATATCGAGATCGACGTCCTCGCCCGCTATATCGGGCGGATGCTCGAGCTCAGGCGCTAAAGGTGGAGCGCGGCTTCCTCTCCTCGCCCGAGGAGCTGATCGACGAGGCGCGCAACGGGCGCATGTTCATCCTCGTCGACGACGAGGACCGGGAGAATGAGGGCGACCTCGTCATTCCCGCCCAGATGGCCACGCCGGATGCGATCAACTTCATGGCCAAGCACGGCCGCGGCCTGATCTGCCTGGCGCTGACCCGGCAGCGGGTCGAGACGCTCGGCCTCGAGCTGATGAGCCGCAACAACGGCACCCGGCACGAGACCGCCTTCACCACCTCGATCGAGGCGAAGGAAGGAGTGACGACGGGGATCTCCGCCGCCGACCGGGCGCGGACGGTGTCGGTGGCGATCGACGCCTCGAAATCGCGCGACGACATCTGCACCCCGGGACATATCTTCCCGCTGGTCGCCCGCGACGGCGGAGTCCTGATCCGCGCCGGCCATACCGAGGCGGCGGTCGACGTCGCCCGGCTGGCCGGCCTCAACCCCTCGGGCGGGATCTGCGAGATCATGCGCGAGGACGGGACGATGGCGAGGATGGACGACCTCGTCGCCTTCGCTCAGCTGCACGGCCTCAAGATCGGGACGATCCGCGACCTCATCGCCTACCGGCTGAAGAAGGACCATCTCGTCGAGCAGACCGGCGAGGCGAGCTTCGAGAGCCGCTGGGGCGGGGAATGGACCGCGAGGAGCTTCCTCAACAAGGCGCTCGGCACCGAGCAGGTCGCCCTGGTCAAGGGGAAGATCGACCCGTCCCGGCCGACCCTGGTGCGAATGCACCAGCTCAGCCTGTTCGCCGACGCGTTCGGCGAGGAAGGCGGCCGCGGCGGCCTTTTGCGCGGGGCGATGAAGATCATCGGCGAGGAGGGGCGCGGGGTCATCGTCGTCCTCAACCGGGCGATGCCGGACGCTCTGTCGGCGGCGCTCAACCTTCGTTCCGGCAAGTCGCCGGCAAAAGGGCCGGACGAGCTCAGGGATTATGGCGGCGGCGCCCAGATCCTCTCGGCGCTCGGAGTCCACGACATGGTTCTCCTCACCAATACCCACCACACGCCGGTCGCGCTCGGCGGCTACGGCCTCACCATCGTCGGCGAGCGCCCGATCCCGCCGGAGGAATAATCATGGCCAAGATCCTGATCGTCGAGGCGCGCTTCTACGAGCATCTGGGCGACCTGCTTCTGCAGGGCGCCCGCTCCGCGATCGAGAAGGCGGGGCATGAGCATGAGACGGCGACGGTGCCGGGCGCGCTCGAAGTGCCGGCGGCGATCGCCCTGGCGGCGGAGACCGGGCGCTACGACGGCTTCGTCGCCTTGGGCGTGGTGATCCGCGGCGAGACCTATCATTTCGAGATCGTCGCCGGCGAGAGCGCTCGGGGGATCATGGCTCTGACCCTCGACGGGCTGGCGATCGGCAACGGCATCCTCACCGTCGAGGACGAGGCCCAGGCGCTGGCGCGGGCGCGTCCCGACGAGAAGGACAAAGGCGGCGAGGCGGCCAAGGCGGCGCTGGCGATGATGGCGCTTCGCGAACGGTTCGCGGGTTAGGCGCGTGGTCGGCTTAGGCTGGTCGATAGGGCTCGGCCTTATCTCTTTCTATTGCGTCTTCCAGGCCGTCCTGGATTTCCGCCGGCGTGCCTACGTCATGGCCGCCGCCGGCATAGCTTGCGCAATATTTCTCTTGGTGGTGCCTATCGAAAGCCAGGCGATCAAGCTCGACGTCGTCGCCCCGACGTCGCCCTGACCCCGTTTCGGGGCCCCAAGTCCCCGTCTCCGCCTACCGCTTTAGCCAGTGCCTCCACATGAACCAGGCGAGCACCAGCGCGCCGATCACGAAGCAGAAGGCGACGACACCCCAGAAGGCCCAGGGCTCCTTCTCATAGGGGATGCCCTCGACGTTCATCCCGAGCAGGCCGGTGACGAAGGTCAGAGGCAGGAAGATGAAGGCGACGATCGAGATGAGCAGGGCCCTTGTCTCCATCTGCTCGCCGCGAAGGTCGGTGAGCTGCTCGTGGAGGAGGGCGGAGCGCTCGCGCACGGCTTCCAGTTCCTCGGTCATCCGGGCGAAGCGGTCGGCCGCTTCGCGGATGTGGAGCCGGTCCTCCTCGGCCAGCCAGCTGAAGTCGAGATCGGCGAGCGTGAGCAGAGCATCGCGATTGGGTGCGACGAAGCGGCGGTAGGCGATCGAATCGGACCGGATCCGGGCGATCGAGCTGCGCAGGCGGTAGAGGGCTCGGCTGTCGTCGAGCTCGCTCTCATAATCGTCGAGCGTGTCTCCGAGCAACGCCACTTCGGGGTCGAGCTGCTTCGAGATCGCCCGGGCGAAGGCGGCGACCAGGTCGCCCGGATCGAGGATCCGGCCGGCCTCCATTTGCGCCGCAACGGCGGCGGTGGCGGCGAGCGGCCGCCGGGTGACGCTGTTGACCTTGCCTCGCCGGACCCACATCCGGATCGAGACCAGCCGGTCGCTATTCTCCAGCGCCTCCACGGCGGGACCGCGCAGGTTGACGATCGCCCCTTCCTCGATCCGGTCGCAGCGCGGGCGGGTCTCGGTCGCGACCAGAGCGTTGGCGGCGACGTCGGGGATGTCGTTGCCGTGGAGCAGGCCGAGCTCCTCGTCGGTGGCGGCGTCGATATGGACCCAGATGAAACCCGGGCCGGAATAAAGGGCGGCCTCCTCGGACGTGATGTCCCGGATAGGACCGTCGCCGACGAGGATGGCCGTGCAGCTCATCTAGAGGCCGGCCAGATAGTCGCGAAGCGCCGGCGCGACGTCGTCCCGCTTCAGCGCCAGAGCGAGGTTGGCGATGACGAAGCCCAAAGTGTGGCCGCAATCGTAGCGCTCGCCGTCGAAGGTGAGGCCGTGGAAGGGTTGGGTGCCGATCATCGCCGCCATCGCGTCGGTGAGCTGGATCTCGCCTCCGGCGCCTCGGCCGACCTTGCCGAGCGCGTCCATGATCTCCGGCTGGAGGACGTAGCGGCCGGGCAGCATCAGGTTGGAGGGGGCCGTGCCCGGCGCGGGCTTCTCGACCAGTCCGCGTATCTCGGTGAGCCTGCCGTCGCTCGCGCCCGGATCGACGACTCCATATTTGCAGGTCTCCTCGGGCGGCACTTCCAGGACCGCGACGACATTGCCGCCGACCCTTTCATAGGCGTCGACGAGCTGGCGGGTGCAGTTCGGGCTTCCGACCATCACCTCGTCGGGCAGGAACACCGCGAACGGCTCGTCGCCGACGATCTCGCGCGCGCACCAAACGGCATGGCCGAGGCCGAGCGGCTCCTGCTGGCGGACCGCGACGACCGAGCCCGGCGGCATCCGGGTGCTGGCAAGCGCGTCGAGCGACTTGCCGCGCGCCGTCATCACCGCCTCGAGCTCGTAGGCGATGTCGAAATGGTCCTCGAGCGCGGTCTTGCCGCGGCCGGTGACGAAGATCATCTGCTCGATCCCCGCCTCGAGCGCCTCTTCCACCGCATATTGGATGAGCGGGCGGTCGACGACGGTCAGCATCTCCTTGGGCATCGCCTTGGTGGCGGGCAGGAAGCGCGTGCCGAGTCCGGCGACGGGGAAGACCGCCTTTCTGACTTTCTTCAACTGGCTCTCCGAAGAAGCGATTTTAAGGAGGCCGGCGGGTCAGCCGGTCGGGGGAAGGTCGAAGGGATCGTCCTCGCGCTCCTCGGAGCGGCGAAGGCCGTCGTCCTGGCGGGCGGGGCGGGCATTGGGGGGCGGGGTCAGAAGCTCGTCGGTGGTCGGCGCCCTTGCCGCCATGGCCGGCCGGGCCGGCATGCCCTCGCCGGCCTTGGGCTGAAGCGGCTCCATGTTGCCGCAGGCGGCGAGCAGGGCGAAGGCGGGAAGGAGGAGCAGGGTGCGCATGATGACGCCGCCGCCATAGCGCAGGCGGGCTGGGGCGGCCAAGGCGAATCCGTTCGGTCTGGGGATTGCCGCCGGGCGGTCCGCGACCTAGGCCGCGGGCATGCGGCCGATCCTGCTCCTGCTTTTCGTCCTCGCCGGCTGCGGCGGCGCGGCGGACGAGACCAACCAGGCCGGTCCCGACCAGCCGGGCTGGAGCGGCCCCCGGGAAGCGCCGGCCACGGGCAGGCTCGATCGCTCGAAGGCCGGCCGCTCCGCGCCGACGACCGGCTTCGAGGATCCGGACGGCGAGCCGGCCAGCCTCGCCGATTTCCGCGGCCGGCCGGTCCTCCTCAACCTGTGGGCGACCTGGTGCGCGCCCTGCATCGCCGAGATGCCGACGCTCGACACGCTGGCGGCGCGCGAGGGGGAGCGGCTGAAGGTGCTGACCGTCAGCGAGGATCTGGACGGGCGGCGGAAGGTCGAGGCCTTCTTCGCCCGCCAGGGCTATCGCAACCTCGAGACCTGGCTCGACCCGCAAATGGCGCTGATGGCGGAGCTCAAGGTCGACACCCTGCCGACCACCATCCTCTACGACGCCCGCGGCCGCGAGCTGTGGCGGGTGGTCGGGATGGAGGATTGGGAAAGCGGGCGGGCGGCGCTCCTGCTCAAGGAAGGCCTCACGCAAAAATAGGGACTGTCCCTATTTTACTGAATGGGGACACGTACTTTTTCGCGAAAAGGTACGTGTCCCCTTTTTAGCAAAAATAGGGACTGTTCCTATTTTCTTGCGGTCAGTCGCGAAGCAGCTCGTTGATGCTGGTCTTGGAGCGGGTACGGGCATCGACCCGCTTGACGATGACGGCGCAGGCGAGACCTGGGCCGCCCTCCCTGCCGGGAAGGGTGCCCGGGACCACGACCGAATAAGCGGGGACCCGGCCCATGTGGACCTCGCCGCTCTCCCGATCGACGATCTTGGTCGAGGCGCCGATGAAGACGCCCATCGACAGGACGGCCCCTTCCTCGACGATCACGCCTTCGGCGACCTCGGAGCGGGCGCCGATGAAGCAATTGTCCTCGATGATGACCGGACCGGCCTGGAGCGGCTCGAGCACTCCGCCGATGCCGGTGCCGCCGGAGATGTGGACGTTCTTGCCGATCTGGGCGCAGCTGCCCACCGTCGCCCAGGTGTCGACCATCGTTCCTTCGTCGACATAGGCGCCGATGTTGACGAAGCTCGGCATCAGCACCGCGCCCTTGCCGATGAAGGCCCCGCGGCGGACGATCGCTCCGGGGACCGCCCGGAAACCCGCTCCGGCGAAGCGGTTGGGCCCCCATGAGGCGAATTTGGACGGCACCTTGTCCCACCAATGGGCGCCGCCGGGCCCGCCTTCTATCGCCTCCATCGGAGTCAGCCGGAAGGAGAGCAGGACCGCTTTCTTGAGCCATTGGTTGACCTGCCAGCCGCCGACGCCCTTTTCGGCGACCCGCGCCTCGCCCGAATCGAGCAGCGCGATCGCCGCCTCGACCGATTGCTTCACCTCCGGCTCCTCGCCGCCCAGCGACTCGCGCCTTTCCCAGGCCTCCTCGATCACGGCCTTCAGCGCTTCGGTCATGCCGCATGTCCTCCCGTGATCTCGCTCAGCCAGTCGCCGATATCTTTAATGCGGTAGTCGATAAAGGCGGGATCGGCGTCGTGGCTCGCCTGCTCCGAGCCGTTGTCGACCCAGACGGTGGTCATTCCGAGCTGCTTGGCGGGAACGAGGTTCCTCGCCATGTCCTCGGCGAAGAGCGCGCGGGTCGGCTCGATGCAATGGCGCTCGCACATCGCCGCATAAGCGCGCGGATCGGGCTTGGGGACATAGTCCATGGCGTGGATGTCGTGGACCCCGTCGAAGGCGTTGGCGAGGCCGAGCCGGTCGAGCACCCGCCGGGCATAGGTCTCGTCGCCGTTGGTGAAGACGAACTTGCGGCCCGGAAGCCGGTCGAGCGCCGCCACAACCCGCGGATCGGCGGTGAGCCGGGCGAAATCGATGTCGTGGACATAGTCGAGGAAGTCGCGCGGCTCGACCCCATGCTCCTTCATCAGCCCGGCAAGCGTGGTGCCGTGGTCGCGGAAAAAACCCTTCTGGACGATCCTCGCCTCCGCCGCGGTACAACCGAGGCGTTTTGCGATATACTCGCCCATGCGGATGTCGATCAGCTCGAACAGGTTCGTCGAGGCCGGATAGAGGCTGTTGTCGAGATCGAAGATCCAGCAGTCGATCGAGGCGAGCGAAGGAGGGAGCATGGCGCCTCATAGGGCGCAAGCGGCCTTCAGCAAATTGAAAGCATCGGCAGGCTAAGGAGGATGTCGGAAAACCTCAAAATCTGAACCAGTTAGTCGGGACCCGGGGATGAACGCCAGGCTCACACGCAACGTCCTGCTCATGACCGCCTGCGCGGCCGCGCTCGTCCTTTCCGGTTGTGGCGGCGGCGGCGGAAGCGGCGGCCCAGCCCCGATCTCGGCCCCTCCGCCGCCCCCGCCCCCTCCCCCGCCGCCACCGCCACCGCCGCCGCCTCCCCCGCCGCCCCCGGCCGGGGTAAATTTCAACGATGCCGAATATGGCCGGTCGAACGGCGCAAGCAGCCATAACGCCATCGCCGCCTACAATGCCGGAGTGACCGGGCTCGGCGTGAAGATCGCGGTCGTCGATTCCGGCATCAATCCCAACCTCGCCGACTTCGCGGGCAAGATCGATCCGGCCAGCCGCGACGTCGCCGCCAATCGGGGCATCACCGACACGGAAGGCCATGGCACGGCGGTCGCCGCCGTCGCGGCGGCGGCCCGCAACGGCAGCGGCATCCTGGGAGTCGCGTTCGACGCCACCATCATGTCCTTCAACACGTCCGATCCCACCGATTGCGACCCCGACGACGGCTGCAACCACAGCGATCCCGACATCGCCGAGGCGATCGATCTCGCCCGGACGAACGGCGCCAAGGTGATCAACATCTCGCTCGGCGGCCCCGATCCCAGCAGCATCGTGAACGCGGCGATCGCACGCGCCGCGGCCGCCGGAATCCTCGTCGTGCTTTCGGCCGGCAACAGCGGCGACGAGCCGGGAGGCGAGAATCCCGAAGCCTTCGCTTTGTCCGCGTCCAACGCCGGCAACGTCATCATGGCGGGCGCGATGAATTCGACGCGCAACATGGCCGGTTTCTCGAACAAGGCCGGAACGGGGGCGGCCCGCTTCCTCACCGCCCTCGGAGTGGGGGTGCGCGCTCCCGACCATACGGGCACCACCTTCCTGTGGTCCGGCACCTCCTTCTCCGCGCCGGTGATCAGCGGCGCCGCGGCCCTGCTCGCCAGCGCCTTCCCCAATCTGACCGGCCAGCAGATCATGGAGATATTGCTGAGCAGCGCCGACGATGCGGGCGCGATGGGCACCGATCCGATCTTCGGCCGAGGCATCCTCAACATCCAGCGCGCCTTCCAGCCGCAGGGGGCTCTGAGCCTTCCGGGCGGCCAGGCGGTCGACGTCGCCGCCGGCTCCGGCCAGGGCTCGACGGCCATGGGCGACGCCAAGACCGCTCTGGGCGGGATGGTCGTGCTCGACGGCTTCTCGCGCGCCTATACGATGACGCTCGCCTCCGCCCTCCGGCGCGCGGAGCAGGAGCGGCCGCTGGGCCGGGCGCTTCAGCCGGGCCTGAGCACCGCCACCGCCGGCGCCCGCGGAATCGCCGTCTCGATCACCGTCGACCGCAAGCTGACCGGCCAGCCGCAGGTCGGGCTCGCCCAATTGGGCCTTACCTACGAGGATTCGCGCAAGGCGCGGGTGCTTTCCGGAGTCGCGATCAGCAAGCTGAGCCCGCGCCTGTCGATGGCGCTCGGGATCGCCGAGAGCGGCAAGACGCTCGAGCGCCGGCTCACCGGCCAGTATCAGGACGCCTTCCTCGTCGCCCGAGATCCGATGAGCCGGATGGGCTTCCAGGGCGATTCGTCGGGTGCCTTCGGAATGCGTCACCGGGTCGGACGGATCGGCCTCACCGTCACCGCCGAGCGCGGGGAGGTGCTTCAGCCGGGCTTCGACCGCTCAATCGTCCAGCCGCGCTACGGGAACTTCTCGCTCGCCGCCGACCGCCGCTTCGGCCGGGCCAGGCTGAGCCTCGGGGCCACCCGTCTCGACGAGCAGTCGACGGTGTTCGGCGCCCGCTTCTCGCCGCTGATCGGAGTCGGCGGAGCGACCAGCTGGTTCGCCGACGCCGGCGCGAATGTCGCCCTGGGCCGAGGCTGGGTCGGCTCGGTCGGCTATCGTCTGGGCTGGAGCCATGTTCCGGCCGCCGCCGGCCTCGCCCAAAGCGGGCGGCTGGCCACCGACGCCTGGTCGGTCGACCTGGCCCGGACCGGCGTCCTTCGCCCGGGCGACCGTTTCGCCCTTCGGCTGATGCAGCCGCTGCGCGTCCGCTCCGGCGGCTTCGACCTCAATGTGCCCGTCTCCTACAGCTACGATACCCTGAGCGCCGGCTATGAGAGCCGCTTCCTCAACCTCGCCCCGACCGGCCGCGAGATCGACCTCGAGGCGGCCTACGGCTTCGACATGCTCGCCGGTGCCGGCCATCTCGGCGCCAACGCCTTCGCCCGCCGCCACCCGGGCAACGTCGCGGCGATGGACCCGGATCTGGGCGCGGCGATCCGGTTCACCTTGGGCTTCTAGTCATTCACCCGGCGGCGGGGCCTGGACGATCAGGATCCGGAGGTCCCGATCCGGCCGCCAGCTCTTCAGGCGCATCTCGAAGCGAGTCGGGGATATCTTGCGGACGCCCTCGCCGCAGAAGCTGACCAGGTTGGACGGACCGCCCTTGTCGACCACCAGCCGGAAATCGCCGATCGGCGAGCGCCAATGGCCGCCGGTGGTAAGGATGTAGCCGATCCTTTGCTCGGGAGTCGCCGGGCTCCGGCGGCGAAGCCGGTCGAGGCCGGCGAGGAATGCGGCATCGACGCAATAATCCCGTATCATCGCCTTGCCTTCCGGGCCGGCACGGAATTCGGAGAAGCCCAGCGCGGCGTCGACGCTTCCGCCGGTGCCGGGGACGTAGCGATGCTCGACGACGAGATCGCGGCCGGCCGGGAAGGCCTGCTCCCAATAATGTTTCTCCGTCACCGTCCACAGCGGCGCGAGATGGCGTTCCCAGCCCCGGCCGGAATCATATTCGTCGGGCGCCGCGAGGCCGAGCTTCACCAGCCTCGCTTTGTCCGCCGGCCTGAGCCGGTCGAGCGCCTCGCTTTCGGAATCGGGCGCCAGGCCGAGCCCGGCGAGCAGGGCGGTCCGGTCGATTCCGCCGAGCATCGCCTTGCGCTCCACCTTCATCGCCACCGGCCGACCGTCGACTCGAGTCTCGAAGTCGGAGGGGTAAGCGACATCCATTTCCCGCTCCTCGCCCAGGTCCCGGTCCGGCATCGGGAAGGCGACAAGGGTTCGGATCTCGCGCGGGCCGCGGTTGCGGAAGACGTAGCGCACCCGCACCGCGTCGGCGGAGACGAACAGATCCTCGGAGAGCATGTCGATGTCGGCGGTGCGGGTGAGGACGAGACCGCCGGCGGCATGCTCCGCGGTGCTGTCGTTGGCCGCGGCGGGCGCGGCGAGCGCCAAAGCGGCGAGGAGGATTGTCCAATTTCGCTTCATCGCCGCCCCTTCTCTGCCTCCCTGCCGGCGAAGCCGGTGGGGAGGGGGACCACCGTAGGTGGTGGAGGGGTAACAGGCTCGGAAGCCGAGGATCGAGCGCGCGATCCTCAGGCGCCGGCGCGGTCACCCCTCCACCATGCTTCGCATGGTCCCCCTCCCCATCGCAAGCGATGGGGAGGCAAATCAGTTGATCGAGATCACCCCGTCCACGGCGCGCCATTCGGCCGGGCGGATCAGGTGCTGGTGGGCAACCCGGACCGAGTGGAGCACCGCCTCGATGTCGGTCCGCCAATGGTCGAGGAAGCGGTGAAGGACCGGGAAGCGCGGGGCGATGTCATATTGCTGCCAGACGAACAGCTGGATGAGCTTCGGGTGGTCCGGCAGGTAATAAGCGACCTCGGCCGTCATCAGCCCGTAGCCCTGGACCTGGAGCAGGAAATCGCGGTCGTTCATCGCGCCCTCCGAACCTTGTCGGGAGAGCTTAGCCTGGGATGGTTAACGGCGCACTAACCACGTTCGTCCCGGTCCAGCCGCTTGCCGAAGACGACCAGCCGTTCGACCTCGCCGAAACCGGCCGCGGCGTGCCAGCGATGGCTCGCCTCGTTGTCGAGCAGGGCGTCGGAGCCGAGATGGGCGAGGCCCTCGCGCCTCGCCCAGGCCTCGACCGCCGACAGCAAAGCCCGGGCGACACCTCGGCGGCGCCATTCCGGCTCGACCCAAATGCCCTCGAGATAGGCGGCCGGGCCGGGCGGAGCGCCTTCGGCGACGCTGCGGACCGAGGCCTCGGCGAAGCCGATCAGGCGCCCCTCCGCCTCGGCGACCAGGCCGAGGAGCGGCGGCTCGCGCTCGAGCTCGGCCGGCTCGCAATCGGGCCAGAGCCGGAGGCGCATGGCGGCCCAGGCCGGAAAGTCCGCGGCGGCTGCCGGGCGGACGATCATCTCAGACGGTGAAGCTCTCGCCGCAGCCGCACTGGCCCTTGGCGTTGGGATTGGCGAAGACGAAGCCGGCGGCGAAATCGTCCTCGCGCCAGTCCATCGTCGAGCCGATCAGATAAAGGATCGAGGCGCCGTCGATGAAGAAGGGGCCGGCGGGGGTGTCGATGCGCTCGTCGAGCGGGTCGGCCTGAGCGACATAATCGACGCTGTAGGCGAGGCCCGAGCAGCCCCGCCGGGGGGTCGACAGCTTCACTCCGACCGTTCCTTCGGGCGCGCGCGCCATCAAGGCGGCGACCCGGTCCTCCGCGGCGGGGGTGAGGGTGAGCGCGGCGCGGCGGGCGCGGCGGGTCCTTCGAGACGCCGCTTCGACTTCGCTCAGCGGCTCCTCGGGATGAGCGGTTTGCGAATTCATCTCAATTTCTCCGTCTTCCGCTCATCCTGAGTAGGGGGTGAGCATGGCGAAGACCCGTATCGAAGGATCATAGCATTCCCAGTTCGAGCTTGGCTTCGTCGCTCATCTTCTGCGGGTCCCAGGGCGGATCCCAGACCAATTCGACCTCGGCATGGCCGACGCCCGGCACCGAGCCGACCCGGAGCTCGACCTCGCCGGGCATGGATTCGGCGACCGGGCAATGCGGCGTGGTCAGGGTCATCTTGACGAGCGCGTGGTTCTCGGGGGTGATCTCGACGTCGTAGATGAGGCCGAGATCGTAGATGTTGACCGGAATCTCGGGGTCGTAAATGTCCTTCAGCGCCTCGATCACCGCCTCGTAGAGGTCGAAGCCGCTCTCGGGTTCGTCCGGGGGACGAACCTGCGGCTTCGACCCGCCGGCCGCGGCTTCGGCCGGCTTCTGCTGGGCGAGGAAACCCTCGAGATAGTCGCGCTTGCGCTCGAACGTGTCGCCGACGCGCGCCTTGGGCGGCGACGGCACGCCGTCCACCTCCTCGACCTCGATCCTGCGCTCCTCGTTCACCCGAAGATCCTTCTCACCCGTTCCAGCCCGCGCACCAGGGCCTCGATATCGCGCGCGCCGTTATACACTCCAAAGCTCGCCCGAGCGGTGGCGTCGACCCCGAGGTGGGCCATCAGCGGCTGGGCGCAATGATGGCCGGCCCGGATCGCCACCCGGCTCTCGTCCAATATGGTGCCGATGTCGTGCGGATGCACCCCTTCCATCGCGAAGCTGACGATGCCGGCCGCATCGTCCGGACCGAACAGGCGGACGCTGTTGAGCGACCCCAGCGCCGACCGGGTCTCCCGCACCAGGGCGGCTTCATGGGCCCCGATCGCCTCGAGGCCGATCGCCTCGACATAGGCGACCGCCGCTTCGAGCCCGAGCACTCCGACGACATGCGGGGTTCCCGCCTCGAAGCGGGCCGGAGGCGGAGCGAAGCTGGTGCCTTCGAAGCTGACCTTGTCGATCATCGCTCCGCCGCCCTGCCAGGGCGGCATCGCCTCGAGCAGCTCGCTCCTCCCCCACAATATGCCGATCCCGGTCGGCCCGTAGAGCTTGTGGCCGGAGAAGACGTAGAAGTCGCAGCCGATCCGGGCGACGTCGACCGGCATTCGCGGCACCGCCTGGCAGCCGTCGAGCAGGAGCAGGGCGCCGACCCCGTGGGCGAGGTCGGCGGCTCGGCGGACGTCGAGGACGGAGCCCAAAACGTTCGAGACGTGGGCGAGGGCGACGATCTTGTGCCGCTCGGTGAGCATCGCGGCCATCGCGTCGAGATCGATTCGGCCATCCCCGGTAAGCGGCGCGACGTCGATCTCGGCCCCGGTCCGGCCGGCGATCATCTGCCAGGGGACGATGTTCGAATGATGCTCCAGCCTCGAGAGCATGATGCGGTCGCCCGGCTTCAGGCTGGCGCCGCCCCAGCTTTGCGCGACGAGGTTGATCCCTTCGGTGGCGCCGCGGAGGAACACCACTTCGTTGGGGGAAGGAGCGCCGATGAAGCCGGCGACCCGCCGCCGAGCCGCCTCGAAGGCGAGGGTCATCTCCGACGAGCGCTGGTAGACGCCGCGGTGGACGGTCGCATAGGTCTCGGAATAGCCGCGGGCGATGGCGTCGATCACCGCCTGCGGCTTCTGCGCCGTGGCCGCGGTGTCGAGATAGGCCCAGCCTTCGGGAATCGCCGGGAAGTCGGCGGCACGGTCGAGGGGGCGGGCGGAGACGGCCATGTCCATCAGCCGAGCCAGCTTTGCGCGTCGGCGTGGAACGCCTCGCGGACTTTTTCCTCGCCGATCCGGTCGATCGCGTCGGCGACGAAGGCGCGGGTGAGCAGGGCCTTGGCCTCGGCTTCGGGGACTCCGCGGCTGGCCATGTAGAAGAGGGCGTCGCGGTCGAGCTCGCCGACGGTGGCGCCGTGGGCGCATTTGACGTCGTCGGCGAAGATCTCGAGCTCGGGCTTGGCGTTGATCGTGGCGGCGCGCGACAGGAGCAGGCCCTTCAAGGACTGCTCGCCGTCGGTCTTCTGGGCGTCGCGGGCGACTTCGACCCGGGCCGCGACCGAGCAGGCCGCCTGGTCGTCGGCGACCGAGCGCCAGACCTGGCGGCTGGTGCCCGCGGGCGCGGCGTGGCGGACGACGAGATTGGCGTCATGACGTTGCCGGCCGCGCGCCAGCAGGGCGCCGCCGGCCTCGGCGAAGGCGCCTTCGCCGGACAGTACGATCTCTCCGTCGAGCCTCGTGTCGGCGCCGCCGCCGGCAAGGGTGGTGACGACGAGGCTGGCGCCCTCGCCCAGCTCGGCGCGGTCCGTCAGGCTGACGAAGCCGCTCCTAGTGAGGATTCGGCGGGCGAGCATCAGCCGGGCATGGGCCTCGAGGCCGATCCGGCTGAGGCGGTTGGTCCAGCCTTCGCCGATGAAAGTTTCGATGACCGAAGCTTGCGCGTCGACGCCGAGCTCGATCGCGGCGGGCAAATGGTCGGCGCCGCCGGTCGAGACGTGAATGATCTGGACGAGCCCCGGCGGAGCGCCGTCGCGGCCGATCCGCAGGGTCCAGCCCTCGCGTCCGACCAGGCGAGCCAGCGGGTGATCGGCGGCGTCGGAGGCGACGGCGGCGATGGCGACCGGGCCCGGATCGCTTCGGCTCCGGTCGAGCGTCCCGTCGACGAAGAGCAATCGGGGGCCCTGGCCTTCGAGCCAGGGAAGTTCACAAAGGTCCTCGGATGAGACGCCTTTCCCGTGAACGTCCGCCAGTTCCGGAAGCGCCGAAAGGGCGCTCCAGCGCCAGGCTTCCGATTTGGGGGAGGGGAGGTCGAGAAGGCTCACGAGCGCACGCCTTCGAAAGGGCATTTGCTGTCCGGAATCGGGCGAAGGTCAGGAAAGTCAGGCGCATTCGCGCGCGCGCGCGAGGGACCGGTCATGCCGCGACCTCCGCATAGCCTTCGCGCTCCAGCTGGTGGGCGAGCTCGGGGCCGCCCGAGCGGACGATCCGGCCCTCGGCGAGCACGTGAACGAATTCCGGCACGACGAGGTCGAGCAGGCGCTGGTAATGGGTGATCAGGAGCACCGCCTTGTCGGGCCTCCTCATGATCCGGTTGATGCCGTCGGCGACGACCCGAAGGGCGTCGATGTCGAGCCCGGAATCGGTCTCGTCGAGCACCGCCAGGCGCGGGTCGATGATGCCCATCTGGACCATCTCGTTGCGCTTCTTCTCGCCGCCCGAGAAACCGACGTTCACGTTGCGCTTCATCATGTCCATCGACACGCCCAGGGCGTCGCCCTGCTCCCGGGTCAGGCGCAGGAAATCGCCCGCCGAAATCTCCGCCTCGCCGCGCGCCCGGCGCTGGGCGTTCAAGGCCGTACGGAGGAACTGGACGTTGGAGACGCCCGGTATCTCGACCGGATATTGGAAGCCGAGGAAGAGCCCCGCGGCGGCGCGCTCGTCGGGCGCCATGGCGAGCAGGTCGCGGCCGTCGAAGCTGGCCGAGCCCTCCGTCACCTCATAGCCGGGCCGTCCGCCCAGCACATAGGCGAGTGTCGACTTGCCTGCCCCGTTCGGGCCCATGATCGCGTGCACCTCGCCGACGTTCACGGCGAGCGTGAGCCCCTTGAGGATCGGCTTTTCGGCGACCGTGGCGTGGAGGTTCTCAATTCGTAGCATCGGTCGCTTTCGGCTTTTGAAGAAGGTTGACCAAGTGGGACTCGATGACTTCGGGACCGGGAATCGGGCCGCGCTCGCTGTTCTCGAAGCTGTCCTCAAGCATCTTCCGCAGAGCTTCGGCTTTTTCGGCGCGGCATGTAGCCACGGCTCGCGCGACAATCGCTCCGGCGCGCAAGGTGGAAACCGGAGCCGATCTCCGTTCGGCCTCTGTTTGCTTCCAAAGGCAGCCTTCGTAGCTCCACACGGCTCTTTCAGCCTCCGTGGGCGGCGGCGGCGGCAGAGACTCCCATGCGAGGCTGCGAAGCAGCGCCAGCGCGGCGACAGAGACGATCATCCCACGCTCCCCTCGAGGCTTATGCCCAGCAGCTTCTGCGCCTCGACCGCGAACTCCATCGGCAGCTGCTTCAGGACCTCGCGGGCGAAGCCGTTGACGATGAGGGCGACGGCGTCTTCCTGGGAAAGGCCGCGCTGCATGGCGTAGAAGAGCTGGTCGTCGCTGATCTTGGACGTCGTCGCCTCGTGCTCGATCTGGGCGGTGGGGTTGCGGACCTCGATATAGGGCACGGTGTGGGCGCCGCACTGGTCGCCGAGCAGCAGGCTGTCGCACTGGGTGTGGTTGCGGACGTTCTCGGCATTGGCGAGGACCCGGACGAGGCCCCGGTAGGTGTTGCTCGAGCGGCCGGCGCTGATGCCTTTCGAAACGATCGTCGAACGGCTGTTCTTGCCGATGTGGATCATCTTGGTGCCGGTATCGGCCTGCTGGCGGTTGTTGGTCACCGCCACCGAATAGAATTCGCCGACGCTGCTCTCGCCCTGGAGGATGCAGGACGGGTATTTCCAGGTGATGGCGCTTCCGGTCTCGACCTGGGTCCAGCTGATCTTCGATCGGGCGCCGCGGCAGGCGCCGCGCTTGGTGACGAAATTGTAGATTCCGCCGAGGCCGTTGGCGTCGCCCGGATACCAGTTCTGGACGGTCGAATATTTGATCTCCGCATCGTCCAGGGCGACCAGCTCGACGACCGCGGCGTGGAGCTGGTTCTCGTCGCGCATCGGCGCGGTGCAGCCCTCCAGGTACGAGACGTAGCTCCCCTTGTCGGCGACGATCAGGGTGCGTTCGAACTGGCCGGTATTGGCCGCGTTGATGCGGAAGTAGGTACTGAGCTCCATCGGGCAGCGCACGCCTTCGGGGATGTAGACGAAGGTGCCGTCGGAGAAGACCGCGCTGTTCAGGCAGGCGAAGTAATTGTCGCGCTGCGGGACTACGCTCCCGAGATATTTGCGGACCAAATCGGGATATTCGCGGATCGCCTCGGAGATGGAGCGGAAGATGACTCCGGCGCGCTCGAGCTCGGCCCGGAAGGTGGTTGCGACCGAGACGCTGTCGAACACCGCGTCGACGGCGACCTTGCGGGCGCCCTCGACCCCGGCGAGCACCTTCTGCTCCTCGATCGGGATGCCGAGCTTCTCGTAGACTCGAAGGATTTCCGGATCGACTTCGTCGAGCGAGCCCAGCGTCGGCTTCTGCTTCGGCTCGGCATAATAATAAGCGTCCTGGAAATCGATCTCGGGGATGTCGAGCTTGGCCCAGCTCACCTCCGCCATGGTCAGCCAGGCCCGGTAGGCCTTCAGCCGCCATTCGAGCATCCATTCCGGCTCGTTCTTCTTGGCCGAGATGAAGCGCACCGTGTCCTCGTTGAGGCCCTTGGGCGCGAAATCCTGCTCGATGTCGGAGGTGAAGCCCCATTCGTAGCTCGAGGCGCGGTCGACCGCTTCCTGGGCCTCGCGATTGCGCACGCCGGTATCTTCCGCGGCCATTATTTCGCCTCCGCCAGAGTGGCAAGGCTGACGCCCTGAAGGGCGCCCCGTACCGCGTCGTTGGCCGCGTTGAGGTGGGGCTTGACCCGGCAGCTGCCCTCGAGCGCGCAATCATGGACCGAGCCGGTGATGCAATTGGTCATCGCGATCGGCCCCTCGACCGCCTCGATGATGTCGGCGAGGCTGATCCCTCCGGCCGGCCGGGCGAGCCGGAAGCCGCCGCCGCTGCCGCGGGCGGATTCGAGCAGGCCGGCCCCGGCGAGCCTCCCCATCACCTTCTGGGCGGTGGGAAGCGGCACCCCCGTCTCCTCGGCGAGCAATCCCGCGGACAGGCGCGCGCCCGCCGGGCGACGGGCGGCGGCGGCCATCACGACGACGGCATAATCGGCAAGGGAGGTGAGGCGCATGTTAATCGGACCAAATCGTTCCGATTGGCATGTGGCGCTCCGCCGCCGCGGAATCAAGGCATTATCTTCCCGGTCGCGAAGCGCCGAGCAACCAAGCTAGTCCGCGCGGCGACGTCGATCGCTAACCGGACGTGGCATTGGCGAGAGCCCGTTCTGCTTCAAGTTCCGCAAGCCTGGCTTGCAACTGTGCGACCGAGGCCTGGATCCGGATGGTCTCGTTCGTGAACTCTCTCGCGACGACGGGATCCTCTGCAGCCTTGGGGAAGCGCACATCGAGGAGCGCCTTCTGCTTGGTCAGCTTGTCGATCTCATATTGGATCTGCGCGATCTCGTCCGCCCTGATCGCCGCTGCATCGGTGCGGATGGCTGCAGCCTCGGTTCGTTCGTAGGCGGTCTCAGTCCGGGCATAGGCGATCTCCGCCCTCGCGTCGGTTATCGCCTGCTTGCGCTCCTTTTCGCGCTTCTCGTCGAAATCGTTCAGTTTCGTCGCGACGTTGGCCGCCGCGGCGGCCATCCCGGCCGCGATCGCCGCTTTCTCGGCATATTGGAACTTAACGATGCTTCCGTCCTCGCGCAGGGTGATGCTGAGAGCATTGTTCTGGAACGCGCCGTTCTTGAGCGGCACGAACCGAAGCTGCCCAAGCTGGGGCGCCGTATCCCATTTCGACATCAGCAGCGGCTTGCGCGATCCGAAGCACGGCGCGTTGCTGTCGCAAAGAACCAGGCGAGCCCGGACCGGCTGACGGATGAACACGCCCCGGTGCGGAGCGTTGGAAGTCACCGCATGAACGCTTGTAGCAAGGCATTGGGTTATGATCGTGTCCCGGTCCGGCCCGCATCTCTCGGTCGGAAGCGGCACCTCCGGGATGAGCGACGCGTGCACCCCCGCCTTCTGCGCCAAGCAAGAAAAGACGGCATTTGCAGGCTCGCAGAAACTTCGTGCCGACTCCCCTTGCGCCGCCAGCGCCGAGATCAGCTTCATGCGCACCGCCATTTGCAGCTCTTGGCTGAACCGGCCGAAATCGGATTTGCCGGCCCCGATTTTGGCCATCTCCGAGTCGACGATGGCGGAATCGACGATCTCCACCTGGTCCAAGGCGAAGAGCTTCTCCGCCCAGGCGTTCGCGGCATCGCTCCAGCCTACCGGGCCGGCGGTGACAGTATGGGCGGAGGGCCACCTGACGGTGTCGAGGAAAGAGAGCGTCTTGTCCGCTTTCTTCAGATTCTCCTGGGCCGTGGCCAGGGCCGTGGCGGCTCGGGATTGGTTCCTCAGAAACTGGACGAGCGCTGCACGGTCCTTCTTGCTCGCCATGCCAAGCCGGGCCGGGATCAGGATCGTCTCAACATTGAGCCGAGCCGCATCCAGCTTACCGGTTTCGGTCGTGACCTGTCCCTGGGCCAGTTTCTGAGCGGCAAGCGCATCGGTGGCGGCTTTCGTGCATCTGAGGCCCTGCATAGTCCTTTGCGCGCGCCCCAGAATGACGCCGGCAATGGCTCCCGCTTGGTCGCCCTCGCCTTGCGAGGCCGCGACGGCGACAATTCCGGCCGGGTTGCCGGTGGCGAGGGAGGCTGCGGCGATGCCGACTTCCGCGAGGCTCTTGATCACTTCGAGCGAGCGGTCGTCGGCGGAGGCATTGATCGCTTTGAGGGTGCGCGACTTCTCATGCTCTTCAATTGAGAAGTCCGTGATCTTGAGCGGGCTGGAGAGCGCCTGGTAGTCGACCGTATAACTCTCGCCCGCGGGGTATTCCGCGCTTGCGACCGGCTCCACGTTCACGGCCAAGGTGGTGGGCTTTCCCGAGTCGTCGACCCCGCCCGGGCAGCTGATGACCTTATAGGCAATATCCACCTGATACTGCAGCATCGGCAGGGAATAGGCTATTCCCTCGAGGGCCGTCTGCTGCTCCGTGCGTTCCAGGGTAGGCCGGGTCGACAGGCTGGTCTCGACCGTGGAGCAACCGGCGAGCAGAAGCGCCGCCGCAGATATCCTGCCGAAATACTTCATGACTTGCTCCCCCCGGAGATAGATCAATGGTATCTCATACGATGGAAATTACAAGTCTTCTTCATGCGTGAGAGAATCGGAATTAGAAAGTAAAGTTGAGTGCAGCCATTATTTGCTGAATTGGCGTGAAAAAAGCGGCTTCAGCAGTCCCGGCGATATGGAGCCCGACGACCCGGCCATTCGCGGCGTTGAGGACGAGCGCTCCCGAATCGCCCGCCCTTGCGTAACCGTCGCATTCCATCTGATCGCGAAAATGGATGTAGTTCAAACCGGGATAGTCGATCGCGACATGGGCTCGGATGCCTTTGATCGTTCCGAGTACCTGATCGCCCGATGTCCGCCCGCTAATCATGACACTCATTCCCGCAGCCGGAGCCTGGACCCGGAGCGGTGTCCGGGCGCCCGGGATAAGTGGGTCGATGGCGCCGAGCCTAGCCGGGTCGATCAGGACCAGCGCGGCATCGACGTCGTTGGGATAGTTCGGATCCGTTCGGAAAGGGGTGAAGGGCTGAAGCGGCCCAAGGCGCGTTGCTTGTGAGACACTCCTGTCCCTCGGACTCGGATAATAGACCGGGTCGCCGACGGCGGCCGTCCCCTCGTTGGCGAGAACGTGCATCGCGCTGAGGCCGAACGACTGTCCCCCGCGCCGGACGATCGCCCCCAGGGTTCCCGCCCTGCCGCCCGGGTGACCGACGCTGAACCCGCTTCGCACCGGCGAGACTGCGATGTTCATGTGAGCTCTCAGGTCTCCGACTTGCCGGACATCCGTAAAAATCGCGCGACCCTGGGGTCCGACAATGACGGGCGGGACCAGCTTCTCCGGATCTATGTCCTTTGAGCGCGCTTTTTCCCGAACATAGAAAACGATGCCAAGCTGGCCAGTCCCGACGCTCGCCATCTCTTTCTCAGAAATGGCGACTCCCAGAATCGATCCGTCCGCCATGATATCGAGCAGCCGACGATAGAGTGCGCGCTCCGGCGGAGGCAGTTGGTCGGGCAGCGGCGCACGGCCAGTGAGCCGATAAATCGTCCGTACGAGGGTCGGAGGCGCCCGGACCATGTCCATCCCCGATATCGTGAAGCACGCATTCAGTAGCATACCGGAGGCGGGGAGGTGAAATGCCTGAGCTTTGGCGGCGTTGCCTTCGCTCGCAGGAAGGTAATGCCTGTGCCATAGGCGGTCGCCATGGCCCTCTACCCCCTCGTCCGCCCCCTCTTCTTCGCGCTCGACGCGGAGCGGGCGCACCGGTTGACGATCCGGGCCCTGAGGGCGGTTCCGGCCGGGCTGCCTGCGCCGACGGACCCGGTTCTGGCGGTCGAGGTCGCCGGGGTCGACTTCCCGAACCCGGTCGGGCTCGCCGCGGGCTTCGACAAGGACGCCGAGGTCTTTCGCCAGATGCTCGGCTTCGGCTTCGGCTTCGTCGAGGTCGGGACGCTGACTCCGCGGCCCCAGGCGGGAAACCCGAAGCCGAGGCTGTTCCGCCTCAAGCAGGACCGGGCGGTGATCAACCGGATGGGCTTCAACAACGGCGGGTTCGCCGCGGCCGAGGCGCGGCTGCCGGTGCGGCGGTCCGCGCTCGGGCAGCTGGAGTTCAAATTGTCGGCGCGCAACCCGGGCCGGTTCGGGATCAATATCGGGGCGAACAAGGACAGTCCCGACCGGATCGCCGACTATGTCGAGGGGGTGCGCCGGATGGGCCGCTACACCTCCTATCTCACCATCAACGTCTCCTCGCCCAACACTCCGGGCCTGAGGGACCTCCAGGATGAAGGGGCCTTGCGCGAGCTGCTCGCCGCGGTCCGCCAGACTCGGGACGAGGTGCGGCCGCCGCTGGACATCGAAGGCTTCCCGCCTTGCAGGCTTCCACTGTTCCTCAAGATCGCTCCGGATCTGAGACGGGACGAAATCGACTCGGTCGCGCGCGCCGCGATCGAGGGTGGCGTGGACGCTCTGATCGTCGCCAACACGACGGTGTCGCGGCCGCCGCTCAGGTCGAAGCATTCGGGCGAAGCGGGCGGCCTGTCGGGGGCGCCGCTCAAGGAATTGGCCCTCCAGCGCCTCAAGGACTTCCGAGCCGCGACCGGCGGGGCGCTGCCGCTGATCGCCGTCGGCGGGATCGAGAACGGGGTCGACGCTTATGCCCGGATCCGCGCCGGGGCGAGCCTCGTCCAGCTCTATACGGCTTTGGTCTATCAGGGCCCGGGCGTCGCCAGAGCGATCACCGGCGAACTGAGGAGCCTCCTCGCCCGCGACGGCTTCGCGACCCTCGCCGAGGCGGTTGGGGTCGACTCGCCTTAGCCCTTGCGGCGCGGGAGCATACGACTAGTGTCCCCGGCCATGCTGAACCGGCTTCCCCGCCTCGCCTCCTTCGCCATTCTCCTGTTTCTCGCCGCCGGCTCCGCGGAAGCGCGCAGGCCCGCACGCAGCGCAGCTCCGGCCTCGACGATCGCCGCATCGGGAATGGTCTCGGCGGCCGACCCGCGCGCGGCGGCGGCCGGCGTCGAGATCCTGCGCAGAGGCGGAAGCGCGACCGACGCGGCCATCGCCACCATGCTCGCGTTGAACGTCGTCGAGCCGCAGAGCGCCGGGATCGGCGGCGGCGCCTTCTTCGTGCGGCATGACGCCCGAACCGGTGCAACCACCACGATCGACGGGCGCGAGGCGGCGCCCAAAGCCGCGGATTCGCATTGGTTCTACCGTCCCGACGGAACCCCGCTCAGGCACGAGGATGCCGTGCCGGGCGGGCGAAGCGTCGGCGTACCCGGGACTCTCCGGGCGATGGCGATGGCGCACCGAGACGGCGGGCGCCTGCCGTGGGCGGCCTTGTTCCAGCCCGCGATCCGGCTGGCGCGAGACGGCTGGATCCTGAGCCCGCGCTTCGCAAATATGCTGTCGCGCTATTCCGGCTTCATCGACTCGGGCGCGGCGAAGGTCTTCCTCGATTCGAACGGGAGAGCGTTGCCGGCCGGCACGATGGTCCGCAACCCGGAGCAGGCCGCCCTGTTCGAGCGCATCGCCAAGGCCGGTCCCGGCGCCTTCTACACGGGCGCTCAGGCGCGCAAGCTGGTGTCCACGGTCAATGGTGCGGCGCGCAACCCCTCGAAGATGACGCTCGCCGATCTCACCGCCTATCGCGCCAGGCCGAGGCCACCAGTCTGCGGCACCTATCGGGTCTACAAGGTGTGCAGCATGGGCCCGCCCTCTTCGGGCGGAATCACGGTGCTGATGATCCTCAAGCAGCTCGAGCGGTTCGACATGGCCGCGCTCGGACCCAATTCGCCGGTCGCCTGGCACCTGTTCGCCGAATCCTCACGCCTCGCCTGGGCCGATCGCGACCTTTACATCGGCGATCCGGACTTCGTTCACGTGCCCACCGCCGGCCTGCTCGATTCCGGCTATCTCGCCTCACGCTCGGCGCTGATTTCTCCCGACCGGACGATGGCGCGGGTGACGGCGGGCGCTCCGCGGGGCGCGCCGGCGCGTCTGCGCGCTCCGCCGGGCGAACGGGCGGGGACGACGTCCCTCACCGTCGCCGACCGCCACGGCAACATCGCCCAGGTGACGACCACCATCGAAAGCGTGTTCGGTTCCGGCCTGTCGATGGACGGAACCATGCTCAACAACGAGCTTACGGATTTCGACACCGTTCCCGAGAAGGACGGCTTCCTCGTCGCCAACCGGGTCGAAGGCGGCAAGCGGCCGCGCAGCTCGATGGCGCCGACCATCGTCTACGGGCCCGACGGAAAGGTCAGGATCGCGCTCGGTGCGGCAGGCGGCCCGACGATCATCTCGCAGATCGCCAAGGCGCTGATCGCGGTGCTCGACTGGAAGATGAGCGCCCAGGATTCGATCGCCCTCGGCCTCGTCTTTTCCCCAGGGGACACCGCGGTGCTCGAGAAGGGAACGGCGCTCGAGGCTCTTGCGCCGTCCCTTCGCGCGCTGGGCCACAAAGTGCAGGTTGCGCCGCTCGGCCTCAAGGCGAATGCCGTGGAGCGGGTGAACGGCCGCTGGGTCGGCGCCGCCGATCCGCGCAGCGAGGGCGTGGGAATGAGCGAGACGGGAGCGGTCACGGACATCGTGCGCGCCGGGGCCGAAGAGCGTCCGCCGGAATGAGCTCGGCGTCGGGGGACGGAGGGAAAAAGGCAATGCGGCAGCTCGAACATTTCCCCAATCTCGTCGCCATGTTCTTCGCGCGCGCCGCCGAGAAAGGCGATTCGCCGTTCCTCTGGTCGAAAAAACAGGGGAGCTGGAGCGCGATCAGCTGGCGCGAGGCGGCCGAGCAGGTCTGCTCGCTCGCCGGCGCTCTCAGGGCGATCGGCCTCCGGCCCGGCGACATGGTCATGCTGGTCTCGGAGAATCGGCCGGAATGGTGCATCGCCGATCTCGCCATCATGACCGCGGGCTGCGTCACCGTCCCCGCCTACACGACCAACACCGAGCGCGACCACCAGCATATCCTCGACGACAGCGGCGCCCGGGCGGTGATCGTCTCGACCCAGAAGCTGGCCAGGCCTTTGCTCCCGGCCGCGATCCGATCGAGCAATTGCGAGCATGTCATCGGGATCGAGGCCCTGCCCGGCGGGCAATCCGGCAATGTCGGGTTCCACGACTGGAACAGCCTGATCGCCGCCCACGCGCCGGACGTCGCCGCCTGCACCGAGACCGCCGCTTCGGTGACCCGCGACGACCTCGCCTGCCTGATCTACACGTCGGGCACCGGCGGCGCGCCGCGCGGGGTGATGCAGCATCACGGCGCCATCCTCCACAATGTCGAAGGCTGCGTCGCCGTCATCGCCGAGGATTTCGGGGTGGGCGAGGAGGTGTTTCTTTCCTTCCTTCCGCCAAGCCACGCCTATGAGCATAGCGGCGGCCAGTTCTTCCCGATCGGGATCGGCGGTCAGATCTATTATTCCGAAGGGCTCGAGAAGCTCGCCTCCAACATCGAGGAGACAAGGCCGACCCTGATGATCGTGGTGCCGAGGCTGTTCGAGGTGCTCAGGCAGCGGATCCTCAAGAATGTCGAGAAGCAGGGCAAGATCCCCAGCTACATGATGAAGCGGGCGCTGGAGATCGGCGCCAAGGATTATTCGGGGACCAAGGGCCTGTGGGACCGGCCGATGGACCTGCTGCTCGACCGCCTGTTCCGACCGAAGATCAGCGCCCGCTTCGGCGGCCGGATCAAGGCGATGGTGTCGGGCGGAGCGCCGCTCAATCCCGACGTCGGCATCTTCTTCCACTCGCTCGGCCTCACCGTCTTGCAGGGCTACGGCCAGACCGAGGCGGCGCCGGTGATCAGCTGCAACCGCCCCAGCGCGGGGATCAAGATGGACACCGTCGGGCCTCCGCTCAAGAATACCGAGGTCCAGATCGCCGAAGACGGCGAGATATTGGTGCGCGGCGAGCTGGTCATGAAAGGCTATTGGCGCAACCCGGCGCAGACCGAGAAGGTGCTGGTCGACGGCTGGCTCCACACCGGCGACGTCGGCCATATCGACGAGGCCGGGCGGATCGTCATCACCGACCGCAAGAAGGATTTGATCGTCAACGACAAGGGCGACAACGTCTCGCCGCAGAAGGTGGAGGGGATGCTGACCCTCCAGCCCGAGATTTTGCAGGCGATGGTGGTCGGCGACCGCCGGCCCTATCTGGTCGGACTGCTGGTGCCCGACCCGGAATGGACCGCCGAATGGGCGGCAGCGGCGGGCAAGCCGAGGGACTCCGCTTCCCTGCGCGACGATGCCGATTACCACCGGGCGCTGTCGGCGGCGGTCGACCGGGTCAATGGCGATCTGTCGGTGATCGAGAAGGTGCGGCGCTTCGTCCTCGCCGACGCGCCTTTCTCGACCGAGAACGAGCAGCTCACCCCCTCGATCAAGATCCGCCGTCACGTCATCCGGGCCGCCTATGGCGACCGGCTGGACGGGTTGTACAAGAAGTAGCGCGTCGCCCCAGCGCAGGCTGGGCCCCCAG
>DASTFN010000019.1:0-25735 GCA_035719905.1 Allosphingosinicella sp.
GTCGGCGGCCGAGACGATCCCGGCGCCTGCCGACGACGGCTCGCCCGCCGACGGCTGGGCCAGCGCCGGTGCGGCGACGGTCAGTGCCGCTCCGGCGAGCAGCGCCAGGCGGCGGCGGCGTTTCGGCTCCAGGCTTCGCGATCCGTGGCCGCGGCCGAAATCCTGGATGATGCAGGTGCGCTGAGCCGCTTCGCTCAGGAGAAAATTCGACATCGAGATGGCCCCCTAATGGATACAGGCGTGACCGGCCGACAATGCGAGCCTGATCACCGCGGTCCTGCTAGGAAGCTAGTATGATGGTCGTGTTACAGTGGTCGAAGTTATTCACAGTAATATTTATGAAACATACCTGTAATCTTCCGTACTTACTTGGTAATAGTGACGTCCTTCTAGGGATATAGATCGAGCGCATAGCCGGCCGAGCGGATGGTCCGGACGAGATCGGGCTTTCCGTCGCCGTTGATCGCCATGCGCAGGCGGCGAACGTAGACGTCGACCGTCCTCACCTCGAGGTCGCTGTCGCCGCCCCAGACGGCGTCGAGCAGCCGTTCGCGCGAAAAGACGTGGCCGTGCTCGAGGAAGTGGCGGAGGAGCCGGAACTCGGTCGGTCCCAGCTCGACCGGGAGGCCGCCGCGGCGCACGCGGTAGCGGGCGGTATCCATTTCCAGGTCGCCATAAGCGAGCAGGGCGCCGGTCAGGGCGGGCCGGACACGCCGGAGCACGGCGCCGACCCGGGCGACCAGCTCCGGACCGTTGAACGGCTTCACCACATAATCGTCCGCGCCCGTCTCCAGCCCCCGGACCCGGTCGATCTCCTCCGCCCGGGCGCTCAGCATGATGACCGGAAGGTTCGCCGTGTCGGGAGCGCGCCGGAGGCGCCGGCACACCTCCAGGCCGCTCAATTCCTCGAGCATCCAGTCGAGGATGACGAGATCCGGCCGCGCCTCCGTCGCGAGCATAAGCGCTTCCTCGCCGCTGGCCGTCTGAACGATTTCGAATCCTTCGCGCTCGAAGATCCAGCGCAGCAGCTCGGCCATGGCGGGATCGTCCTCGGCCAGGAGCAGCCGTGTCTTGTCCACCGCATACCTCCAGGGACCCGCGGAAAAGCCGCCCGGCCGGGCGCCCGCCCCCGGGATGCGATAGTTTCGTGACAAGCGTGTGAAGGTGGGCCGGTTCGAACGCGAAGGGGAAGCGCGCCTCAATCGCCCGCAATGGGGACAGCAACGGGACAGACAGCAACGGGGACACGTACTTTTTCGCGAAAAGGTACGTGTCCCCTTTCTTAGGGGGCGGCTTTGACGCTTTGCGTGAAACGGTTACTTTCCGTCCCTCGCCGTCAGTCTCGGCGATGAGGGGAGAAGAGGATGCTGAGGCGCGCCGGTCGGGCCCTGCTGCTGCTCCTGCTGTGCGCCGCCACGGGGGCGAGCGTGGGTCCGGCGCGCGACATCCGGGTCCTGGACGGGGACACGTTGCTCTTCGACGGCGCGCTGGTCAGGGTCGCCGGGATCGATGCGCCGGAGCTCGGGCCCTGGGCGAAATGCTGGGCCGAGGCCGCGCTGGCGGGCCATTCGAAGGACTATCTGGAGCGCGAGCTGTATGACCGGGACCGTGGCGGCTGGTCGTTGGCCGGGGTCTCGGCGCCGGACTCCGCGGGCCGGCGCACCGCCCGGCTGGTCCGCGAGGATGGCGAGGACATGTCGGACCTGATGGTCGTCTACGGCTATGCCGCGCGGACGACGCAGCGGTGGGACTGGTGCGGCAATAACGCCAACCTCCACCAGCCGCTGGAGGACGAACCGCCGCCTCACGGGCCGAACCTTTGGTGGCCGACGGCGCACATGTTCGACGCGCGTGCCGCCGATTAGCTGAGCGCCCGCATTCGGGCGCAACCCCAACATGGTGATCCTGCTGGCTTGAACCGCGCCCTCGGCCAGGGTCCAGGAAGTAGGTTGTTTCGCACAAAGGCACAAAGGCACAAAGGCACAAAGAGACGGCTACGGCTCCTATTGGGAGCCGCTCTAGGCCAGGCGGGCCGGCGCCGGGAGGGCCCAGGCCCTGCTCCCGCCGGAGCCCTTCTTCGGATGCCGGAGCGCGACCCTTCTGTGACGTGGGCGGAACATCTTTTTCGATCGCAGGTTAAGACCGGGTCGCGTCACGCTGCGGCATTGGCAGGCGAACTCCCCCTGCCGACGGGCGCCTCGGATCGTTTACCGGGGCGTCTTGCTTTTACGGGGGCGAACTGGAGGCTTTATGAAGAAGATCACGATCCTGCTCGCGGCGGCCGGCGGCCTCGCCCTTGGCGCCTGCGACGTCGACCAGACCAAGAATGCGCAAATGCCGGAGGTCGACGTCAACGTCACCGGCGGCCAGGCGCCCGAATTCCAGGTCACCGGTCCCGAGGTGAATGTCGGCATGGAGAACAGGACCGTCCAGGTGCCCGACGTCGACGTCAAGGTGCCGGCCGAGAACGCTCAATAGGGCCTTCCCGCGAGCGACCACCCTTCTCCCTCTCCCGCGAAAAGCGGGAGAGGGAGAAGGCGACTCCGGTCCCGGCAGGACCGGCCCTAATCCTTGCTCAGCGCCTCCGTTTTGTGCGCGGCGCGCTTGCCTTCCTCCGTCTCGACGATGAATTGCGGGTTGTCCGGGCTGGCGGCGACCTTGTGGCCCTTGATCCGGGTCGGTCCGGTCTGCTTGCGCACCACCTTGCCGTGCGCCTCGCCGCCGTGGCTGTTCCATTTCACCTTGTCGCCCTTCGAGAATGACGCGGTCATTGGGCAGTCTCCTCGGCGGCTAAAGCGCTCGGCCGGGCGGAGAGTTGCTCCGGGCGCGAGACGGGGGCAGGATGGGTCGATGCTCCGCTTTCCCGGGAGAATGGCGGCCCGGATCGGGTGCGCCTCGATGCTCGCGACGCTGCCGGCGGCCGCGGCCGCTTTGCCGCCGGCGCTTCCCGGCCCGCTCGAGGCGCTCCAGGCCTATAAGGACCATGAGGCCGAGCCGTGCCGCAAGCTGATCGACCTGTGCGAGGGTCATATCGAGCCGACGAAGGTGAGCGGCATAAGCGGATTGGACTGCCGGCCCGCCGGCCCGGCGAAGGCGCGGTGCCGCTTCACGGTGAGCGGGCGGCTGCGGTGCCGGGCCCGGTTCGTCTTCGAGGACGGGGCTGCCTGGTATGTCGACCGTGCGCCTCGGGGCCGCGAGCCGAGGGCGCTGCAGGTTCGGTGCCGAAAGATCGGCGGTGCCGTCGGCTAGCGGGCGTCGGCCGCCGGATCGCGGTCCTTGCCTTGGGTCGAGTAATAGACAGCGCGAAGGTCGGGCATCGGGGCGGTGACCTTGTTGGGCGGGATGCCCTGGGAGCTCGACTGGTGGGCGGCGATCCGCCAGCGTCCGTCGGTCCCGTTCCGCTCGAGGATGAAGGTGGCGGCGGCGGCGCGCTCGTAGGTCTTCTGCGCCGCCCAGGCGTAGAAATAGCCGCGCTCCCAGACCTGCACCCTGGCGAAGCTTTCGTCGCGCCGGATCGAGTCGACGTCGAAAGCGAATTTCACCGCCTCCGCCGGAAGCGAGGTGTAGATTCGTGGGCCGAGGGCGCGGGAGCCGGTGTCGATGTAGCTATAGTGCGGGCTCGCGTCGATGAAACCGGGTGCAACGAGGTCCCAGGGGCGGCCTTCGTCCTTCTTCGCGAGCTCCTCGTACCAGCGGGCGATCGTCGTCCGGATGCCCTCCTCGGGCGATCGGGCTGCGGCGGGCGCGGCGAGCAGGAGAGCGAGGCAGGCGGCGGCGCGCAGGGCGGTCATTTGCGTCACTTCCCGGCCGGCGCGGCGAGGATCGCGGGGAGGCAGAAGGGCTGCCGGGCGACCGCCGGTCCTCTCGGCATCAGCTCCTCGCGGACGATCCCGCCGCGGCGGGCGCAGTCGGCGACCGGGATGTCGTAATGGACGATCCGGCGGGTGTAGACCGGGCAGACGTCGCCGCAGGGGTGGATGGCGACGACGGGCAGGCCGCGGTGGCGGCCGAGCGCCACGCGCTTGAACATCATCGCCTTCTTGTCGAACGGGGCGGAGGCATAGGCCCTGATGTCGGAATCGCTCAGCCGGCGCTGCGGGGCCGGCCGCTCGCCGCAGGCGGCGGCCGCGGTCGCGGCGGCGAGAGAGAGGCCGGCAGCGGCGAGAAGGATCCGGGACGGCATGACGCGCTCCTCATAAGGTCGGCACGGATCGTTACGGCGCCGTAGCTGAACGGCCGCTTATCGGTCGGTACGCCATCATCCCCCCGGCAATGTCCCGAGTCAGGACCCGTCCGGCGGGTCCTGGCCATCGCCGAACAGGTCGATGACCCGGCCCTCGACAGGCCCGCCGCGCTCGGGCCCGCCGGGATCGGCGCGAGCGGGCGCGCCGCGCCAAGCCGAGGAGCGATAGGCCTCGGGAATTTCATCGGCGAGCGGATCGAGGCCCATCGCCTCGAGCTCGTCGAACCATCGGTCTCGCTGCGACGGGGGCAGCTTTTCGCCGCACCAGGGGCAGTAGAAAAGACACTGGCGCGCGCCGCCGGCCGAAATCCAATATTCGTCGAAGTGGGGGTCCCAGCGCACGGACTGCCAGTCGTTCTGCGGATGGCGGTCCATATGTCCAGCGGGCTCGACCGGTCTTCTCACGCGCAACCGACTTTCCACGGACCGGACGGCGCTTTCCCCAGGATCGAACTCATGCCCACGGCGCGAGGCTATGCCCCGCCGCGGCCGATCGCAAGCGTCGGCCCGGCGAAGCCTTCAGCTTTCGGGCGCGCGCGGCGGCGGCGGGCCCAAGGCGTCGTCGAGGCCGTACGCCGTAGTCAGGGTGCGCTGGATCGCCGCGGCGAGGAAGCCGCCATTGTCGCCGTTGGTCATGATCACCAGCCCCTGGCGGGAGCCGTCGAGGAAGGCCACGAACCGGCATTCGAAGCCCTGGTTGGCGCCGGCATGGGTGACGAGCGGCCGTCCGCGCCGAGCCATCACCGTCACTCCCAGCCCGTAATTGGAGAAGATCGGCGTGGTCATGGCCTGCGCCGTCGCCGGCTTCAGAAGCGCGCCGCGGCCGGCCGCCCGGGCGTCTTGAAGCGCGATCAGGAAGCGGCCGTAATCGGACGGAGTGGTCCACAGCCCGGCCGCCGCCAGCTCGGGATAGACATTGCCGCCGCCGGCGATCGGAACGCCTTCCGGATCGTGGCCGCCCGCGGCGTCGTCGCCCGAAGCCCCGAAGGTGGACCGGGTCATGCCGGCGGGGCGGAGCACGAGCCTCTGCATCAGCCGCGGGAAATCGGCGCCGGCTGTCTCGGTCATCAAAAGCTGGGCGACGCTGTAGCCGCCGCCCGAATAAGCCGTCTGGGTGCCCGGGAACAGGAAGCGCCGCACCGGCGCGGTCCTGGCGGGCTTCGCTCCGGCCAGGCTCTGGACGAGCGTCGGCACCGGCTCGCCGGCGCGGTAGCCGGGATAGGCGCTGAGCGTCAGCCCCGCCGTGTGGCCAAGGAGACGGCGCAGGGTGATGATCCCGGCCCACTGGGCGGACGCCGGCACGCGCCAGGCCCGGAGGCGGAGGTTGACGTCCTCGTCGAGCGCGAGCTTGCCCTGGTCGACGAGACGCAGGGCGCCGGCCGCCGCCACCGCCTTGCTCAGCGACCCGGCCTGGAAAAGGGTGGCCGGGGTGACCGTGCGGCCGGAGCCGGCGACGGCCTCGCCATAGGCCCTGGCCCATTTGACCCGTCCGTCCTCGATGAAGGCGACCGAGACGGCGGGGACGTTCATGTCCCGCATCCGCTCCGCGAGCGGCGCCAGCCGCGGGCCGGGGCGGGGGCCGGGCAAGGCGACGACGCTCCGCTCCAGCGCCGCGATGGCGGCCCGGTCGGGGTCGCCGAGGCCGGGAGCGGCGGCCGCCGCCGTCCCGAAAAGAGCGGCCATCCCGCAACCGAAAAATCCCAGCGCGCGCATGCCTGACTCCTTGGAACTCACGAGAAGGACTGGAAAAAGGCGACCAAAGAGGGCGGAAGTGAGGCTGCGCCTTATCCGTTCTTGCGTGAAGCGCCTATTGGGCGTTCGCCGCTTCGGCCGCCCCGTTGGCCGACGCGTTGCCGGCGAGCTGGTTGAGCAGGGCCTCGGCCTCGTTCTCGATCGGCGCGGCCTGGGCTTCGACGTCGTTCTCGGCCTCGGCCCTTATCTGGTTGGCACGCTCCTCGAGCTGGCGCGACATCGTCTCCGCCTTGGCCTGGACGTTCTCGGGCTCGGGCTCGCAGGCGGCGAGGAGGAGGAGGAGCGGAGCGAGGAAATAGGGTGCGCGCATGGGGCGCTCATACGTCATTCCCGCGAAGGCGGGAATCCCGGCGGGTGAAAGACACAGCGTTTTTCACCCCCTGGGGTCCCAGCCTTCGCTGGGACGACGGGAAGTGGGGAGCTTCTGTTGCCCGGTGCTCCCCGTACCGCTGGTGTCCGCTTCTGTTGCCCGGTGCGGCCCGAACCGCGCTTTCGTCCTTGTAACTTAGTCCGTGAGGACCGGGTTACGCGGCAATCGCGAGCGCCTCGTTGTCGTTGGCACTTGTGGTTGTGAACGGTTTTACGGCGCATTCAGGCCGGGCAAAAACAACGCTTTTCAACACACGTCGATCCTAGTTCGGCCCCATCAGCTGAGCCGCAGGGCGGCACGCTTGATGCGTGTCGCCCCTTGTAGGCTCGGCCCACCTGGTGGAGCCGCCGGGTACCGCCCCCGGGTCCGCTGCGTCTATTGCACGCTGCAATTTATCACCATAGCCGGGCGAACCCGGCCCCTCTCATATAGGGGATTCCCCCTGAATTTAAAGTGAAAGCGGGCGCACCCGTTGCGAGGCCGCATCCAAGTCCCTACTTGCTTGCCCACAGATGAACGAGGGACCTGACATGAAGCGCACTTCCCTGATGACCGCTTTCCTGGTGCCGGTGGCGGGGCTTTCGCTCTCCGGCTGCGGAGTCAATTCGATCCCGACCGCCGAGGAAGAGGCCAAGGCGCGCTGGGCGGACGTCCAGGCGGCCTATCAGCGCCGGGCCAGCCTGATCCCGAACCTGGTCTCGACGGTGAAGGGCGCGGCGGCCTCGGAGGAGCGGATCCTCACCCGCGTCACGCAGGCGCGGGCCGATGCGACCCGAATCACGGTCAGCGGCGACCAGCTCTCCGATCCGGCGGCGATGCAGCGTTATGCCGACGCGCAGAACCGGCTGAGCGCTTCGATCATCCCGCTGCGGCAACTCCAGGAAGCCTATCCGCAGCTTCAGAGCCAAGCCAATTACGGTACCTTGATGAGCCAGCTCGAAAGCACCGAGAACCGGATCAACGTCACCATCCGCGACTACAACACCGCCGTCCAGGGCTACAACACGCGGATCCGCACCTTTCCCGACGTGATCGGCGCCAAGGTGATCTACGGGGCGAAGCCGATGGCGACCTTCCAGGCGACGACTCCGGGCGCCGACCAGGCGCCGGACGTCAATTTCGACACGAATACCGGCGCCTGACCGGAGCTCGGCCCTTGAAGGCGCTCCTCCTGCCCCTGCTTCTGCTGGGCAGCGCCGCGTGCGACGCGCAGGCTCCGGCCGGCAATGCCGCGACCCAGCCGCGGGCCTTGGCGGAAGCTGCCCCCAGTCCGCTGCCCGCGCTGCCGGCGCTGACCGGGCGAGTCGTCGACCAGGCGGACATCCTGCCCGGCGAGGCGGAGGCCGCGCTCACCGCCCGCCTCGCGGCGCTCGAGGCGGCGACGGCCGACCAGCTGGTGGTGGTGACCTGGCCCAGCCTCGGCGGCGAAAGCATCGAGAAGCTGGGCCTTCGCCTCGGCAATGGCTGGGGCATCGGGCAGAAATATTTGGACAATGGCGTCTTGCTGATCGTCGCTCCCAACGACCGGCGGGCGAGGATCGAGGTCGGCACGGGGCTGGAAGGCCTGTTGACTGACGACATAGCCAGCCGGATCATCGATCGGCAGATGGCGCCGCATTTCCGGCAGGGCAGCTATCCGGAGGGGATACGGGCCGGAGTCCTCGCCATCGAAGGGATTTTGCAGAGCGATCCGAAGCGGCCGCGTCCCAATCGGCGGGCCATAGGATGAGGGGAGTCCTCCTGTCCCTGCTCCTGCTGGTCGCCGCCCCCGCGGCGGCTCAGGATTTCCCCAAGCTGTCGGGCCGGGTCGTCGATGCCGCCAACATCATCCCCGACGCCGACGAAGCGGCGCTGACCCGGAAGCTGGAGGCGGTCGAGACGGCGAGCAGCCGCCAGCTCGTGGTCGCGACGGTGCCAAGCCTGCAGGGCCATGACATCGCCGATTTCGGCTACCAGCTTGGGAGGAATTGGGGGATCGGCCAGAAGGGCGCGAATAACGGGATCATCCTTCTCGTTGCCCCCAACGAGCGCCGGGTGACGATCCAGGTCGGCTACGGCCTCGAGCCGATCATGACCGACGCCTTGTCTCACCAGATCATCACCCAGCAGATCCTCCCGGTCTTCAAGCAGGGCGACTATCCCGGCGGGATCAACGCCGGCGCCGACGCGATCATCGAGCAATTGCAGGCGCCGCCGGAGCAGGCCGAGCAGAAAGCGCTCGCCGCCCAGCAGGCGCAAAGGCAGCAGGGCAGCCGAAGCGGCGGGAGCGACTCGTTCTTCCCGCTCATCTTCTGGGGGATCGTCGTCCTCTTCGTCATCCTGCCGATGCTTCGCCGCGGCCGGCGCGGGCGGCGCCACCGCCACTCGGGGGTCTGGCTGTGGGGACCGGGCCTCGGCGGCGGCTGGGGCGGTGGAGGCTCGAGCGGCGGCGGCTTCGGAGGCTTTGGCGGGGGCGACGGCGGCGGCTTCAGCGGCGGCGGCGGCTCGTTCGGCGGCGGCGGAGCGTCGGGAGGATGGTGATGCCGAGGTTCAGCGAGGCCGACCATGCGCTCGTCACCGAGGCGGTGGCCGCGGCCGAGCGGTCCAGCGACGGCGAGATCGTCACCATCGTCGCGGCCCGCTCCGACGCCTATCACGACGTCGGACTCCATTATGCGGTGCTGGCGATGTTGCTGGTGCCGACCGCGGGTGCCTTGGTCCCGCAATCCTGGATCGACTGGGGGTTGGCCCTCGTCTTCGGCTGGAACGCGTCGCTCAGCTTCCGGCTGCTGATGCTTCTGCTCGTCGTCAAGATGGCGATCGTCTTCCTGATCGTCCGCTTCGCCTTCGCCTGGATGCCCATGCGAATGGCGCTGACTCCCGCGAGCACCAAGACCCGCCGGGTCCGCCGGCGCGCGGTCGAGCTGTTCCGGGCGGGGACGGAGAAAAAGACCAGGGGCCGCACCGGCATCCTCCTCTACCTCTCGCTGCTCGAGCACCGGGCCGAGATCGTCGCCGACGAGGCGATCCACAGCCGGGTCGAGCCCGACGTCTGGGGCGAGGCGATGGCGGCCCTCATCGACGGGCTGAAAGCGGGGCGGCCCGGCGAGGGCATGGCGCTCGCGGTCGGCAAGATCGGCGAGGTGCTGGCCAAATGCCTGCCGCCGACCCTCGACAATCCCAACGAGCTTCCCGACCGGCTGATCGAGCTGTGATCCTTCGACAGGCTCAGGGCGATCGGGAAGAGCCCGAAATCGTCTGGAGCGGCCGCTTCATCGAGGCGAAGAGGCTCGGCAAATGGGAATTTGTCGCCCGCACCCGCGGAGTCAGCGCGGCGGTGATCCTCGCGATCGACGAGGGGCACGTAATATTGGTCGAGCAATATCGGGTGCCGATCGGAGCGCCCTGCCTGGAGCTTCCGGCCGGTCTGGTCGGCGACGGGGAGGAAGGCGAGGAGGCCGCGACGGCGGCGATCCGGGAGCTCGAGGAGGAGACCGGCTACCGGGCCGAGCGGGTCGTCGATCTCGGCCGCTATCATTCCTCGCCGGGAATGTCGGCGGAGGGCTTCACCCTGCTTCGCGCCGAAGGGCTGACCCGGATCGGCGAGGGCGGCGGGATCGAGGGCGAGGACATCGCCGTCCACCGGGTGGCGCTGGCCGACTTGCCGACTTTCGTCGCCGGGCGCCGGGATGCGGGCGTGGCGGTGGATTCGAAGCTGCTTCTGCTGCTCGGGCCGGGGTTGTTGGGATCGTCATCCCGGACTTGATCCGGGATCCATGAACACCGCGGATCGACGTTTCCAGCGTCCGTGTCCATGGATTCCGGCTTTCGCCGGAATGACGCTGAATCACGACTTCGGTTGATTCCCCAGTGAAACCCGATGCTCGAGCCGGTTGCCGCGGCAGGTGAAATATTCGGTCTGGGTGCCGGGCATGATCGGATCCGGCGTTTCCCCGCTCAGGTCGAGCACCTCGAAATAGGTGAGTTGCTCGTCCGAATCGCGCTTCAGGCCGTCGACCCGGTTGCTTCGCCGCTCCCCGGCCGGCAGGGCCGCGAACCGGGCCAGGGCCGCCCCGTGCCGGCGTTGAAGCGCGGCCTCGCAAGCGGTTCGGCTGTCGAAGCTCTCATATTTGGGATCGAACTCGATCGTTCCGCTGGCCAGCGCGGCGCCGCCGGCCCCGATCAGGAACAGGGCCGTCGCGGCGGGCCGCAAGCTCATTTGAAATTATCCGCATAGGCCTGGAGCCTGAGCTTGCGGGTCGCGGGCGGGACGAGGTGGCAGGCGATCTGGTTCCTGTCGGCATAGGCCTGGGCGGCCTCGAGCGTCGGGAAGGCGAGGGTCACCTGCGCCTGGGTGTCGCCGCCGCCGGACCAGCCGGTGAGCGGATCGGGCACGTGCGGGCGGTGCGATTCGAACTGAAGCACCCACTCGCCGGTGCGCGCATTGCCCGATTGCATCGCATTCCTGGGTCGCTGGAAGATCCGCGCCGCCATGTCCGTAGCTCCTTCTTGCCGGTCTTTGGTGCCCGGATTCGACTGCTTAATCAACCGGGTGTGACGTGCCCCCCTCCCTGAAAGGGAGGGGCCGGGGGTGGGTCCGCCGAAGGCGGCCGAAACTCCGAGTCAGAGGGAAGTCTCGCTTCGCTCGCCTACCCACCCCCAACCCCTCCCTTTCAGGGAGGGGAGCTTCTCGCCTGCGCCTTCTTCGTCCTCAGCGTCGGGTCCGCCGCGGCCGGGTCGTCGGGCCAGGGGTGCTTGGGGTAGCGGCCGCGCATCTCTTTCGCCACCGCCGACCAGCTTCCGCTCCAGAAGCCGGGGAGGTCTCGGGTGGTCTGGATCGGGCGGCCGGCGGGGGAGGTGAGGCTGAGGACGAGCGGGACCCGCCCGCCGGCCACGGCCGGGTGATTCGACAGGCCGTAGAGCGCCTGCACCCGAACCGTCACCGTCGGCCCGGCCTCGGCTTCATAGTCGATGGCGTGGCTGCTTCCGGCCGGAGTCTCGAAGGCGTGGGGCGCGAGCCGGTCCACCGCCTTGCGGCCTTCCCAGCCCAGCGCCGAGTCGAGCATCCCGGACAGGGAGACCGGGTCGATGTCGCGCAAGGCGCGCTTGCCCTCGACGAGCAGCGGCAGCCATTCGTCGAGCGAGGCGAGAAGCGCGGCGTCCGAAAGGTCGGGCAGGCTCGGGTCGTGCCGACGGGCGAAGGCGGCCCGGCGGCGAAGGGAATTGGCCCCGTCGCTCCAGGGCAGGATAGGCAGGCCGTGGGCTCGGACTCCGTCGACGAGGGCGGACGCGACCTGGTCCGGAGACGCTTTCATGTCCTGGCCCTCGGCGAGGGTGATCGCGCCCAGCCGGCGGCCGCGGCGGGCCCGGACGGTTCCGGTGGCGACGTCGAAGCTCGTCCGGGCGCCGCTCTCGATGCGGTCGCCGAACAAGGCCTCGACCTCGGCCTCGCCGATCGCGGCGGCGGCGAGGATCCGGGCGCCGGCGGCGGTGCCGCTGACCTCGCCGACCGCAAGCCAGGTCTCGCGGGCGAGCGGCGAATAGGGATCGAGCCGGAAGCCGCGGCCGCCGACGCTGATCCAATTCCCGCCGGAGGAATCGCGGCGGCGGGCGAGGCGGTCGGGGAAGGCGAGGGCGAGGCAGGCGCCGACGCCTCCCCTCCCCTTCAGGGGAGGGGCCGGGGGTGGGGGAGTCGTTGGTGCAGTACGCGTTCCTACGTCAGCCCCACCCCAACCCCTCCCCTGAAGGGGAGGGGCTATCAGCTGCTCCCACCTCTTCGCCAACCCCCTGGCCGCCTCCGCCCTCCGCCCGCGCTCGGTCCGCCAGCGCCTCAGCCTCGTCTCCAGGTCGACGTCGTTGCCGCCGAGGCCGCGCTCCGACAGCAGGACCGCCACTTCCGCCGCCGTCCGCCCCCAGCCCAGCGCCTGGGCCTCGATCAGCATGTGGGCGAGCCGGGGCGGCAGGGGCAGGGTCGCGATCGCCTTGCCGTGGGCGGTCGGCCGTCCGTCCTCGCCGAGGGCGCCGAGGGAGAGGAGTCGGCGGCGCGCTTCGTCGACCGCGGCGGCGGGCGGCGGGTCGAGCCAGCGAAGCTCGCGCGGATCGGAGACGCCCCACAAGGCGCAGTCGAGGAGGAGCGCGCTGAGGTCGGCCTCGAGGATCTCGGGCGGATCGAAGCGCGGCAGGCCCGCCGTCGCCGCTTCCTCCCAGAGCCGGTAGACCGTGCCCGGCCCCTGTCGCCCCGCCCGGCCGGCGCGCTGGGTGACGGCGGCCCGGCTGGCGCGCTCGGTGACCAGGCGGGTGATCCCGGCGGCGCGGTCGTAGCGGGGGCGGCGGGCGAGGCCGGAATCGACGACGATCCGGACTCCGTCGAGGGTCAGGCTGGTCTCGGCGATCGAGGTGGCGAGGACGATCTTGCGCCGCCCCGGCGGAGCGGCGGCGATCGCGGAGCGCTGGGCGCCGGGCTCGAGGCCGCCGTGGAGGCGGTGGAGATCCACATTGTCGGGAAGCCCTTCGAGCCGCTCGGCGGTGCGCTCGATCTCGGCGACCCCGGGGAGGAAGGCGAGCAGGCTGCCCTCGGCCTCCGCCAGGGCGCGACGGATCGCCGCGGCCATCTCGTCCTCGATCCTCTTCTCCGCGGAGCGGCCGCAATGGCGAAGCTCGATCGGGAAGCTCCGGCCCGCGCTCTCGATCGCGGGGGCGGCCTCTCCCCCCTGGGCCATCAGCTCGGCGAAGCGCTCGCCGTCCAGGGTCGCCGACATGGCGACGAGCCTCAGATCGGGCCTCAGGGCGCTCTGGGCGTCGAGCGCCAAAGCGAGCCCGAAATCGCTGTCGAGGCTGCGCTCGTGGACCTCGTCGAACAGCACCGCGGAGATTCCGGCCAACTCCGGGTCGGACTGGATCCGGTTCCTGAAGATGCCTTCGGTGAGGACGAGGATGCGGGTGCGCGACGAGCGCTTCGAATCGAGCCGGGTCGCATAGCCGATCGTCTCCCCGACGCGTTCCCCGGCCATTTCCGCCATCCGCTCGGCGGCGGCCCGGGCGGCGAGTCGGCGCGGCGAGAGGAGCAGGATCTCGCCGGTGCGCCAGGGTTCCGAAAGGAGCGCGGGGGCGACGGCGGTGGTCTTGCCGGCGCCGGGCGGAGCGACGAGCACGGCGTTGGACTCGCGGCGCAGGGCGGCGAGGAGGTCGGGGAGAACGGCTTGGATGGGGAGGGTCGTCATGCCAGCGCAGGCTGGCATCCCGGCGGGTGAAAGGCGCGGTGCTCTTCACCCCCCGGGGTCCCAGCCTTCGCTGGGACGACGAGGTCAATAAGCCCGGGCAATGGCGAACTCGACGGCCTCGGTGAGCGCCGCTTTCGCCTTGCTCGCCGGGAAGACTCCCAGCGCGTCGATGGCGCGCTGGCCGTAGGTTCGGGCGCGGTCGATCGTGTCGGCGAGGGCGTCGCTCTGCTCGAGCAGGCGGGTGGCATAAGCGAGATCCTCGTCCGAGGTCCGGCGGCCTTCCATCGCCTCCTGCCAGAAGCGGCGCTCGGCGGCCGAGCCCCGGGCGAAGGCGAGGATGACCGGCAGGGTCACCTTGCCGTCGCGGAAATCGTCGCCGACGCCCTTGCCCATCGTTGAGGGATCGGACGAATAGTCGATCGCGTCGTCGACCAGCTGGAAGGCGATGCCGAGGTTGCGGCCGTAGCAGTCGAGCGCCTGCTCGACCTCGTCGCCGCGCTCGGCGACGACCGCGGCAATCCGGCAGGCGGCGGCGAACAGGGCCGCGGTCTTGGCCTGGATGATCTCCAGATAATGGTCCTCGCCGGTGTCGATCCGGCGCTGGGCGGTGAGCTGGTCGACCTCGCCCTCGGCGATCACCGCGGAGGCTCGGGAGAGGATCTTGAGGACCCGCAGGCTCCCGTCCTCGACCATCAGCTCGAAGCTCCGCGAGAACAGGAAGTCGCCGACCAGGACGCTGGCCGGATTGCCCCAGATGATGTTGGCGGTGCGCTTGCCCCGCCTCAGGCCCGAGCCGTCGACGACGTCGTCGTGGAGAAGGGTGGCGGTGTGGATGAACTCGACCGCGGCGGCGAGCTTGTGATGGCGGGCGCCCTGGTAATCGAGCAGCCTCGAGCAGGCGAGGGTCAGCATCGGCCGCATCCGCTTGCCGCCGCCGGCGATGAGGTGGCCGGCGAGCTCGGGGATGAGCGCGACCGGGCTCTGCATCCGCTCGAGGATGACCGTGTTGACATGGTTCAGATCGGCCGAGACCAATTGGATCATCGGATCGAGCGACGCCGCGCGGCCCGGACGGATGGGGTGGACGGAGGCGCTCATCGCCGCGCGATTTGCGCCGGGGGGAGGAGAAAGGCAAGGGGCGTGCGCGGGGAAAGGGGACACGTACTTTTTCGCGAAAAAGTACGTGTCCCCATGTCGGTCAAGTACGTGTCCCCATGTCGGTCAGTGGCACAAAGGCAGCTTCAGCCGCGCCAGCAGGCCCCCCAGATCCTCGCTCTCCTCGAGGCCGATCGAGCCGCCGTAGATCTGGGCGACGTCGCGGACGATGGCGAGGCCGAGGCCGGTTCCGGGCTTGTCGGTGTCGAGGCGGGCGCCGCGGTCGAAGATGCTCTGCCTCTCCTCCTCGGGGATCCCGCGGCCGTCGTCCTCGACCTCGATCTCGACGCATTCGGGCGTGGTCTTCGCGGTGACGAAGACCCGGCCGCCGCCATATTTGGCGGCATTCTCGATGAGATTGCCGAGCATCTCGTCGAGATCCTGGCGCTCGACCCGGACCGAGGCGGACTTGTCGCCGGCGAGGTCGATGGTGACGTTCTCGTAGAGCCGGGTGACCGCGCGCTCGACCGCCTCCAGGGACGGCCAGACCTGGGAGCGCGCCTGCGCCGACGAGCGGCGGCCGATGGCCCGGGCCCGGGCGAGATGGTGGTCGACCTGCCGGCGCATCGTCGTCGCTTCGCGGCAGACGGTGTCGGCGAGGTCGGGCGCCCGGGCGGTGGCGGCGTTGGTGATGACGGTGAGCGGGGTCTTGAGGGCGTGGGCGAGGTTGCCGGCGTGGCGGCGAGCCTCCTCGGCCTGCTTCTCATTATGCTCGAGCAGGGCGTTGAGCTCTTCGGTCAGGGGCTCGATCTCGGTCGGGAAACGCTCGGCGATCCGCGATTTCTCGCCGGAGCGGATGGCGGCGATGGCGCGGCGGACCCGGCGCAGCGGCCACAGGCCGTAAAGCGCCTGGAGGGCGGCGAGGACGAGGAGGCCGAGGCCGAGGATCCCGAACGAGCGCAGAAGCGTCCGCCTCAGCACGCTGATCTGGTCGTCGAGATCCTCGCGGCTCTGGGCGACCTGGAAGCGCCAGCGCGCCGGCGAGCCGGGCAGCTGGATGTCGCGCTCGACGATGCGCAGGGTCTCACCCTCCAGCTCGCGGCTGTTATAGGTGTGGAGGTCGACGTCGTTATGGGCGCCGGAGACCTGCAACTTGCGGTCCCAAAGCGAGCGCGACGGCAAATCGATGTCGGTGGCGGCGCCGGGCGGCTTGCCGGCGACGGCGCTGATCTGGAAATAGAGGCCGGAATAGGGCTCGAGGAAGCGCTGGTCGGCCGGCGGCCGGTTGAGGAAGGCCTCGCCCTCCGAGCCGACTTCGGCCGAGGCGATCAGGGCGGTCAGCACATATTCGAGCTGGGAATCGAAATTGCGGGTGATGGCGGAGGTGAGGACCCGGTCGAGCGTGTAGCCGCCGGCGCCGAGAAGGACGAGGATCCACAGGGCCGAGACGCCGATCATGCGCCGGGTCAGCGAGCCGGTCCGGGCGGCTCGGGGAACCCGGCGGAAGAGGCGGGAAAGGCGGAAGCGCTTCATCGTCATCCCGGACTTGATCCGGGATCCCTGAACGGAAGGTGTAGCGTTCGTCATCCCGGACTTGATCCGGGATCCATGAACACGGGCGTTGGTGTGCGCCCGCAAGCTTCGGTGTTCATGGGTTCCGGCTTTCGCCGGAATGACGGTCGCATCCGACCCGCCCTCAATCTTCCAGCGAGTAACCGAGCCCGCGGATGGTGGTGATGACGTCGGGGCCGAGCTTCTTGCGGATGCGGGTGACGAACACCTCGATCGTGTTCGAATCGCGGTCGAAATCCTGGTCGTAAATATGCTCGATCAGCTCGGTACGGCTGACCACCTTGCCCTTGTGGTGCATCAGATAGGAGAGCAATTTATATTCCTGGGCGGTGAGCTTCACCGGCTCGCCGTCGAGCGTCACCTTGCCGGAGCGGGTGTCGAGGCGGACGTCGCCGGCGGTCAATTCGGACGACGAATTGCCCGAGGCGCGGCGGATGAGGGCGCGCAGGCGGGCGATCAATTCCTCGGTCTGGAAGGGCTTGGCGAGATAATCGTCGGCGCCGGCATCCAGCCCGGCGACCTTGTCCGACCAGCTGTCGCGGGCGGTCAGCACCAGCACCGGCACCGCGATGCCTTCCTTGCGCCAGCGGTCGAGCACGGTGAGGCCGTCGACCTCGGGCAGGCCGAGATCGAGGATGATCGCGTCGTAGCTTTCGGTCGAGCCGAGATAATGGCCGTCCTCGCCGTCGGTGGCGAGATCGATCGCATAACCGGCGCCTTCGAGCGTCGCCCGCAACTGGCGGCCCAGATTGGGCTCGTCCTCGACGATCAGAACCCGCATCTCACTCCCCTATCTCTGTCTCGAAGGCCTCAATAGCCGCCCAACCGGCACGGTGGCCAATTGTTTCAGCACGTCGCCCCAGCGAAGGCTGGGGCCCCAGGGGAGAAAGGCGCCGGGCTTCTCACTCCCTGGGATCCCAGCCTTCGCTGGGATGACGGGAGCGCTGTCCCGCGGGGCCCCGCTCCCGTCAAAAGCCCGACTTGCCGATCACCTCGCCGGAGCGGGCGTCGACGTCGATCCAGACCACGCGCTGGCCGCGCAGGAACTTGAGCCGGTAGCGGCCGATGTCGGCATAATATTCGGGGCCGAGATAGGCGAAGCCGCGCATCTGCGGGACGATGCGGGCCTCGATCGCGCGCAGCGGGATGATCCGGCCGGCCTGGGCGCCCTGAAGCGCGGAGGCCTGGTCGCGCTCGCGCGGGCCGGCCGTGGCCGGGGCGGAGGCGGCTGCGCTCAAAGCCGTGGCGGCGATGAGGAGGATGGAAAGGATACGCATTGGCTACACTGCTTTTTGCTGTTCGGGAGGTGGCATAGAGCCGAAGCATTGAATAGCCCATGAATGCCCTCGTCAGGCGAGGGTCAGGCGGCGGCCGGATCATCCCGGACCGATCCGGAAAAGCACGGCCCGTCGTTTTCGGCCTTGGCTTTCACGGCGCCCCCGTGCTCAGGGGCGACATGCGAAGCGGGATTCCCTCGGCGGCGATAGTGACGGCTCTTCTGCTGTCCGCCTGCGCGGGCAGGCCCGAGCCGGCGCCGCGGGCGGCCGCGCCCGTCCGCCAGGGCCCTGCGCCGGAGGCCGCGCCGCCTCCGGTCGAGACGAGCGCCGGGGACTGGCGCGACCAGCCGCTCACGCCGGGCGACTGGAGCTATGATTCGAGCGCCGGCGAGGCCCGCTATGCCGGCTTCAGCCTGCGCTGCGACGGCGCCCGTCGCCAAGTCGTCCTGTCGCTCGCCGGAGCGGCCGGCCCGCTTCGACTTCGAACAACCTATGGCGATCATGCTCTGGCGTCCGGCGCGGCGCTTGCCGCCGCCGATCCCCGGCTCGACGAGCTGGCCTTCAGCCGCGGCCGCTTCGTGATCGAGGCGCCGGGGACGGCAAGCTTGATCCTGCCCTCCTGGCCGGAGCCGGCAAGGGTGGTCGAGGATTGCCGCGGGTGAGATGTTCACGCGTCCCTCTCGGGGCGCGGCGAAGCGGAAAGACTAGCGGCGAAAAAGATCAAAACAAGTCTTGCGTGGCGATTCGCGATGATTCATCCTTCCGCTCGCCACAACAACGCGAAAGGAGGTGATCCGATGTCTCATGGTTCAGCTAAGAGGTCGGGTTTGCTCGTTCGGGAGATGGAGGCCTAGCCTTCGCAGGTCTCCCGGGCTGGAGCCATCCGGCCGCTGACCATGTTCGGAGGGTCGTCGCGCCGAGGCGCGGCGGCCCTTCAACTTGTCCGGGGAACGCGGCCTTGAGGCGTGCGTTTTGCCGTCATGACCGGCAACCTCCCCGCGGACCAGGGCCGCGCCCCGCAGCTCTACGACGAGCAGCTCCAGCGCCAGCAGCAGGAGAAGATGCTTCTCAAAGGCCGGCGTGAGGAGAGGACGGACCTGCTGAACCTGCCTCCCCATCGCTAGATGGGGAGGGGGACCACGCGAAGCGTGGGGGAGGGGTAAGAGCCTCGGAATCTGAAGCTCTCGCGAGAGCCGCACCCGCCTGCGCCGACTACCCCTCCACCATGCTTCGCATGGTCCCCCTCCCCGCCGCTTTCGCGGCAGGGAGGCAAGACACCTCTCAGCTCGCGCTGACGCCTTTGTGGATCTGCTCCCACTGGTCGTGGCCGGAGCGGACCGACTGGTAGCATTCGCGGATCAGGCGCTGGGTGTCGGCCGAAAGCTCGGTGTCGGCGAGGGCGGCCTCCCACTTGCCGTTGAGATAGGATTCGCCGCGGTCGACCTCGGCGATCACCGCTTTGTCGTCGCGGCCGGTGACGGCGTCGCGAAGCGACAGGAACTGGCGGTGGGCCTTGGCGAGCAGGCCGCCTTCGTCTTCGGGCGTCCCGCCGAGCTCGACGACCTTCCCGCGAAGCCGCTCGACGACCTGCTGGCGCTCCTCGGCGCGCTGGCGGAACATCTCGGTGAAGGTCCCGCTCGTCGCCGCGCCGGCCGAATGGCGATAGCCGTCGACGCTGTCGATCGTGGTCTCGATGAGGCTGTTGAGGACGGTCACGTCATGCTTGTTGAACATGTTTTTCTCCGGGTTCGGGGTTCGGCGACTCAACCCCTGCGGATCGGCTAAAGGTCCATGGCGGAACGGAAATAAGCGACAGGACGTTCTCAGGGCCGGAAAGGAGCCGGGCCATGGCGGACGACGAAAGCGAGCGGGGAAGGCCGGCGACCTTCGACCCGGAGAGCGGCGAGGTCCACGGCTCCGGCTCGGGCGCCGGCGGCGGCGGCAATCCCGACGAGGATTACGACCGGGACCCGATGGCGGGCTCGGGCGCCGAGCCGCCGCACGGGCCGCGGACGGCGGATGAGGGGATTTGAGATGAGCGGCAAGGGCCACCCGCTCCCGGGCAGCGACGAAGCCCGGCACAACGAGATCCCGGAGGACGTCGCCGACGAGAAAGGCCGCGGCGACGATTCGAAGCCATTGGTCCAGCCGGGCCGCGAGGCGGTGAACCCGGACGGCGAGCCTTATCGCTACCACGACAACGGCCGCGCCGAGAAGATCTAGAGCCGTTTAAGCCTCCCGACCGGGCGATGGGGAGGACGAGCCAGCAGCGCGGCGCATCCCGGCACCATTCCGGCGCTCGGCCCGGAGCCGACCTCTTCGGCCGACGTTGAAGTGGCTCCCAATATATCAGCCAGGAGCGAAGATCATGGCCAATCAGAATAATCAGGACGGCGGTTTCTCGGGCGGCAGCAGCGGCGAGACCGACGGCCGTCGCGATCAGCAGCAGCAGCAGGGCGGCCAGCAGGACAGCGGGACCGGCACGGATACCGGTCAGACCGGCGGCTTCGGCAACGCCGAGAAGGAGGACCAGCAGGGTCAGCAAAGCGGCCAGACCGGCGGCGGCGATCTTCGTCAGGGCGGCGGAAGCTCCGACGACCAGTCGTTCGGCAAGGATAATGACAAAGCCCAGGGCGGCGATCGCATCCAGCAGGACCAGTCCGGCCAGGGCCAGTCGCAGCAGGACCAGCAGGGCGGGCAGAGCCAGTTCCAGCAGGATCAGCAAGGCGGCCAGGCCGGCCAGGGCGGCTTCCAGCAGGAGCAGCAGGGCGGTGAGCGCCAGGGCGGCGCCGACGTCGAGCTCCAGCAGGACCAGCAGGCGAACCAGGACCGCGGCCAGGGCCAAAGCGGGACCGGGTTCGAGAGCGACCAGCGCTAACGGGCCTTGAGCGAACGACAGGGAAGGGCCGTCCCGCGGGCGGCCCTTCTTCGTGCGCGAGCGCCGCTGGGGTCCACAGGGAACCACTCGCCGCGCCGCTCGTCTTCTGTTACGCATCAGTTACAAATTGGAGACCGACATGGCCAAGCAGAAATCGGACCAGGGCGGCTCGGGCGGCGGCTCGAAATCGAAAAAAGGCGCCACCGGCGCCTATACCGACGCTCTCAAGGAGGCCGGCCAGCGCGCCGCCGAGCTGGCTCAGAATCCGGTCGCCCGCTCGATGCTCGCGGCCGGCCTGGTCACCGCCGCGGCAGCGCTCACCGCCAATGCGCGGGTGAGGAAGACGGTGCGCGACGCCGGCCGCGACGCTCTCGACACGGCCGAAGCCGCCGCGGACAGCGCCAGCAAGATCGGGGCGGCCATCGTCACCGCCGCGACCGACGCCGTCCGGCGCCTGCTGGCCGGCGGCGACGAGGGCGCGGCCGCGGGCGGAGCCGGTGGGGCCTCGCCGGCCCGCAAGGCCGGTACGCGCGCCAAGGCCGCCGCCAAATCGCCGGCTCCGAAATCCGGAGCGACCGCCAAAGCCGGCGCAACCCGGGCCAAGAGCGCTTCTACGGCCGCGGGCGGCCGCGGCAAGGCGGCTTCGGCGTCCGGCGGACGCAAGGCAAGCGCCGCAGCTTCGGCCGCCAAGCCGGCTTCGGGCGGGCGCGGCAAGGCGGCCGGATCGGCCTCGGGCGGCAAGGGCCGTTCGGGCGCCGGCGGCTCGAGGGCAAGCTCGGGCAAGAGTGGCGGCGGCCGCAAGAGCGGCGGCGGCTCGGCGAGTTCGGGCAGCTAGGCCACCGCCCTCGTCATTGCGAGGGAGCGAAGCGACGAAGCCATCCAGCGGGCGCTGGAGGCAGCGCTGGATTGCTTCGCTACGCTCGCCATGACGGCGGAATCAGAAGCTCATCCGGCCGCCCAGGGCGAAGACGAGCACGTGCTGGCCGTGGGCGCGTCCGTCGGTCAATATGTCGGTCTGGGCCGCGGTTCCGGCGTAGAAACGCTCGTCGCGGCTGATCGGGCTGTTCTCGAGGTCGGTATAACCCGCGGCCGCGTCCAGCGACATGCGTCCGTTCATCCGGAAGGTCGCCCCGACATTGTAATCGACCCGGTCGGCGTCGGGAACGCGCGGATCGCGGCCGGAATCCCGGGTCGGGGTCGGGTCGATCTGGACTCCGCCGCGAAGCGTCAGGCGCTCGCCGACCGCCTGGTCGAAGCCGACCGCGACGCTCCACGTATCCTTGTAATTCTGCACGATGGCGTTGTTGATCGGAGCGGCGATCTCGATCCGGTCGAACTTGCTCCAGCCGAAATGGACGGCCTGGGCATTGAGGGTCAGGCCTTTCGTGACTCCGAGCCGGGTGCCGACGATGAGCTGCCAGGGCGTGGTGAAGCGCGCGACGGTCTGCGCCCGCCCATTGCGCGCGGCGAGGGGGCCCTGGAGGCCGCTGATCTCGACCGGACCCTCGAGCTTGTGATCGACCGCGGACTTGTAGGCGATTCCGATCGTCACCCGTTCGGCCGGGCGCAGCTGGATCCCGGCGCTCCAGCCCAGGTCCCAGCCGTTGCCGGTCAGCCGGATGCGGCCGTCGGCGGAGCCGGGCGCCAGGTTGGGAAGCGCGTTCGACAGCCAGGCGTCGCTATACTGGACGTTCACAGCCGCCCCGAGGCTGAGCCAGTCGGTCGCCTTGACCGCGATCGAGGGCTGGAAATCGAGGGTGAGCAGGCGGCTGCGAATCGCGGAATAACGCTGCCAGCCGGACGGATCGTAATCGCTGGTGAAGCTGAACGGGGCGGTGACGGCGAGCCCGATCGCGACGCGCTCGCCGATCGGAAGCGCCACGGCGTTGTTCGGAGCCACTCCGCGCACGATCGGGTCCCGAAGCTGGGAAAGCCCGCCCACCGGCACGGGCGGGGCGCCGGGCCGGTCGATCAGGGTGCCCGCGTCGTCGACCCTGCCGCTGGGCAGGATTCCGGTGGCGCCGTAGGCCGCCTCGCGCTCGGTGACGCCCGCGATCGCCGCCGGGTTCCACCACAGCGACGCGGCGCCCTGATCGGCGACCTCTCCGGAATTGGCTCGGCCCCATCCCCTGACCGACTGCTCCTGAAGATAGAAACCCGCGGCTTCAGCGGTTCCGGCGGCAGTCATAACCAGGCCCGCGGTCGTCCCGAAAAGCAACAGACGCCTCTCGGTGTTGCGTCGCCTGCCCGGTTTGCCAATCATCATTTCCCCCGACCTTGAACCTGCACTGCCCCTCGCACCCCCTAAGGGTTAGAAACGAAATCTTTGTTTCTCAACCTTTTTAATTTGTATCCGGAATGGATATTTGCGGGTCCTCATCCGGATCAATACGAGCCCTGCAAGCAACACCTAAACGGTTAACGCTCGAATCGTGTCGACACCCGATTGTTCCCCAGTCGCTTATATGCTTACTGATGCGTACACCAAATGCTTGGGGCAAAACGATGAATCAACCCTTCAGCCTTCCGACAAACGACGAGGCGATTTCAATGGCGGTCGCTGCGGAGGGCCATTCGGGGATGCTGCCCCTGCAGCATCGCGAACATCCGGCCGGCACCCGCCTGTTCGACCTCGGCCAGCTCGCGGTCCGCTGGGAGGCGGAGACCGGCGCGCTGTGGACCCATATGACACCGGTCGACCGGCCCAATTTCAACCGGGCCATGCTGCGCGACTTCCAGCGCTGGCAGGCGGAGATCGGCCGCGAGTTCGCCGATCCGCAGGAGGGCCTGAAATATCTCGTGCTTGGTTCGCAATTCCCCGGCGTTTTTAACCTCGGCGGTGATCTTGAGCTTTTTGCCCGCTTCATTGCCGCGGGCGACCGCGAAGGCCTCGTCCGCTACGGCCGCGACTGCGTCGCGATCCTCCACAACAATTTGCGGCGCCTGGAGCTTCCGATCGTCACCATCGCCCTCGTCCAGGGCGACGCGCTCGGCGGCGGCTTCGAGGCGGTGCTCAGCTTCAACGTCGTGGTCGCTGAGAAGGGGGCCAAGTTCGGCCTGCCGGAGATCGCCTTCGGCCTGTTCCCGGGCATGGGCGCGCACAGCCTGCTGTCGCGCAAGGTCGGCCTCGCCCGTGCCGAGGAGATGATCCTGTCCAACCGCCTCTACACGGCGGAAGAGATGCACGAGATGGGCCTCGTCCACATCCTCGCCGAGCCCGGCTGCGGCGAGGATGCGGTGCGCGCCTATATCGCGAAGAACGGCCGGCGCCACGCGGGCCACCGCGGCATCTATCACGCCTCGAGCCTCTCCGATTCGGTCACGCTCGAGGAGCTCAACGCGATCGTGGAAGTCTGGGCCGACAGCGCGCTCTGCCTCAGCGAAGGCGATTTGAAGCTGATGCGGCGGCTTGGGAGCGCTCAGACTAGGCTTGCAGCCGCCTGACGCTTCCGGGCTCCGGATCCGCTTCCGTCCATTCCTCGCCGCGACCCTGCATTTCGAGACGGCGGTTGATCACCGACTCCGGCGCCGGCCGGCCGAGGAAGAAGCCCTGGGCGGCGGTGCAGCCGGCCCCGGTGACGTAGCCCAGCTGGGTCTCGGTCTCGATCCCTTCGGCGACGATCTCCATGTCCAGCTCGGCGGCGAGGCTGACGAGGGCGTGGATGATCGCCCTGGCCTCGCGGCTCTTGGTCACGTCGGCGATGAAGGTGGTGTCGATCTTGATCTTGTCGAAGCGATATTTCTTCAAATAGGTCAGCGACGAATAGCCGGTCCCGAAATCGTCGATCGACAGCTTGAGGCCGATCCTCTGGAACTCGCGGATCAGCGAGTTGGATTGGGCATTCTCCTCGAGCAGAACGCTCTCGGTGATCTCGAGCTCGAGCCGCCGGGCCGCCAGGCCGGAACGGTAGAGCGCCGACAGGATCATGTGGCTGAGGTGGAGGTCCTTCAGGAGGGCCGGCGACATGTTGACGGCGATGCTGACATCCTCCGGCCATTTCGCCGCGGCGGCGCAGGCCTGATAGAGCACCCAGTGGCTGATCGGGGAGATCAGGCCGGTGCTCTCCGCGAGCGGGATGAACTCGGCGGGGCTGACCATCCCGAGCTCGGGATGGTGCCAGCGCAGCAAGGCTTCGCAGCAGGTGACCTTCTTGGTCTTCAAGTCGACGATCGGCTGGTAATAGACTTCCAGCTCGCCTTTCTCGATCGCCTCCTTGAGCGCACCCTCGAGCCTGCGCTTCTTCTGGAACTCGTCCTGCATCTTCGCCTCGAACAGGCAGAAGTCGTTCCGGCCGTTCGCCTTGGCGTGGTAGAGCGCCATGTCGGCATGCTGGAGCAGGGTGTCGGCCTCGGTGCCGTGGCCCGGCGCCACCGCCGCTCCGATCGATCCGGTCACCTGGATCGAAGCGCCCTCGACCGTCATCGGCACGGCGAGGCCGCGCATCACTTCCCGCGCCAGCTCCTCGGCGAAATAGGGTTTGGTGCCGCGGGCGAGGAGGACGAACTCGTCGCCGCCGAAGCGGGCGACGCTGCCGCGCCCTTCGACGATCGAGGACAGCTGACGGGCGACGGTGCACAAAACCCCGTCGCCGGTCGGGTGGCCGAGCGAATCGTTGATCTCCTTGAACCGGTCGAGATCGACCCAGAGCACGGCGAGCTCGCCATGCTCGCCCGACGCAACGGCGGCCAGCTCGGTCTGGAGGCGCTCCTGGAAGGAGCCGCGATTTTCGAGCCCGGTCATCGCGTCGAAGCGCGCCAGCCGTTCGAAACGGTCGGTCAGGCTTCTCTGCTCGCGGGTCGCCGACATCGCCTTGAGGATCGCCGAATAGGTCTGGAGGGTGATGTCGACCATTCCGATCATGAAGACGAGGAAGACCGCGCCCAGCACCATCCGGAAGGGCTCTCCGCTCAGAAACAAGCCCAGCGCGGAAGGTCCGGTGGCGAGGGCGAGCTGACCGATGGCGATCACCGGCCGGCCCGCGTTGCGGCCGCAGATGCCGGCGGCGTAGCCGGTCGTCAGGGTGGCCGCGAACATATGGTGAAGCGCGTCATGCGATTTCAGCATGGTGAGCAGGGTCATCATTCCCAGCAGCAGGGAATAACCCCAGGCGCCGAGCTCGTAGATGGTTTCGGAGCGGGCACTCGCCTCGGGATTCTGCTGGGCGGCACGGTGGAAGAAGACGTGGTGGCTGACCCGGCCGGCACCGACGAGGCCGATCGCCACCGCCATGGCGCTCAGCCAGGGGTCCGGGCTCGAAAGGGCGATAAGCGTGCTGACGGTCGAGCCGGCGATGGCGCCGACACCGAGGGAGGTGGAGGAGGTGAACAGGGTTTCGACGAGCGAACGGC
>DASTFN010000020.1:0-90894 GCA_035719905.1 Allosphingosinicella sp.
CACCGGCTACGTCGGAGCGCTTGTGCGGGCAACCAGCCCGCCCTGCGCACGCCTCCTTGCCGGTGCCCCTCTCCGGGCGATCCTGGCCGTTGCCGGTACCGAATACGAACCCTTAGCCCATCGGTGGACAAGCGCAACGAACCCGACGACACTGGCGGTCCGTCAATAATGGAGCCTGGGGCCGTGAGCGTCGCCTTTCGCCGCGACAGCGATGAAGAGCATAAGGAGCCGAGGTTCGAGCTTCCGATCCCGGTCGGCCCGAACCTGGTGACCGCCGGCGGCCTGGCGCAGATCGAGGCCAGGGTCGCGGAGCTCGAAGCCGTGGTGGCCGCCGAACCGGACGAGGCCCGGCTGGCGGCGGCGAAGCGCGAGCTGCGCTATTGGCACACCCGCCAGGCCACCGCCCAGCTCGTCCCGCCGCCGCCCGCCGACGAGGTCGGTTTCGGCTGCCGCGTGGATTTCCGCCAGGACGGCGCCGTGCGCCGGATCGACATCGTCGGCGACGACGAGGCCGATCCCGCCACCGGCCGAATCTCCTTCTCGGCGCCGCTCGCCCGGGCCCTGATCGGCGCCTGCGTCGGCGACCTCGTCGACTTCGCCGGCCGGACGGAAGCGCTGGAAGTGATCGAGATCGCTCCGATCGAGAAGTAATCCCAAAGCGAAGACCATTGGTCGGGCATGTTTCCGATTCCGGTGGATCATTTTATCGAATTGGGCCGGAATCACTTATTGACTCATGCTCTCGATCCGATACCATTTGCCGCTTATTGCTTGGGCTCAGCCCGACATTTGCTTTTATACATCGCCCGGAAGGGTCGCTATCGTCGTGTTTTAGGCGAGGCTTGGTCATTGGCTATTGGGGGCAGTAGCCGGTCAAGTTGCTGATCTTGCTGGCTTGTTCGTGGGGGCCACCATGCAAAATGGGGCTGATCGGAACCCGGACCTTGCCCCGCCACGCCTGACGGCGCTGGCCGAGGAATCGCGATTCGTCGGCCCGAGCGCCGCCGTCTGCCGGATCAAGTCGCTCGTCCGCAAGCTCAGCCGCTCGTCGAGCACCACCCTCATCCGCGGCGAGACCGGCACCGGCAAGGAGCTGGTGGCGCTGATGCTCCACCGCAACAGCCCGCGCGGCAACCGGCCCCTCGTCCCGATCAACTGCGCCGCAATCCCCGAGGCGCTGATCGAGGGCGAGCTGTTCGGCTACGAGAAGGGCTCCTTCTCGAGCGCGTCCCGAGCCTATCCGGGCAAGTTCCGGCTCGCCGACCGGGGCACGCTCTTCCTCGACGAAGTGGGCGAGCTCAGCCTGCCCGCCCAGTCGAAGCTGCTGAGGGCGCTCGAATCGGGCGAGATCTTCCCGCTCGGCTCGCACCACGCCCACCATGTCGACGTCCGGATCATCGCCGCCACCAACCGCGATCTCGAGGGCGACGTCGCCCGAGGCGCCTTCCGGCCCGACCTCTATTACCGTCTCGCCGTCGTCCAGCTGGCGATCCCGCCGCTGCGCGAGCGTCCGGAGGATATCCTCCCCGTCGCCCGCTCGCTGCTCGGGCGGATCTGCGCCGAGCTGAGGCTGCCCCTCCCCTCGCTCTCCGGCGAGCTCGTCGCGGCCCTCCGCCGCCACCGCTGGCCGGGCAACGTCCGCGAAATGCGCAACGCGCTCGAACATGCCCTGGTCACCGCCGACAGCGCCGACATGCTCGAAGCGACCGACCTCCCCGCCAACGTCGCGGCGCCGGCGGCCGGCGAGGGCGGAGTCGCCGCCGAGCGCGAGCTTCTTCTGCGCGCCTTGGCCGCGGCCGGGGGCAAGAAGGCGGGCGCGGCGCGGGCGCTCAACTGCTCGCGCATGACGCTCTACCGCCGGCTCGAGCGCGCCGGCCTCGAGGGCGTCGCCTGACCCCCGAGCCCCGTCATTGCGAGGAGCGTAGCGACGAAGCAATCCAGCGGGCGGAGGCGCAGCACTGGATTGCTTCGCTTCGCTCGCAATGACGGTAAGGGTGTAACGCCGCCGCTGTGACACCTGTCACCCCTGTGACGCCGCCCACAACCGCGCTCACCACCAAGTCCTTGAAGTCCCACGATCTTCCCATCTGGCACGCCCCTTGCGGAGGAAGCCGCGACGCTCGGGCAGCAGCGGGAGACGGCGATGGGGGCACAGAGGAGGGACGACCGGCAGGACCCCGCCGCCGGCAACGGTTCGCGCACCTACGTCAACCACATGAGCCTTCGCCTCAGCCTCTCGGAGGTGCTGATCGACGTCGGCCAGGCCGGCCCGGGCGAGATGCCCGCGATCAAGGGCCGCTTCGTCACCAGCCCCGACTATCTGCTGACCATGCGGAGCACGATCAGCGGCGCCATCGAGCGCTACCAGGCCGAGTTCGGCGGGATCGTCTCGGCCGGCCCGGGAGCCGGGCGTGGCTGATCTCGGCGCCGTCCACGCGATCGGCGAGTCGATCGTCAGCCTGCTGACGACCCGGCGCTCGCTGCTCGCCGCCGAGGACCGGCTGAGCCCGGTGTCGGCGGACGCCAAGATCCATCACGTGCCGCTCGCCACCCTGGTCGGATCGACTCCGCCGACCGGAGGCCTGTCCGTGACCTGCTTCCATATCAGCCGTTCCGACCACACCCTCGCCCGCCAAGCGATGCAGGATCCGTCGCAGGGCGCCGGAATCTCGCTCGAGCTTTCCTATTTGCTGGCGAGCTGGGGCTCGACGACGGCGGACGAGCTCTCGCTGCTCAGCTGGGCGATGCTCGAGCTGAACCGCTTCCCGGTGCTCGACTCCGGCCAGCTCCCGGCGACCGGATGGGAGCGCGGCGAGAGCGTCCAGCTGGTGCCCGACGAATCGGACCAGGAAAGGCTGTTCCGGATCTGGGACGCCTTCGGCCAGAAATACCGGCTGAGCACCCTGTTCAAGGCGCGGGTGGTGAGGATCGGCTACGGCCCGATCGCCGACGCCTTGCCGGTCGCCGCGAGCCGCTTCGGCTTCGCCCATGGCGACCCCGCCGGGGCGCCGGCCTCGTGATCGCGATGCTCGCCCCCGATCTGCTCGACCGGCGCGCTTTGGCCCTGCTCCGGCTGGTCGACGTCGCCGGCCGGCCCGTCCTCGGACCGGTCCGGATCGAGGGCGCCGGAGCGCGAATTGTGGCGAAAGGCGACGGCCGCTTCGCCTTGCTCGAAGCGCGCGGCTTCGAGACCTACACGGCGAGCTTCGATCCGATCGCGGCCGTGCCGGCGAAGACGATCCGGCTCGATCTCACCCCATCCGCGCCCGGAGTCGCGCCGCGAAGCTTCGGCCTTCGCCTGCCGCGGGCCGCGGACTCCGACGCGCCCTCCTCCCTGTTCGAGGCGCAGCCGGTGGAGATGCTTCCCTCGGCTTTGGCTTCGCGTTCGGGGAGCGCCTGCACGATCCGGGTCTCCGTCCGGCGCGGCGACGACGGCCGGGTCGTCGAGGGGGCGCTGGTTCGGGCGCGAAGCGCCGACGGCGCCTTCACCGCTCGGGCCGTCACCGACGCCCGCGGCGAGGCCTGCCTCCTCTTCCCCTTCCTGCCGCTCTCCTTCCCCGGCTCGACGATCAGCGCCGAGCAGCCGGCGCGGGTGGTGGTCGACGTCGATCCGGACCTCGCCCGTTTCCACGCCCCGGCCGCGGCCGGCGCCGCCGCGGGGGCCGCCGGGCTCCGCACCTCCGGCCATCCCGATCCCGACGCGCTCGCCGCCGCGGCGCCCGCCCCCAATTTCGCCGCCGGCGCGCAAGCGGCGCTGTCGGCGGGCCGCGAAAGCGCGGTCGGCCTCGAATGGAACCCCTCATGAGCGACTTTTTGAAGGAGGCGATTGATGCCTGAATATCTAGCACCCGGCGTGTTCGTCGAGGAGACGAGCTTCCGCGCCAAATCGATCGAGGGCGTGGGCACCAGCACCGCCGCTTTCGTCGGCCTCACCTCCCGCGGCCCGGTCAGCCGGGAACCGAGCGATCCGACCCCGCCGATGCTGACCAGCTTCGGCGATTTCGAGCGCTTCTACGGCAGCCTGGACCCGCTCCGGATCGGCAACGCCGCGGTGCCCAACCACCTCGCCCTCGCCGCCCAGGCCTTCTTCGCCAATGGCGGCGGCCGGCTCTACGTCGCCCGGATCACCGGCGCCGGCGCCGCGGCCGCGACGACCGGCAACCTCGCCAGCAGCGGAGGCCAGACCAAACGGGTCATCGTCCAGGCGCGCTATCCAGGCGGTGGCAGCGTCGACGGCACCGACACCCAATATGTGGTTACGGTCACCGAGTCCGCGCTGCCCACGACCAAGCGCCTGGCACTCAAGCAGCCGGCCGGGACCATGGTCCAGCTCGTCAACGGCTATTACGTCGTCGGCGTCGAGCCGATGCCGACCAGCCTCGAGACCGTCGCCGCCTTCACGGCCCTGGCCGACGATGGCGCCCTGTCCATCGTCACCGTTTCGGTCGAGGTCAGGGATGCGAGCGGAATCGTCTACGAGGCGGCCGGCCTCGGCCTCCATCCCCGGCATCCGCGCTACATCGGCACGGTCATGGGCGCGCGGCCGCCCAAGAGCATCGACCGCCTCACCAATCCGGTTCTGATCGAGCTTGGCGATGCCGTCACAGCATTCGAGCTGAGGACTCTCCTCACGGAGGATCCGCTCCTGCTCAAGAACGGAGCGGATGGCGCCGCCCCGACCGTCGATCCCTATAACGACGCTTTGGCCTCGCTTCTCGCGCTCGAGGACATCTCGATCATCGCGGCGCCGGGCTCGTCGACCTTCGCCGCCGCCGCGGCGATCAACCAGGCGCTGATCGGAAGCGCCGAGGCCCGGCGCGCCTATCGGATCGCCGTTCTCGACACGCCTCCGGACCAGGAGCCGAACGACGTCCGGGCGCTCAAGAACCTGATCGATAGCAAATATGCCGCGCTTTATTATCCCTGGATCCGGGTCGCCAACCCGATGGCGGCGACCGATCCGCTCCAGCCCGGCGAGATCGACGTTCCGCCGTCGGGCGCCGTCTGCGGCATCTATGCCCGGAGCGACGTCCAGCGCGGGGTCTGGAAGGCGCCCGCCAACGAGACCGTGACCGGAGCGCTCGACCTCCAGCGCGACGTCCGCTTCGGCGAGCAGGAGGGGCTGAACCCGCTCGGGATCAACTGCATCCGCAAGCTCCCCAACCGCGGCATCCGGGTCTGGGGCGCCCGCACCCTGAGCTCGGACCCCGAGTGGAAGTACGTCAACATCCGGCGCTACTTCATCTACCTCGAAGCCTCGATCGACCGGGGCACCCAATGGGCGGTGTTCGAGCCGAACGGCGAGGCCTTGTGGGCGAACGTGCGCACCACCGTCTCCGACTTCCTCTACAACGAATGGATGAACGGGGCGCTGCTCGGGGCGACTCCGAAAGAGGCGTTTTTCGTCCGCTGCGATCGCTCCACCATGACCCAGAACGACCTCGATAACGGACGCCTCGTCTGTCAGGTCGGGGTCGCTGCGATCAAGCCCGCCGAGTTCGTCATCTTCAAGATCGGCCAGAAAACGGCCGACGCCCGCGGATAAGGAGCAGCTCCCATGCCACGCGACACCCCCTACGGTTCCTACAACTTCATCGTGGAGTTCGACGGCAACGATCCCGCCACCTCGGCTTTGGGCGGCTTCTCCGACGTCTCCGGCCTCAGCACCGAATTGACCCTGATGGAATATCGACAGGGCAACGACAAGGAGAACAGGGTCCGCAAGATCCCCGGCCTCCACAAGGCCGGCGACGTCACCCTGAAGCGCGGGATCATGGGCCAGACCAATTTCTGGCAATGGGTGCAGATTACCCGCACCGACCCGACCCACCGCCGCAACGTCACCGTCACCCTGCAGGACGAGCAGCACAATCCGGTCCTCAAATGGCGGCTGATCAACGCTCGCCCGATGAAGTGGACCGGACCGACGCTCGCCGCCAAGGGCGGCTCCGACGTCGCCACGGAGGAGCTGGTCATCTCCCTCGAAGGCTTCGAGTTCGAGACGGCCTGAGGGGAGCGCGGAGCCAGACCATGTTCCTTCCGGGCATCAGCTTTTCGGCGAAACGGCCGGCCGAGGCGGCGGGGCTCTCCTCGCGCGCCGACGTCGCGATGTTCGTCGGCTGCGTGCCGCGCCGCGCCGCCGCCGTCCCGGCGTCGGTGCTCGAGGCGCTGGCGCTCGGCGGCTGGTCTGAGGAAGGCCTGTTCCGGGTCGAGGCCGACCGTCTCGACTCGCTGCTCGACCTGCCGGTGCCGGTCCATAGCTGGTCGGAGTTCGACGCCCTCTACGCCTGGGAGCGGAGACCGCTGGCGGCCGGATCGAGCGACTTCGTTCCGACCTCGCTCGGCCTCGCCGTCAGGAGCTTCTTCGACGAAGGCGGGGCCAAGGCCTGGATCGTCCGCACCGGCGATCCGCCGGCTCTCGACGCCGACGAAGCGGCGAAACTGCCGCTCCTCACTGGCGAGGGCGCCGAAGGCGCGGGGCGGGTCGCGATCCTCCCGGGCTTCAGGAAGCGGAGCCCGGCGGCGGATCCCGGCGATCCCAGGACCTGGTCCGGCGCGGGCGCGATATTCGGGGTCGGCGACGCCGCCATGCTGCTCCTTCCAGACCTCGTCGACATCTGCGCGGGCAGCCCGGAGATGGTGGAGATCGAACCGGTCCCGCCCGCGCCGCCCGAGCAGTTCCGGCCGTGCGCGCCGGCGGCGCCCGATCTGGCGCCGGAGAAAAGGGAGGGGCGCCCGCAATATCAGGCGCCGCGCCTCGACGGCACCCAATATGCGCTGTGGGCCGAGGCGCTCCGCGACACCCTGATCATGCTCCAGCTCGCCCGCGGTCCCGATCATCGCCAGGACGTGATGCTCCTCTCCGCTTTCCCGCTGCCGCTGCTCGGCGAGTTCGAGCGCGCGGAGGAATCGCGGCCGCTCGCCATTCTCCACGGAGAGGGGCTGTTCGCGGAGGGGTTGATCGACAATCCGCGCCTGCAGCTGGCTTATCCCTGGGTCCGGACCGCCGCCTCGCTCAACATGCCCGAGGGGGTCCAGAGCCCGGAGGGGCTGCTCGCCGGGATCGTCGCCCGCACTTCGCTCGCCGACGGCGCCTTCCGGAGCATCGCCGGGCGCGAGGCGCGAAGCGTCCGCGGCCTCAAGCCCGAGATCGGCGAGAGCGACCTCGGCCGCGGCATCGAGGGCGAAGCGGACTGGCTCGGCGAGCGGCTGTGCCTGATCGCGAACAAGCGCGGCCGCCCGGAATGGCTCAGCGACGCGACCCTGGCCCGGGAACGCAAATGGCGCACCGGCGGAGTCTCCCGGCTGATGGGCATCGTCCTTCGCGCCGCCCGCCATTTCGGCGATGAATTGATGTTCGAGCCGTCCGGCCCGGCTTTGTGGGCCCGGATCCGGGGCACGGTCGAATCCTTCCTCGACGGCCTGTGGCGGCGCGGGGCGCTCGATGGCGCAAGCCGCGACCAGGCCTTCCGGGTCGAGTGCGGCGAGACCAGCATGACCGCCGCCGACGTGGATTCGGGCCGGGTGATCGCCCGGATCGGCTTCACCGCCGCTTACCCGATCCAGCATATCAGCGTGTCGTTGCTCCTGCTCGAGGCCGCCGCCGACGGGCAGGCGCGGGAGGCGGCCTGATGGCGATGGACATGCCCGCCGGCGAAGACGTCCGCATCCCCTTCGGCAATTTCGCCTTCCACGTCTCGTTCGAGGTCGCCGCCCCGTCGGGTCCCGGCGCGACCGAGGCGGCGACCGGCGCCGCCCCGGCAAGCTTCGCCCCCGGCGCCGGAGTGGCGCCCGAGCTGTTCGGCGGCTTTTCCGAGATCAGCGGGCTCGAGGCGATGATGGAGCATAAGGTCGTCAAGGCCGGCGGGCGCAATTACGGCGCCTATATGCGCGCCGGGCCGGTAAGCTTCGGCACCGTCGTCCTCAAGCGCGGGATCGTCCGCTCCCAGCATCTGTGGCGCTGGTGGTCGATGTTCGCCGGCGCCGACGGGGCGAGCGATGGAAGGCCGCTCACCGCCAATCGCTGCAACCTCCTGATCGGTCTGATCAGCACGATCGGCGACGTCACCCAGGCGATCGACCTCTCCGCCTACAAGCCGGACAGCATCAAGCCCAAGGTCCGCCTCGGCTGGCGGCTGAGGAACGCGATGCCGGTCAAGTTCCGGGTCGGCGACCTCAGCGCCAAGGGCAGCGACGTCGCCGTCGAGGAGCTCCACCTCGTCCATGAGGGCCTCGAGATGAACGGGGTGGTGGCATGACCGCGGGCCTCGCTTACTTCACCCAGGGGACGGCCGACGGGGCCGCGATCCCGGTCCATTTCAACCCGACGTCGCTGAGGGTCGCGCTCACCAACCAGTTCGGCGAGGATCCGCCCGAGCAGCATGCGCGCGCGACCACGGCGAAGCTCGATGTCGAATTGCTGTTCGACACGACCCATGACGGCAGCGACGTCCGCTCGGCGACCGCCGCGCTCCGCGCCCTGGCGGTGGCGACCGGAGTCACCGCGCCGCCGAGCGGCCAGCAGCAGCAGCAGGCGAGCGGGAGCCTGCCCAAGGCCTTCTTCCACTGGGGCACGACCACTTTCGAGGGGCTGATCGAGTCGCTCACCGAGACCCTCGATTTCTGGTCGTCCGACGGAGTGCCGCTGAGGGCTTCGATCACGCTCAGCATGAAGGGCTCGGAGCTCAAGTCGAGCGCCTACACCGCATCGGCGATGGCGACCAACATCGAGGCTCCGGCCCTGGTCGACTTCGTTCCGGTCCCCGCCATGAACGGCGCGAGCGGCGCCGCCGCCGCCGGCGGCGATCCGGGCGCCGGCCGCTTCCTCGCGGCTCTGAACGGGATGGAGAGCATGCGGGCGGGCGCTTCGGCCGGGGCCTCGCTCAGCGCTTCGGCCTCGATCAACCTCTCGGCGGCAGCCAGCTTCTCGATGAGCGGCGGCGTCAGCGCCGGCGCCTCGGCCGGCCTCAGCGCCGGCGCGGGCATCGGCGTCGGGGCGGGCGCCTCGGCCGGCGCGAGCGCCTCGGCGGGGCTGTCGGCCAGCGTCGGCGTGGGCATGGCGGCCGGCGCTTCGGCGGGCGTGGGCCTCTCGGCCGGAGCCGGCGCTTCGTTCGGCGCCTCGGCCGGCGCATCGGCCGGATTCGGGGTTTCCGCCGGAGCCTCGTTCGGAGCCTCGGCCGGAGCCGGCGGCTTCAGCAGCTCCAGCGTCTCCTACAGCGGCTCGGCGAGCGCCGGAATCAGCGCCTCGCAAGGCGCCTTCGCCGCCCTCGGCAGCTCCAAGACGACGCTTCCGAGCGGCAGCTTCAGCCTCGACAAATTGCTTCCGCCGCCGGCCCCGGCGGTCGGCCCCAATGCGCAGTTCGACAGCACCGGCAAGGTCGTCTCGGCCGGCGGCCAGGTGGCGGCGAGCTACACGGCTTCGGCTTCGGCCGGAGTGACCTTCTTCTGAGGAGCCAGGTAGAATGACGGTGAGGATCGACGAGATTGTGACCGACGTGGCCGAAGAGCCGGTGGCGCAGCGCGGCACCGGCGGCGGCGAGGGCGGCGGCTCGGCGGGCCCGGCCGAAGATCTCGACCGCCTCGAATATGAGCTCGAGCGGCGGCGCCAGCGCCTCGCCCGGCTGTGGGCGGACTGACCCGATGGCGCTGGCCGACCCCTTCCTCTACACCGCGTCCCCGACCGTTGAGGTCGGCGGGATGAGCTACCCGCTCATCGCCCAGAATCTCGAGCGGATGCGGGTCAGCGAGGCGCTGGGCGGCCTCGCCTCGCTCGAATTGGTGCTCACCGACAGCGTCACCCGGGCGGACGGGACGATGGGCCATGCCGCCGGCGCCGGCTCGCCGCTCGAGCTCGGCGCCGGGATCCGGGTCTTCGCCGGCGCCGCCGAAGTCCGCGCCTTCGAGATTTTCGACGGCCAGATCACCGCGGTCGAGAGCGAATTGCGGGATTCGGGCGCTCCCACCTTCACCGTGCTCGCCGAGGACCGGCTGTTCCCGGCTCGCCGCAAGCGCCGCACCCGCCTGTTCGACGACAGCCCTTTGTCCGACGTGCTCGACACTATCGCCTCCGATTACGGCCTCACCGCCGAGGTCCGCGACGGAGTCGATACGACCGCGCGCGACTGGATGCAGCTCGACGAGACCGACCTCGCCTTCCTCCGCCGAATCCTCCATCTGTGCGACGCCGACGTCCAGATCGTCGGCGACAAGCTCCAGGTCGGCCGGGTCGGGATGGACCGGCGCAGCCTGGTGACCCTGGCCGCGGGCTCGACGCTCAAGCAGGTTCGGATCACCGCCGACGTCGCCGAGCAGGTCAGCGAGATCCGCCTCGCCTCGTTCGATCCCGGCACCGGCGAGCCGGCCGACGCCACGGCGCAGGCCGCGGGGTTCGGACCCGGCAGCGGCAAGACCGGCGCCGACATTCTGGGCGAGAAGTTCAGCGCGGTGACGATGCATATGGGCCGGTCCGGTCCGCTCACCGACTCCGAAGCGGACTCGCTCGCTCAATATGAGGCCGATCGCCGCGCCCGCGCCTTCGTCACCGCCCGAGGCACCGCCCAGGGCAATGGCGAGCTCCGGGTCGGCAGCTGGGTCGAGCTGAGCGGAATCAACGCCCAGTTCGCCAACCAATATTCGGTCATCCGCGCCGTCCACCGCTTCGACCGGGCGCATGGCTACGAGACCGATTTCGAGGCGCAATGCGCCTATCTGGGAGAGCCGGCATGAACGCGATCGGCCTCTTCCCCGCCGTCGCCCATTGGCTCACCGGCACCCATCTCGCCAGGGTGACGAAGGTCGACGGGGCGCCCGAGCCCGGCCAGATCCAGGTCAAGCTGCTCGGCCCGGATCCCGACGGCGAGGCGCTGATCTGGGCTCGGGTGGCGGTGGCCTATGCCGGCGACAATTTCGGCGCCTTCCTGATCCCCGACGTCGACATGGAGGTGCTGGTCGTCTTCCCCGCGGGCGACGCCGCCCATCCGGTGGTGATCGGCGCGCTGTGGAACGGCTCGACCTCGATCCCCGAGACGATCGGCGGCGATCGGGTCGACCGCTGGACGCTGACCGGGAAGAACGGCACCCGGATCGCCATCATCGAGGAATCGAGCGGCACGGAGACGGTCGAGATCAGCACCCCGGGCGGCGCCATCGCCACCCTCACCGATCAGGACGGGGGCAAGATCAACATCGAGGTCGGGACCCACTCGATCACCATGGGCAGCTCCGGGATCGCCATCGAGACCAGCGCCGAGTTCAAGGTCAAGGCCGCCAGCATCGCGATGGAGGCGACCTCGGTCGACGTGAAGACCCCGCTGGCCACCTTCACCATGGCCATCGACTGCAAGACTTTGACGTCCACGGCGATCACCTCGACGACCTATTCGCCCGGCGCTGGGAACATCTGGTGAGCGTCGCCGCCCTCCACCCGGCCCAGCGCCGCCGGATCGCCGCGATGATGCCGGACGAGGCCCCGCACGAGGTGAAGCTGCGCGCCCTCGGCAATGGCGACTTGCGGACGCTCATCGTCACCAGCGCCGAGCGGCGCTTCGTCGAGGCCCTGTTCGAGGACCTCACCGCGACCGACTGGAAGGCGCGGCTCGCCGCCATGCGCGGGGTCCGGCGCGGTACGGACGGAGTGCTCGAGCTCAGCCTGCCGATCCACCGCAAGTTCCAGCTCGCTCTGTTCGAAGTGGTCTGCGAGCAGCCCGGCCATCCCCGGCTCGATCCGGCCAAGCTCGCCTCCCAGGGCATGGTCCTGCGCCGCTACGCCCGGTCGGCGCCGAGGCTGGGATGGGTGCGCCAAGGCAAGCAGGCGCTCGGCTGGAAGCGGGTCGACGAAAAGCTCGATCCCGATCCCGCGATGCGCGCCCAGCTTCACCAGGCCAATGCGGCCGTCCGTGGGCTGATCGCCCAGCGCAACGCCGCACTCCCCGTGAGCGAGGAGGTGATCGACCTCTTCCCTGCTCCGCCGAGGGTGTGCGAGGCGCTCAGGCGGACCGTCCTGTTCGGAATCATCCCGGTGGTCGGAAGCGAGCGCAGCGACTCTCCGCCGCCCGCGCTCGATTATTCGACCCACGAGCAGCGCGCCGATTTCGAGGCGCATCTCTCCGGCTATTTGAGAGCGAGAGCGCCGCTCGAGCTGCCGCGCGCGGGCCAGGCGCTCGATCCGGACTGGAACGTGCTCGACCCGATCGGCACCGCCGAAGCCGACCGGGGGCGGCTCAATTCGCTCGGTCTCTTCCTCCAGCAGGCGATGGTCGAGCTGGACGCGCTCGGCGGCGGGAGGGCGGCGAACGCGCTGATGAAGGTGCTTGCCGAGATCCGCCTGCCCACCGCCCGCGACGGCCGCAGCCAGATCACCGCAAGCGTCGATGCGGCGACCTTCGTCCGCCGCGCCGGGCCGATCCTGATCGAGGGCGCGGCCAATGGCGACGGCTTCGCCATGCCGCTCGACTGGCCGCGAATGGACTCCGCTCTCGGCGCCCGGCTGACCGCGGCGGCCTTGGCCTGCCTCACCGCCCGCCACGGCCAGGTCCAGACTCCCGAGGGCCAGTTCGACGACCCCGCCGACCTTTTCGCCATCCGCCCCTTCGTCCGGGTCCGCGGCCATGACGGCTGCCCCGACCGCCTCGTCTGGGGACCGTATAGCGAGCCGTTCCGGGTCTGCGCCTGGTGGGACGGCGACGGCCCCGGCACCAAGATTTCGCTGCCCGATTTCAGCCAGCTCAAGAAGGTCAAGCCCAACGTCGCCTTCGAGATGCCGCCGGCGCTGGCCAATCTGCTCAAGGGGCCGCCCAAGGATCTGATGGAGGGCAAGGGCTCGACGTCCGGGCTCGAGCTCGGCTGGCTGTGCAGCTTCTCGATCCCGATCATCACGCTCTGCGCCTTCATCTGCCTCAACATCTTCCTGTCGCTGTTCGATCTGTTCCTGAAGTGGATGATGTTCATCAAGATCTGCATCCCGATCCCGAAGAAGTCCGGCTCATGAGCGGCCCGGTCCTCACCTCCTCGCGGGGCTCGCCCTTCCGTCCGCCGCTGTGCTGGCCGCTGATGCCGGTGCCGGACGGAGAGGGGCGGATCCGTTTCCCGACCCTGGAGGACAGCATTCGCCAGCGCATCGAGGCGGTGCTCCGCACCAGCCCGGGCGAGCAGCTGATGCGGCCCGCTTTCGGCGCCGGCCTCGAGCTTCTCGTCCACCAGCCCAACACCGCCGAGGTCCGCGCCCGGGCGCAGGAGACGATCCGCCAGGCGATCGCCGTCTACGAGCCGCGGGTCACGCTCGACGGGGTCGACGTCGTCGCCGGCTCCGATCCCCGCGAGCTGCTCGTCACGGTCAGCTATCGAATCCGCGCGACCGCCTCGGCCGGGCAGATCTCCGCGCGAGTCCCGGTGGGAGCCGTCTGATGCCGATCCGTCCCCCAGCCCTCGACGACCGCGGCTTCAACGACCTCGTCGCCGATCTCGTCCGCCGTATCCCGGCCCACACGCCGGAATGGACCGATCCTCGCGAGGGCGATCCCGGCCGAACCCTGATCGACCTCTTCGCCTGGCTGGGCGACACCATCCTCTACCGCGCCAACCTCGTGCCCGAGCGCCAGCGGCTCGCCTTCCTTCGCCTGCTCGGCCAGCAGATGAGGCCGGCGATCGCCGCTCGGGGCCTCGTCCAGGTCGCGATCGGCGACGAGGGCTGGACCCAGCCCTTCACCGTCCCGGCCCGCACCGCCATCGCCAAGCCGGTCCATTTCGAGCTCGAGACCGAGCTCAGCGTCCTGCCCGTGGAGGGCGCGGCCTATATCAAGCGGCGGCCCGACCGGCGCGAGGAGCAGCAGCTCTCCGACCTGCTTCCCGACCTCCAGCAGCTTTACGGGGTTTCGCGGACCGCCTCGGCCTACGTCACCACCCCCGTCTTCGTGAGCGGCCTCGCCGAGCCTGAAGGACGCGACGTGGTCGCCGACAGCCTCGACAAATGCCTGTGGCTGGCCCTTCTCGCGCCCACTCCGGAGGCGGCGACCGTCGCGGCGGTGACCAAGACGCTGGGCGGCGGCGACGACAATCGGCGGGTCGCGATCACGCTTGGGGTCGCGCCGGCGCTGACCGCGCCGGGCACGCTCGAGGCGGTCTCCGCCCGGGCCCCCATACCGCACGTCTGGGAAATCTGCTCCGGCAGGGAGCCGGGCGACCAATATCTGCCGCTCGAGCTGCTTTCCGACGGCACCGCCGGGCTCACCAGGCCCGGAGTCACCCGCCTCCTCCTCCCCGGAGCGGACGATTTCGCCGTGCCCGACAACGACGTGCTCAAGCAGGTCCAGGCCGGGGTCGGCGACCGGCCGCCGCGGATCGACGATCCGGTGACCGCCCAGCGGCTGGTCGCCTGGATCCGGCTGCGCCCGCTGGCCGAGGCGAAATTGAGCTCGCTCAAGCTCGCCTGGGTCGGGGTCAACGCCGCGATGGTCGATCAGCGCAAGACGCTCGGCCGCCAGCAGATCGGCCGCGGCACCGGCGCCTCGGGCCAGGAATATTCGCTCGGCACCGGCGGGGTCGACCCCGCCACCCTGCTCATCGAGGTCGAGGAGGAGGAAGGGATGCGCGCCTGGCGCCAGGTGCCCGACGTGCTCGCCGCCGGCCCCCATGAAAGGGTCTACAGCCTCGACAGCGAGGCCGGCACGATCCGGTTCGGCGACTCGGTGCGCGGCGCCGTTCCCGGCGCGGGCCGGGCGATCCATGTCGGCTATATGCGGGCCGGCGGCGGCGCCTCCGGCAACCTCGCCGCCGGAGCGCTCAAGGCCCTCGGCCCGCTCCAGGGCGCGCCCAAGCTCAAGCTGCTCCAGCCGCTGGCGATGATCGGCGGGGCGGATTCCGAAGCTCTGGAGGAGGCCGAGGCGCGCATCCCGGCGACGATCCGCCATGGCGGCCGGGCGGTGACCAAGAGCGACATCCAGGAGCTGGCGCTTCGGACCCCCGGGGCCTCGGTCGCCCGGGCGGAGGTGCTCGAGCGGTTCAAGCCGCAGCAGCGGCGCTCCGGCATCCCGGGAGTCGTCTCGGTCATGGTCCTCCCGGCCCGCTCGGGAACCGCCAAGCCCGCGCCGCGGCCGGACCGGACCCTGCTGGAAAGCGTCTACGCCTGGCTTGACCAGCGCCGGCCGCTCGCCACCGAGCTCTACGTGATCGCTCCGGAATATGTGCCGATGGGGGTCAGCGCGGCGGTCGAGATCGTCGATCCCGGGCAGCGCGACGCCGTCCTCGAGCAGGTCGCCGAGGCGATCCGGCTTCACCTCTGGCCGCTCGCCGGCGGCGGGCCGGACGGGCAGGGCTGGCCGCTCGGCCGGACCGTCGACGACCGGCTGATCGAGACCGCCGTCGCCCGGGTCCCCGGAGTGCGTTCGGTCGCCCCGGTGCGCCTGTTCCGCAAGGGCCGCGGCGGCGCCTGGCTGCCGGTGCGCGAGGACGCGACGGGCCGGGCGGTCATCCGCCTCGAGCCCTGGCAGCTTCCCGAGCTGGCCATGCTTGCCGTTTCCGAGGGCAGCGCCTCGTCCGCGACCCTTCCGCCGGGCTCGGATTCGGGGTCGGACGCCGACGACGGGATCGCCATCCCGGTCGTTCCGGAGCTCTGCTGATGGACGTCAACGGCCTCCCGATGTGGCAATATGCCGGCCGCCGGGCCTTCGGCCTCGCCGCGGATTCCGAGCCGCCGAACGCCGCCGTCGACTTGCATTTCAAGGACGAGGCCGGGCACCTCCATCTCGCCCGCCAGCAACCGGTGCCGGCGCTCGGCGAAGACCAGACCTTCGCCCGGGCCGCGGTGGCGGCACCGAGCCCGGTCGCCGACGATCTGGGCGGCTTCGCCTGGTGGGATCCCGGCGAAGGCAAGTTCAAGGCTTCGGGTTTCGCCCCCGGAAGCGTCGACCTGACCCTGCCGCTTCCCGATCCGCCGTCGCTTCAGGCGCCGGAGGATATCGCGCTGGGCACGGACGACGTCCTCTACGCGGCCCGCGACGGCGCGATCGTCATGCGCGACGTCCGCGACCGCTGGCCGCCGGCCCAGGTGCGCAAGCCCGGCTTCCGGGCCCACCTCCTCTCGCCCGCGCCGGGCGGCGGAGTCTGGGCTTTCGACCGGGTCGGGCGAGGCCTCGCGCGCCTCGCCGGTTATCCAGCAAGGTTCGCAGGACTTCGCGATCCAGACCCTGATAGGTTCGAGCCCGCCGAGCCGAACCGCAACCCGCCCCGCCTGCGCGCGCTTCGCGGCGCCAGGCTCCCCGACAATTTCGAAGCCGTCGCCATGGCGACCTCCGAGGCCGGGCAGCTCGCCATCCTCGCCTGGGAGCTGGGCGACGATGCCGCAATCTTCTCCCTGGAAGGCGGTCGCCTCGTCTTCCGGATGGGCCTGGCCGGCCTTCGCTTCCCCTTCTCGATCGCCTGGAGCGGCGAGGATCAGGTCGCGGTGCTGGCCGGAGACGGCGCCGGCCTCGCCGCGCAGGCTTTCGTCTATCCGATGGACCTGGCGCCGACCGGCCGGTCGCTGCCCCCGGACGGACGGGTGCATCCGCTGATCGCCGCCCGGGTCTCGCGCTTCTGCAACGCTCTCTCGCCGACCCCGCTCTACCTCGTCCGCGAGCCCGGCAGCGACCGGCCCGTCTCGGTTCGTCCGCTGCGCGCCTTGTCGGGCGGACTTTACGCCCGGGAGGGATCGACCCTGCTCGGGCCGATCGACTCCGGCCTCGCCGGCTGCGTCTGGCACCGGCTTTATGCCGAAGCGGCGCTTCCCGGCCATGGCGCGATCGACATCGAGGCCCTGGCGACGGACATGCCCGGCACGCCCGCCCTTCCGGGCGAAGAGGGTGCGGGACGATGGGCGCCGCACCGGATCGCCGCCGCCCGGTCCCCCGACGCCCCGCCGGACCTGCCCCATGCGAGCTGGTGCCGGGAAGCGAGCGAGGTCCCGTTCGGCCCGGCCCGGCTGAGCTGCCCGGCCCGGCCCGGCTCGACCGGCCTGTTCACCCTGCTGCTCCAGGATTCGGGGCGGAAGGTGCGCCGGCTGTCCGGCCGCTATCTATGGCTTCGCCTGACCCTCACCGGCAACGGCCAGGCCTCGCCGGAGCTGGCGGCGATCCGGGTCTACGGCAACCGCTTCTCCTATCGCGACCGCTATCTCCCCGCTTTCTACCGGGAGCCGCTCGGCGGGCCGGACGCGGCGGCGGCGGGACCGGCGACCCCGCACGATTTCATGGACCGGATGCTCGGGCTGTTCGAAGGGGTCCTGACCGAGACCGAGGGCAAGATCGCCTCCTCATGGCTCCTCACCGACCCGGACGCCGCCCCGCCCGAGGCCCTGCCCTGGATCGGCAGCTGGATCGGGATTCCCTTTCAATCCGGGGCGAATATTGGCGATTATCGTCAATCCTTGCTCGCCGCGCCGCACACCGCCGCGCTGAACGGCACTCTGGGCGGCCTGCTGAGCGCTCTGGAGCTCGCCACCGGCGGGGTCTTCGTCAGCGGCGGACGCCTCGATCCCGGCCGCCCCGCGCCACCGCCCGGAAGCCCGGCCCTGGCCCGTCTCGGCGACCTGTCGCTGAGGGCCCTGATGCTCTCGATGCAGCGCGGCGGCGAATGCGCGATGCTGACCGGCGGCGCGGTGACCCGCGGCGACATCGTCGTCGTCGAAGGATTCCGCCTCCGCCGAACCTTCGCGACGATCCTCGGCGCGGACCTTGCCGACGAGGAGGATCCGCTGACCCTCGGCCTGGCCCAATCGGGCAACAGCTTCGTCGGCGACACCCTCATCCTCGGCGACGAGGCGCGGGCGGAGCTGCTCGCCCTCTATCGCGCCGAGGTGGACGACAGCCGCGGCGATTCCGCGGCCGTCGAGCAATTCTACGCCCGGCTCGCCCACCGGGTGCTGATCCTGGTGCGCGGGGTCGACGATGCCTCCGAAATGAGGCGGCTTACCGAGGTGGTCGAAAAGGCGATCCCGGCCCATGTCGAGCCCCAGGTCCACCGGGCGCGCGACCCGCTGATCGTCGGCGCCGCCTCGCTGGTCGGGATCGACACCTACCTCGCCGAAGGCATGCCGTTCGAGCGGGTGAGGCTCGGCAAGTCGATCATCGGCCAGGGGGATTTCGTCGCCGGCAGCGGCCATCTCGATCCGCGCGCCGACGCCCCGGGCTCGATCCCGCCGACCGCCGTCGCCCGCGGGCCGGGCGAGGTGTGGACCGGATCCGGGTTCACGCTCAGCGCCGCCGGCTCGCGCGCCGCGCCGGGCAGAAGGATCAGTCGCTACATTTGGTCATGGGAGTGAGACATGCCTGAGTTCAAAGTCGGCCAGACCGAGACCCGCACGGACGGGATGATCGACGTCGAGGTCAACCCGCGCAACCCGCTCCCGGTCGGAGCGCACCGCTTCCAGCTGGTCGTCGAGGACGATGCCGGCAACCTCTCCCAGCCCACCGTCCTCAACGTCATCGTCCGCGATACGGAGAAGCCGACGGCGGTGCTCGACATGGTGGATGCCAACAACAAGGCGATCGATCCGATCGTCTCCGCCGGCAAGGGCTTTCGCCTCTCCGGCCTGCGCTCGACCGACAACCCGCCGGGCAAGGTCGTCAAATATTCCTTCACCTTGCTCGATCGGCCCTGACGATGACAATCCTCGCTCCCAACGTTCCGCACGAGACGGACAGCGGTTTCGTCGACGTCGAGAATGCGCTTCCGCCCGGCCGGCACCGCTTTCGGCTGACGGTCCTCGATTCGGCGAAGAACGAGAGCGAACCCGCCTTCATCCTCGTCACCGTCAACGAGGTGCAGCGTGATCCGAGGCCGGATCCGAGGCCCGATCCGCGGGAGCCGCGCGTGGTTCTCGACCGCACGGTCATCGATCGGGTCGTCGTCAATCCCCGGGTTGTCGAGGTCGTGCGTCCGACCCGTCCGATCATTCCGATCGTTCCCCGTCGCCCTGGAGGATGACAGCCATGGCCACCAATCTCTACGCCGCCGCCGATCCGCTGGTCCAGCCGGCCCGGGCGGAGCGGGTCAATTACGCGACCGGGGTGCTCCTCCAGGCGGAGGATTTCCGCGACGAGCAGACCTATCACCGCCGCCGGCTCGCCCTGGCGCTCCGTCACCTCGGCGGCTTCGGAACGCTCGCCGGCCTGGCCGTCCGCGCTCCCAAGGCGGAGGACAATGATCTCGAGCTCCGGGTCGAGCCGGGAGTCGCGCTCGACCGCTACGGGCGGCTGATCGAGGTCGGCGAGCCCTGGTGCATCCATCTCACCCGCTGGTTCGTCGCCCAGGAGACGGCCGAGCTCGTCGCCGCCCTCCACCCGTCGCCGCGGACGCCCTTCGACCTCGCCGTCGTCGTCGACGTCTTTCTCTCGGCCAGGGATTGCGGCCGAGGCCTGACCCCGAGCTTCGCCCAGGGGCCGTTCGACGCGCTCGACGCGCTCGTTCCCGCCCGGCTCGCCGAGGAGCCGAGCTTCGAGCTGGTGCTTCGCGCCGAAGACGGGACCATTCCCGCGCCGAAGAACAGCTGGCCCGCCCCGAGCGCGAGCAAGGAGGCGAAGCTGGCGGCGGTGCTCGGCTCGTGGGACACCGGTCTCTCCGGCGACCTCGACGAGGGCCTTGACCCGCTCGGCGAGCATGTCGCGGGGCACGAGCTGTCGGCGGTCCTGCTCGCCCGGATCGCCATCCCGGTGACCCGTCCCGCCGACGCTTCGAACGCGACTCCGCCGGCTCTCGATCTCACCCGCCGGCCGCGCGTCGACAACGGCCTGAGGCCCTTCATCTATCTGCCCGGAAAATGGCTCGGCCGAGCGCCGGACGCAGCCCTGATCGTCGAACCCGAGGAGCCCACCACATGAACCAGCTCGTGAAGGCCCAGGCGCGGGCCTACATCTCGGTCGCCGAGGCTTCGGAGCTCTCCCGGATGGCCGGGACCCAGGGCCAGGACCTGTTCGCCCGCGAGGATGTCGAGGACCAGATCGGCGCCGGGCCGCTGATCCTCGACGGGCTCCGCCGGCGCCCGCATTATTTCGACGGCCGCTTCCTCACCGGCGCCGACCTCACCCGCGACCAGGATTATATCCGCCAGCGCCAGGCGGACATGGCGCGTTCGGGCGGCTCGGGCGTGATCAGCGGCCTGCAGGTACGAAGCCTCTCGCAGGTGCGCGGCCAGACCCTTCGGATCAGCCCCGGGGTCGGCCTGACGCCGTCGGGCGACGTCGTCATGATCACCCAGCAGCGCGACGTCCCCCTGCTCGACCTGCCCCTCACCCGCCAGCTCGACGCGGCGCTCGGCCTTCGCCAGGAACCGCGAGTCTCGCTCGGCCGCCGGACCGGGATCTTCGTCCTCGCCCTGCGGGCGGTGGAGTTCACCGCCAATCCGATCGCCGCCTATCCGCGCACCATCACCGGCAAGCGCACGGTCGAGGACGGCGACATCATCGAGGCGACCGCTCTCACCCTGATCCCCTTCCCGGAGACCAGCGGGGCGGCCAACCTCAGCGCCGCCCGGCGAAGCCTCGCCAAGCAGATCTTCGCCGGCCAGCCCAAGGGGCTTCCGCAGGATGCTTTGCCCCTGGCGATGATCGCGGTCGATCGCGGCACGATCCGCTGGGTCGACGTCGCCATGGTGCGGCGCGAGACCGGCACGGATTCGGGCGTCCAGGTCGCCTTCGGAGGCCGCCCGCGCGCCATCTCGGAAGCGCATCTCCTCCAGCACCGCGCCCATCTCGGCGACGTCCTGGCCGAATTTCTCAGCCGCGGTCTGCCGCCGCTCTTCCCGGCGGCGCACGCCTTCGCGTCGCTTCCGCCGGCGGGGCAGCTGCCGGCGGCGGCGGTCCAGCCGGACGAGTTCGGCTTCCGCCAGATCTATTTCCCGCCCTCGGTCGATACCGACATCGCCTTCGTCCCGACCGACGAGCTCGGAGCCCTGGTCGAGGAATCGCTCGCCCTGCCGCCGATCGACCTCGAGGCGCAGGCGGCCGACCTCGACGCGACCGGGGTCCTCGTCCTCGTCCCGGTCAGCCGCGGGCGCTTCCAGCGCTTCGCCCAGGCCCTGGGCGCGACGATGACGAACATGGCGGGCGATGCCGGCGCCGGAGCCACCCGGCCGGCGCTCGACCTGATCTCGCGGCTGGCGGCCAAGCGCCGCAAGCAGATCGAGGCTCAGGAGCGCGACGCCGAATCCGAGGCGCGGCGCCAGGCCGAGGAGCTCAAGGTCAAGGCCTGGCACGCCGCCTTCCACGAGGCCGTCGCCGCGCTTCCCCAGGAGGGCGGGCGCCCGCCGCTGCTCTGGTACACGCGCCGCCGAACCGTCGCCTACCGGACCCGGCTGGCCGGCGTCGGGGTCGCGGTGAGCGGCGACGACGTCGTCATCGGCGCCGTCGTCAACGCCAATCTCGAGCGGCTCAAGCTCGACCGCCGGGTCGCCAAGCTGAGCGGCACTGCAACGCCGCAGGCGACGGCGCGGATGGTGTCGCTGCTCGGAGCGCCGGCCATCGCCGGCTCCGACATCCTGACGGCCGCCGTGGTCGCGGACCTCGAGCGCGTCGCCCAGGGCGGATCGCTGCCGCCAATCATGACCGCCGCGCCCGTCCCCGGCCGGGCGCCGCCGGCCGGTGCCATCAGCCCGACCGTGATGACCCTCGCGCCCAGCGCCGGCGTCAACCTCGCGGCCGTGCGCGCGGGGATGGAACGCAACGCCCTGCGCAACGCCACCGGGATGTCGACCCTGGTCCGGCTGGATACGCCGCTCAACCTCAGCGAAGGCGAGGTGATGGACGTCGCCGAGGATTATAGCGACGCCCGGGTCGGCGAAGGGCTGGCCAGGCTCGACAAGGTGCTCGGCGAGGAATGGCCGGAGCCGAAGCTCGCGATCTGGCTCGGCGAAAGCGGCAAGGCGCTCGCCATCGACGCCGTGTTCCGGGGCCTGCCGGGCGAGCAGCTCAAGGACTTTGCCGAGCTGTTGAAGGACGACGTCGGCAAGAAGGACGCTGAAGGCATCGACCGGCTGCTCGAGAAAATGCGCTGAGGAGGGACGGAGTTTCCAATGGACGTCACCCAGAAGATCCACCGTCCGCTCGCCGACGAGCATGTCATCGGGATCGACCCGCCGATGCGGCCCGAGCTGCCCGGAATCTGGCGCCGGCGGATCAACCCTTTCGGCGGGCGGGCGCTCAGCGACAAGGCCCTGACCGCGGAGCAGGAGAGCCGCTCCGGCCTCCAGCGGCTTCAGGGCCTGGCGCTGGCGCCGGGAACGGTCGAGGGGCTCGAGATCCTCGTCGACGCCGCCTCGGTCGGCAAGGCGCCGGACGAGGCCTCGTTCCAGCTCGCTCCCGGCCACGGCATCGCCCGGTCGGGCGAGGATGTGAGCGTGGGCGGCGCCCGCCTGATGCCGTTCGGCGACCTGCCGGTGATCCTTCGGGTCGATCATGCCGACGCTCTCGCCGGCGAGGGCGCGCCCATCCCCGAGACCGAGTCGCTCGCCGATGCCGACGGCGACAGCGCGTTCGCCGGGATGGCGGCCAGGCTTCGGCCGGTGTTGCCCCGGCGCCTCGGCGGAACGCTCGCCGAGATCGCCGCGAATCCGGAAAGCGCCGGCCTTCCCCATGTCGGGGTGATCGTCGCCCAGCCGGTGACCGCCAATATTCTCGGCCGGCGGCGCGACGAATGCCCGCCCGATCCGCGCGACGATCCCTATGTCGACCTGCAGCGGATCGACGGCTGCCGGCTCGCTCTCTTCCTCTGGCCGTCCGAGGCCGTCGCCATCGCCGGCGGCCCCGATTACAGCCTCCCCGCCGGCGACCCCGCCCTGCGCAACCGAGTCGCCTACCGGGTCTTCGACAATGAGAAGCTGCTGCTCGACGACGAGATGCACCCCTGGGAGGAATGGGGCGTGCCCCTCGCCGTCGCCGGCTTCGACGAGGATTGGCGCCTCGATTTCGTCGACCGCTTCTCGGTCGCCCGCATCGGCGGCACGCCCCGCCCCCGCACTCCGCTGGTCCCCGCCGCCGGCGAGCCGAGGCTGTGGCAGGCCCGGATCGACCAGTTCGTCGCCCATCTCTCCGAGCTTCCGAGCCTCGACGAGCCGACCCTGCGCGCCGCCTTCGTGCGGATGCCGCCCGTCGGATTGCTCCCGCCCGACCTGTTCGACCCGATCCTTCGCCGCCAGCATTTCTTCCCGGGCAGCTTCGGGGTCTCGGCCGTGCCGGTGGCGCGAAGCAATCTCGAGCTTGCGGTTCGCGAAGCGGCCCCGCTCGCCAGCTTCAACCGCAACGTTCCGGACCGGGTCGAGCTGCTCGTCCCGGTCCCCGATTCCGCCTACGACCCGCACCTCCTCGAGCGCGAGGTGGAAGATCCCCGCTTCGCCGAGGCGATCGCGGCCTTCATCACGGATCGAGCGCTCTGGCTCGGCCGGCGCGAGGCGGCGCGGCGGCGCTACGACCGGCTTCTGGAGAGCGTTTCCGGCCAGGTGATCGGCTGGCCGGGCGGCGACCTGCCGCTGGAGGAGAATTGCCCGGCGCCGCGCACCCAGGTCCCGGTCGAGATCAGCCGCACCCGCCGCTTCACCGAGCAGACCGCGGCGCGCTCGCACGTGATGATGGGCGCCCGGGCGTCGCTGCCGGTCGCGAGATCGGACACGATCTGGTTCTGGGTCAGGATCCACTCGGCGAGCGGGCTCACCGGCCTCGCGATCAGGCTCGGCCAGGGCACTCCGCCGGTGGTCAGCGAGAATATCCTCGGCGCCGGCGTGTTCTGGGGGACGCCCGACGTCCTCGCCATCGGCCGCGAGGCCAATCCCCAGGCCCGCCGAGTCGGCGACCTGCCCGAGCCGCAGGTGTGGCACCGGATCGAGATACCGGCGGACCGGCCCTGGCGGGTCAACGGCGCGACTCTCGAGAATTTCCAGATCAACGCGGTCGAGTTCGCCCAGCGCGGCGGCGACGTCGAATGGGGCTCGTTCGGCAAGACCGACGCCAACGGCAATGTCTTCACCTACATAGGCGACGACGCCCCGCCCGGGGCGCTGCTCAGGGTCGACAACGTCCAGCAGCCCGGCTGGCCGTGGCAGACGGTGCCCGGGCGGGAGCCGCCCGACGTGCCGGATTTCGACACGATCGGCGAGAACGGCCTCAGACGGGTCACCGCGATCGACGGCTTCCGCGAGCGCTGGACCCAGCCCTACCTCGCGCAGGAACTGGCGCGGATCGACGAGAACGGCATCGTCCCCTTCCTCACCGACGTCGAGGCCCGCCTCAAGGCGACCAACGACGTGGTCGATCTCGGCTTCGTCCGCGCCCGCGCCGACATCTACCGGGTCCGCCAGATCATGCTTGGCGCCGACGCCGCCTCGCGCCTCGTCACCTCGCCCTCGCTCGCCGACCTCGCCTCGCGCGACGAAGGCGCGCGCGCCACCAGCAAGGGCATTGGCGAGTTCCTCAAGGACATCAACAAGCCGCCGACCGTCGGGGTGGGCACGACCACCGGCGGGCAATCGACCGGCGGCGGCCGGCCGAGGATCCCGGCGCCGACGATCATGCCGATCAACGTCATGCTGGCGCCGATCGCCGCCCGGCCGGTCGACCTGATCGAGCGACGCCCGGCCATGATGACCGTCGCCGCGCCGGCGGCGGCGGCGAAGATGACCGCCCCGGCCATGGCCATGGCGACTCCGATGCCGCTGATGATGATGCCGATGCAGATCGCCACCTTCCAGGCGAAGCCGGCGCAGCCGGCGGCGATCGCCACGCCGATCGCCAGCCTCGCCCTCGACAGCTCCCGCTATCGCGGCGCCGACATACGCCGTCAGCTCCCTTATGCCGGCCTGATCGAGCGCACCGTCACCGTCGCCGAGCGCCTCAACCCCGCGCCCGCCGAGCAGGCGTTCAAATATGCGCTCGCCACCAAGGACGCGATCCTGGTGACCCTGGGCCGACTGGTGAGCGGCGCCGGGCCCGCCGGGATCGCGCTCGGCGATCTTCCGGCCCCGGGCTACAAGGCGAAGGACGCCGGAATCGCCAACCCGACCCTGGCGCAGCTGCTGGAGGACCGGGGACGCGGAGATCCCCGCTACGTGGACGCCGACGAGCCGCCGGCCGAGAAGCACGAATCCAGCTATTTCACCGCCACCGTCCAGGCGATCGACAACAGCATCGCCCTGATGCGCCTGGTCGAGGCCCGGGTGACCCTGTTCGAGGAGCTCGTCCAGAGCCTCCAGGACCTTCGCGACGACATTCAGCGCAGCGCCCAGGGCGCCGTCGCCTATCTCCGCTCGGTCGACGTCGAGGTCGAGGAGGCGCGGCACGACATCGGCACCGCCGAGCGGCTTCGGGCGGAGGAGGCCGACCGGGTCTCCTCCACCAACGCCCGGCGCGAAGCGGTGCTCGCCGGCCAGGTCGAGGCCCTGGCCTGGCGCCGGGTCCGCGAGGCGGGCCACCGCACCCCGGTGGCGACTCTCGAGATCGCCAGCGGCCTCGCCGCGGAACCGGTCGCCGCCTGCCGGCAGGAGCATGAGGAGATACCCGACGAGATCGAGGATTATGTCGAGCTTCTGCGCGACGCTCCGGTCAAATGGTTCCCGCGGATCGCCGCCGAGGTCGGCCGGATCCAGAAGCTGGAGGCGGCCCGGGCGGCGATCGAGAAGATGCGCGAGCGCGCCGCCATGCCGCTCATCGTCGCTGCCCCGAGGACGGTCGGCCCGGTGCCCAAGCTGCTGCGCGGGGTCCACCAGGCCCTCGTCGCCCAGCGCCGGGTGGTCGAGCAGCGGCGCCTGGCGGTCGCCCAGGTGAACCTCGCCGCCCTGCACACCCTCTCGCTGATCCAGGCCCAGGTTCAGATCCGCGAGACGGCGAGCCTCGCCGACCTGATCGGCGGCCGCCACCGCCAGCCCGGCCTCACCAGGCTGGCCAGCGACGAGATGGAGGCGATCGGCCAGGTCGCCGGCTGCCTCCATGCCGCCTTCGGCGAGGTCGCGCCGGTGATCCGTCTCGGCTGGGCCGAGATCCTCTCCGAATATGACCGCCCCGCTTCGCTCGAATCGCTGGCCGGGCTGCCCGACTGGGCGGAGGTCCCGATGGAGCTTCGGCGAAACCTCGACGGCTTCGTCGACTGGCTGTTCGGGCGGATCGACCGCGCCATCCCCGAAGCCTGGAGCGCGGTGAACGAGCTGGTCCGGATCGCGATGCTGATGGCCTCGCACGCGCCCGTCGACCGGATCGTCCCCGCCCGCCTCGTCGCGCCCGTCCCGGCGAGGATCGGTACAAGGCTGCAGCTCGCGGTGGAGGCCGTCCGGATCCGCAAGGGCATGACCGCCCTGATCCGCGATCGGGACAACAGGCTGATCTCGCGCGCCGTGGTCGAGGATCTGGTCGACGGCCACGCCAGCGCGATCCTCACCCACAATCTCATCTCGGTGGCGAGCCTCACCGCCGACATGCGGATCGAGCTGGTCAACGAGAAAGCCTGAGCCGTGGCCGGAGTGGAGATCGGCACCCTGAGGCTGCGCGGCCCTCCGCATCTGGCGACCCGCGCGGCGTTCCGGATCGAGGACGGCCTGCGCACCGAGCTTGCCGACACAAGGCGCCTGATCCTGATCCGCCGGATGCGGCCGGAACGGCGCGCCGTCTCCGGTCGGCCCGAGGAACGCTCCGGAGCGATCCGCCTCGCCTATGAAAGCGCGACCCGGGACGCCCGCCACGGCCGCGACGCGGGCGACGGCGCCTTCCTCAACTGCGTGTGGTTCGAGAGTCCCGCCGAAGCGCGCCGGCTGCTCCTCGCCGAGCTGCTCGCGGGACGCCGCCCCGGCGGCTGGTTCTGGCGGCTGGCCGTGCCCGAATGGCGCGGACGCGATCTCGAAGACTGGCTGGTCGAGATCGTCGCTCGGGCCCTCGGCGGCGATGGCGAGCCGGAAACCCTGGCTCTGGCCCTCCTCGCCTTGGAGCGTGCGGACATCGAAACGGTCGTTCGGGCGGTGCGAAGGGCGGTGGGCGCATCGCCGTCGCCGCCTTCCGCGGAGATCCGGCCGGTTCGCCGGGAAATGGCCTCGGGGGAAGAGGCGCGACCCCTGAGCGGCACGCAGAGCGTGGCGGCGCTGCGCGAGTCCGTGGCGGAGCTGCGCGAACGGCTGCCCGCGCCCCTTTGCGAGCGGATCGAAGCCCTGGTCCGCCGCCTCGGACCGGCCGAGCCTCCCGTGCTCCGCCTGCTCGAGCGGCTGCTGCTTCAGGCAAGCCCTTCGCTGGCGCTGGCGCCGGACCAGCTGCGGGAACTCGCCCGGGCCTGGTCGGAGCTGATCCAAGACCCGGCCACAGCCCCTGCTGCGCTCGAAAGGACAGTTGCCCCGCCGGCTGCACCCGCATCCTTCGACGAAGCCGGGGCCCGCTCGCCGCACCGCCCCGCGGTTGCGCCCGAGACCCTTCGCCCGGAACCTTCAGCTGGGCCGATGCCCCGCTCCGCAGAGCCCCCGACAAGTGCACCAGAGTCCGAACCCCGGGTCGAGGTCCCGCTCGCGAGCGTCGATGAGCTCGCTTCGGACGCTGCCGGCCTCTGGCTTGCGATCCCGTCCCTGATCCGGCTCGGCTTCCGCGAATGGCTGTGCGAGCGTCCCGGGCTGCTCCCGGACGATGCCGGGCGGACGCTGCTGCGCACGATCGCCCGCCATCATCGAGTGCCCGAGGACGATCCGGCCCTCGCCGCTTTCGAGGCGCTCGACCCGGTCGGCGAGACTCCGGACTGGGCAGGCTGCTGGCGAAGCGGCCTCGACGGCTGGCTTCGACGCCGCGCCCGGATCCCGCTCCACCGGCTCGTCTGGAAGCGAGGCGAGGTGACGCTCGCCGACGGGGCGCTTGTCGTCCGCTTTCCGCTCGAGGCCGCCGACATCCGTCTGAGGCGCCGGGCGCTCGACGTCGATCCGGGCTGGGTCGACTGGCTCGGCCTTTCCGTCCGTTATCGCTACGAAGGCAAGGGCCGATGAACGCTCCGCAGCCCGGCGTCGACACCGGCCTGCGGGCGCTTGCCCTGGCCTTCGTCGCGGAAGCCTGCGGGCAAGGTGCGGCCGCCGGCCCGGGGATCGCCGATGCGGAGGAGAGGGTGGCACGGTTGCGTGCCGCGCCCGTCGCGGGCGAGGCTGCGCTGGTCGAGCTCGCCGAGCGTTTCGGGCTCGGCGACGGCGAATTGCTCGCCGCCGCGCTCTGCCTCGCCGCCGAGACCGAACCGCACAGCGCCCGGCGGATCGCGGCCGCCCAGGCCCCGATCGGCGGAGCGCGCCCGCTCGCCGGCTTCGCCGCGACCCTGTTCGCCCGCTTCGGCCTCGATTGCCTGACCCTGCTCGCCGGGCCCGGCGCCTCGGCGGGCCTGTTCGGCCTCGGCGACGAGGATTCGCCTTTGCCGGAGCGCTCGTTGCGCCTCGCTCCGCCCGTGGTCGCCGCGCTCTCCGGCCTTCGGCTCGACCCCGACGGGGTGACGAGCCTGCCGGCCGAGCCCACCGACCTCCCCGCCGGGATCGAGCGCGAGGCCGATTCCTGGGCGGAGCGGCTTGGGGCGAAGGAAGGCCCGGCCGTGCTCGCGATCCGGACCCCTTCGACCCGCGAGGCGGAGGCCCTCGCGCACCGGATCGCCGGGGCGCTCGGCCTTGCCTGCGCGGACATGGGCGGGGAATTGCCCTCCCGGCATGCCGCCTGGCTGGCCGCGGCGAAGGCTTTGCCGGTGATCCGGGCCTCGCTCGGCCCCGGCGAGCGCTTCCGCCTGCCCGCCACCGGAGCCTATTCGGGGCCGCTCCTGGTCCTCGCCTCTCCCGAAGGCCTGATCGAAGCCACCGCGCCGCTGCACGAATGGCGCGTTCCGATACCGGACGAAGCGGACCGCGCCGCTCTGTGGGAGAAAGCGGGGCTCGACCCCGAGCTCGCCCTCCGCGCCGCCGCCGGCTACCGCCACGGCGCGGGACGGATCGCCGAGATCGCGTCGCGGATGCAGGCGGCCGGGCGGTCGGACGATCCCTGGCGCCGGCTGACCGACGCCGTCGGCGCCGGCGCCGGCGAGCTCGACCAGCTCGCCCGCCGCTCCTCGGCGCCGGTCGAGCGATCCGACCTGGTCATCCCGAACGGCCTCGCCGGAGCGCTCGACCTGCTGCTCGACCGGATCCGCCTTCGCAACCGGCTCGCCGAGCCGCTCGGCCCGTCGCTCCGAGCCCGCTACCGACCCGGAGTCACGGCGCTGTTCACGGGCGAGTCCGGCACCGGCAAGACCCTCGCCGCGCACTGGATCGCCCGGCAGGCGGGGCTGCCCCTCTACCGGGTCGATCTCGCCGCAATGACCAGCAAGTGGATCGGCGAGACCGAGAAGAATCTCTCGACCCTGCTCGACGCCGCCCAGCATGCCGACGTCCTGCTCTTCTTCGACGAAGCGGATTCGCTGTTCGGAGCCCGCACCGAAGTCGGCGATTCGCACGACCGCTTCGCCAATGCCCAGACCAATTATCTGCTCCAGCGGATCGAGGATTTCGAAGGGGTCGCGATCCTCGCCACCAACAGCCGCGACCGCTTCGATCCGGCCTTCGTCCGGCGGCTCGATTCCATCCTCGAATTCCCGCTTCCGGACGCCGCCGCCCGGCGCGCGCTGTGGGCCGCGCATCTCGGCGACGGCCATGCGCTCGAGGAGCGCGAGATGGACTGGCTGGCGCTCAGCGTCGACCTCGCCGGAGGCCATATCCGCAACATGGTGCTGAGCGCGGCGGTCCGCGCCGGGGCCGCGGACCGGCCGATCTCGGGCGCGGACGTGGTCGCGGCGGCGGCTGAGGAATATGCCAAGCTCGGCCGATCGCCGCCGCGATGCCCATGGCCGTAGGCCGCGCCGCCCCTCGCCGTCCGGCCCCGGCGCCGGTACGGCGGCCCGACGCTCCCGCTCGTCACGGTTCCGGTCCGCCGCGGCGGCACACGCCGATCGAGCGCGCCGCCGAATCCCGGCGGCACAGCTCGGCCGTGCCCGGCTATCTGGCCCACGGCCCGCTGTCGGTCGCCCGCCGCGAGGCCGAGGCGCCCGAGCCGCAACCCCAGCCGCAGCTCGACTCCACCCACAGCGCGGAAGCGACCGAGGAGCATGGCCGCGACGCCCTGGCGGAGCCGCAGCTCGACCAACAGATGGACCGGCAGCTCGACCGGCAGATGGACCAGCAGATGGACCAGGGCATGGACCAGGCCCTGGAGCCGGGCGGGGCTGGCGAAGGAAGGGCGGGCCTGAGCACCGCGAGAGCGGGGGTCCCGGGCGCCGGGGGCGATACCGGGCCCGGGCTGGGCGGCGTGTTCGGCGGCGAGTGGGCGGTCTATACGCCGCCGCCTTTGCCCCCGGTCGAGCGGGGACCGGCGTCGCTCCAGCAACGCCCGCTGAGGGTGCCGGACGGCGCGCCCGCCTTCACCGCGCCGCTCTACCTTCGCCACCGGGCCCGCCAGAAGGCGGAATCGCTCGAGCCCGCCTTCGCCGATTATGCCGAGCGCTTCGCCTCGGCCAGCTCCGCCGCGTTCAAGGTCTACGACCAGGTGCTGGGCCGGATGCGCTCGCTCAACAGCCAGGCCCGCTCCGGCGAGGACCGCCGCGCCGGCGCCCGCCAGCGCGCCCTCGACACCGTCCTCGACGGCCTCGCCCGCGACTTCGACCGGGCGCGCGACATCCTCGCGGAAGCCCGCTCCCGCCAGCGCACCAGCCTGGCCATGGCGGTGATGGCGACTCGCGAGCGGATCCGGACGACCGCTTCGAACGGAGTCGGCTCGCTGAACTGGCGGGCCCGCAAGGTCGACCGCGACCTGGCGCCGCTCCACGGACGCGAGGCCGGCATCATCGCCAAGCCGACCGCCAAGGCCGCGGAGCTCGAGAACGCCCGGGTGCAGGCGGAGTCCTCGCTCGACGAGCTGGTAACCGGCGCGTCGACCGAGTTCAGCGGTCCCGTCGGCGAGCTTGGAGCGGCGATGAGCGATGCCGCCAACGAGGCGCTGATCCGCGACATCAACCTTCCCGTCGCCGAGGCCAAGTCGGCCATGAGCCGGACGGCGGAAGGGATGCGCACCGGCCTCGAGGGGCAGGTCGGGCCGCTGACCAGCTCTCTGTGCCAGTCTTTCTGTCCGTTCGATGCGCTGAAGACCATGCTCGGCACCGACGGCGCCGCCGCGGTCTGGCAGGCCAAGGCGTCGAGCGACCAGAGGCTGCGGGAGGAAGCCCAGAACGCCGAGATGAACCTCGACCGCGCCTTCGGCGACGCCGAGCAGGCGCTGGTCGACCAGCACAACCAGATGCGCGAGCGGCTGATCGAGGGCGCCCGGCAGCGCGATCAGGCGGAGCGGCTGCAGGCCGAGCAGCAGGCGGTTCGGGGGGCGGCCACGCTCGGCGCCGTCGCCGGCGCCCAGAGCCGGGCGGTCACCGCCATCGACGAGATGATCGCTCGCCGGAGCGACGACAAGGAAGAGGATTTCGCCCGCTCCGTGATCAGCTTTTCGGACGGGCTTGCCGCGGGCGGGGTCGCCGCCGCGCGCCGGCAGGGGCAGCAGGCGGCCGGCGGCATCGAAAGCGGGCTCGCCCGCGCCGACGGGACGTCCGCGGCGGGCAACGACCGCTTCGTCGACGGCGCAGCCCAATCGGCGGCGCAGCTCGTCGCTTTGGCGAACCAGACCGGGCGGAGCACCGAGGCCATGGTCGCCGGAGTCGCCGAGAATATGGGCAAGCTGGCCGACCCTATCCGGACCACCGTGACCGGCTTCCTCCAGCGCGCCAACACCCAGTTCGCGAGTGCCCGGGCCAGCCTGGTGCAGACCCTCGACCAGACCGCGAGCCAGGTCGAGGACGGCTTCGCCGGAGTCAGCCGGCTGATCGAAGCGCAAAGGGAAACCCTCGCGCCCGCCGCTCCGGCCGCCCGGCCCGGAGCCCCCGCCCCGCCCCCGGCGGCGGCGGAGCCCGGCCCCTGCCAGAGCGGCTGCCAGGCCGCCGATTCCGCCGCCGCGCCCGCACAGCCCGGAGCCGCCCCGGGCGCGCCGGCGAGGCCCGGCGCGGCCCCGGCGGGTCCCGCGGGCGAGGGCGGCGCTCCGGGTCCGCCCGCAGGGCCGGGCAATCGCGGTCCGCAGCCGGTCAACGACTTCATCGCGGACCTCAACGGCATCTGGATCGAGCCCAGGCAAGAGACCAACGTCTCCGGCTTCATCTCGACGACTCCGACGATCGTGGCGGCGGACCTCAGCACGCGCGCCACCCGGCTGGGCGGCCTGCTCAGCTATGGGGGCAGCGAGCCGGCAAGCGTCCTCGATCAGTTGCGCGGCATCACCCGGAAGCAGGGACGGGCGATTGAGGAAGCCTATGAGGGCAATCTTCGCGAAGACCTCGACTGGTATCTCAACGCGGGCAATGCGTTCTCGGGAATCACCACGCGAGTCGAGGCGATCCGCGCCGCCCGCGCCTATCTGAACGGCAATGTCGAGCTCGGGGCGGTCCACGAGCTCAGGGTGGCGACCGAATGGTCGAACGACAGCGCCCATATCGACCGAATCATGCAGGGCCTGACGCCCGATCAGATGCGCAACATGCAGGCCTCCTATCCCGACGCGATCCGGGAGATTCGGGACGACCTCAACCAGCTCGACGGCGAAGTGTTCGACGCGCTCGCCGACTGCCGGGTCGGCGACGCCGAGGCCCTGCGCCTGCGCGAGCGGGTCCGAACCGCCCGCGACACCCGCGGCAATGCCGGCGCCGACGCCGCGGGCGACGCGATCTCGCAGGCCAGCTCGGCCGCCGGCACCTCGCGGCTCTCCGGCGCCGCCCAGTTCGCCGAGCTCGAGGGCGCGACCGCCCGCGGCGAGCGCCACGAGCGGGAATGGAACTCCGTCCTCAGCGGAGTCGCCAGATTGCAGGGGGTGACGGAGGACAGCAATACGCGCGGTTCGGCCCTGATCGCCCTCGCCACCGAGCAGCGCGACTATGAGGTCTACGTCCCGAACGAACATGGCGGCGGCATGGACGGCCGGCATGGCGGCGGCGGCCATTACGAGACCCGGAGCGAAGGCATCAGCGCCGCCCAGGAGCGGCTGATCCGGAACCTGGTCACCCGCGGCGAGGGCAGCCTCGAAGCGCGGGCGGCTCGGCTGGCGGTGGAGCTGGGACGGCCGGGCGGCGCCAACGAGGAGCGGGTACGCAAGGCGACCGACGATCCCGACCTCAATCCCGCGCTCGCCCGCACCCCCGAGGCGCATGCCGCGGCGATCGAGCGGCGGGACCGGATGTACGCGCTGGCCGACGAGTGGGCTCCGGCGGCGGAGCCGTTCATCGGGCCCCGGCGGCCGGAGGACATCCGCGCCCAGATCGCCGAGCGGCTCGCGGGCAGCGTCTCCTCGTCGGACCCGCGGCGGCGTGAATATATGCGCTCGCTCGTCACCGGAAGCGCCGACAACCCGGAATCGGTGATCGCCCGGATCGATTATGCGGTCGAGGGCGCCGGGACCAGCGTCGACGTCCTGAGGTCCACGCTCGGCACCCTCACCCGCGAGCAATTCGAGACCGTGCGGGAAAGATATGACGCCGATCACGATCCCGACCTGCTCACCCGCCTGGGCATTCGCGGCCACCAGAGCTTCTGGCAGTCCGAGACTTCGGGCGACACCGCCAACGAGCTCGAAGTGCTCTCGATCGGGGTTCCCCGCAACGACCGCGAGCGGGCGGAGGTGGCGGCGCTCCAGATGCGCCAGCAGATACGCGACGCCGGAGTGCTCGGCCCGGCCGTCGCCGGCGAGGAATTCCGCCAGCTCAACGACGATTATCGCCGGCTGATGTTGATCATGGGCGCCGACGGAGTCGGCTTCGACGAGCATGGCAATTTCACCGCGCTCGACGCCTCCGGCCAGCCGACGAAGCTGGGCCGGTTCGACGCTGCGGGCAATTTCAGGCCGCCGCCCGGCTTCAGCGCCACCGACCTCGCCGTCGCGATGGCGGTCGGCCCGATCTCGGCCGAGAATTACAAGGCGGCGACCGACCGGGTGGCGGACGGGATCGCCACCGCCCTCGTCGTCACCGCGGCGATCGTGACGACGGCCCTGACCGGCGGCGCCGCCGCCTCGATCTGGATCCCGGTGCTGGTCACCGCCGCCGCGGGTGTCGCCGGGGTGGTCGCCAAGATCGCGATCAAGGGAGGACGGTACGGAAGCGAGGAGATGATGTTCGACATCGCCTCGACGATCATCCAGGCGGCGACGGCCGGAATCGGCGCCGCGGCGGGCGCGGCCCTGCGCGGCGGCGGCCGGGCGGTCGGAGCCCTCTCCCGGAGCTGGCGGATGAGCGAGCAGGCGCTCGCTACCGCCGCCGCCGGAGGCACGACCGCCGCAACCAAGGCCCTGCCGGCGCTGACGCTCGGCCAGGAGCTGTTCGTCGGCGCTCTTTCCAGCGGCTTTGCCGGCGGCGCCAACGCGGCGATCAATCCCGACGCCTGGCGCGGAGACAATTATGCCTCCGACATCATCCACGGCATCCTCCGCGGCTCGGTCAGCGGAGCGCTCGGCGCCGGTGTCACTCGCGGCGTCGTCGGCGGGATCACCAACGCCTCGCGAGGGATAGGCGCCCGCATGGGGGCCAGCCGCGCCCTCGCCGGAGGGGCTACGCTGGGGCAGGCGCAGGGCGCGGCCGCGCGCACCAGCCAGCTGTTCGGAACCAGCGCCCTGACCGAGGTCGGCGGCCGCGCCGTCGGAAGCGCCGCCAGCGCCGCCGTCTCCCGGGCCGGCGAGATCGGCTATGACGAGATGATGCTCGGCCGGCACATGGAGGCGGGCCAGTTCTGGAACGAGCTTGGAAGCGCCGCCGGCCAGGCCTTCATCCAGGGCATAGGCGAGGGCGTCGCCGATCGCGCCATCCGCAGCCGCAGCCGCTCCCGGATGGCGGAGCATGAATTCACCACCCGCGACGACGTCGAGGATTATCGGCGCCGTGGCACCGAGGCGACGATCGCCGAAGGACGCCGCCGCGGAATGATCCCGCCGGCCGCGGCGGAGCCGGCGGCCGCTCCCGCCCGGACGCCCGCCCCTGCCCCCGCACCCGCCGCCGAGCCGGAGGCGGTCCACCCGGCGGCGCGCCCGACGATGGGGGTCGACGAGGAAGGCGGCATCGTCCCGATCCGGCCTTTGGCCGACGACGAGGCGGCCCCTCTCCTCCCGCCGCGAGCGGCCAATGACGACGAGCCCGTCGTCGCCCGCTCGCTCGAGGACAATGAAGATGAGCCGGTGCGAGGGCCGGTCAAAATCCCTCCCGCGCCGGTCCGGGTCGAGCTCGATTCGACCAACATGCTGAACATGGGCGCGATCGAGGACGGGGCCGTGTTCATCCACCCCCGGGCCGACGACCTCGACGCCGCGAACGACAATTACCGGATGCTCACCCAGGCCGATCCGTCGCGCGAGGCCGCCATCTACCGCAATGCCGAGACCGGCGAATTCGTCGTCATCCAAGGCTCCGCGCACCGGGTGATGACGATCGACCACCAAGGTCATTTGCGGGTCCGCGGGGTCAGGGAGGGCGTGCCCCTCGCGCGCGGTGCGGGCCGGGGGCTGGGCCGCGGCCCCTGGGTGATGGAGGCGCATTACCATCCCACCACCCCGGGCAATGCGTCCAGCGCGTTCCTCGCCCGCTTCCCCACGGGGACCCGAGGCGACGTCAACGTCGTGATCCGGGAGTCCACCGATCATGGCATCGGCAATCGCCCGTCGCGCATCGACTTCATCGACAACGGGCGGATGAACTACAGCACCTTCGCCTTCGACCCGGCCTCCCGGGCGGTGACGATCGACTATCCCGATCCGATCACCGGCGCCCGGGTGAAGCGGACCTTCTCCAGCCCCGAGGCCTATGATTCCGAGATCGTCACCATCCGGGCCCGGGCGGCCGAGCTTCGCGAGGGCGCTCCGGCGCTCGGCCGTGACTCATCCGGCACTCGCCTCACCGAGGGCGACGCCTTCCAGGCCCGCCGCCTCGGCGAGGCCGCCCTGTCCGGCCAGGCGCACCAGGAGGCGATCGCCGCGCTCCAGGCCAGGGGCGCCTCGGCCGATGCCATCGCGGCTTTCCAGGCGGAGGTCGCGGCGGCGGACAGCGCCAACCGGACCGTCGTCCGCGATCTCGGCCTGGTCGGCGAGCCCGATTCCATGGCCCGGCTCCAGCTCATCATGAACGACACGAGCCTCGAAGCGCCGATGCGCCAGGCCATTGCCGATACCGTCCTCGCCGCCACAAGGGAGCATATGATCGCCGCCGGCCAATTGGGGCCGAATGAACCGCTGATGCTTCTCTTCCACGGCGCTCCGCTCGCTCGCGCCGCGTCGCTCCACCAGGACGGCGCCCAGATGTCGAAGGTCACCGGCGGCGCCCAGGACGATTTCGGCCGCGGCCTCTATCTCACCAGCCGGGTCGCGGCCGCCGACATCTACGCCGCCAAGTTCGGCCAGGAGCGCGGCGAGATCTTCCCGTTCGTGCTTCGCGGCCGCGACCTCGGCACCGTCGTCGACGTCAGCCCCGGCGGCGCCCACCGGGCCGAATGGGAAGCGTTCGTCATGGCCAATCTCAAGCGCTTCGGCTCGGCCATGCCGGTCCCGGGGGCGGTGATCGACCCCCGCGCCTTCGCCGCCGGCCAACGGCCGTTCGGGACGATGAACGCCTTCGGCAATCGCGGCACCGTCTTCGAGGCCTTCCTCGTCCATCTCGCCGCCAAGACCGGCGATACCCGTCTGGCGGCCCCCGACGCGGTGCTCGGGGAGCTGGGCGGGCCGATGACCAGCGGAGTCGGCGGCCGCGGCGACCAGCAGGCGATCCGCTCCCAGGCCGTCATGGACGAGATGAACCGCCAGATCGGCTTCCGGCAGCGCGGCTCCGATCCGGACGAAGGCGGCGGGAGCGCGCCTCGGGCCCGGCAGGCTGCCGACGAGGATTCGGACGTCGTCGAGGCGCGCTCGCTGAACGCCGACGATCCCGCCGACCCGCTCAAGCTGCCCCCGGCGCCGGCGGGGATGAAGCCGGCGCATGAGGATCAGGCCCTGGCCCGGATCGCCGGGTCGCGGGGCGGCGCGGAAATCGTCGACAGCATCCGGGCGCTGGCCGCACTCGATCGTCCGGCGGTCATGGCGGTCCTCCACGCCGCCACCGACGCGGAGGCGAGGACGGCGCTCGACCTGTTCCGGAAGCGCCTCGAGGCGGACGGAATGAGCCCCCAGCAGGCGGCGATCCGGGCGCGCAGGCTGGACTTCGCCCGAGCGAGCCTCGGCGGCCGGTTCCGGACCGAGGCGGATTTCGCGGCGGGCCGGGCGCCGCCGGCGTCGGGCAATCTGAACCAGAAGCTGACCGACTGGATAAGCCAATCGGCGGTCCTGCACTATGTCCACAGCCAGAATCCGGACCTGTTCATAATTCTGCACGACCGATTCGTCGCCGCCAAGGCGGGCCAGGGCGGGCGCAACCGGCCGGCCAATTTCGAGCGCTTCGTGATCAAGGCGCTGGCCAGGGTCGACCCCGACCTGTTCGCCCGCGCCGGCGTGCGCAGCCGGGACGAGGCCGTGCTTCGGATGCTCGACGACAGGCACCAGATCGAGGGCGCCAACCTGCCTGGCCCGAAGGCGACTCCGGCGTCTCAGAGCGGGCCGGTGATCACCGACGCGGGCACGGTGGCGGTGGGGACCCGGGTCGACCACGACGTCCACGGCCGCGGCACCGTCGTTGCGGTGACCAAGACCGGCTCGGTCCGGATCCATTTCGACGATCCGGCGGCGCCAAGGCCGCTCATCCCGATCGCGGACGGCGAGGTTCGATCTGCCAGAGAGCCCAATCCGGATTTCGACCCGGTGCCTCCGGCGCATCGCACCGACGCGGAGATGCAGGCGCAGTTCAAGCAGATCGAGGACCATCGCGAGGCGGGCGATCTGCCGGTCTATTCGCACGGCGACGGCTCGACCGGGACGGTGGCTCGAATAGAGATAGGCGGAGTCGCCTTCCACGGCACCAACAGCGGCCTCGATCCGGCCAATTTCGCCCTCACCGTCCCGTCGCGCCGGGCGCTGTTCGAGCGGCTTGCGCAAGCCTTCGGCCTGAAGAGCGACAATCTGGGCCAGGCGAAGTTCCTGAGCCACGCCGAGGCCGAGGCGATGATCCGCGCCTACATCCATTTCGGAGCGCTCCCCGAGGTGGTCGAGCTGTTCGTCGACCGTCCGACCTGCCCCAGCTGCAACAAGGACCTGATCCGGCTCGCCCGGATGCTAGGCGTGAAGGAGCTGCGCCTCTATTACCGCGGCCAGAGCGATCCCCCATTGGTCAGGAGATGAAGACGCCGTGAAGCTGACCTGGTACGCACCGTCCGGCGAAAGCCGCGCCGACATGCCGGTCGCGGAGCTCCTCGCCCAGGTCCGGCGCGGCGGCGGCGATTATTGGTCCGTCGGCTCGGGCGGCGGGCTGCTCGAGCGCGGCAGCGGCGAAAAGGCGATGGAGGTCTATTTCGTGCCGCGGGTCGGCTTCCACCTGATCCTGCGCGACGGCCGAACCGCCCCCAAGGCCGCCGAGCGCAGCCCGCCGCCCGAGCGGCCCAAATGGGCGGAGATCTATGTCGGCGGCGAGCGCATGCGGATCAGCTCCCGCCAGACGTTGAGCCGGCCCGAAGCGGAACAGACGCTTCGCCATTTCGCCGAGCACGGCACGGCGGACCCGGAGCGGAGCTGGCAGCCGGTCCGGTAGCCGGAACTCTGGGCCCGGCCATCAAAAAGCCCCGGAAATCCGAGGATTTCCAGGGCTTTAATGGTGGGCGTGGCAAGGATTGAACTTGCGACCCCTGCGATGTCAACACAGTGCTCTACCACTGAGCTACACGCCCACTGGGGGCGCATGTAGCGACGCCTCGGATGCGGCGCAACCCGTAGGGACGGTCACCGTGACTGTCGCGCCGTCCCGGCTTTCATCGCGGCTCGACCACGCGTCCGGCGCCGAGGCGGCGGATCGCTTCGTCGAACGGAGTCGTGCTGGCGAGGCACACGCTCTGCGGTCCGCGCAGCTCGTTGAGGTTCGGCCTGGCGCCGATACGCCTCGCGGCATCGCCGGTCTGGGCCCCGCTGACCGAGAGCAGCCAGGCCGCATATCGCGCCTGCTGGAGCGCCGCGACCATGTCTGCATCCTGGACGTCGGAGATACTGCCCAGCTCGGAGAGGGCGCGAAGCTGCGCCCAGGCGTCCTGCTCTTCTTCCTCGAGGCGGGCGAACTCCCGGGTCCCGGCATAGACGAAGGCGAATTGGGCCTGATCGTCGCGCGACAGCAGCGAGGCGCGCCCGGCGCTGGCCGCGGCTTGCCAGCGCGCGTCCTGCATGGTCCAGGTATGCGGCCGCCCGATCCAATTGGGCCGAGGCGGGCGCCGGCCGTCGCGCACGGAGGAGAGATAGGCGGCGATCTCGTCGAGCCGGCGAAGCACGCAGGCCTGGGCATCCAGGCGAGACCGGATCCGCCCGAGATTCGTCCCGATCTCGACGCGCAAATTGGCGCGCGCTTCGGCCGCGTCCTGCCGATCGTCGAAATCGCGCACCAGCCGGTCGACCACGAGCGCGATGAGGACTCCGGCGATGACGAGCACCAGCTCCAGCGCGATGCTGCGCCAGCGTGACCCGCCCTTCTTGCCGTCGGGTTCGACAACGGGTTTGCCGGTTGCAGCCTCGCCGTTCATGAAAGCCTCGCCCCCCTGGGCAGCCTCCCACAGACCAGGAGAGCATGCAACGGCCGGGACCGGCCTAGAGCCGCCCGTGCTGATCCTCGGTCTGGAACAGTCGGTCGACCTCGGCGACGAGGTCGCGCAGGTGGAAGGGCTTGGAGAGGACCTTCGCGCTCGGCGCCGCCTTGCCCGCCTTGAGGGCGACGGCGGCGAAGCCGGTGATGAACATCACCCGCATTTCCGGAGCGATCAACGCCGCCTTCTGGGCGAGCTCGATCCCGTCCATCTCGGGCATGACGATGTCGGTCAGAAGCAGGTCGAAGCTTTCCGCCTCGATCAGCGGCAAGGCGGCGGTGCCGCGGTCGACCGGCACCACCTCGTAGCCGGCGCGCTCCAGCGCCCGGCCGAGATAGGACCGCATCGACGTATCGTCCTCCGCCAGCAGGATCCTGACCATGCATGCCCTTAAACCGGCCGCGCCCGATGCGCGCCCGCTGCAACTTTCTATGCCCGAAGGAAGAGGGGTTTTCCAGCGCGCGCGCGTCCGGAAGCGGCACTCGGGCGGCGGAAAGACGATTGCGTGCCAAAACCGGACTACTTACCGTGGAGGTGCAAATGCCCGACTCCCCGCCCCCTTTCCGCCGCCTCGGGCCCGAAAAGCCGGGCTCGCCGGTGGTCATTTCGGTGCCGCATGCCGGGCGGGCCTATTCCGAGGGGCTGCTCGCATCCGCACGCCTGTCGCGCGCCCGGCTCGAGAGCCTCGAGGACCGGCTCGTCGACCGCCTCGTATGGCGCGCGGTCGAGGGCGGGGCGACGGCGCTGATCGCCGACGCTCCGCGCGCCGAGATCGATCTCAACCGCGACGAGCGCGAGCTCGATCCCGCCATGGTCCTGCCCCGTCCCGCGGCCGATTCGACGGTGGAATCCCCCCGAACGCGCGGCGGCCTCGGCCTCATCCCGGCGCGGATCGCCGGCTCGGGCGCGATCTGGCGGCAGCGCATCGCCGCCGCCGAGGTGGCTCGCCGGGTCGAGTCCATCCATCGCCCCTATCACTCGGCCCTGGAGGCGGAACTGGAGTCCGCCAAGGCCCGCTTCGGAATCGCCATCCTGCTCGACTGCCACTCCATGCCTCCGCGCGGAGGCGGTGGTCAGGCGCCGGTCGTGCTCGGCGACCGCCACGGCGGCAGCATGGCCGGGGTCCTGGTCGCCGCGGCGGAAGGCGCGGCCCTCGCCGCCGGCTTCAAGGTCGCCCGCAACGCCCCTTATGCCGGCGGCCATATCACCGAGCGGCACGGCCGCCCGGCCCGCGCCGTCCACGCGCTCCAGCTCGAGCTCGACCGCTCCCTCTATCTCGCCCCCGACCTGCGCACGACCGGCCCGGGCTTCGACCGGGTCGCCCGCCTCATCGCCGCCATCGCCGCCGCTCTGGCGGCCGCCGCCCTCGATCCCCCCGAAGCGATCGCCGCCGAATAAGCGATGCGCGTTTCCCCCGTCCTCGTTCTGGCGGTCCTGCTCGCCGCTCCTCCGGCCGAAGCGCGCCCGCCCGTCGAGACTCCGCGGCGCCTCGCCAACGGCTGGCATTACGGCGAGGCCGGCAATTATTGCATGGCCGTAAGAGAGCTTGCCGGCGGCGAGCGGCTGAGCCTGCGGCTCGCCAAATGGGACGATATGTCGGACAGCCTCATCCTCTGGGCGCCCCGCCTCCCAGCGCTCGACCTCGATGACGAGGCCGCCGCCGAGCGATTCCACGATCTGGAGGTGCGGATCGACGGACGGCTCGTCCCTCGCGCCATGCACTCGACGATGCTGGAGGATTTCGACGACAAGCCCGGGCCCACCTATCGCCTGGGGATCGCCCAGCGACCCTTCATCGCCGCGCTCGCCAAGGGCCGGACTCTGGAGATAGGCCGCGCCGGCAAGCGAATCGTCGCCTTCCCGATCGCGGGCAGCGCCGCCATGGCTCGCCTTTTCGCCGACTGTGTCGCGAAAAACCCAAGCTTTTAAGAAGGGCCGGGCTCGCCGGCTTTGCGCGTAAGGCGGAACCACCCGCCGGGCCAACGCGCTATAACGCCATGGGACAAGTATATGACACGCCCAGCGAGGTGACCGTGGAGAACGGCAACGTCGCCGTCGAGGGGCCGGACGGGGTCGGAGTCCTCCTGACGCCCCAGGCCGCGCTGGAAACCTCGGACCGGCTGCTGGACGGCGCCACCGAGGCGCACGGCCAGCGCGTCAGGCAGGCCGAAGCCGAGAGGGAGCGTCCCTCGTCCACCGACTGAGGAGGCCCCATGCCTCTGTTCTTCTTCCACGTCTGCAACGGCAACGGCTTCACCGAGGACGAGGAAGGCCGGGAGCTGGCCGACGAGGTCGAGGCCCGCTCCGCCGCTTTGGCGGGAGCCCGCGACATCATGGCGGAGGAGATGCGCTCCGGCCAGCTGAACCCCGCCTCGTTCATCGAGGTCGAGGATTCGGAGCACCGGCATCTGTTCACTCTGCCGTTCAGCGAAGCTTACACGATCAACCCGCCCACAATGCACTGAAGCGGGCCTCACGCTCATACGAAAAGACCACCCCGCGGATGCCGCGGGGTGGCCAGGTTCAGGGAGGAGCGCCCGTAAAGGGCGCAACACGCCGCCGCAAAGGGGGGAATACGTCGGCGCGTCAGGCTAAATGTATGAAAGCTTTGGAAGGTTTCAAGAGGGCCGGCCACCCCGCCAGGCCCAGGGCGCCATCCGCCCGATCAGGTGGCGGTGGCCGTCGAAATGATGCTTCAGAGCTCCAGCGACATGGAGGGCGATGAGCACCAAAGCGGCATAAGCGAGGACCTCGTGGACCTTCTCCCACAGTTCGTGCGCCTCCTCCGCGCGCGAGACGGGGAGCGGAGCGATGTCGAACAGGCCGAAGAAGCTGGTGACCGGGCGACCGCCGGATGAGACGACCAGCCAGCCGGTGATCGGCATGACGATCAGGAAGACGTAGAACAGGCCGTGGATCAGCCTGGCGAGGAAGACCTCCCAGGCCTTCAGGACCGGGTCGAACGGCGGTGGCCGGTGCCCCAGCCGCCAGCCCAGCCGGGCGAGGGTGAGGACGAGGATGGTGAAGCCGGTCCCCTTGTGGACGTTCATGATGGCGGCGCGCACCGGCCTTTCGAAATCCTCGTGGAAGAATCCGAGCAGCAGGTTGAGCGCGATCAGGCCGGCGATGATCCAGTGCAGCCAGATCGCGATTCGGGAGTAGCGGGCGAGGTCGGGAGCGAGAATTGCCATGCCGGCATCGCTACATTGGCGCAGCGGCCGCGGCAACGGTCCCGATTTTGCGCGACAGCGGCCTCGACAACCCATCGCAAAGCAACTAGTTCACGATTGTGGATTTCGCTTAACGTGGGGAAGTGTGAGCGTGGGAAGCAGGGAACAGACAAGCCTGGCGCGGCTCGGTGCCGAGCTCGAACGGCTGGCGGACGAGCTCGTCCGCCTTAGCGGCGGCGGAGAGCAGGCGGAGGTGCCGCCCCCGCCGAAAGGCCTGGAACGCCCCGCCGACCGGCTGCGCCGGCGCCTGCTCGAGGCCCGGCGCGCGCGCGGTCTTCGGCAGGCGGACCTCGCCGACCGGCTCGGCCGCCCGCAATCCTTCGTCTCCAATTACGAGCGCGGCGAGCGGCGGCTCGAAGTGTCGGAGTTCATCGTCATCGCCCGGGTCCTCGGGGTCGATGCCGCCGCGGTCGTCGCGGAGCTGGTCGCGGAGGGGTGATCCGCCAGTCCGTCGTTCCGGCGAAAGCCGGAATCCATCAACACCGGCCCGCGAAAACGCCCACGGACGGTGTTCATGGATCCCGGATCGAGTCCGGGATGACGGCCAGAGGAAGCTAGGCGTTCCCCGCCGGCTCGCCGGCCGCGGGAATCGCCGGTCCCTTGCCCTGCTGCATCTGCTTGGCGAAGACGTCGCGGACCAGCGAGACCGAGAAGAGGTGGGCGAGGATCAGCGGAAGCATGCCGTTCTGGTTCATCCGCTTCAGCTCGTCGCCCTCGAGCCCGCGCAGCTTCTCCTCGTTGACCATCTGGAAGCCGCGATAGACGAAGGGCTGCGGGACTCCGGCCGGCTGGATCGACACTTCGCCGTCCATCAGCAGGCCGCCGTCCTTCAATTCGGTCATGAAGGCGACGGTGCGCTGGGCGGAGAGCTCGAACTCCTCGCAGAACTTGAGGACGTTGTTGGTCGTCTCGCTCGGCTTGCCGTCGTCGAACAGCGGCTCGCCGTCCTCGAAATCGCCGATCAGGCCGCTGGTCGGATCGAAGCAGAGCGAAAGCTCCTGGGCGTCGGGCTGCAGCCGGGCGAGCATGAACGGGTAGCGGCGGACGTACGCGGGCAGGTAGATGTCGCCAGCCGGCTTGCCGTCCGCATCGACGAAGACGTTGACGCCTTCGTTCAGGCCCATCAGCGCCAGCGGCACCGGATTCTCGCCGACCGAGAAGACGATCGGGAAGTGGCGCTGGACCGCGACGAACTCGTCGATCGTGATCGGAACCGCATGGTTGCTGGTGAGGAAGGGCGCTTTATCCGAAGGGCGGCTGCGAAAGCTGCTATGGACGCTGCTCGACAGCGGCTCGAGGCCTGCATAGAAAATCGGCAGGGCGTTTGACGGCGGCTCGGTCGCCATGTTCATGTCTCCGCTAGCGTTGAAGGCGGCCGCGTCTCGGGCCGCCCGAATGTGGCGGCGTTACTATGGCGCAATCGTGCCTTCTGCAAGCGGGGGATTAATCGCATGTTCAAGCGCTTGCGGGGATGGGAGGAAGCGATGGAGGGCTCCTCACTGATCCGCGCCGGCGCCGCGACCCTGTTGCTGCTCGCGGCGGGCGCGCCCGCGGCGGCCCCGCCGGCGCGCCCGGTCCAGTACGGACAGACGGTAGTGCGCGAGCAGGTCATCATCCGTTTCCGCCAGACTCCGCCGACGCGGGTAGAATGGAGGGAAGGCAAGGGGCCGAAATGCGTCCCGGCGCGCGCCATCGCCGGCGCCACCCTGGTCGGCAAGAGCAGCGTCGACCTGATCCTGCGCAATCGCCAGCGGGTGCGGGCGAAGCTGGAGAGCAGCTGCCCGGCACTCGATTATTATTACGGCTTCTACATCACCCCCAACCCCGACGGCATGGTCTGCGAGGACCGCGACAACATCCGTTCGCGCATGGGCGGCGCCTGCGAAATCGACCGCTTCCGGGGCCTGGAACCGGTCGTGCGCCGTTGAGCTTTCTTGACTTGGGCCGCCGCTTCGCCCAAGCGCTTGCTCTGAAGCGGCTCGCGACGAAGCCCCTCCATCACCCGGAACCCTTATGAGTTTTGCCGATCTCGGCCTATCCGACGAATTGCTCCGCGCCGTGGAGGAATCCGGCTACGACATCCCCACCCCGATCCAGAAGCAGGCGATCCCGTCGGTGCTGATGGGCCGCGACATCATCGGCATCGCCCAGACCGGCACCGGCAAGACCGCCGGCTTCGTCCTGCCGATGATCGACATCCTCGCCCAGGGCCGAAGCCGCGCCCGGATGCCGCGCTCGCTGATTCTCGAGCCGACCCGGGAGCTTGCCATGCAGGTTTCCGAGAATTTCGAGAAATACGGCAAATATCACAAGCTCAACATGGCGCTGCTGATCGGCGGCACCAACATGGCCGACCAGATCAAGAAGCTGGAAAAAGGCGTCGACGTCCTCATCGCCACCCCCGGACGGCTGATGGACCTCTACGGCCGCGGCAAGATCCTGCTGACCGGCTGCGGCCTGCTCGTCATCGACGAGGCCGACCGGATGCTCGACATGGGCTTCATCCCCGACATCGAGGAGATCTGCTCGAAGCTGCCGTCGCAGCGCCAGACCCTGCTCTTCTCGGCGACCATGCCCGGGCCGATCAAGAAGCTCGCCGACAAGTTCCTGACCGGCCCGAAGACGATCGAGGTCGCCCGGCCCGCCACCGCCAACGTGTCGATCGACCAGCGCCTGCTCAAGGTCGATTCGCGCCGCAAGAAGCAGGTCCTGACCGACCGCCTGAGGGGCAATGACGTCCGCACCGCCATCGTCTTCTGCAACCGCAAGACGACCGTCCGCGAGCTCGCCCAGAGCCTCAAGCGCTCCGGCCTCAACGCCAGCGAGATCCACGGCGACATGGAGCAGCCCGAGCGGATTCGCGAGCTCGAACGCTTCAAGGCCGGCGAGATCAACATCCTCGTCGCCTCCGACGTCGCCGCGCGCGGCCTCGACATCAAGGACGTCAGCCACGTCTTCAACTACGACGTGCCGTGGCATCCGGACGATTATATCCACCGCATCGGCCGCACCGGCCGCGCCGGCAAGACCGGCATTGCCATCACCCTGGCCACCGCCGCCGACGCCGAGGCGATCGAGGCGATCGAGAAACTGACCGGGGCGAAGATCCGGGCCGTCGAGGGCATGGCGGCGGAGCCCGCATTGGCCGAGTCCGCGCCGCCCGAGGGCGAGGAAGAGGAGCGTCCCCGCCGCGAGCGCGGGGCTCGCGCTCCGCGCGGGCGCAGTCGCTCCGAAGAGCCGAAGCGGGAGCCCCGTCCTCGCCGCGACGAGCCCAAGGCCGAATCGGCGCCCAAGCGGAGCGAGCGCGAGCCGGAACCGCGTCTTGAGGAAGCCGAGGCCGCTATCCCTTCCCGCCGGGCCGCGCCGAAGCGCGAGCCTCGTCCCGCGCGCCGGGAAGAGCCGAGGCCCGAGCCGCAGGCGATGGCCGAGGAGGAAGGCTGGAACGGCCCCGTGCCCAGCTTCCTGGCGCAGAAGCTGGGCTGAGCCACCCAAATCTAAGTTTTTGATATATTGTGGACTCGTCCGCCCTCTGGCACCCTGCCGGAGGCGCGGCGCCAGCCCGCCCGCGCCCGTGGGGGGATATCCATGGCCGAAACGGGACCCGGCGCCGCCGGAGGCTATGTCGCGTTCATCAGCTACAGCCACAAGGACGCCGCGGTCGGGCGCTGGCTTCACCGCAAGCTGGAAGGCTATCGGCTGCCCAAGCGGCTGGCCGGCACCCAGGGCGAGGACGGCGAGGTCCCGACCCGCCTGACCCCGATCTTCCGCGACCGCGACGAACTTCCCGCCGCCGGAGACCTCAGCGAAAGGGTTCGGGCGGCGCTGGCCGCGTCCCGCAATTTGATCGTCGTCTGCTCCCCGAGCAGCGCCGCCTCGCCCTGGGTGGCGAAGGAGATCGCCACCTTCCGGGAATTGCACCCCGATCGGCCGATCTTCACCGCCATTGTCGAGGGGGAGCCGGCGCAATGTTTTTCGCCCGCTTTGGTGGAGAGCGGTGCCGAACCCCTTGCGGCGGATCTCAGGAAGGCGGGCGACGGTCGCCGGCTGGGCCAGCTGAAGCTGGTCGCCGGCCTCGCTGGAGTGGGGCTCGACGCCCTGGTCCAGCGCGACGCGGCCAGACGGGTGCGGCAGGTGACCTACGTCACCGCGGCGGCTGTCGCGGCGATGCTGGTCATGGCCTTGCTGACCGTCTTCGCCCTCAACGCCCGAGCCGAGGCGCAGCGCGAGCGGGCTCAGGCCGAGGGGCTGATCGAGTTCATGATCACCGATTTGCGCACCAAGCTCGAAGGGGTCGGCCGGCTCGACGTCATGGAAGCGGTCAACGATCGCGCCATCGCTTATTACGACGACGCGGCTCGGCGTCAGTCGGACCAAAGCCTCGAGCAGCGGGCCCGTATCCTCCACGCACGAGGGGAAGATGCGGTAAAGCAGGGCAAGCTCGACACTGCTCTTTTATGGTTCCGCGAAGCGCATATGACCACCGCGGCCATCCTCGCACGCCGACCGAAGGCGGCCGACGCCATCTTCGCCCATGGCCAAAGCCAGTTTTGGATCGGACGCGTCCATGAGCTGCGGGAGGAATGGCCTCGGGCCGGCATTCATTACGAGCGCTACGCCGAGGCCGCTAGCGACCTGATCGCCATCCAGCCGGGCAATCCGGACTATATGCTGGAGATGGGATGGGGCGCGATGAACCGCGGGGTCGTGAAATTGCACGGAGAATCCGACCCGGCCGCGGCTCAGGCCCTGTTCGGCGAAGCCATATTGTGGTTCGGACGCGTGACCAGCCGCCGGCAGGGCGACGCGGCCGCGCTCCGCGAGCTGGCCAACGCTTACGCCTCGCTGGCCGAGAGCTATTATGTCCGCAAGCTGTTCCGACCGGCCCTCGCGGCCTACCGGCGGCAACTTGAAATAACCAGGCGGATAAACCGAATCGACCCGGAGAACCGGGAAGATGTGTTTCGCCTGGCGATCGCGGAGCGCGCGGTAGCAAAGCTGTCGTCTCTTGTCGGCGAGGAGAATGGAGCGACCGACCTGCTCCGGCAATCATATCGGCGGACCGCCTGCCTGAGCGCCCGCGACCCCGCAAATGTCGAATGGCGCCAATTCAAGGCCAAGATCGAGGCGGACCTGCACGCGAGCGGCGTGGGACAGACCGGGCTTCGCGCGACCGCCTGCGATTGAAGCTTCGGCTTTGTTGCCGTCGGCGTGACGGCTGTCACGGCCCGCGCCCGTCCGCGGATGCTACCCATCGGCGTCAATCATTTCTGGCAGGGAGGACGCCATGCTCGACAGTAATTCAAGCCCACCGGATGCCGTGGGAGACGGCAACAGTCCAACGGCGATCGAGGAAGCGCTGAGCGACCCCAAGCAAGGGCTTATCGACCTCCTGATTCGACAGGAATTGAGCGAACGGAACAAGGATGTCTACGATAAGGTGCACATCGCAACCGACCCGCCGACCGGTACGCCGCCCAGCTGCATCTACTTCTACTACGTGCGCATCAACAATAGCGGCACGGTGAGCGTCGACCATTATTTCTACGACCGGGGGGCGCCCATTCCCTACGCCGAGATGGCGGATGAGAAAGGGATCCTGAAGACGCTCGCCCTCAACGCTCGGCCGCGGACCCCGGTCAAGGACCCGCCGCGAACCGGGCGAGCCTTCAAAGATGTGCAATGGGATCGGCGCAGCTACGTCGCCATGTTCTTCGACGAGAGGAACTGGGCCTTCCATCGGCGCAGAGGCCGGAGGCCGTCGGTTGCATTCAACGTCAGCGAGGGCCAGACGCCGAACGAGAGCTTCTTCGACGCCAAGGACCTGTTGATCGAAATGCCGATCAAACGCAGCGACCGGACGGACAAGCGCAGCGCCATATTTTTCATCAATCACTATCTGGACAGCGCGACCGGCATGGAATTCGCCCCGGGCGTGGTGAAGCAGCTTGCCTACAAGTTCGACATGTATCTGCTGGCCAATTATGCCAACAGAGGCGGTCCGGCGATGACCGTCATCTTCGACCCGACCGGGACCAACACCTCTCCCTGAAGGCTTCGAAGCGGAGCGAAACAAATCCAACCGTTCCGGATGGAACGGTTGGATTCCCTCACCCCGACTGCGCTAAGAACGGACGATCTCGGCTATGACGACCGACGGAGCCAAGGTTGCGAGATTTTGATCCTGGCCAGCTGCTTGCGATTGTCGCCCACGCCCGGGCCGGCGCGCTCGATCGCGCTTTGCAATTGTTCGACTCGATCGGCTTGCCCGCGGTGCAGGACCAGCCGTCGGTGCTCAACCTGAAGGGCCGGCTGCTCAAGGACGGCGCCTTGCGAAGCCGCGGCCCGGGCAAGCAGGCCGACTATCTCGCCGCCGCCGCCGCCTATGAAAGGTCGGCGTCGCTTCAGCCGGCGAGCTATCCGCTGATCAACGCGGCCGCCCTGTCCCTGCTCGGCGGTGACTCCGGACGGGCAAACGCGCTGGCAGCGCGGGTGCTTCGCCTCGTCGAGGAACAGCCCGACGAGCCCGAAACCCCTTATTATCGCGCCGCCACCCGCGCCGAAGCCTTCCTCCTTCTCGACCGCCACGACGAAGCTCGCGCTTCCTTCGCCGAAGCCGTCGCCCTCGCCCCCCGCGCCTGGGAGGACCATGCCTCAACCCTGCGCCAGTTCGCCCTGATCCTCTCCGCCCAGGGCCGCGATGCATCGTGGCTCGACGCCCACCGCCCGCCTCGCTCGCTCCATTTCGGCGGCCACATGTCGTTCGACCCCAAGGTCGTCCGCCGCGAGCATCTCGACGAGAAGATCGCGGCGGTGCTCGAGGAGGAGAATGTCGGCTTCGGCTTCGGCGCGCTCGCCGCCGGAGCGGACATCATCATTGCCGAGGCCCTGGTGGCCCGCGGCGCCGAGCTTCATGCGATCCTGCCCGGCGGCGTGGAGGCGTTCGCCGCCGTGTCCGTCGACCCCTTCGGCAAGGCTTGGCGCCGCCGCTTCGACTCGGTCCTGGCCATGGCCGAGGCGGTCCGCCCGGTCCGCCCGCTCGGCGCCACCCCCGACGCCGGCATGATCGGGCTCGCCGACGAAGTCGCCATGGGAGCGGCGCTGATGAACGGCCGGCGCCTGGAGAGCAGCGCGGTGCAGCTGCTGGTGCTCGATTCGGCCGACGGTGCCGACGGCGCGTCGGGCCGGTCGCGCGAGACCTGGGCGGCCGGCGGGTGGCGGCAGCGGGTGCTGACCGCGCCGCGCGAGACGCGCCAGGATGCCTCCACTCCGGCGGACGATTCGGCGGAGCCGCTGGCGGTGCTCGCCATCGGCCTCGAGACCGACAGGCCGCTTCAGCCTGCGCTTGCGGAGCTGCACGGGCTGGTCGCGAAGCTTCCCGCGCCCGCCGTCGCCCCCTACCTCGCCGAGGACCGCCTCATCCTCGCTTATGCCGGCCCCGGCGACGCCGCTGAAGCGGCGGTCCGGCTGCTCGGCGCCGCCTCCGACACGGCCCGGCTCCGAATCGGCGGCCAATACGGCCCCGCCGTGATCTTCCGCGATCCCTTCGCCGACGCCGTCCGCCTCGACCCCGCCGCCACCGCCGCCGCCGCCGCCGCGCTTGCCTCGGCCCCTCCGGGCACCGCCTGCGTCACCGACGATTTCGCCGCCGCGCTCGCCGCCGCCGGCCCGCATCGCCCGGCCAGCGAATATATCGGCGAGCTCGATGCGCCCGACGGCGGTCCGCCGGTCGGGCTCTACGCGCTCAAATCATATGATCAGCTCTTCCAGCCTTTGCGGAGCAACGACGGTCAGTGAGCCGGGTTCGCGGCGGATGAGGCCGCGCCGCTCGAGCGCGCTCACGGCCCGCGACGCGGTCTCGCGGGTGGTCGACACTCGCACCGCAAGCTCCGACAGGATCGGCGCAGGGCAGATGGCATGGCCGGGCGAGGCGAGCGCCAGGCGCAGGATCTCGGCATGGACCCGCCCCACCGCCGAGACCGCCGCCCGCTCGTAGATCCGCGACGTCGCCCGCCTCAGCTGGCGGAGCAGCAGCCGCGACAAGGCCAGCCCAATGCCGCCATAGGCCTCGGCCAGAGCCACCAGGTCCCGGCTCTTGAGGACGAAGCTTCGAGACGATTCGACGGCGACGATCTCGGCCTCCTCCGGTGCCGGGTCGAGCTCGCCCAGATCCCCGAACAGGTCGCCGGGCCGATATTCGCAGACCAGCACCAACTGACCCTCGACGCTGTACAGCAAGGCGTGCGCCCGGCCCTGGGCCAGCAGATAGGCGGCCGCGGCCTTCTCGCCCTGGCGGACGATGATCGACTGGGGCGGGAAGGCGCGCACCGTTCCGCGCACGAAGATGATTCCGGCGATCTCGTCCGAACAGCCGAAAGTCTCGCGAAGAAATGCGCGCACGTCCTGCTCGGGCAGGGACTTGGCTTTGTCGCCCACGACCACGGAGCGAGAGAACAACAGAGGCCGAAGCACTTGGCAAGCGCCCCCGCCATGCTATCGACGTCGGCGTGATCCCCACCGGCCTCCTCGGCGGTTCCTTCAACCCCGCCCATCGCGGCCACCGCCGGGTCAGCGCCGCGGCGATAAGGGCCCTCGGCCTCGACGAAATGTGGTGGCTGGTCTCCCCCGGCAATCCCTTGAAGCCGGTGGAAGGCATGGCGCCCCTCCCCGCCCGGCTCGCCTCGGCGCGGCGCCTCGCCCGCGGGCTTCCGATCCGGGCCACGGCGATCGAGGCCGAGCTCGGCACCCGCTATACCGTCGAAACGCTCGCCGCTTTGCGCTCCCGCTACCCCGACCGGCGCTTCATCTGGCTGATGGGCGAGGACAATCTGGCCCAGTTCCACCTCTGGCGGCACTGGCGCAAGATTGCCGAGACGGTTCCGATTGCGGTCGTTTCGCGTCCGGGATATGATGGCGCCGCCCACGCGGCTCGCGCGATGGGCTGGCTGCGGCGCTTCGTCCAACCCGCGGACCAGGTTCGGAACTGGACGGAGTGGAGACCGCCGGCGCTCGTGTTCCTGAGATTGCCGCTCGATCCGACCTCCGCCACAGGCATTCGTGCCGCCGATCCGAACTGGCACCAATCGGAAGCTTATTCGTTCAACCCCCGGGCCCTGCGCGACGGCGTAACGCGGCGGCTCGTGACTTGAGGAGGCAGTTTGCCCGCTAAAGCACCGGCCCCGCCCATCGGCGGAGAGCATGAGAAAGTCGAAGCCCTGCACAGCCTCGTGCTTCGATCGCTGGACGATGACCAGGCCCAGGACGTCGTCACCATCCCGCTGACGGGCAAGTCCAACATCGCCGACCATATGGTGATCGCCTCGGGCCGCTCGACCCGTCAGGTGGCGTCGATGGCGCAGAAGCTGGGCGAGCGGATCAAGCAGGAGCTCGGCCGCAGCGTTCGGGTCGAGGGCCTTCCGGTCGCCGACTGGGTGCTGATCGACGCCGACGACGTCATCGTCCACATCTTCCGCCCGGAAGTGCGCAGCTTCTACAATCTCGAGCGGATGTGGGCTTTCGAGGGGGATTCGGGGGCGGCGCCCGCGAAGGCCGCGGGCTGAGTCCCGTCACTGCGAGCGCAGCGAAGCAATCCAGTCCGCGGCGGTGGAGACGCGTAGGTTGCTTCGTCGCTGTCGCTCATCGCAATGACGGGGATTAGCGATGAAGCTCCACATCGTCGCCCGCGGCAAGATCGGACGGAGCCCCGAAGCGGAGCTGGTCGAACGCTATCTCAAGCGGATCTCCTGGCCGACCCAGGTCACCGAATTGCCGGAGAGCGGCGGCCGCCCTCCCCCGCCGGCCGACAACAGCATCACCATTCTCCTCGACGAGAAAGGCGAGACGCTCGGCTCGGCCGATCTTGCCCGGCGCCTCGAGCGCTGGCGCGACGAGGGCCGCCGCGAGGCGCGCTTCCTGATCGGCGGCGCCGACGGCTTTACGGACGAGGAGCGCTCCGCCGCCGATCTGCTCCTCTCCTTCGGCCGGGCCACCTGGCCCCACCTCCTCGCCCGGGCGATGCTCGCCGAGCAGCTCTGGCGAGCCACCTCCATCCTTGCCAACCATCCCTATCACAGGGAAGGATAGGAGAATGGAGTGGCTAGCGCTGACGAAACTCCCCTCCCTGGAAGGGAGGGGCTGGGGGTGGGTCCGCCGAAGGCGGCTGAAGCTCCGAGTCACCCGGAAGTCTCGCTTCGCTCGCCTACCCACCCCTAACCCCTCCCTTGCAGGGAGAGGAATCATCCTTGCCCTTCTCTCCCTCCTCGCCGGCGACCTCGCAATCGCCCAGGCGCCGCCCACCCTCGCCCAGGCGCAGCGGGAAGCCGCCACCGCCAAGCGCCGCTCCGAAACGCTCGAGCGCCAGGCGCAGCGCGCCACCGGCGAGGCCGCCCGGGCCAATGCCGCCGCCGCCGCCCTCGCCTCGCGGATCGAGGCGGCGGAGGCCGACATCACCGAGGCCCAGGCCCGGATCGCCCTGATCGAGCGGTTGAGCGCGGCCCAGCGCGCCCGCCTCGCCGCCAGCCAGGGCTCGCTGATCCGGCTGACCGCGGCGCTTCAGACCATGGCCCGGCGGCCGCCGGCCCTGGCCCTGATCCAGCCCGGCTCGCTCGACGAGGTCGTCCACGTCCGGGCCCTGCTCGCCTCCTCGCTCCCCGCCATCCGGGCCCGCACCGCCGGGGTCCGGGCCGAGATGGACCGGGGCGAAAGGCTTCGGCGCCAGGCCCGCGAGGCGGTTGTCCAGCTCGGGGCGAGCCGGCGCGACCTGCAGGGCCGCCGGATCGCCCTCGCCCGCTTCGAGCAGGAGAAGCGCCGGAGCTCGGCGAGCCTGATGCAGTCCGCCTTGTACGAATCCGACCGCGCCTTGGCCTTCGGCGAGGAGGCGCGCGACCTCACCGCGCTGGCCGGCACCCGGGCCTTCCAGGCTCGGCTGGCGCGCCGCCTCGCCGAGCTTCCGGGACCGGCGCCCCGGCCCGGCGCCGTCCCCGCCCGCCCCCGCCCGCCTTATTACGTCCTTCCCGTCGAGGGCCGGCTGCTCACCGGCACCGGCGAGATTTCGGACGCCGGAGTCCATGCCCGCGGCCTCACCTTCGCCACTTCGGCCGGAGCCCAGGCGGTGGCGCCCCGTTCGGGCCGGATCGCCTTTGCCGCGCCCCATAGCGGCTATGGCGAGGTGGTGATCATCGACCATGGCGGCGGCTGGACGACGACGGTGACCAACCTCACCGGCCTCGCCGTCAGGCGCGGCGACCGGGTCCGGGCCCGCCAGCCGCTCGGCCGCGCCGGCGCCGGCGAGGTCACGGTCGAGCTCCGCAAGGACGGCCGGCCGTTTCCGATCACGCTCCTCCTCTGATCGTCATTGCGAGGAGCGTAGCGACGAAGCAATCCACTCGCCGCGCGCCGCGCCGCTGGATTGCTTCGCTACGCTCGCAATGACGGGGCAAGTAGGAATTGCTTGTTCACCTGCGGTTGCTTTTCGGCCGCCTAAAAAGGCGGTACACGCGTCTCGAACGGCCCGAACAGGATAATTTGCATGTCCAACAACCTCCTTCGCTCGCTCGCCCTGGTCAGCGCGGTGGCGATCGTGCCCGCCGCCACCGCCTCCTTCGCCGCGGTCGACGTCGACACCTATCGCGAGCTCGACCAGTTCATGAGCGTCTTCGAGCGGGTCCGCTCCGAATATGTCGAGCAGGTCGACGACAAGACCCTGATCCGCGGCGCGATCGACGGCATGCTGGCCAGCCTCGATCCGCACAGCTCCTACATGGACGAGCGCGGCTACCAGGCGCTGATGACGACGACCGACGGCAATTACGGCGGCCTCGGCCTCAACGTCACGATGGAGGACGGGGTCGTCAAGGTCGTCGCCCCGATCGAGGACAGCCCGGGCTTCAAGGCCGGGATCAAGGCCGGCGACTATATCACCCATCTGAACGGCAAGCTGATCTACGGCGGAACGCTCGACGAGGCGGTCGATTCGATGCGCGGCCCGCCCGGCACCTCGATCAAGGTGACCATCCTCAGGCTGGGCCGCGACAAGCCGTTCGAGGTCACCCTCAACCGGGCCACGATCGAGCTGCCCGCCGTCAAATGGCAGGTGAAGGACAATGTCGGCGTGATCAACGTCAACACCTTCAGCCGGACCACCACCGACGAGGCGCTCGCCGCCATCACCGCCATCGAGAAGCAGCTCGGCCGGCCGCCGCTCGGCTATATCGTCGACCTCCGGTCCAATCCGGGCGGGCTGCTCGACCAGGCCGTCGGCCTGTCCGACGTCTTCCTCGAGCGCGGCGAGATCGTTTCGCAGCGCGGCCGGCGGAAAGCCGATATCGAGCGCTATTTCGCCAAGCCGGGCGACGCCGCCCGCGGCCTTCCGATCGTCGTCCTGGTCGACGCCGGCAGCGCCTCGGCGGCCGAGATCGTCGCCGCAGCGCTCCAGGACCATCACCGGGCGCTGGTGATGGGCGAGCGCAGCTTCGGCAAGGGCTCGGTCCAGACCCTGGTGCCGCTCAGCCAGAAGACCGGTCTTCGCCTCACCACCGCCCGCTATTACACCCCCTCGGGCCGCTCGGTGCAGGAAGGCGGGATCAAGCCGGACATCGAGGTGCCGCAGCTCTCCGACCCCGATTACAAGTCGCGGCCGAAGCTTCGCGAGGCCGATCTGAGGCGCCATCTGATCAACGAGGTCACCGTCGACAACGACGTCATCGAGGACGACGGCAAGCCCGATCCGCGCTTCGCCGCCACGCCCGAGCAATTGAAGGCCAAGGGCATCGAGGACTTCCAGCTCAACTACGCGCTCCAGACCATCTCCCGCCTCGGCCGCAACGCCGCGGTGGCGCCCGCCGCCGGCGGGGCGCGGCCGACCGGAAAGCGCTGATGCTCTCGTCATCCCGGCGAAAGCCGGGACCCATGAACACGTTCGTTCAAGGTCGAGCGCGGCGGTGTTCATGGATCCCGGGTCAAGCCCGGGATGACGGCTAGGCCGGCGATATGACCTCCCTCGACAAAGCCCGAGCCCTCGCCATCGCGGTCCCCGCCGCCTTGCTGGCCGGCGCCTACGGCTCGGAAATCTGGGGCGGGCTGCACCCCTGCGAGATGTGCTGGTGGCAGCGTTACGCCCATTTCGCCGGACTCGGCTTCGCCTTGCTCTCGCTGCTCCTTCGCAAGGCGCCCGACCGCGGCCGGAGCTTCGTCTGGCTGGCCGCGCTCGCCATCCTCGCCAGTGGCGGCATCGGCGCCTACCATGCCGGGGTCGAGGCGGGGATCTTCGAGGGCTTCACCCAGTGCACCACCTCGGCGAGCGCAGGCCTCAGCAGCGAGGAGCTTTTGAAGTCGATCATGGCGGCTCCGATGGTCCGCTGCGAGGATATCCAGTTCGCCTTCCTCGGAATCTCCATGGCGGGATGGAATGCGATCCTTTCCATCCTTGCCGCGTTGACCATCCTGTGGCTGAGCCTCAGACGCCCCCGGACGCGGCCGTGACCGACGTCGAAACCGCCCCCGCCGCGCCGCGCTGGCGCCCCGGCGACGAGCGGCCGGACGTCGCCTCGATGGTCCGGGTCGACCAGGCCGGCGAATATGGCGCGACCCGTATCTATAGCGGCCAGCTCGCCGTGCTCGGGTCCCACGCCGCGAGCCGGCCGATCGCCCGGATGCAGTCGCAGGAGGAATTGCACCTCAAGACCTTCGACGAGATGATGGTCGAGCGCGGCATCCGGCCGACCCTGCTCCAGCCGGTGTGGCGGGTGGCCGGCCATGCGCTCGGCGCGGCGACGGCGCTGATGAGCCCCAATGCCGCCATGGCCTGCACCGCCGCGATCGAGACCGAGATCGACCGCCATTATTCCGACCAGCTTCGGGCGCTCGGCGACGAGGAGCCCGACCTTGCCGATACCATCCGCCGCTTCCGCGACGAGGAGCTCGAGCATCGCGACACCGCTCTGGCCGCCGGCGCCGAGGATGCGTTCGGCTATCCCATATTGTCTTCCCTCATCCGCGCCGGCTGTCGTATCGCCATCGCGCTGTCGAAAAGGATCTGAACCGATGAAGCTTCTCGCCGCCGCCGCCGGCGCCGCCATGCTCGCCTCCGCCCCCGCCGCGGCCCAGGCCCCCGCCGCGGCCCGCGAGCCGAAGATCAGCACGATGATCATCTACGGCGACGATCCCTGCCCGCCCAGCACCGACGACACGATCGTCGTCTGCGCCCGCAAGCCCGACAAGGAGCGCTACCGTATCCCCGAGGCGCTTCGCGGCGACCCCAACGATCCGACCAACCAGGCCTGGGCGACCCGGGCCACCGCGCTCGAATATGCCGGCCGCTCCGGGATCGGCAGCTGCTCGCCGGTCGGCCCGGGCGGCGCCAGCGGCTGCTTCAACCAGATCGTCCGCGAGGCCCGGGCGGAGCGCGGCGCCGACCCCGCGGTCAACTGGAACGCTTTGGTCGAGGAAGCGCGCCGCGAGCGCCTCGGCAAGATCGACGCCCAGGCCGAAGCCGAGGAAGCCGACGCCAAGGCCGACGAGGCCGCCGCCACCCCGCGCTAGAAAATCCCTCTCCATGTTTCGGTGTCAGACACCGATTTAATCGCGTCGAACGATTTCAAAGGCTTGGAAAATCGGTGTCTGACACCGAATTACGGGCGTCGGCCGTTTTCGGGGGAACCTGTCGCCGGTTCGGCCCTTCTTTCGAGCGAACCCGAAAGGAGGCCGCCCATGAAAGCCGGCTTGCCCATCGCCGCCCTCGCCGCCGCTTCGGCCGCGGCGCTCGTCCCGGCCCCCGCCGGCGCCCAGCAGGAGAAGGTCCGCCGCCTCGTCGTCTACGGCAGCGACCCCTGCCCCCGCGCCGAGAACGGTGACGAGATCGTCGTCTGCGCCCGCCGGCCGGAGACCGAGCGCTACCGGATCCCGAAGGAGCTTCGCGACTCCGCCGCCGAGGACGATCCCGAAAGCACCAGCTGGGCCGCCCGCGCCGAAGCGCTCGAATATGTCGGCCGCTCCGGAATCCAGAGCTGCTCGACCGTCGGCCCCGGCGGGGTCAGCGGCTGCTGGAACGAAATGGTCCGGGCCTGGCGCCGCGACCGCCGCCAGGGGGATGGCGAGCCTGGGCGGTAGGTCCGTCATCCCGGACTTGATCCGGGATCCATGAACACGGGCGTGCGAAATCGCGCACCGCAAGGTTCATGGATCCTGACTTTCGTCAGGATGGCGGCTTGGACTTCTCCGCCTCCACCCACGCATCGACCTGCGCCTCGAGCACGTCGAGCGGCACCGATCCCTGCAGCAACACAGCGTCGTGGAAACGCCTCAGGTCGAACTTGCCCCCGAGCGCTTCTTGCGCCTTCGCCCGCAACGCCTTGATCCGCAATTCGCCGATCTTGTAGCCCAGGGCCTGTCCCGGCCAGCTGATGTAGCGGTTGACCTCGGCGTCGATATTGGCGTCGGTCAGCGCCGTATTCTCGCGCATGAAGGCCACCGCCCGAGCCTTGTCCCAGCCCTTGGAATGGATCCCGGTGTCGACGACCAGCCGCGACGCCCGCCACGCCTGGTAGGAGAGCTGGCCCATCTTCTTCTCGGGCGTGTCGTACAGCCCCATCTCCTCGCCCAGGCTCTCGGCATAGAGGCCCCAGCCTTCGGTGAAGGCGGTGAAGAAGGTGAAGTGGCGGCGGAAGGGCGGAAGCTCGACCTCCTGCTGGAGCGAGATCTGGTGGTGATGGCCCGGCACCGCCTCGTGCAGGGTCAGCGCCGGGAGCTCCCAGAGCGGCCTCTGGTCGAGCTTCGAGACGTTGACGTAATAGGTTCCGGCAAGCCCGCTCGTCGGCGAACCCTGGCCGTAATAGGCCGTCGTCGTGCCCTCGGCGATCTCGGCGGGTATCTGGCGAACGCCGTAGGGGAGCCTCGGCAGGGTGGCGAAATAGCCCGGCATCTTGCCGTCGATCGTCTTGGCCGTCATCGCCGCCGCCTGCATCAGCTGGGCCGGGGTCGACGCATAATATTTGGGATTGGTCCTGAGCTCGCGGATGAAGGCCTCGCGGCTCGGAAAGCCGGCCGACTTCGCCACTTTCTCCATCTCGGCCCGGATCCGCGCCGATTCCTTGAGGCCGATCTCGTGGATCTGGTCGGGGGTGAGCGAGGTCGTCGTCTCCTGCCGCACCCGGAAAGCGTAATATTCGCGCCCGCCCGGCTGGGCCGAGATGCTGTCGGCCTTGGCGCATTTGGGCAGATAGGTGTTGCGGTAGAAAGCGAGATGCCTGGCGTAGGCCGGGTTGAGGACGTCGACGACCAGCCGGCGCGCCCGGGCCTGCATCGCCGTCCATTCCGATTCCGTGACGTCGCCGGGCCGCGGCCGGGTGAGCGGCTCGTAGAAGCGCGACTTGGCCGGATCCTCGGCGATCACGCCGGATATGCCCTTTTCGTAATTGCCGAGCACCGAGCAGGGCAGAGTGAAGCCGCCCCTCACCGCCTGCCCGGTGATGTCGAGCGCGTTATCGTTCTGCTTCGGGTAAAGGGCGAGGCGGGTCAGGTAGCTTTCGTAATCGGCCTTGGTCCGGAACGGCAAATTGTCGGCCAGGCCGGCGAAAGCCTGGTGCCAGCCGGCATAAGTGGTGAACAGCATCACCCTCTGGCCGAAGCGGTTGGCCTCGATCCCCTCCTCGAGCCCGCGCTTCAGGATCGCCCGGTTGACCCGGTCCGCCGGGCTCAGCGCCTCGGCCGGAATCCGCTCGAGCCGTTCCAGGAAGGCGGAGGCTTCCCGGGCCTGCCGGTCGCGGACGGCGAGGCTGATCTCCTCGATGCGATCGTCATAGTCCCGGACTCCCAAAGCGGTCGCGTAGGTCGGGTTGTCGCGAAGCAGCCAGGCATAATGGTCGTCCAGAAGCCGCCTGAAATCGTCCGCCGGCGCCGCCGCGGCGGGGGCCGCCGCAAGCAGGGCCGCACCGGCCAGAAGCCAAATCCGCATCAAGCTCTCCTCGTATCCGCCGACTCACCCTAGCGGCGGCGCAACGATCCCGTCCACCGCGGGTTGGCCCGTCATCCCGGCGAAAGCCGGGATCCATGAACGCGGAGGGTTCGACGACGTCCGTGTCCATGGATTCCGGATCGAGTCCGGGATGACGGTAAGGAAAGGCGCCTCCATGAGCGACAATGTCTACAAGGTGATCGAGATCGTCGGAAGCTCGGCGACCAGCATCGAGGACGCGATCGAGGGCGCCATCGCCCGGGCCTCTTCCACCCTCCACGACATACGCTGGTTCGAGGTCAGGGAGACCCGCGGCCATGTCGAAGGCGGCAAGGTCGTCCATTACCAGGTGACCTTGAAGATCGGCTTCACGCTGCGCGACTGAGCGCGCCCTTGCCTCCGTTCGGGAACCGTCGCATCATCGCGGCGGGGGAAGATCATGGCCACGACCGCAGCACCGGCGCCGGCGCGCGCGACGCTCAGCCTGAAGCCCGAGCTGTTCGACCGGATCCTGTCCGCCGCCGCCCTCCTCCTCCTCGCCTTCGTGCTCACCGCTTTGGGGCGCGGGCGCGGCGAATGGGCCGAGGTCCCGGCCGTCGTCTGGGGCCATATCGCCACCATCCTGATCGCCGTGATCCTGACTCCGGTCATGCTTCTTCGCCGACGTGGCGACCGCCTTCACCGGCGCCTCGGCTGGGCCTGGGTTTCGGCGATGGCGCTGACCGCGGCCCTGACCTTCGCCATACGCGGCATCAACCAGGGCGAACTGAGCCTGATCCACATCCTCTCGGCCTGGACCCTCATCCAGGTCCCTCTGATCGTCTGGTCCGCGAAGGCCCACAATCATCGCCGGCACCGTAACACCGTCCGCGGAATGGTCGCCGGCGCCCTGCTCATCGCCGGCATCTTCACCTTCCCCTTCGACCGCCTGCTCGGCCGCTGGCTGATGGGCTGAGGAAGGAAGCGTCACCCCAGTGGAAGCTGGGACCCATGCTGAATCGGGATGAATGCCAGCCTCCGCTGGCTTGACGAAGTACCAGCAGGTCCAGCCACCCATTCCCTCCGTCGAAAAGGGCTGGCGCCGGCGCAACGATTCGCTAGCTTCCGCGCGATTTTGCGAGAGGAAAGCGAATGACCGTCGCCGACGCCACGCCCGATTTCGAAGCCGACCGCAACGACCGCGCCTTCATCGGCCATCCCAAGGGCCTCGGCTATCTGAGCTTCATCGAAGCCTGCGAGCGCTTCTCTTATTATTCGATGCAGACGCTGCTGACCCTCTACATGGTCAATTACCTGCTGGTGCCGGCCCGGATGGAGGGCGTGATCGGGCTCGAATGGCTTCGCTCGTGGCATTATGCGGGGCTCAGCGGACAGCCGCTCGCCTCGGCGATCTTCGGCGACTACACCTCGCTCGTCTACCTCACCCCGATCCTCGGCGGGATCATCGCCGACCGCTTCGCCGGCCGCCGAATCGCCCTGTTCGCCGGCGGAGTGACGATGTCGATCGGCCATTTCCTGATGGCGATCGAAGGCGCCTTCCTGTTCGCGCTGCTGGCGCTGATCATCGGCGTCGGCCTGTTCAAGGGCAATATCGCGAGCCAGGTCGGAGCCCTGTACAAGGCCAACGACCTGCGCCGGGCGATGGCCTTCCAGATCTTCTACATCGCGATCAACGTCAGCGTCATCGCCGCGCCCTTGATCAGCGGCACGCTGGGCGAAAAGGTCGGCTGGCATTACGGCTTCGGCACGGCGGGCATCGTCATGGTGCTCGGAGTCCTGATCTTCCTCGCCGGCCGGCCGCATCTGCCGGTCGAGGAGGGCGAGAGCGAGTCGATCGGCCCGGCCAAGACCGCCGGCACGATCGCTTTGGCCGCGCTCGTCACGGCGGTCGTTATCGGCATCGTGTTCCTCGCCGGCATCCTCATCGCCCTGGCGGCTCTGATCCCGCTGTATTTCTGGCTGACCCGCGGTCTCACCCGGGACGAGAAAATGCGCGTCCTGGCGCTCATCCTGCTGATCCCGGCCATGGCCGTCGCGCTCCTGACCAACCAGGAGATCTTCAACGCCTATCTGGTCTGGGCCGACCAGCATTTCCAGCTCACCTTCTTCGGCAACACCCTGCCGACCAGCTGGATGATCACCATCGACGCGACCTTGAGCTTCTCGATGCTGGTTGCCGTCGCCGCCTTCTTCAAATGGTACGGCACCAAATGGCGCGAGCCCGACGAGCTCGGCAAGATGATCATCGGCAGCTTCTTCACCATCGCCGGCGGCCTGTGCCTCTACATCGCCGCGCTGACCCAGGGCGACGGCAAGATCGGCCTGCTCTGGCCGCTGATGTTCCATCTGTTCAACAGCATCGGCTTCTCGTGCATCCTGCCGGTCAGCCTCGCCCTGTTCTCGAAGATCGCGCCCCGGCAGATCAACGCCACCGTCATCGGCCTCTATTATCTGGCCTTCTTCTCGGCCAACAAGATCGTCGGCGAGATCGGCCAGCTCTATTCGACCATGGACACGCCGACCTTCTGGCTGCTCCACGTCGCCACCGCGGTGGTGGGGCTGGTCGCCTTCGCCCTGTTCAAGCTCTTCATGTCGAGGCGGATGGCCGAGCATCACGAGGCCGCCGCGGCGGCGTGACCCGTCGCCCCAGCGAAGGCAGGGGCCCCGGGGGTGAAATGCACCGGCGCCTCTCACCCGCCGGGATCCCAGCCTTCGCGGGGATGACGGGGGATTTGACTTTCGTTACGCCCCCGCTTATTGGCCCGCTCCCCGCAGCCCCTTCGGCGGCGGGAACGACGGAGAGTGACTTGGACGATCGCAGCCTATCCCGGCGATTTCATCCCGCCTCCGCCCGGACGCCCAGGCGCTAGTCAGCGCGGCCGGCCCCGGGCCGGCGGACACGAAATCCACTGAAATTTTTTGAAGAACGGCTTCGGCCGCGCCTTGCGGCGCGTGTCCGGGCCGGATGGATTTGTCATGGGCGAGAAGCTTCTGGCGCAGCGCATCCTCGCGCTGCTCCGCGACACGGAAGGACGGCAGAGCAAGCCGGCGCTGGCGCTGCTCGAATGGGCGGCGGACCAGCACGACTGGCTGTGGCCGGACCGTGTCTGGGCCGATCCGGCGCAGCAGGTCGCGGGCGAGACCCTCGACTGGACGACGCTGCCGCGCCTGATCGGTGAAATCGATCCCGCCGGTCCCGAGCCGGCCGTGCTCGCCGCCGTCGACTCCGCCGCGGACCTCCTCCAGCTCGGCGGGTTCGACCGCGCGCTCCTGCGCGCCACCGCGGCGCTCGAGCGGCTGCCGCGCCTGGCGGGCCTGCGCACGCGCCTGCTCTTTGCCGGCGCGGACCTGCCGGCGCTGGCCGGACGACTCGCCGGCGTGGAGCTGGCCGAGGCGGCCGCGCGCGTCCGCCGGTCGGAAGCGCTGTCGCTCGGCCTCCTCCATCTCGGCTTCGACGGCGGCTACGGCACGACGGAGCTCGCGCTCCACTGGCGCTTCTCCCGGATCCTCGAGGACGGGCTGACCGGCGAGGACAGACTGGTCGAGGCTTTGGCCGGGATCCGCCAGACCGGGACTCTCGGCCGGGCGGATTTCGTCGAGCATGACGAGGCGTTCGGGCTTCTCGAGCGCCTGCTCGCCGGCGCGCTTCGCAGCGGCGCGGTTGGGGTCAACGTGCTGATCTGGGGACCCCCCGGAACGGGCAAGACCGAGTTCGCCCGCACCCTTGCGGCCGCGGCCGGCGCCAGCCTGTTCGCGGTGGGCGAGGCGGACATGGAGGGCGAGGAGCCGTTGCGCACGGACCGGCTGCACGCCCTGAAGCGGGCCCAGCGCCTGCTCGGCCGCCGCCCCGGAAGCCTGCTCCTGTTCGACGAGATCGAGGATCTGTTCGACGCCTGGACCCGCGCCGAGGCCGGGCGCCGGGCCGGCTCCAAGATCTACTTCAACCGCCTGCTCGAAGAGGGGGCGGTGCCGGTGATCTGGACCTCGAACGCGCTCGCCGCGATCGACCCCGCTCACCTTCGCCGGATGAGCTACGTGCTTCGCATGGACCACCCGTCGCCGAAGGCGCGGGCGCGGATCGCCGCGCGCGCCGCCGAGGGCGAGGGCGCCGGGGAAGCCGTCGCCGGGCTCGCCCCGCTCCTCGCCCGCGAAGCGGAGAGCGCCAGCGTCGCGCGGGTCGCGCTTCGCACCGCAAGCCTGGCGGGCGGCTCGGCCGCGGACGCGGAGGCCGCGGCGCGCTCGCTGCTCCTCGGCCTGCGCGGCGGCCGCTCGCTGCCGCCGGCGGCGCCGGGCGGCGCGCTCGACCTCGCGCTTTACGAAGCCGATGCCGAGATCGCGCCGCTCCTCGAGCGGCTCTCGGCCCCGGGCGCGGCGAGCGACTTCTCGCTGCTCCTCACCGGCCCGCCGGGAACCGGGAAGACGGCGCTCGCCGCGCATGTGGCGGAACGGCTCGACCGGCCGCTCAGGGTGAAGCGCGCGTCCGACCTGCTCTCCAAATGGGTCGGCGAGACCGAGGCGAACATCGCCGAGGCCTTCGCGGAGGCTCGGGACCAGGGCGCGGTGCTGCTGTTCGACGAAGCGGATTCGCTCCTCCTCGATCGCGGCGACGCCCAGCGCTCGTGGGAGATCACCCAGGTGAACGAGATGCTCACCTGGATGGACTTGCACCCGCTGCCGTTCGTCGCGGCGACCAACTTCGCCCGGCGGCTCGATCCGGCGGCGCTCCGGCGCTTCGTCTTCAAGATCGAGCTTCGGGCGCTGTCGGCCGAAGCGGCGGCGCGCGCTTTCGAGCGCTTTTTCGGCGAGCCCGCGCCCGCCGGCCTCGCCCGGGTCGGAGGCCTTACTCCGGGCGATTTCGCCTTGGTGAAGCGCCAGCTTCGCTACCGACCGGAGGCGAAGGCGGACGGGATCCTGGCTCTGCTCGAGGCGGAAGCAAAGGCGAAGCCGGAGCAGGTCGCGAAGATCGGCTTCTAGAAAATCCTCCCCCGGATTCCCGGGGGAGGATTTCGCTGTCACGAAATTGTCATCTGCATGTAATAACAGCGACTCGATGACAGGCTCCGCGCCAGTCCTGGACCGCCCCGCCCTCTGGGCCGCCCTTTCCCATATGCAGATCGACCTGCCCGGCACCGCGACCCGTTTCGAGGAGGCGCTCGCCGAGCAGCAGGGCTGGACGCTCGATTTCGCCCAGCGGGTGACCGACGAATATTGCGGCTTCCTCTACCTCGCCGCCACCGCCGGCTCCGAGGTGACCCCGTCGCAGGCGGTCGACGAGGCCTGGCACCTCCACCTCACCTCGCCGCATTATCGCGAGGCGCTGTGCGAACGCATCCTGGGCCGCCCGCTCGACCATTATCCCGGCACGGGCGAGCCGGAGGACGAGGCGCGCTACCGCCGTCAATATGAGGAGACGCTCGCTTTGTACGAGCGGGTCTTCGGGAAGACACCGCCCAGGGACATCTGGCCGCGCCCGGGCCTGGCGGGCGAGGATGAGGAACCGCCGTCGGGGTGGGAGAGGCGCCGAAGGGTCAACCGCCGCCTCGCCTTCGCCAGCCTGGCCGGGGGAGTCGCGGCGCTGCCCTTCGCGCCGGCCGCGGTCGGCATCACCCTGGTCGCCGCCGCCCTGTTCTTCTTCCTGCTCTCCCAGCCGGCAAATGCCGCCCGCGGCGGCTCTTCGGCCGGTTGCGGGGGCACTTGCGGCGGCGGATCGGCGAGCTCCGGCGACGGTTGCGGGGCCAGCTGCGGCGGCGGGGGCTGCGGCGGAGGCTGCGGGGGCGACTAGACTGGTCTTCTAGCTCCACGAGTTTGCGCCTGGAGGGTGACCACGGCCCGGGGCGCCGCGATGCAGGTGCGCAACTCCGAGGCATCATGTCCAAGGTGCAAGGCTAGGCGCTCACTGCGTTGACATGCGTTTCCACGGTGCGAAGATGCAGCACCTCCGACTGCCAGGACGTCAAAAGTGCGGCTCACTGCGAATTCGCTCATCGCGGTCATGGGAATTTTCGCGACAATTTTGACGGGCTGGATAGGCGCTCGAGCGACGTATGACGTCAATGATCGAGGCTCGGTTCCTCCTAAGCGTCTGGAAGCCAACTACTTCGGCGCTACTGATCCCCTGCGAGATCTCCGCGATGCGAATACCGATCTCCGTATTTCGATAAGACATAATAGCTCGGAAGTGAACAATCTTCGGATAGCGCAAGCCACGTTAAAGAATACCGGCAAGGCACCAGTAATTCCCTCAGATATGATCGAACCTCTGGCTCTAACTACCGCTCGCCCGTGGAAGATCGTAGCGGTATCTAATAGTAATACCGCTATTACGCAGATTAAGTTGAGCTGGCGAAAAGTGAACGATCAGGAATTTGTCTCCTTACCCACGCTACTCAATCCTGGTGACAGCATATGGGTAACAGCATACCTAACCGCCGATGAATTGAATAAGGAGTCACTCCCTGATGTGAAATGGAAAGCTAGAATTGTTAATTTAAAATCTATAGAAGTTGAACCTAGTTTTTCAGATAAGATTAGCTTAGCTACGCTACCTTTTGTAAATTTGAGCTTTCCTGCCGCACTGTTTGCTCTTGTCGCTTTTACGACCTATTTCATTTTGACTTTCTTGCTTCTCGAAAAGGCGGGATTGTTGCGCATGCGCAAACGTCGCCGTTACGCTTATCTTACAGGTGCGACCGTGCTTAATTTGTGCGCTGCGGAGGCAGGGGCCACCTATGTTTTTGGCCTTCCCTCCATCATTCCGTTACCAGTTGAACATTGGTCAAACGGGCCACCGTTGGTGCTGAATGCGTTAATGGTTGGATTGCTGAGCGTCTCTTGGCTCAGAAGAAACCGAACCAGGGCTCGAGCGACAGACAGAGAGAGCGATTGACACTATTTCGTTGCACTCGCATCCAACGTTGGCTTTCCGGAACAAAAAGAAAACACTTCCCTACATCGCTGATTTGAGCGATAAAATCGGGATGGACGAATCGCTTCGCCTCCCGCCGCGCCTGGCCGCGATCCTGGAGGATTTGCCGCTGGAGGAGCTTGCCTTCACGCTTGTGCCGGTGAAGACGCGCCGCGACGGCTGGACCCCGGCACGGCAGTTCGCCTTCATCCTGAGGCTGGCCTTGCTCGGTGGAGTCTCCGCAGCGGCCAGGGCGGTGGGAATGAGCCGCGAAAGCGCTTATCGGCTGCGCGAACATCCGGGCGCGGCTAGCTTTGCTGCCGCCTGGGACAAGGCGCAGGGCTGGGGCCGAGGGCGAGCGGCCGATCTCGGCATTGATCGGGCGATCTGCGGGGAGAAACGCGAAGTCTTTTATCGTGGACGCAAGGTCGGTGAATATGTTCGGCACGACAACCGGCTTCTGATGGCCGCGCTCAACCTGCTGGCGCCGGTGGCACCCGATCCCGACCCGGCCGGAACCCTTCGCCGTCTGCTCGATGAGATCGATCCTGGCGGCGGCGGGCACGCGCGAAATTCAAACGATTTTCCCCCGCGTTTCGCGTGATTTTTGTAAACTTTGGCCGAAACTTCCGGACCCCGACAAAATGCCCCAGCTCGACCTCCAGCAGAAGCTCGCCATCCTCGCCGACGCGGCGAAATACGACGCGTCCTGCGCCTCCTCGGGCACGTCGAAGCGCGACAGCCGCGGCGGCAAGGGGATCGGCTCGACCGAGGGCATGGGCATCTGCCATGCCTACGCCCCGGACGGCCGCTGCATCTCGCTGCTCAAGATCCTGCTGACCAATTCCTGCATCTTCGACTGCCATTATTGCATCAACCGCAAGAGCTCGAACGTCCGCCGCGCCCGCTTCACCGCCGAGGAGGTCGTCCGCCTCACCCTCGCTTTCTACCGCCGCAATTATATCGAAGGCCTGTTCCTCTCCTCCGGAATCATCCGCTCGTCCAATTACACGATGGAGCAGCTCGTCGAGGTCGCCCGAAGCCTGCGCGAGGATCATGATTTCCGTGGCTACATCCATTTGAAGACCATCCCCGACGCCGATCCCGAGCTGGTCCGGCTCGCCGGAGTCCATGCCGACCGGGTGTCGATCAACGTCGAGCTGCCCACCGCCGCCGGCCTCGCCCGACTCGCGCCGGAGAAGGACGGGGTCCGGATCGAAGGCGCGATGAAGGATATGCGCACCGCCATCGACGACGGCGCCGACGCGAAGAAGCGCTACCGGACGGCCCCCGGTTTCGCCCCCGCCGGCCAGTCGACCCAGATGATCGTCGGCGCCGATTCCGCGACCGACGCCGACATCGTCGGCCGGGCGAGCAATCTCTACGACCGCTTCCGCCTCCGCCGGGTCTATTATTCCGCTTTCTCGCCCATCCCCGACGCCTCCGCCGTGCTGCCGCTGCGCCGCCCGCCGCTGATGCGCGAGCATCGCCTCTATCAGTCGGACTGGCTGATGCGCTTCTACGGCTTCTCGCCGGCGGAGGTCGCGTCCGCCGCCGATCCCGCCGGCATGCTTCCGCTCGACATCGACCCCAAGCTCGCCTGGGCGCTCAAGTTTCGCGAAAGCTTCCCCGTCGACGTCAACCGGGCGCCGCGCGAGGCGCTGCTGAGGGTGCCCGGCCTCGGCGTGAAGGCGGTCGACAAGCTGCTCAAGAGCCGCCGCTGGCGCCGACTCCGGCTCGAGGACGTCGCCCGCCTCACCGTCTCCATCGCCAAGGTGCGGCCGTTCATTTGCGCGGAGGGATGGCAGCCGACCCTCCTCACCGATCGCGCCGACCTGGGCGCATGGATCAAACCGAAGGAGAGCCAGCTGGAGCTTTTCGCGTAACGGTCCTTCGATACGGGTCTTCGCCAAGCTCAGCCCCTACTCAGGATGAGCGGTTATCGTTATCCGCTCATCCTGAGTAGCCGTTGAGCCTGGCGAAACGGCATATCGAAGGACAGGCTCAGCCCGAACGGGGTCTATGCATAGCGTTCACCTTTCCAGCGAAGACGATTTCGACGGCTGGCGCGACGCCGCTCGCGCTCTGGCGGGCTCGGGCGTTTCGCCGGCGCAGGTGAGCTGGCAGGTCGGCGACTCCGGCAGCGACCTCTTCGCCGCCCCCGCCCCGCTGCCCCCAGGCGGCGCCGGCTTCTCCGTCCCACGAGCCTTCCTCACTTTGGCCGAAACCGCAATCTGCCATTCCGATCCCGAGCGCTTCGCCTTGCTCTACGCCCTGCTCCTGCGCCTGCGCGAGCGGCCGGGGCTGATCGCCGATTCGGCCGATCCGCTCGTCCAGAGGCTCGAGCGGATGGCCAAGGCGGTCCGGCGCGACGTCCACAAGATGCGCGCCTTCCTTCGCTTCCGCGAGGTCGAGTCGGAGGGCAGCGAGCGCTTCGTCGCGTGGTACGAACCCGAGCATCATATCGTCCGCCACAATGCCGGCTTCTTCGTCCGCCGCTTCGCCAACATGGCCTGGTCGATCCTGACTCCGTCGCTGTCGCTCCACTGGGACGGCGAGACCCTGTCGGAAGGCCCCGGCGCGAGCCGGGCCGACGCTCCGGACGGCGATCCGCTCGAAGCGGTGTGGAAGACCTATTACGCCTCGATCTTCAACCCGGCCCGGCTCAAGACCGGGGCGATGCTCAAGGAGATGCCGAAGAAATACTGGAAAAACATGCCGGAAACGGCGTTGGTGGCCGAGCTGGTGGCGGGGGCCCAGGCGCGCGAGGCGAACATGGTCGAGGCGGGACGAGTTCAGGTCGGCGGCAATCTTCGGACCGCCTGGGAAGCGGTGCGCGACGAGGCGAAGGACTGCACCCGCTGCCATCTTTACAAATGCGCGACCCAGACCGTGTTCGGCGAAGGGCCGCTCGACGCCCGGATCCTGTTCGTCGGCGAGCAGCCGGGCGACCAGGAGGATCTCGCCGGCCGCCCCTTCGTCGGCCCCGCCGGCCAGCTCTTCGACCGCGCCCTCGGCGAGGCCGGGGTCGACCGCAAGACGGCCTACGTCACCAACGCGGTCAAGCATTTCAAGTTCGAGCAGCGCGGCAAGCGCCGGATCCATGCCAAGCCCGATTCCGGCGAGATCGAGGCCTGCCGCTGGTGGATCGAGCAGGAGCGCCTGCTCATCCGCCCGCCCGTCACCGTCGCTCTGGGCGCCACCGCCGCCCGCTCCATCTTCGGCAAGGCGGTAACGATCACTTCGATGCGCGGCCGGGCCCATGACCTGCCGGAAGGCGGCGAAGCCTGGGTGACCGTCCACCCGAGCTTCCTGCTTCGCGTGCAGGACAACAAAGAAGCCGAATATGCGCGGTTCGTTGCGGATCTGAAGGTGATCGGAGAGCGGGCGAAGGCGCTAGCCTGACCGTCATTGCGAGCGCAGCGAAGCAATCCAGCCGGGCGCAAGTCGCAAGCGCAGCACTGGATTGCCGCGTCGCTTCGCTCCTCGCAATGACGGCTACAGCCGGACCAGCATCTTGCCCATGTTCGCGCCCCGGAACAGGTCGAGGAAGGCTTCCGGCATAGCCTCGATCCCGTCGCGGACCGTCTCCCGGCTGGTCACCTTGCCGGCCGAGACCCAGCCGCCCATGTCGCGGTAGAATTCGGCCATCTCCGGCAGATAGTCGGTGTAGATGAAGCCCTTCATCATGATCCGCGCCGCGATCACGCGCATGATGTAGCGGAAGGCATGGGGCGGGGCGCCGTTATAGCCCTCGATCATCCCGCAGATGGCGAAGCGGGCATTCTGGCGGGCGGCGGCGAAAGCGGCGTCGAGATGCTCGCCGCCGACATTGTCGAAATAGACGTCGATCCCTTTGGGCGCCGCCTTCATCAGGGCCGGGACGATCGGCTCCGCTTTATAGTCGATCGCCTCGTCGGCGCCGAGCTCGCGCACCCAGGCGACCTTGTCGGCACCGCCGGCCGAGCCGATCACGATCATCCCCATCGCCTTGGCGATCTGAACCACCGCCGAGCCGACCGCGCCCGCCGCCGCCGAGACGAACACCGTGTCGCCCGGCTTCGCCTGAGCCGCCCTGAGCAGGCCGAAATAGGCCGTCGCCCCGGTCAGGCCGAGATTGCCGAGCCAGTGGAAATCCTCGACCGGGAGCGGCGGGACCTTGTTGAACTGGTCCCCCGGCCCGGCCGCGCCCTCGCGCCAGCCCTGCATGTGGAACACCGTCTCGCCCTCGGAAAAATTCGGCGAGCGGCTCTCCACCACCTTGCCGACCGCCCCGCCCTGCATCGGCGCCCCGACCTCGAAGGGCGGGACGTAGCTCTTCACGTCGTTCATCCGCCCGCGCATGTAGGGGTCGACCGACAGCCATGTGTTCTCGACCCGCACCCAGCCGTCCTGAAGCTCGCCGAGCGGCGCCTCCTTGAGCTCGAAATTGTCCATGGTCGGCATGCCCTGAGGGCGCGACTTCAGATGCCAGGCGCGGTTGGTGTTCATAATTCCTCCTCGTCGCCCCAGCGAAGGCTGGGGCCCCAGCGGGTGAAGAACGCCGGCGTCCGTCACTCCTTGGGATCCCAGCCTTCGCTGGGATGACGCCGAGAGTCAAAAAGGCCCGGCCTCCTTTCGGAAGCCGGGCCACTTTTGAGCTGCTCTACGCTCAGTCGTCGTTGCGGCTGCCATAGGTGCCGGAAAAGCTCCGGTCGAGGGCGTGCGGCCCCTCGCTTCCCTGGTCCTCGCGCTCGAACAGGGCGCGGCCGGTATCCTCGTTGCGCCAGCTGTCCATCGCCGAGGCGGAGGTGCGGTTGAGAATCACCTTGTCCTCGACGCTGTCGACCCAGCCGCAGGGCACCGAATGGTGCATTCCGCCGGCATTGGGATCGGACTTGGCGAGGATGATGCGGTCGCCGCGCACCTTGTCGACCTTGCCGATATGGGTGCCGTCGGAGCCGACCACCTCCATATGCTCGGTCACCTGGGCGAGCATCTGGCGCTGGCTCGCACGCTTCTGCCGCCAGCCGCCGAACTCCTGCTCGAACTTCGACTGATGCTCGCGCCGATATTCGTCATAGTCTCGGTCGAGATCCTCGATCTGCCGCTGACGCCATTCCGAATAATGCGGATCGTGGATGTCGCCGCCGAAGCCGCCCCGGGTCAGTCTGTCGCCGCCGCCATAGCCGGCGAACCTCTGACCCATCGGGCCCGAAGTGCCGACCCGGCCCGGATCGTCGCGATCGAAGCGGCCCGTCTCGGGATAACCGCCGAAGCCGGCGCCGCCGCGGGCGACCCGGTCGTTGCCGAAGCTATCGCCGCCGCTTGGGGACCCGCCCCAGCGGTCGCCGCGCTCGCCGCCAACCGGGCCCGAGAACCAGCTCTCGCGTTCGCCTTGCCGGTCGCGATTCCAGCCCCCGGGCTCACCCGGACGATCGCGGTTCCAGCTCTCGCCGCGCTGATTGCCCCAGCCGCCGCCGGACCGCGGGTCGTTGCCCTGCCGGCCGCCCATCCTCTGCTCCTGCTCCCAGCGGCGCTCGTCCATCTCGCGCCGGCGCTGAGCCTCGTCGTCGCCGAACCAGGAACGGACCTCGTCGCCCGCCCGGTCGAAAAATCCGCGGTCGTCGCCGCGATAGCCGCCATAACCGCCGCGTTCGTCGCGGTCGCGCCATCGATCCCCAAAGCGATCGTCTCTGCCATGATTGGCCATCTATGCTCTCCTCGTTCGTAAGCCCGCAGCTACCGGCGCGGCCATTCCGCGCGCGCGGGTCGAAGGGGAGAACGAGGCGACGGCGGGCGCCGTTCCTTGCGGCGGGGCGGTCCGTGGGGTGGAGGCGTCGAAGCGAATCCCGCCCGGCGGCGAAGACAATTGCCGCATTGCGAAAGCGGCCCGGCCCCGCTATCTGGGCGCCTTCCCAGCCCCGCGAGCCGCGGGGGTACCTGGCTGCCGAAAGGCGCGGGGCTGTAGCTCAGATGGGAGAGCGCTGCAATCGCACTGCAGAGGTCAGGGGTTCGATTCCCCTCAGCTCCACCAGCCTTCGCTCCTGACGGAGCTTCGGCTGGCAAGCCAGCCTAAGCTCCGGCGGGCGGCGCCTGCCCGCCGAAGCTGCGGAGCAGCGTACCCCGGAAAGACACAACAGGTCCCGGTTCGCTTAGCGAAATTGGGGAGGAAGCATCGAGCCACGCTATCGGGGGCCGCAGAGCTTCCTACAAAATCACGCCGACTATAGACGCAGTCCGTTTGACAGCGAACCTTGCCGGGCTCATGAAGACTTGTTGTCCAAAGGAGCTGGCGATGGCTTCGGTTGAAGAAAAGGGCGCTCCACCGCAACCAAGTGAGTCGGGTCCGACCTCCGATTGTCTTGCTGCCGACAAATATCGGGAAAGGCTCGAGGCTCATCAAGTTAGCCTGTCCCGATCTGCTCTGGTCATCCTTGCCCTTGTCGCCTTCTGGCTGGCGATGGAGGGCGGATATGCGCGCTTCGAGGAAGGCAAGGAAGCGCTCGTGAGCCGAACCCTCCTGTCGGCGGCGCTCAGCAAGGCGAGCCAGGCGGAATGGTCTCGACAGCAGAAATCGGAATTTGCGACGCCAGGCGGCGGCGCGAAGAAGACTCCTCCCCGGCAACAGGAGCTGGGCGCGCCGGGCAAAGCCCCGGTAGCTGCTCCGATGGCGGCGGCGGACGCCGCCACCAATCAGGCTCAGGCGCCGGCCGACGACCCGAAGATCCGCGAATCGGCTGCCGCTCATAGCGCCACTTCCCCGGCCGCCAAAGATAACGCAACCGCGGCGCAGGGAGTTCAATCGGCGGCGGAGCTGAAAGCCGAAATCGGCGAGATCAACCGCAAGCTGGAGGAGCTTCGCCGCGCGTCGGTCACGCTCTCCATCGCCGGTACGAACCTGCCGCCTCAGCTGAGCCTGGCGCCCGTCGTCTGGCTCGCAGCGTTGGCTGTATGGTTGATGTATTTCGACGTGAAGCGCTCGAGCGCTCACCTCAACCTGTTCGCTTATCACCGGGCCCTGCCACCCGGGGATCGCCGAAAGCTCGGCGGCGCCGGCGAGGGAGCCTTATGGCTGGCGCCCTTGCCCGAGGCGTTGCCCAAGGGCCTGATCTCGCCCGACGAAGAGACCCTGGCGCCGCTCGACGACGAAACCCTTCAGGAGGTTCGCAGTCTGATCGGATGGGACAAGCATACCGAGCCTCGCTACCGGGCGGCGCTTTTGTTCATCGCCCTGCTGATCGCGGCGATCGCGTTGCGGGTGGCCTGGATCGGCATAGACCTGACCAGCGCCCCCGCGGTCGTCCTCAAGATCGTTGGGCCGTTCTGGAAAATCGCCGGCCCGGTGCTGGTCGTGAGTCTCGTGATGGTCAGCGGGATCTATCTGACTCAGCTCACGACGACTGCGGGGCAGACAAGGAATGTCGCAGCATCCATCCCGGTCTCCCGTCGAGCTGTGCTGGGCGGCGGCGTGGCGACCCTGATTTTCGGCGGCCTATTCGCCCAGTCGCGAGATTGGTTGCCGAAAAACCTGCTCTCCCGCATCGGGCCTTCCGGCGGACGCAAGGCAGTGGGCCTGAAGCGCCCCCGGTTCGTCAGCGAGGAACAGAAACAGGCACGCCTTGCCCGCTACCGGATCTTGGCGATTCCGTCGGACAAGGGCGTCGGGCGAGAAGGCTTCTACCGCAGCCTGCGGGCCAGCCCCCGGTCGCGCAAGGCCAAATCCTGGATGACAATCCATGCGGCGGACGGAAAAGGACGCATTCGCCTTTTTTCGGCGGCCGACGCTATTCCGCAGATGAAGGCCTTGTCCGCGGACCTTCTTCTGAAACATATCTCGAACGTTCGGCCGCAGAATTCGGGCGAGCCGCCGCTCGAGAAGCTTCCTGTCAATGCCAATGCTACGACGGCGTTCGAACTTGCGGCGATGAAGCACCTTCGCGTCGCCGTCTACACCCAGCCCGGCGCGCTTCGCGTGTCCCCCCTTATCCAGGCCTGCAATATTCTGAGGGGCGGTGTGCTGGCGTGCCTGGAAGGGAATGCGCGCAAGCCCAATCTTCGTCTTCTCGACCTGTTGGCGGGCCTTGCGGTGCGCTACGACATGCCGGGACGCCTGAATGACCTCATATCCCTCCTTTCGGACGAGCGTTTCGCCGCGGTTCGCTCCTCCTGGCTTGCCAAGAGGAAAGGCCAAACGATCGACCCGGTCGAGCAACGCATCGGCACTTGGCGCAATCCGGACTCCAAATGGCGTCAACGATGGGCCACCGAGAAAAGGCGGTGGGAGCTGCCGTCGGAGGCGGTTGTCGCACTGGAGATCGGTGACTTTGCCATCTATCGGCGGAAGGAAAGCTTCGGGAAGCCACGGAGGCCGCTGAAGCGCTCGAAGTCGCTCATGTTGCCTCGGCCAAACCGGGTGACGCGGATTCCGTAGGCGACCGCTTCAAGGCCGACGGACCGGCAATCGATGGGCTAAGCGCCGTGGGCGCAGGTGGCCGTGCGCCGCCGGAAGAAGCCGACCTTGACGCGAAACAGCTCCTCCAGCTAATCTATTTCGAATCGCTGGTCTTCTATGGTAAGATGCCTTGGCGAAGCGCGTCCGAATCGCGCCCAGCGATTTACCTTTCCCGCGCTTCGGAAAAAAGTGGCAGGCGGCATCAGCCGCCGATCCCCCCGGTTATTTTTGGCGGCAGCGGAAAAAGTGTGACGAAGCGTTCCGCCAGCGCCCGATCTCCGTCGACCGTCAGCGCCCCCGCTGCCTCCAGCCCCGCGAGGGGCTGATCGCCATAGACCGCCGCGGCCAAGCTTGTCGGCGTGCCCGTGAAGATGGCGTCCGCCCCTTCCGTCTCGCTCCTCCCGCTCTCGAACCGCCCTTCCTCCACCTTTGCCACGAAGCTCTCCGCCCCCAGCCGGAAGCCGATCCGCGCCCGGAAATCCCCCGCCCGCCCCGCGTCGAACATCGTCCGGAACGAAAGCATGATCGAGGTCGCGCTGATCGGAAGGGTCGGGTCGTGGGCGGGCGAGCGGGCGGCCCATTTGCCGAGGGACTGGACGATCGGCTCGGCCTCGTAGCCCCAGGGCGTCAGCTCATAGACCTGGGTCGAGGCGGGCGGGGGCAGCCGGCGCCGGACGAGCAGGCCGGCGGCCTCCAGCCCCTCCAGCCGCTGGGTCAGGGTGTTGGCGCTTATCCCGGGCAGGTCAGAGCGCAAATCGCCGAAGCGCTTCGGCCCGAGCATCAGCTCGCGCATCACCAGCAGGGCCCAGCGCTCGCCGATCAGGTCGAGCGCATGGGCGGTGCCGCAGGCATCGTCATAACGCCGTTTTGCGGCGGTCCGTCCCGAGTCGGTTATGTTTTGTAACTTCATGGTTGCTTTTTATAACTGAAGCACGCATCAGGGTCAAACAGTGATTCGCCTGAGGAGGGAAAGATGCCCCGGATGATCTTCGTGAACCTGCCCGTCGCCGACCTCGACCGGTCGGTCGCCTTCTACAAAGCGATCGGCGCCGAGCAGAACCCGCAGTTCACCGACTCGACCGCGTCGATGATGGTCTTCTCCGACGCCATCCACGTGATGCTGCTCACCCACGACAAGTTCCGGCAGTTCACGACCAAGCGGATCGCCGACGCGCACGAGACGGTGCAAATGCTGCTCGCGCTCTCCTGCGACAACCGCGACGGAGTCGACGACATCACCGAAAAGGCGCTCGCCGCCGGCGGTCGCGAGACTCGCGACAAGCAGGATTATGGCTGGATGTACGGCCGCGCCTTCGAGGATCCCGACGGCCACACCTGGGAGCCGAGCTGGTTGGACCTGGAAGCGGCCATTAAGGCGACGGCCCAGGGCGAAACCGCCGATGCCTGAAGCGTGGCGCGCTTGCGGCGGGCCGAATCGTCGCCGAGCTTAACTTGGTTTATACGGGCCGCCGTTGCACGGGGGCCCCAACAGGAGCGCATCCATGCCCGACAGCCGCAATCCCCATGGCAGCTTCATCTGGTACGAGCTGCTGACCGCGGATCCCGACTCGGCCGCCGCCTTCTACGGCGACGTGATCGGCTGGACCGCCATGAGCGCCGGCCAGCCCGGGATCGACTATCGTCTCTTCCTTGCCGACGGCACCCCGGTGGCCGGGCACATGAAGCTTCCGGAAGGCGCCGAGGATTCGGGGATGCGGCCGGGCTGGCTCGGCTATATCGGAGTAGACGACGTCGATTCGGCGGTCGTCGACATCATCGGCGCCGGCGGCAAGGTGCTCATGCCGGCGATGGACCTCGAGGGCGTCGGCCGGATGGCGCTGGTCGCCGATCCGCAGGGCGTGGCCTTCTACGTCATGCGCGGCGCCAGCGAGGAAGCGAGCAATTCCTTCGACCCGGTGAAGGTCGGCCATTGCCACTGGAACGAGCTTTCGACTCCCGATCAGGCCGGGGCCCTCGACTTCTACACCGGCCGGTTCGGCTGGGAAAAAGGCGAGGTGATGCCGATGGGCGAGATGGGCGGCTACCAGTTCGTCCATCACGGCGGCGGGATGATCGGAGCGATCATGACCAGCCCGCCCGGGCGGCCCGCCGGCTGGAACTTCGCCTTCGGGGTCCGCGACATCGACGAGGCCGCAGCGAAAATCCCCGCCGGCGGCGGCACCGTCAGCTACGGCCCGGTCGAGGTTCCGGGCGGCGATTGGGTGGTGATGGCGAGCGACCCGCAGGGCGCCGCCTTCATGGCCGTCGGCCCGCGCAAATAAGCTTTTCGAGAAAAGGAGAGATACGATGAGCAATAACGAGCACGAACTGTCGATCACCCGATTCATCGATGCGCCGCCGGAGACGGTCTACCGCATCTATACCGAGCGGACCGCCGAATGGTGGGCGCCCAAGCCCTGGAAATCTAGGGTCCTCGCCCAGGAGTTGCGCGCCGGCGGCCGCTCGTCGATCGAGATGGAAGGCCCGAACGGCGAGAAGCATCCCGGCGAGGGCGTCTATCTCGAGGTCGTTCCGAACGAGAAGATCGTCTTCACCAACGCCTTCACCGCCGGCTGGCAGCCCAAGACCGGAATGGACAGCGAATGCGACTTCCTGATGGTCGCGATCGTCGAGTTCGAGCCGGAAGGCTCCGGCACCCGCTACACCGCCCGGGTCCGCCACTGGAACGAGGAAGCGCGCAAGGCGCACGAGGCGATGGGCTTCGAGGAAGGCTGGGGGATTTGCGCGGCGCAGCTCGCCGAGCTCGCCGAGGCCGAGGCGCACGCCACCGTCGACGCCTGAACAATCTACCCCAAAGGAGAGATATCATGACCTATGTCGAAGGCTTCATCGTCGCCGTCCCGGCCGCGAACAGGGACGAATATCGCCGCCACGCCGCCGAAGCGGCGCCCCTCTTCGCCGAGTTCGGGGCGACCCGGCTCGTCGAGGCCTGGGAGGAGGACGTCGCCGACGGCAAGGTCACCGACTTCCGCCGCGCCGTCCAGGCCAAGGAGGACGAGAAAATCGTCTTCTCCTGGTTCGAATATCCGGACAAGGCGGCGCGCGACTCGGCCAATGCCAGGATGATGAGCGACCCGCGGATGAAGGCGATCGGCGAATCGATGCCGTTCGACGGCCAGCGCATGATCTTCGCCGGCTTCGCCCCGTTCGTCGACACCGGCACCGGCACCGGCGCCTATGTCGACGGCTTCGTCCTGCCGGTGCCCGAGGGCAATCGCGAGGCCTATCGCGAGATGGCGACCAAGGCTTCTGCCGTCTTCCTCGAATATGGCGCCGTCCGGATCGTCGAGGCGCTGGGCGACGACGTCCCTGAAGGCAAGGTCACCGACTATCGCCGCGCCGTGAAGCGGGAGGACGGCGAGGACGTCGTCTATTCCTGGATCGAATGGCCGGACAAGGCGACCCGGGTCGAAGCCTGGGAAAAGATCATGAAGGACGAGCGCATGAAGCCGCCCGAAGGCGACGCCATGCCGTTCGACGGCAAGCGCATGTTCTGGGGCGGCTTCGACGTGATCGTCGATTCCAAGGCCGGTGCCGGCGCCGAGGCGGCCGAGCGCGAACACGCCTGAGCCACCTTCGTCATTGCGACCCCGGCGAAAGCCGGGGGAAGCAATCCAGAGCGGCGTCCGAGGCCCGATAGATTGCTTCGTCGCTGCCGCGCAGCGGCAGTTTATCCTGAGCGCCGCCGCAGGCGGCGTCGAAGGGCTCCTCGCAATGACGGCAATCCAGGAGCCTGAAATGTCCGACAAGATCACCCCCTGCCTGTGGTTCAACCACAATGCCGAGGAAGCGGCGAATTTCTACGTGTCGCTGCTTCCCGACAGCCGGATCGACAGGATCGTCCGCTCGCCCGCGGACAATCCGAGCATGAAGGAAGGCGGCATCCTGGTCGTCGACTTCACCCTCGCCGGACGGAAATATACGGGCCTCAACGGCGGCCCGGCTTTCCCGTTCACCGAGGCCGTCTCCTTCATGATCCATTGCCGGGATCAGGCGGAAGTGGACCGGCTGTGGGACGCTCTGCTCGCCGGCGGCGGCCGTCCGTCCGAATGCGGCTGGCTGAAGGACCGCTTCGGTCTGAGCTGGCAAATCGTCCCCGAGGAGATGCTCGAGATGCTGGCCTCCGACGACCGCGACGCCGCTCGGCGGGCGATGGAGGCGATGATGACGATGTCGAAGCTCGACTTGCCCACGCTCAAAAGAGCGTTCGAGGGCGAGACCGTCGAGGCCTAGGCCGTCATTGCGAGCGAAGCGAAGCAATCCAGAAGCAGCGGCCGTCGCGGCCGCCGAGCTGGATTGCTTCGTCGCTACGCTTCTCGCAATGACGGGAAGGGGACGGTCGCCGTAACCGTCCCGCTCCTCGTCAGAGCCCCATCGGGTTCGACAGATCCTGCGCCGGCGCGAAGTCGACGAGGCTGAAGTCGCTGACCCCGAGCAGGACCGCGGTTCCGCCGCCGTTGGTGAAGACGAGCGTCAGGTCCTGGATGCCGTCGCCGTTGACGTCGCCGACCTGGCCGCCGGCCACCCCGATCCCGTCCTCGAGCGCGATCCGGTCCACTCCGACCTCATAGTCGGAAATCGTGTCGCGCCCGCCGCCGCGGCCGAACTGGAAGATGTCCGCCCCGGCGCCGCCGCTCAGGCTGTCGTTGCCGTTGCCGCCGGCGAGCAGGTCGCGCCCGTCGCCGCCGAACAGCGCATCGTTGCCGTTCTCGCCGATCAGAATGTCGTTGCCCGAGCCGCCGTTCAGGGTGTCGGTGCCGTTGCCGCCGTTGAGCAGATCGTGGCCGCCGAGCCCGTTCAGCACGTCGTTGCCGTTGCCGCCGTTCAGCTGGTCCTCGCCGCCGGTGCCGTTCACATTGTCGTTGCCGTTGCCGCCGCTCTGGCTGACCCCGTCCGCGACTCCGGTCACCGTCACGCTCACCGTCGCCGTGCTGGTCAGGCCGCCGCCGTCCGTCACCGTGTAGGTGAAGGTGTCGACCGCCGTCTGCCCCGGCGCCAGCGCATCGAATGCGTCATTGTCGGCGACGTAGCGCAGCGTCTGGGTGCCCGGATCGAAGATCAGGCTGCCCAGGGTGCCGGAGCCGTCCACGGAGGCGATCGACAAGGTGGTGCCGGAATCCGGATCGCTGTCGTTGCCGAGCAGCAGGTTCCACAAATTGCCGGTCGTGGCATCCTCGTCGACCGCGACCGAATCGCCCACCGCCGTCGGCGCTTCGTTGACGTCGTCGACGCTGATCGTGACCGTCCGCTCGGCGAAAAGGCCGTCGGGGTCGGTCGCCCGGATGACGAGGTCGTAGCTCGCCTGCGCCTCATGATCGAGCGCCGCCGTCGTGGTGAGGGCACCGGTCGCCGAGTCGATCGCGAACAGGCCGCCGGCATTGTCGACGAGGCTGTAGCTGAGCAAATCCTCCGGATCGGGATCGTCGGCGCTGACCGTCCCGACCAAAGTCCCGGCCGGGGCGTTCTCGTCGACATGGCTGTCGTCGATCACCAGGTCGACCGGAGCCTCGTTGGGATGCTCGATGACGAAGCGGCCGACGATCGGATCGTGGTCCGTCCCGCGGGGAGTGGTCGAGGTCTGCTCGGCGTTGATGTGGACCGCGTCGAACAGGGCGCCCGACTGAAGCCCGCCGGAGACGATCAGATGGTCGATCGCCTGGAGGTTGCCGTCGAACACGTAGGAGTAACGCTCCTCGCTCGCCAGCGTGCGGTGAAGGTCGAGCAGGCCGACCGCCTCGATCGTCCCGACGGCGTCCTCGAAATAGAAGCCGTTGAAATCGCCGAGGACTCCGAGCTTGAGCGCCGGGTCGGTCGCCAGCGAATTGCTGACATAGGCGGCCACCGCCCCCGCCTGAGCGGTGCGCGAGCCGTCGCCGGCGTTGTTGGCCGGCTGGTTCGCGCCCATCAGATCGTCGCTTCCGATGCGCGAGGTGAAGTGGACGTTGATCAGCCGGACGATTTCGCCGTTGAACAGGAAGTCGGCGACCAGCGGCTTGCGGCTTCCGGCGAAGGCCGGATCCTCGATCAGCTGGGCGCTTCCCGCGACGTAGGAAACGCGGTCGGCATTGTAGAGATAGCCGTTGCGGATGTTGCCGCCCGGCTCGCCGCCGGTCGAGCCGTCGCTGGACGGCGCGATCTCGATATAGACGTAGTTCGGGCCGCCGATCGCCGCGATGGCGTCGATCAGCTTCTGAGCGGTGACGACGCCCGAAAGCGGGTCGCTGCCATTGAGCCCGTTGGCGTCCTGGATCTCCTGGAGGCCGATGATGTCGGGCGCGGCGAGATTGTAGACGATGTTGCTGGCGAGCAGGTCGAACTTGGCCTGGGGATCGCCCGGATCGAGATTCTCGACATTGTAGCTGGCGACGGTGAGGTGGTCGCGGTCGCCGGCGAGGCCGGTCGTCTCCTGCGGCGCGGCGACGACGTCGGTGACGACGGTGACCGCCTCGGTGACCAGCACCTCGTAGCTGTTGAAGCCGTAGGACATGATGCCGGTGACGTCGGACAGCAGGTCGCCGTGCGAATGGTTCGGATTATAGCCCGCGAACAAGGCGGTGGTGGCGTCGATCTGGATCCGCTCGGGATTGAAATCGCCTTCCGAGATGGTGATTCCGGTGTCCCCGTTGAAACCGGTCGAACCTGCCCCGCCCGAGGCGAGCACCCAGGTCTCGCCGAAGCTGGTCGTGTTGGAGACGGCGATCGGCGAGTCGATGGTGACCCGCATGCCTTCCATCGATTCGTAGAAGTCGAGGCCGTCGGTGGCCGGATCGTAGCTGGTGAAGCCGTCGTCCTCGATCGCCTCGGTCGGCGGCGTTCGGCCGCCGGCGCCGATCAGCGTCGCCGCCGGCAGGGCGTTGCCGCTCGACTGGACGACGACGTTGGCGTTGGACGTGGCGAGCTCGGTGATGCTGAGGCTGTTGGCGCCGGGCACGAACTCTTCCGGAGTGCCGCTGACGTTGACCGCATCGCCGACGGCGACCGTCGGAGCGGCGCCGGTGAAGACGAAGATCGCGTCCGACGTGTTGACATTGCCGTCGCCGGTCGGGTCCTGAAGGTAGAAGCCGTTGCCGACCACTCCGGTGACGATGCCGCTGGTGGTGACCGGCTGGCCGGCGAAAGCGGTCTGATGGCCTTCGCCCTGGATCTCGTAGATCTTGAGCGGGATCGGATCGTCGTTGAGGATGGTGCCGGTCGCCGAGGCGTCGGTGATGGCGATGTTGCCGGTCGGGTTGGCGAGCAGAAGGTTGAGCGTGTCATTGCCCTCGCCGACCGTGTCGCCCTGGACGGCGATGGAGATCGTCACGGACGAAACGCCGATCCCGAAGTCGACGTGGCCGGAGAGCGGCTGCCCCGCTCCGAGATCGGCGGCGTTGGCGCTTCCGGTCAGGTTGAGGAACCAGTCGACTCCGGCCGCCTGGCCGAGCCCGCCGGCGCGAGTGACGGTGAAGACGAGCATCGTCACGCCGCTGTCGCCCTCGGCGACGCTGGCATCGCCGACCCGGACCAGTCCGGTCGCGTTCGGGCCGATGAAATCCTGGTTGGTGTTGACCGCTCCGAAATTGTCGTCGCTGGCGCTCGCCCAGGTGAAGTCCGCGGCGCTGGCGCCCGAGCCGGTGAGCTGGAGCGAGAAGCCGGTCGTGCTTCCGCTGTCCTCGAAGACTCCGATATCGGTGGAGGTCAGGCCGGCGGCGGGGCCGTTGGCCGCGACAAAGCTACCTTCGTAGGAAAGGAACTGAACGACATTGCCGTTGGGATCGACCAGCGCGAGGCCGTCCTGGACGCCGTTCTGGATGCCGTTGACCGGATAGGTGAAGCTGATCGTGCCGTAGCCGTCGTCCTGATCGGGAACGACGCCGGAGAGGATTCGAGTGTTGTAGACGGTGCCGGTCGTGGCGCCGGTGCTGACCGAGTAGAGAACGATCGACCAGCCGGCGAGGTTGAACCCGGCCGGGGCGGCGATCTCGATCGCCTCGCCGGCGTCGGTGCCGGCATTGTCGTAATGGATCTCGTTGACGAACGGCGCGCCGGCGACGACGACCGCATCGTCATTCTGGATGGTCCCCGTGGCGCTGCCGTCGGCGAGCGTGGCGCCATTGGTCGGTCCGGACAGGGCGACCGTGAAGGTCTCGTCGGCCTCGTTGACGAGGTCGCCGGCGACGTTGAGCGTGATCGTCTTGCTGAACTCGTTGGCCGCGAAATTCAGGGTGCCGCTCAACGTCGGAGCGACGAAATCGCTCGCGCTTGCGCCGGTCGCTCCGCCGGGCAGGGTGACGGTGTAGCTGACCGAGGCGGCGACGTTGCTGTCGCTTCCGCGGCTGACGGTAAAGGTGATCGGGGTGGAGCCGCTGTTGCCCTCGGTGACGGCGGCGTCGCCGATCGAGAAGGCGCCGGGCTTGTCGACCACGACCCCCGTGAACGACTGGCCGACATTGACCCCGCCGGGGGTATCGTCGGTGATCAGCGCCCAGGTGAATTCGGACGCCTCGTCGCCGGTGCCGATCCGGCCGATGGAGGTGCCGAGCGCAGTGCCCGGCTCAGTGGGGGTGATCTGCGTGGCGGTCATTCCGGCCGCGGGACCGTTCCCGACCCCGGACGCCGCGGTGAAGGGGCCCTCATAGCTGATGAACTCGACGACCTGGCCGAGATTGTTGACCAGGGCGATGGCGTCCGGCGATCCGTTCTGGATGCCGTCCACCGGATAGGCGAAGGTCAGGGTGCCGAAACCGTTCTGCTGGTTGGGGACGATCCCGGAGAGGGCCTTGGTGTTGTACATCAGGCCGTTGGCGCCGTTGTAGAGGACGATCGACCAGCCGGTCAGGTTGGTGCCGGCCGGAGCCGCGATCTCGATGAACTCACCGGTATCGGTGCTCGAATTGTCGTAGTGAAATTCGTTGATCCACGCGGCCATGGCAAAAGCCCCCTCAAAACAGGTCGAAGCCACAGCGCCCCGCGCGCCGCGGCAATCCTTCACGTCCGGAAGAGTGAAGAGGGCCGAGAGACTCGGCCGAATCGCCCCATAGCAGCTTGTTGTGACGAGCGCATGTCGGGATTTGCGCCTGCGCGCTGTAAACAGTTGTTATTTTGGGACAAAGGACATCCAAAATCCTCCCCCGGATTTCCGGGGAGGGGGACCATGCGAAGCATGGTGGAGGAGCCTTACGGAGTCGGCGGAAAAGACCCCTCCACCGCGCTCCGCGCGGTTCCCCTCCCCGCGAAAGCGAGGGAGGACCAAATCCGTTTCACGATGTCAAAGAGCCCTGCCAAAACCCGACTCGGCATGAGAACAATATAGGAACAAGATAGCGCGGATTCTCCTACAGCTAGGTCCGTTTCGGACATTGTCGGTTTCGTCGCGTCGATCGGCGCTTTCGTCGCCCCGGCTCCGCCTTCGCCGCCGCGTTTCGGGAGGTCGTCGCACCCGGCGCGCTCAGGCCCGGCCGCTCGCTATTCGTGGCGACACCGCTGCGGGAAACGGGCACGCCCCTCGCCTCTCCCGCGGCGGCACCCTATGAAAGACCGATCCCTGATGAAGCGCCTTCCCTTCGCCGTTGCCGCCCTCTTCGCCGCCTCGCTCGCCGCGGCCTCGCCCCGCGCCGACGTCGGCGAGGTCGTCGCCGCCGAGCGGGCCTTTGCCAAAGCCGCGCGGACGGACGGGGTCAACGCCGCCTTCCTTCAATATTCGGCGCCCGACGCGCTCGTCTTCCAGCCCGGGCCGAGGCTCGCCAAGTCCGCGCTCGAGGCCAATCCCATCCCCGCGATCCCGCTCGACTGGTGGCCCGCTTATGCCGGGATCGCCGCTTCGGGCGACCTCGGCTTCACCACCGGGCCCTATGTGATCGGCGGCGGCGAGCGCAAAGGCCATGGCTGGTATTTCACCATCTGGCGGCGCCAGAGCGACGGAAGCTGGCGCTGGGTCCTCGATCACGGCCCGCGGACCCGCGAGGCCGCGCCCGACGGCACCGGAGCGCAGGTCGCCGCCCTCCCCGCCGGCCGGCGCTCTTCCGGGGCCAGGGCCTTTGGCGACGTGAAGTCGGCCGAAGCCCGGCTCGCCGCGGCGCTCGCCTCGGACGCCCGCGCCGCTTTGCCCCGCTTCCTCGCCGCCGACGGCCGGCTGATGCGGGTCGGGCCGCAGCCCGCGATCGGCGCCGCCGCCTGGACGGCGCTGCTCGCCGACGGCCCCGACCGGATCGACACCGCTCCGCTCGGCGGCGGCGCCTCGGCCGCCGGCGATCTCGCTTTCACCTACGGCACGGCGCGATGGCGCAAGGGCGAGGGAGAGGTCTCGGGCCATTACGTCCGCATCTGGCAGCGCCGCCGCGAGGGCTGGAAGCTGATCGTCGACAACCTCATCGCCGTCCCCTCGCCCCCTCCGGGCGCCGGATGAGTTCTGCAAAACCCGCGGATGATGCGACGAAAAGGGCGGCGCGCCGGCCGCGGGCGCTGTAGGATCGGTGCATGGAAAGGCCGTCTCCCCGTCCGAACGTCGCGCTCCAGGCGGCGCTGCTGACTCTCGGAGTCTGGATCTTCACCTTCATCCTTTTCCTGATGCCGGTCGTCGTCTCGAAGGGAGTTCTGCCGCCATTCTCGATCGGGATGACCGCGCTCGTCGTCGCCATCGGCATGGCGCTCAACATCCCGCTCTACTGGGTCTGCGCCCGGCTCCAGGACGCCCCGACGCTGCTCAAGGTCGGCGGCGTGTTCGGCGCCGTCTGCGTCACCGCCTTCGCCTTCTCGCTCAGCGACGCCTTGTTCGGCGGGAACATCATCGAGATGTTCATGGGCGAGCACGGCATCAAGCCGGACGTCGTCAACCGCACCGTCTCCAACTTCATCAGCTTCTCGTGGCTCTATGGCTGGCTCGGGACGATCTACGTCATCCTCCAGACCAACGCCGCGATGCGGGAACGCGACCTCCAGCTCGCCGAGGCGCGCACCCTGGCCCAGACCGCCCAGCTCACCGCGCTCCGGCTCCAGCTCAACCCGCATTTCCTGTTCAACACCCTCAATGCCATCTCCTCGCTGATCGTCACCGGCCGCAATCGCGACGGCGAGGCGATGCTCGCCAAATTATGCGCCTTCCTGCGCACCGCTCTGGTCGGCGACGGGCGAAGCGAGGTGGCTCTGGGCGAGGAGCTCGAAACCCTTCAGACCTATCTCGAGATCGAGTCGATCCGCTTCGGCGACCGCCTCACCGTCGAGTTCGCCGCGCCCGACGCTTTGCTCGAGCTGCCGGTGCCCAATTTCATCCTCCAGCCTTTGGTCGAGAATGCGGTGAAGCACGGAGTCGCCCCGACCAGCCGCCCGGTCATCGTGAGGGTCGGCGCCCGCCGCGACGGCGACGATCTCATCCTCTCGGTCAGCGACAACGGAGGCGCCGTCGCCGGGTCGCGCGCGTCCGGCACCGGAGTCGGGCTCGACAACACCCGGCGCCGGCTCGAGGTCATCTACGGCCCGAGCGCCCGGCTCGAGACGCTCGCCCATGACGACGGCTTCACCGTGCTGCTGAGGATACCCACCGGGCAGGCGCCCGCGCTAGGATTGGTCGCATGACCCTGCGCACCCTCCTCGTCGACGACGAGCCGCTGGCCCTGGAGCGGCTCCAGGTCTTCTTCCGCGACATCGCCGGCGCCGAGGTGATCGGAACCGCCCGCGACGGCAAGGAAGCCGCCGAGGCGATCGAGCGCCTGAAGCCCGACCTCGCCCTGCTCGACATCCAGATGCCCGAGCAGAACGGCTTGCGCGTCGCCGCCACCCTGCCGCCCGAGGACCGGCCCGAGATCATCTTCGTCACCGCCTTCGAGCAATATGCGCCCGACGCCTTCGAGGTCGAGGCGGCCGACTATCTGCTGAAACCGGTCCGCTTCGACCGGCTCTGGCAGGCGGTCGAGCGCGCCAAGCGCCGCAGGCACCAGCGCACCTTGGCCGGCCGGGCCGAGACGGCCGCTCCGCCGGAGAGCGCCCGCGAGGACGGCCTGTGGGTGCCGACCCGCGCCGGCGCCGTCTTCGTGCCGGTCGAGGCGATCGACTGGATCGAGGCCCAGCGCGACTATGTCATGCTCCACACCGCCACCCGGAGCCACATCCTGAGGATCTCGATGCGCGCCCTCGAGGAGAAGCTCGACCCAGGCCAGCTGATGCGGGTCCACCGCTCCGCCTTCGCCCGCCCCGCCAACGTCGTCGAGGTCCAGCGCCTCGGCCGGACCATCAATGCCCTCGTCCTTCGCGACGGAGCGATCGTCCAGGTCGGGCCGAATTATTCGAAGGCGGTGGCGGAGCGGCTGAAGCTGGCGGAGTGACGGATTTTCTCTCCGGCTTTCTTTACATTTGAGTGACGATCTCGGGAACGTCGCCGCCCGATCCGGGTTTGCGCTTGAGGGCGGGTTTTCGCCCGCCCGCAACAGGGGAGGCCGAGCGTGTCAGGGACCAAGATATTGCTGGTCGAGGATGAGCCGCTCGTCCTTCGCAACACCGCCGATCTCCTCATCGAGGACGGCTGCGACGTCACCGAATGCACCGGCTGCGAGGAAGCGCTCGCCCATCTCGAGGCGGAGCCGGACACCGCGGTGCTGGTCACCGACCTCAACGTCACCTGCCCCGGCGACGGAATGACCCTCGCCCGGGTCGCGGCCGAGCGCTGGCCGCATCTGCGCATCGTCATGGTCTCGGGCGCCCTTCGCCCGCCCCAGGGCAGCTATCCCGAGCGCGCCATCTTCTTCACCAAGCCCTACGCCCCCGGAGCCCTCCTCCACGTCGTCAAATCCCCCGATTTCGCTTAGCCGTCATTGCGAGCGGAGCGAAGCAATCCAGAGCGGCCTCCGAGGCCCGCTGGATTGCCGCGTCGCTTCGCTCCTCGCAATGACGGATCTCGCATAACGACCTAGTGACTGTCCCCTTTTCCGCGCCTAACGGTCCCGGATGGACGACGATCTGCCGGACGCGATACCGGCCGCCACCCTCATCCTGATGCGGCCGGCCCCGGCCGGCGGGCCGCCCGAGATCCTGATGCTGGAGCGGGCCGAGACCATGGCCTTCGCCGCCGGCGCCCTGGTCTTCCCCGGAGGCCGGATCGATCATGAGGACGAGGCGATGGCGAAGTGCTTCCCCGGCCTGCCCGACGCGGCCGCCCGGATCGCCGCGATCCGCGAGACGATCGAGGAGACCGGAGTCGCCCCGGCGATCCGGCCCGCCGCCGACGCCGCAGCGCTTCGCGAGGCCATGGCCGCGGGCCGCCCGTTCGCGCTTTTGCTCGAGGAGATGGGCCTGTCGCTCGATCTCAGTGCCCTCACCCCCTTCGCCCGCTGGTGCCCCAATTTCCGAGAGGCGCGGCGCTTCGACACGCTCTTCTACCTGGCCGAGGCCCCGGAGGGAGGGAACGGGCGGCACAGCGCCGACGAGACGGAGAGCGTCCACACCTTCTGGGCGAGCGCCGGGCAGGTCCTCGCCGAGATCGAGGCCGGCCGCGCCAAGGCGATCTTCCCAACCCGCCGCAATCTGGAGCGGCTGGCGCGCTTCGCCTCGCTCGCGCAGGCGCGGGCCGACGCAGGGCTCCATCCGGTGGAGAAGATCACCCCCTGGGTCGAGGAGCGCGGCGGCCGGCGATTCGTCTGCATCCCCGAGGGGATCGGCTATCCGGTGACGGCGGAGCCCTATGAAAGCGCCCGGCGGCGCTGATTATCCTCCCCATCGCAGCGCGATGGGGAGGGGGACCATGCGAAGCATGGTGGAGGGGTAGAAGGCGGGGTGTTCGAGGGTCGCGCGAGAAACGACCAAGTCCGCTCCAATTACCCCTCCACCACCCACCCTCCCCGCCGGCTTCGCCGGCACGGAGGATAATCAGCGGAACGAGGGCTCGAGCCGGATTGGCCGCCGGTAGCGGCGCCGCTCCTCGAGCCGCTCCACCGGCTGCGACTGGCGCGTGTCGACGAACAAAGCCTCGATCACGCTCGGGCCGGGATAGGCGAACAGCGTCTCCGATCCGGGATCGAGCCGGACCCGGCTCTGGTCCTCGACCAGCCAGACCGAGGGCGGCTCGAGCGCCTGGCCGTCGATCAGCCCGGTCCCGCTCACCGGCACCAGCCAGACCGGCCGCTCCACCTCTCCGGCGAGCCGGCCGCCGGCGCCGCGGATCCAGCGCTCGACCACGAACGCCCCGCCTTCGGCGAGGATCTCGCGCCCGGGCTCGATCTCCCGCCGCCGGGTCGGCGAGCAATAGGGCTCGGGCCGGGCCGCCTTCACCCCCGCTTCGACCTGGAGCTCGCGCTCCCGGCCGTAATCGAACAGACGATAGGTGAGATCGACATTCTCCTGGATCTCGACCAGCGTCAGCCCCGGCCCGAGCGCATGGATCGTGCCCGCCGGCGAATAATAGAAATCCCCCGCTTTCGCCTCGCGCCAGTCGACCAGGGCCTCGAGCGTCCCGGCCTCGATGGCGGAGCGAAGCTCGGCCGGAGTAACCTCGCGCCTGAGCCCGAGGCCGATCCGGGCGCCCGGATCGGCTTCCAGCACCAGCCACGCCTCGTCCTTGCCCCGCGGGAAGCCCGCGGCCCGCGCCGCTTCGCCGTCGGGATGGACCTGGATCGACAATTTCTCGCGGGTCAGCAGATATTTGACGAGCAGCTCGGCTTCGCTTCCGCGCCCGTCCTGGAACCAGATCTCGCCGATCGGCTCGCCCCCGGCCGAGGCCGCGCCGAAGCTTTGCGGAAGCTCGGCGCGCCCCCACAATTTCTCGACCTGCCTTGACGCGAGCCGGCTCGCCGTCACCTTATGCTCCTTCGCCTTGCCAAACCGGCGCCCGTCGCCCGGAGTCTTGCCGGAAATGAGATACGCGCGCCGGGTAAAAATCTTCCTAGTGCTGGCTTCGCTCGCCTTCCTGGCCTTCCTCGGCTGGGGCTATGCGCGCAATCATCCCGAGGACGTGCCCTGGACCGAGCTCGATCTCGGCCGGCCGGTCGGCGCTTTCACCGGGCGCAAGCTGGCCGCGCTCGGCGGCAAGGGCGCGGCGTGCCGTGCCCATTTGCGCCGGGCCGGGATCCGCTTCGTCGCTTTGCCGCGCCGTGGCGGCGGCCAATGCGGCTATGACGATGCGGTCCGTTTCTCGCCGCGGGGCTCGCTGACGATAAGCTATCGGCCCGCCGATCTCGGCTCCAGCTGCCCGGTCGCCGCCGGGCTCGCATTGTGGGAATGGCATTTCGTCCAGCCCGCAGCGCTCCGTCATTTCGGCACCAAGGTCGCCGCCATCGAGCATTATGGCAGCTACAGCTGCCGCCGGCTCTACGGCCGCTCGCAAGGCGCCTGGAGCGAGCATGCCTCGGCCAATGCGGTCGACATCGCCGCTTTCCGGCTCGCCGACGGCCGCCGGGTCAGCGTCGTCGGCGACTGGCAGGGCGGTGGAGCGAAAGCCCGATTCCTCCGCGACGTCCGCGACGGCGCCTGCCGACTGTTCGCGACGACCCTGTCGCCCGACTACAACGCCGCCCACCGCGACCATCTCCACCTCGACCAGGCAAAGCGCGGCGCGATGGGCTGGCGGGCTTGCCGGTGATCCGTCGCCCCAGCGCAGGCTGGGGCCCCAGGGGGTGAAAGGCGCCGGCACTCTTCACCCGCCGGGGCCCCAGCCTGCGCTGGGGC
>DASTFN010000021.1:0-19786 GCA_035719905.1 Allosphingosinicella sp.
TTTGGCACCTCGATGTCGGCTCATCACATCCTGGGGCTGGAGCAGGTCCCAAGGGTTTGGCTGTTCGCCAATTAAAGTGGTACGTGAGCTGGGTTCAGAACGTCGCGAGACAGTTTGGTCCCTATCTGCCGTGGGCGTCGATAATTGAGAGGAGTTGCCCCTAGTACGAGAGGACCGGGGTGAACATGCCTCTGGTGGACCTGTCATCGTGCCAACGGTGCAGCAGGGTAGCTATGCATGGACGGGATAACCGCTGAAAGCATCTAAGCGGGAAGCCTCCCTCAAGATAAGTTATCATAGAGCCGTCGAAGACCACGACGTTGATAGGCCGGATGTGGAAGTGGGGTAACCCATGGAGCTAACCGGTCCTAATTGCTCTATTCGCGCTTGAGAATCCCACCATCAACGACAGCTTTGGCTGTCGCAAGTGGATCTCAGCCAGACGGTCAAATGCACGATTTCTAGAACTTCTTATGCGCCGGCCCCATAGCTTGGTGGCCATAGCGTCAGTGACCCACCCGATCCCATCCCGAACTCGGCCGTGAAACCTGACAGCGCCGATGGTACTATTGCCTAAGCAATGGAAGAGTAGGTCGTCGCCAGGCTTTGCGGCCGGCGCATAAGATAGCCCATTCACAAGATTGAGCCGCCCGATGATACGCCTCCGGGCGTATTGCGGGCGGCTCGATTACATTGGCGCGGGGTGGAGCAGCCCGGTAGCTCGTCAGGCTCATAACCTGAAGGTCGCAGGTTCAAATCCTGCCCCCGCAACCAACGAAAGCCCCGTCGCAAGACGGGGCTTTCGTCGTTTCGGCCCAGCCGGGCGCGCAAGACGCGATAAAGCCGGGACAGCACAGCTTTCCCCAGGCTCTATCCCGTTGCGCCGGCGTGGCCTGGATCTCCCGGCGCCGCCGCTCGAGGGCCGGCCTGGCCGTGTTCGCGGATCCGGCTTCCGTCGTTCTGGCCGGCCTGCGGGCAAGGCCCTCATCCTCGACCGGGTTCGGCATCCGGCGAGCGGCTCCGCAGTCTGCCGGCATCGCATCGAGGGCGAGCTCTCCTCGGCCGGCAGGCCCTGGATTCTTGAGAGAAGGCACGAAGGCGCGACGTCGGAAAGGGGCCCTCTACGTCGCGCCTTCGTGCCTTCTCTTTGAAATTGGCGCCCGGGGCGCCGGGCGGCAGGGTGCAGGCGCTCGTCCCACAACCTGACCTCCGAACCTGCCACGCGCTGGCACGCGCTCAAGGCGACGACACCCGCCCGCGGCCCGCCCGCCGCAACGAAAAAGGCCCCGCCTTGCGGCGGGGCCTTTCGTCGTTACGGGCCTGGCGGTCAGGGCCTAGTGGCCGTGATCCTCGGCGTTGACGCTCGCCGGAGTCCCGCCCGGAAGCACGATGGCGAGGTTCTGCATCATGCCCTGGTCCTCATGGTCGAGGATGTGGCAGTGGAGCACGAACTCGCCGATATAGCGCTCGTAGCGGGTGCGGACCGTGACCGTGTAGTTCGGCTTGATCCACAACGTGTCCTTCCACATGCCCTTGAGGCCGGGATATTGCGGGTCGCCGCCGTCGAAGGTGCCCGGAACGCTGACGTCCACCGACGGGTTGTTGTTGTTGACGATCGAGACGATCTCGAACGGATTGACGTGGATGTGGAAGGGGTGGCCGACTCCGTTGGAGGTCAGCTTCCATTCCTCGGCCGTCCCGAGCGTCAGCGCCCGGTCGAGCCGGGCCGGGTTGTAGGGCTTCGGATCGTAGCCGGCCGATCCCACCAGCTGGTTCGCGACCATGAACAACGACTGCTGGGCCGTGGTCTGGATGTCGAACGTGAGCTGCTGGCCGCCCGAGAGCTCGCTCTGGGCGATCGACTGATGCGCGGTGAAGCGGTTGAACCTCATGCCGTTGTTGAGGTCGGCGATCACCGCGTCGCGGACGTCGGCGGGCATCGTCCTTTGAGCGGCGTCCACCAGTTGCTGGGTGGGGGTTCCGCGCTGGACGTTGTCCTGATCCGGCGAGACCTTGACGATCCCGAGCAGGCGCACGCCGGACGGCAGGCCGCCGACGCTCTCGGTCGACTGGCTGGTCACGTCGAGCATGCAATATTCGCCCGCATTCGGGAACGACACCAGGAGGTCCCAGCGATAGCCCGGCTGCATGGTGACGTTGCGGGTGTGGATGGCCTGCTTGAGGGTGAGGCCGTCGGCCGCCACCGCGTCGAAGAACTGGGTCGCGAAGCTGCAGTTCGCCTGGACGAACGCCTCCATGTTCTCCGCCGCGAGCTGCTCGCCCGGCCGGGGATCGATGCTCGGCGCGTTGGCCGCGACGAAGATCACCCGGATCGTGTCGCGCACGCCGCCGTGGATGAGGCGCCAGCGCTCGACCGCATTCTGCTTCATCTGGATGGTCGGCAGGACGTAGCCGTTGATGCTGGTATAGCGGCCCGACTGGCCCCAGCTGGAGAAGGTCCCGAAGCCGAGCCCATTATGGTCCGCATAGGTCTCGATCCCGCCGACGTCGCCCGGATCGCAGGTCCACGCGCGGACGGCCGTGCCCGCCTGGTTCAGGATGAACTTGATGTCCTGATTCTGGTCGAAGCAGCCATATTGGATCTGCTGGAAGACCATGGTCCGCTCCTTCATGGTGCGGACGCCGGCGAGCAGGGTGTCGAGGTCGCCGTTGGTGGTCGGGGTCGGCAGCCTGTCGCCCTTGATGAGGAGAGGCCCGGCCATCCCGCTTCCGACCTGGAGCGCGGTCGAGCCGTGCCGGTGCGTATGGTACCAGAAGGTGCCGGCCGGATGCTCGGGGGCGATGGCGATCTCATATTCGAACTTGACGCCGGGATTGATCGACAGAAGCACGTTGTCGCCATTGCCCGACGGGTTCACGTTGAGACCGTGGAAATGGAGGTTGGTGCCGTTGAAGCAGTGCGGCACGTTGGGATTGTGGTCCTCGCCACCGGCGCAGCCGACGTCGTAGGACGTCGTCGTCGGGGGCAAGCGGTTGTTCAGGGCGACCCTGACGGTGTCGCCGGGACGGGCGACGATCGAGGGCGACACGTAGCGAGACGGCAGCGGCAGGCCGTCCTGCGTGTAGCCGCGCAGCCTGACCCTGTCGTCCACCCCGGTCCTCGGGTTGTAGATGACGCCGTCGACATATTCGATGTTGAGGTCGAGACGGACCTCTTTGCTGTTCGGAGCGAACGGATGCTCCGGGGTCGCGCCCCGCCGCTTCAGCTCGGGCGGATTGGCGACGTCCTGGCTGGGCTGCGCCGAAGCGGTCCCGGCCGCCAGAAGCGCCGAAGCGGCCGCCGTACCCAAAGCGAACGCCCGCAAGCTGAGAATCTTGTGACCACGGTTAAACATATTGCCTCCCCCCTCAAGGTGTGTCGGAGCGAGTATCGGTCCGACTCGGCGCTGAGGCTATTTGGGGCCGGCCCAATAAGCAACTGGACGGAAACGCGAAATTACATCCGATTCAGGAACAATCAGGGCCGTTGGGAGGCTTTAACCATGGGAATTGTAACAATGAATGCACGTTTTTAATTATATCCGTTGCCGGACCCATCGCGAGTGAGCTCGCGACCTCCCGTTGAAACGGAGCAACTTAGCATTAAGGACTGCACCGTCACCCCGGACTTGATCCGGGGTCCATGGCCACCGCCGCTCAAGGATCAGTCCGGCCGTGTTCATGGATCCCGGCTTTCGCCGGGATGACGGCCTGAGCAATCCGCGAAAAAGGCCCCGCCGGAAGGCGGGGCCTTTCGTCGTTCGGGCCTGGGCCGGGCGTCTAGTGGCTGCCGTGCCCCTCATCGGATGCGTTGACGCTCGCCGGAGTGCCCCCGGGCAGGACGATCGCGACGTTCTGCATCATGCCCTGGTCCTCGTGGTCGAGGATATGGCAGTGGAGGACGAACTCGCCGATATAGCGCTGATAGCGGGTGCGCATCTTCAGCGTGTAGCCCTGCTCGACCCACACCGTATCCTTCCACATGTTGCGGAATCCGCGATATTGCGGATCGGCGCCGGGAAGGACTTCAGGCCCGCTGACGTCGCGGCCCTGAGGATCGACGATGGCGACGACCTGGAACGGATTGACGTGGATGTGGAAGGGGTGGCCCGCCAGAAGCGAAGTCATCTCCCACTGCTGGGCGGTGCCCAGGGTCAGCTTGCGGTCGAGCCGCGACGGCGAATAAGGCCGCGGCGCATAGGGCACTCCGTCGGCGTCCGTCCCCCCGACCTTGAACTCGAAAGGCCCGGTGGGCACCGTCTTGGAGATGTCGAAGCTGAGCAGCTGGGTGCCCTTGATCTCGTCCTCGCCGACGTCGGCATGCGGGGTGAAGCGGCTAAGCTTCAATCCGCCCTGAAGGTCGGCGACCACGGCGGGAGCGATCGGCGCCGGCATCGTCCGGCCGGCCGCGGCGACGAGCTGGTCGGTCACATAGGCGTGGAGGTCGGGCACCGGGGTCCCCGCCGCCACCCGCACCATCCCCAGCAGCCGCGAGCCCGACGGCGCTCCGCCGACGCTCTCGGCCGCCTTGGTGGCGGCGTCGATCACGCAATAGCTCCCCGAATCCGGGAACACGACCAAGGCGTCGAAGCGATAGCCCGGCTGGAAGGTGGCGAGCTGGGTCATCTGGGCCGAGCCCAGCGTGATCCCGTCCGCGGCGACGAGATGATAAGGCAGCGGCTCGCCGGTGCAGCTTTGCGCGATCAGCGCCTCCATCCTCTCCGGCGACAGCGAGCGGCCGGCTTTCAGCGGAGCGTCGGACTTCGCCTTGAGGAAGCGCAAGGCGATCGTATCATGGACTCCGCCATGGATCATCCGCCAGCGCTCCATCTGGCCCTGCTTCGTCCGGAAATCGGGAAGGATCAGGCCGTTGATGCTGGTGTAGCGCGCCGACTGTCCCCAGCCTCGCGAGCCGAAACCGTTGCCGTTGGCGTCCGAATAGATTTCGATATCGCCGGTGTCGCCCTTGTCGCAGATCCAGGCGACGACGACGCCCTTGTCGTTCTTCTGGACCTTATAGTTGCCGGCCTTGTCCCGGCAGCCATATTGGATCTGCTGGAGGACCATCACCCGCTCTTTGATTCCGGCCAGCAAGGTGTCGAGGTCGCCGTTGCGCCGGGCCGTCGGCACCCGGCTGCCGTGGACGATCAGCGCGCCCGCCATCCCGCTCGAGACCTGCAAAGCGGTCGAGCCGTGGCGGTGCGTGTGGTACCAGAAGGTGCCGGCGGGATGGTCCGCGGGGATCGCATATTCATATTCGAAGCTGACCCCGGGATTGATCGACAGCAGCACGTTGTCGCCATTGCCCGACGGGTTCACCCACAGGCCGTGGCTGTGCAAATTGGTGCCGTTGAAGCAATGCGGCTTGTTGGGCTCGGCGTGACTGTCGCAGGTCGGGTCGGCCGGAAGCCGGTTGTGGAGCTTGACCCTTACCGTCTGCCCCGGCCGGGTATGGATGGCCGGCGAGATGTAGCGGCTGTTCGGCTGGACGCCCGGCCTCGTATAGCTTCGCAGATTGACGTCGTCGTAGACGGCGGTCGCGGGATTGAAGATCTTCCCGGGCACATATTGGATGTTGAGGTCGAGCACGACCTCGTCGCCGTCCCTCCCGGTTCCGCCGACCAGCTCCGGCGACGCCTCGGCGACGGGCAGCAGAGGCGGAGGATCGGCGACCTCCGTCCCGAACTGCGCCTGTGCCGCCGATGACGCGAGCAGCGCGATGGCCAGCGCCGATGCGGCGGTCGACGACGCTCGGATGTGATGACGCAATGAGCCCTGTGCAGACATGGTCCCCCCTTCGTTGCCGAGCCGCCCCTCGCGGCTCCGCGGCAACGCGTGCAGGCTATGCCTCGGCGGCCTTCATAACAATGAAGGCCGGCTTTTTATTTCGATCCTGTCCCGGAGCGATCAGGCGCGTTGCGGGAATGCGGTGCGGACCCTAAAAGTGCTGGCAAGGGGGATATTGCCATGGGATTATGGATCGCGCTCGGCCTGCTGGTGCTGGCCCTGCTCTATTTCATCGTCGTCTACAATCGCCTGGTCCGGCTTCGCGCTTTGGTCCGCGAGGGGTTCAGCGGGATCACCGTCCAGCTTCGCCGCCGCGCCGATCTGGTGCCCAATCTGGTCAGCACGGTCGAAGGCTATGCGACTCACGAGCGCGAGGTTTTGACGCAGGTCACCGCCCACCGCACCGATCCGACCAAAGCGGGAAGCGTCCAGGCCACGGCCCAGGCCGACAACGCCTTCGGCGCCATGCTCGGCCGGCTGATGGCCGTCGCCGAGGCCTATCCCGATCTCAAGGCGGACGAGAATTTCCGGGCGCTGCAGGACGAGCTCGCCGAGATCGAGGAGCAATTGCAGGGCGCCCGGCGCTATTACAACGCCACCGTTCGCGATCTCAACACCCGCGTCCAGTCCTTCCCCGACGTGCTCGTCGCTCGGCCGATGGGCTTCTCGGAGGAGCCCTCCTACGAGGATGGCGACGCGAGCATCCAGACGGCGCCCAGGGTCAGCTTCGGCCGGGCCGGCTGATGCGGCGGCTCTTGCTGCCGCTGCTGGCGGCGCTCGCCCTGCTCTGGCCGGCGGCGGCGGCGGCCGACGAGCGCATCCTCCACTTCCTCAGCGACGTCGCCGTCCAGGCCGACGGCACGCTCGACGTCACCGAGACCATCCGGGTGCGGTCCGAGGGAGTCCAGATCATTCGCGGCATCCTCCGCGACTTCCCGACCCGCTATCGCAACCGCGTCGGCGGCGAGGTCCGGGTCGGCTTCGAAATGCTCGGAGTGCAGCGCGACGGCCGCGACGAGCCCTGGACGACGATGCGCGAGGGCAATGGGGTCCGGGTCCGGATCGGCAATCCCGACATTTTCCTCGAGCCGGGCGAGCATGTCTATGCGATCCGCTACCGAACCACCCGCCAGATCGGCTTCTTCGCCGACTATGACGAGCTCTACTGGAACGCCACCGGCACCGGCTGGGACTTCCCGATCGACGTCGCCGAGGCACGGATCGTGCTGCCCCGGCCGGTCCATTTCGGCAATCGCTCCGTCTACACCGGGCCTCAGGATTCGCGCGAGGCCAATGCCGAGATCGTCTCCGAAAGCGACGGCGAGATCCAGTTCCGGACCAATGTTCCGCTCGGCGCCAAAGAGGGGCTGACCGTCGCCGTCGCCTGGGAGAAAGGCGTGGTGGCGCCGCCCCCGCCGCCGTCGGCGGCTCGGCTCTGGCTCCAGGACAATGCGCCGGCGGCGGCGGGCGCGCTCGGCCTGCTCGGACTGCTCTTTTATTATTTCCACGCCTGGCGGCGCGCCGGCCGCGACCCGAAGCCCGGCACCATCGTCCCGATCTTCACCCCGCCCGACGGCCTTTCCGCCGCGGCGATGCGCTACATCAGGGAGATGGGCGCCGACAGCCGGGCCTTCGCCGCCGCTCTGGTCGAGCTCGGAGTCGGCGGCCATATCCGCCTCAGCGAGGAGGAAGGCGGCTTCCTCAGGCGCGACAAGACCCGGATCGACAAGACCGAGGGCCGGACGATCCTTGCCGAGGCGGAGGCCGCGATGATGACCAGGCTCTTCGCCGGCGGCGATTCGCTCCTGATGGAGCAGAAGAACCACGCCACCTTCAGCGCCGCCAAGCAGGCGCTCGAGAAGCAGCTGAAGCAGGAGCATGAGGGGCGCCTGTTCGTCCGCAACCGGATCTGGGCGGTTCGCGGCTTCGTGCTGATGGTCGCGGCGCTCGCCCTTCCCGCCGCGATCTTCCTGCTGACGGCGCCGGAGGATTACGGGCGCTACGACATCCTCGCCGCCGCCGCCGCCTTGCTCCTTCCGGCCGCCGCTCTCGGCCTCTATTCGCTGGCTCGGGGCAAGGGCAGCGCGAAGGCGGTGGCGGGCAAGATGTTGGCCGCTTTCCTCGGCGTGGTCGGGCTGGTCGCGGGCGTCGTCACCGTCGGCAATGCGGTCGAGGGCGTGGTCGCTTATGGCGAGCTGTGGCGCCTCGTGCCGCTGGCGGTGCCGCTGCTCGCTTTGCCGGTCGTGCTCACCGCTTTCTGGTGGATGGCCGCGCCGACCCGCGAAGGGCGCGCCGTCCTCGACCGGATCGAGGGCTTCCGCCACTATCTCTCGGTGACGGAGGAGGAGCGGCTCGAGACCCTTCATCCGCCCGAGAAGACGCCCGAATTGTTCGAGCGCTACCTTCCCTTTGCGATCGCCCTCGAGGTCGAGAACGACTGGGCCTCGCGCTTCACCTCGATCCTCGCCGCCGCGGCCGCGGTTCCGGGGCAGTCGCAGCCGATGGGCTGGTATTCGGGAAGCTCGGATCCGTGGCGCGATCCGGGCGACTTCGCCGACAGCGTCGGCTCCTCGCTGGCGAGCACCATCTCCTCCGCCTCCTCGGCGCCCGGCTCGAGCAGCGGCTCAGGGGGCGGCGGCTCGTCCGGCGGCGGCGGCGGCGGGGGCGGCGGCGGCGGCTGGTAGCGCCGCCCGGGCCGCGAGGATCCTCTCGGCAAGCTCGAGGTCGGCCGGCTTGTCGACGTCGATCGCCGCTTCCGCGAAGGGGAGCAGCACCGCCTTCAGCGCGAAGCCCGCCTTGCGGCCGGCGCGCTCGACGGCGGCCTCGAGCGAGATGGTGCGGGTGACGGCGCGAAGGAACGTGCCGAGGCCGAGGAAGGTCAGCAGCTTCAGGGTGCGCTTGCGGTCCTTCTCGGCGCGGGCCCAGAAATCGGTCCCCCGCATCGACGCCGGGGTCAGCAGGGCGAACAGGTTGGCGCCGCTGAAATGGCCGTTCGCGGCCTTGAGCCAGGTCCGCTTGGTGCCGGGATGGGCCTTCTCGACGGTCCTTCGCTCGACCATGGCGAAGGCCGCGTCCACGCCCGCGGTCCCGGCGATGAACGCCTCGACCATTTCCGGCCGCAGCAACGCGTGGTCGGCGGTGGTGACCAGCACGGGATAAGGCGCCGCCTCGGTCCCGGCCAGCCGGCCGACGCTGGCGGAGATTCCGTCCCCCGACCGGGCGGTCGCGATCCGCGGCTCCCGAGCCATCCAGTCGAGCTCGCCGGCCAGCAGCGAGTCCGCGTCCTGCGCGAGGATGACGATCCGGCCGACGGACGGGGATTCGAGCAGGGTCCGGGCCACCCTGCCGAGCATCGGCTCGCCGCCGGCGCGGATCAGCGCCTTCGCCGCAACGCCGTGCGCCGCCGCGAATCCATCCTCCCCCGGCCGGCGTCCCGCCAGCACGATCGCGGTCCATTGCCCCATCACCGGCCAGCAATCCCAGCAAGCGGCCCCGGCGGCTATCGAAAAATTGCGCGGGCCGGCGGTTAATCCGAAGCGCGTTGCCGATCCGCCACGCTTGGCGAAAACCCGTCCACCCTTTAGAAACGCGCAACTTTCCCAGTCCGCGCCGGCGACGACGCAGATGGATGGTTCGCACGAAGATCACAAAGGGCACCAAGAGGCCGCGCAGCGGCTCATTCCCAGCCGATCCGAAATGGCTGCGCGGCGCGTGAGCGCCTTTGTGTCCTTCGTGATCTTTGTGCGAACCAATCAGCGGCCTTCGGCCAGGGCGCGGCGAATACCGAAGGAAACCTGCTTTCGGGGGCGCAAAAGGAAAGGGCCCGCCGCAGCGCGGCAGGCCCTCCCGTCTTCCGGTCGGCCGCTTCCTTAGAGGAAGAGGTCGCCGACCACCGGGGCTCCGGCCCCGGTGTTGATCGTGAAGTCGGCGAGGCCGTCGCCGTTGACGTCGCCGGCGAGATAATTCTCGCCGCCCTGGACGTAGCTCCTCAGCTGGCCGGCGGCGCCGCTGAACGCGGAATTGCCGATGAAGGTGAAGGCCTGGTTGCCGGCGACCGAGCTGTCCGCGTCGATCTCCGACAGCCGGATCTTGTCGACCCCGGTGGCGAAGTCGAGGATCTTGTCGTTATAGCCGATCTCGCTGACCCGGAACTCGTCCGCGCCGGCGCCGCCGCTCAGGATGTCGTTGCCCTTGGCGCCGTCGAGGACGTCGTTGCCGCCATTGCCGTTCAGCTTGTTGGCGACGTCGTTGCCGTAGAGATAGTCGCGCGCCGAGCCGCCGTTCGCATTCTCGATGGTCGTGTTGTAGGCGATCGAGATGTTGCGGTGGCTGGTGGCGAAGATGCCGGAGACTCCGGTATCGTTCAGCACGCGATTATGGCCGAAATTACCCGCGAGATTGGCGTCCGCGTCGACCTCCGCCTGCGTATTGTAGAGCGGGAAATCGCCCTGGCCCTGGCTGGCATCGGTCGCATTGTTGAATGCGGTGAGGATCGAATTCGCCTGGGCGAGGCTCACCGCGCCGACCGCCGCCGAGCTGAACGCGCCCGGCCGAAGGTCGATGAACACGCTCCGGTTGGCGGTCGAGAAGTCGAACGTATCCTCACCGCCGGCGTCGTAGACCGACAGATAGGGATAGGGGTTCTGGGCGAGGTCGTAGACCGCGTTGCCGGCGTTCGAGTTGGAGAAATAATTGGTGTTGCCGACCCGGGTCGTCGGATCCGCGCCATAGATCGACTGGATCGTCAGGATGTCGTCGAGCAGCGGAGTCTGCGCACCGCCGATGAGGAACAACGCCGCATTGATCGGCTGGGCGCCGGTCTCCGTCGGGCTGAAATAGGACATGATCGTATATTGCAGCGAATCCTGCGCGTAGAAGGCGTCGCCGAGATAGCTGATCGGATCCGGCAGTGTGTCGGGATCGGGGCCGTCGTCGCCGAAATTGTAATTGCCCGGATGGCTCAGGCCCAGCGAGTGGCCGATCTCGTGGATCAGGGTCTCCCGGCCGTAGCCGTCATATTGCAGCCAGGCGTTGGTCCAGTTGACGCTCGGAGAGGCGACCCAGACGTCGCCGAAGACCTTCAGGCCGTTGCTGGGGTAATAGGCATGCGCCTGGGCCGGGCCGGTCGTCGTGTTGGCGAACTGGATGTCCGCGCCGTTGCCGTTCTTCTCGACGAACTTCAACGGGACGAGGTCGTCCCACAGGATCATCGCCTCGCGAGCGACGGCCTTTTGCGCCGCGCTGAATTCCGAATAGCCGAAATTCTCGGTGATCCCGAGCGCCTGGTATTTCGGGCTGTTGTAGAGGCCGATCGCGGTCGGGCCGTCGAGGAAGGTGAAGGTGACCGTGCCGTTGTTGGCGGGCTGCCGGGCGCCGGAATCGATCTGGTTGATCACCTGCTGCGGAGTGGCGATGGGCTTGCCGCGGAAGGTCGCGATCCCGGCAAAATCGGTGAGCCGGAACGGCGCAAGGTCGCCGATCAGCACGCCGTCGCCGACGAGCACGCCGTTGCTCCTCACGATGGCGTCGCCGATCAGGACGCCGTCGCCGACCAGCACGCCGTCGGAGTCGGTAATCGATTTGCTGAGTTTTTGGACTGCCACTGTGTGATCCCCCCCTGATAGGATTTTTGGAAGTACTCCGCCGGCTCGACTCGCGCGATCCTGGCAGAGCAGACGGGAACGTTCCCCGCAAAGAAGCGCGCTGTCAAACCTATTCCCGTCCCCAAACCGGACGATCGTCGGAATAGCAATATCGGTTCACCGCCCTAACTTTGCCCAAGTCGCACCATAGTGGGCCCGCTTCGTAAAGTGTCGCGCAGCGGGCCGCGGCCTTGGGGGTGCGGCCGATTTTCATGACGATAAGCAAAGCCATCATCCTCAGCGCCGGCAAGGGTTCGCGCCTGCTTCCGCTGACCGCCGAGAGGCCGAAATGCCTCATCGAGCTCAATGGCCGAAGCCTGCTCGAATGGCAGCTCGACGCGCTCCAGGGCGCCGGCATCGCCGACATCGTCGTCGTCACCGGCTTCGCCGAGGAGACGGTCGCCGAGGTGGCGTTGCGGCGGACCGGAGTCCGCACCCTGTTCAACCCTTTCTACCATGTCGCCGACAATCTCGGCTCGGTCTGGATGGCCCGGGCCGAGCTCGACCGGGACACCCTGCTCCTCAACGGCGACACTCTGGTCTCGCCGGCCCTGCTCGGACGGGTGCTCGAAGCGCGCCCCGGCCCGATCGCAATCACCGTCGACGAGAAGGAGAGCTACGATTCGGACGACATGAAGGTGCTCTGCGACGGCGACCGGCTGCTTCGCATCGGCAAGGCGCTGGAGCCCGGCCGGTATAATGCCGAATCGATCGGCCTGATCGCCTTCCGCGGCGACGGCCCGGGCCTGTTCGCCGGCCAGGTCGAACGGATGATGCGCCAGTCCGACGGCACCCGCCGCTGGTACCTGCGAGCGATCGACGCCCTCGCCCAGTCCGGCGCCGACGTCCGCACCGTCTCGATCAAGGGCGAGGAATGGCAGGAGGTCGATTTCCCCGAAGACGTCGATGCCGCCAAGGCCCTGACGGCGCGGTGGGCTTCCGTAATTCCTGCCCGTCATTCCGGCGAAAGCCGGAATCCATGAACACCGTCGGTGCCGGATTTCCTCTGGCCGTGTTCATGGATGCCGGATCGAGTCCGGCAAGACGAATTACAAAAACCCCTTGAAATACCCCACCAGCGCCTCGACCTGCCCGGGCTCCAAAGTCGCCGCCTCGCCCAGCGCCGGCACCTTCGGCCAGCCCGCGTCCGTCACGCTCACTCCGCAGGCCTCGCGCTCGCCCTCGTAGCGCGGGAGGACGTGGAAGTGGACGTGGGGGTCCACCATCATCAGCATCAGATAGTTGATCTTCTCGCAGCGGACAGCAGCGGCGAGCGCCCGCTCGATGTCCGCACTCGCCCGCCGAAGCTCGGCGAACGCCTCCGCCGTCAGCTCCGGGAAGCTCGTCGCTTCGCCCTTGGCCGCCAGGATCAGGCTGCCCAGCGTCGGCTGCGCCGGCCGAAGCAGCACCACCCAATGCTCATATTCATGGATAAGGGTCGCGGGATAGCCGAAGCGCAGGATCGTCTCGTTCATCCCCCATCCTTGAGAGGAGCGAAGCGACGAAGCAATCGGGATCGTAGCGGCGTTCGCCGCGCCGCGGCCGAAGGCCGCATTTTTGGTTCGCACAAAGATCACAAAGGCACCAAGGGACCTCGCGGTGCGCTGGTACTGCGGCCTTCTCGAATTTGCCGTGCGATAAGCCGCTTCGCGGACTCTTTGTGCCTTAGTGATCTTTGTGCGAACCAATCTGAATTTTGCATCCCGGTCGTGATGGCCGAAAAGCTACGCGATGAGGGATGTGGAGGACGTTGCCCACCTGGCAATCGATTGCGGGTTGAGGATCCACCGGGACCTCGGACCCGGCCTCCTCGAATCGGTTTACGAGGCCGTTATGGCCGCGAGCCTGCTTCGCGCCGGGCTGGCGGTTGAGCGGCAGAAGCCGATCCCGATCGAGTTCGAGGGGATCAGGCTCGTGGAGGGGTTTCGAGCCGATCTCGTGATTGAAGGGCAATTGCTCATCGAATTGAAGTCGGTTGAGCGGCTGGCGCCGGTCCACGCGAAGCAATTGCTGACCTATCTTCGGCTGTCCAGGCGGCCGCTCGGACTGCTCATGAATTTTGGAGGGACAACCTTTCGCGAAGGCCTGAGGCGACTCGCCAATAACTACTTTTCCGGCGTGTAACGGCCTTCGCGCCGCTTTGGCCGAAGGCCGATTATTTTTCGCACAAAGATCACAAAGGCACCAAGGAGCCTAACGGGGCTCCGCCTTTAGGACCTTTTCGAGTTTGCCGGGGGATAAGGCGCTTCGCGGACTCTTTGTGCCTTAGTGATCTTTGTGCGAACCCATCTTCCGGCCTGGGTCGAACGCTCGGTTCAGACCAGCCAGGACACGACCGGCCGGCCCGCCGCCCGCGTCGCCATCGCCTGGAGGAGCTGGACCATGTGGACCGCGAGCGACAGCAGCGTCCACCCCGCCACCGCGACCAGCCCCCAGTCCGGCCGTCCCGCGATCAGCGCCGCCAGCAGGATGACCATGTTGGGGTTGCGCCGGGCCGTGACCAGGCGGAAGCGGCTGTCGAAGCGGCGCCAGACGTGGACGTGCATGCCGAAGCGGAGGATGAAGGCGCCCTCGATCAGCCGCTGGACGACATAGCCGCCGACGATCACGGCCAGGGTCCACCAGAAGACGTCCTGCGCCAGCGGCCGCCCGTAGGCGTGAAGGCCCACGCCCCAGGCCCACCACCAGAAAGGCGGATGGACGAGGTCGATGCCATGGTCGATCGCCTCGCCGATCTTGCTCGAGGTGATGGTGCAGCGGGCGAGCTTGCCGTCGACCGTGTCGAGCACCATGAACACCAGCCCCGCCGCCAGCCCAGGCCAATATTGGCCCTGGTAGAAGAGCCAGGTCGCGAGCAGGCACAAGGCCGCACCGATCAGCGAGACCTGGTTCGGGCTCATCCCGATCCGGGCCGCCCAGCGGGTCAGGACCAGCGCCCATTCCGGCCACAGATATTTGGTGAGCAGGTCGGTCACGCCCTTATAGGCGCCGAAATAGCTCGCCCGTTCGAGGCCGCGCACCGTGTCCGCAGCGAGCCGGTCCATGAACGGCCGCTCCTTCTTGCGAAGCTCCTCGTTGCCGAGGCCGTCGGACGTTTCCCAGGCGAGCACTTCGCCTGCCGCGCCGTTCAGGGGCGATTGCGCCGCCATCGCCCGAGCGATCTCCTCGCCGTCCCGAACGGCATGGGCCAGCACCGGCACCCCGTCCCGGGTCACCACCAGCCCCGGCTTCGCCGCCGCCAGCTTCAGCCACGAGGGATCGAAGGCGAAACCGAGATTGACCAGAAGTTCGCCGTCGGCGCGGACGTCCATCGCCTGGGCGCGGGCGATCCGGCGAAGGCGCTCTTCCGAGGTCAGGCCCCAGAGCCGGGTCTCGTTGGCGCCGATCGGAGCGATGGCCGTCACGCCTTCAGCTCCCGGCTGATCTTCTCAGCACTCCTCAGCGCCAGGGCGACGATGGTCAGGGTCGGGTTGGCCCAGCCGCCGGTCGGGAAGAGCGACGAGCCCGCCACCCACAAATTGCCGAGGCCGTGAACCCGCCCGTCCGGATCGGTGACGCTGGTCGCGGGATCGTGCCCCATCCGGGTCGTTCCCATATGGTGGTAGCCGCCGATCGGATGCGAGGAGATGAGCGGGTCGGTCCGCCAGCGCTCCCCGCCCAGCCATTCGGCCGGCTCCACCTTGCCCAGCCCGAGCCGCTCGAGCTCCCGGCCGAGAGTCTCGACGAGCACCGCGACGCTCCTCACGTCGATCCCGGACAGCCGCCAGTCGAGCTTCACCCGCCTGACCCCGGTCGAGTCGGTGTCGTCGCCCAGGGTCACCCGGCTGGCGGGATTGGGCGCCTGCTCGCCGCGGACCAGCAGGGCGACGTCGAGATTGCCGATCTTGTGGAGAAGCCAGGGCCGCGCCGGATCGACATGGCGTTGGGCCCAGCCCGCGGCCTTCTTGGTCGCCATCCACAAAGCCCGGCCGCGCCGGGTCGGGGCCATTTTGTGCTTGAGCCCCGAATAGGCCTTCATTCCGATGAACTGCCGCCGTCCCTGCGGCTGGCGGGCGACGATGGTCAGCGAAGTGTTGAGGATGCCTTCGCGGCGCTGAAGCGCCTCCGACGGAGCGATCAGGGCGGCGAGGTCCTGCCCGCCGATCCGGTGGCGCCGCCCGAAAGCCTTCAGCAGAGGCCAGGCCGCGGCGTCGACGATCCGGCCGCCGCGGGCGTGCGGATGCTCCATGAAATAGCGGCCGACCTGGTCGTGGCAATTGCCGAGGTCCGAGGCGAGCAGAAGCCTGGGATTCTCGATCCCTCCGGCGGCCAGGACGAACGCCCGGGCCCGGACCGTCAGCCGCCCGGCGCCGAGCGAGCGCGCCTCGACCCGGCCGATGCCTCGGCCCTCGGGCACGATCGCCGTCACCGTCGCATGGGTCGCCACCTGGCATCTCGGATCGGCCTCGAGATCGGCGCAGCTCTCCCAGGCGAAGCGGTTGAAGCGGCGGTCGAAGGTCCAGAGCGGAGTGTCGAGCTCGGCGAAGCCCGGCAGCTTGATTCCGGCGGCGCGCAGATCGTCCGGCCCCGGGCGCCGCGGCGGCAGCCCGAAGAGCGGCCGCGCCTTGCCATACCAGCGCTCCAGCTCGTCCCAGCCGATCGGCCAGCCCGAATGGGGCACGTAATCGCGCCGCTCGAGGTCCATGGGGTCGAGCTCCGCGCAGCGCCCACCCCAGATGGCGGTGGTGCCGCCGAAGAAGCGAAGCCGGCTGTCCTCGAGATCGTAATAAGCCTCGCCCGCATTCCCGCCGGCGTTGAGGTCCGCGGTCGCCGGCTCGTAATCGAGCCCGCCGCTCTCGAGCAGGACGACCTTGTGGCCGAGCTCGAGCAGCCGCCGGGTCAGGCTGATCCCCGCCGCCCCCGCGCCGATCACGCAGACCTCGCCCTCGAGCTCGAGCGGGCCGGAGGCCAAAGCGAGGTCGATCATAGCGTCGCCCCAGCGAAGGCTGGGGCCCCGGGGGGTGAAATGCGCAGGTGGCCTTCACCCGCTGGGATGCCAGCCTGCGCTGGCATGACGAGAGGTCTCACCTTCCGAACAACTCCGCCTCGACGTCGCCCGACAAGGTCCCCGCCAGCACCGCGTCCTGCGCCCAGCGCAGATCGTCCGCCAGATACCGGTCGGCCGCGTAATGCGGCACATTGCGGCGGATCTCGGCCCGCGCCGCTTCCAGCGCCGGCGAGCTCTTCAGCGGCGCGTGGAAATCGCAGCCCTGGGCCGCCGCCAGCAGCTCGATCCCGACCACTCCGGCGGCATTGCCGGCGATCCGCCGGGCCTTGGTGCCGGCATGGGTCGCCATCGAGACATGATCCTCCTGATTGCCCGAGGTCGGCACCGTATCGACGCTCGCCGGCCAGGCCAGGCTCTTGTTCTCGGAGACCAGGGCCGCCGCCGTGACCTGGGCGATCATGAAGCCCGAATTGACCCCGCTGTCCTCGACCAGGAAGGGCGGCAGCCCGCTCATCTTGGGATCGACCAGAACCGCGGTTCGCCGCTCCGAAATGCTTGCCACCTCGCACAGCGCCATCGTCAGGGTGTCGGCGGCGAAAGCGACGGGTTCGGCGTGGAAATTGCCGCCCGACAGCGAATCGCCGCTTTCGGGGAACAACAAGGGGTTGTCGGTGACCGCATTCGCTTCGATTCGAAGCGATTCCGTCACATTTCTCAACAAGTCCAGACAGGCGCCCATCACCTGCGGCTGGCAGCGGAAGCTGTAGGGGTCCTGCACCCGGCCGCACTCGTCGTGGGAATGGCGGATCTCGCTCCCCTCGATCAGCCGCTTCAGGATCGCCGCCACTGCTATCTGTCCCTTCTGGCCCCGCGCCTCGTGGATGCGCGGGTCGAAGGCGGCGTCGGTGCCCTTGAGGGCGTCCAGCGATAAAGTCCCGGAAATCAACGCCGTAGCGAACAGGCGTTCCGCCGCGAACAGGGTGTCGAGCGCCACCGCGGTCGAGACCTGGGTCCCGTTGATCAGCGCCAGCCCCTCTTTCGGCCCGAGCACCAGCGGCTCCAGCCCCAATTCGCGAAGCGCCTCGCCGGCCGGCATGATCGTGCCCCTGAGGTCGATCCGACCCTCGCCCAGCATCGCCGCGCTGAGATGGCCGAGCGGCGCTAGATCGCCCGAAGCCCCGACCGAGCCCTGCGACGGGATGCACGGCAAGGCGTCCGCCTCGAGCAGGGCGAGCAGCCGCTCCACCACCTCGCGCCTCACTCCCGAATGGCCTCGGGCGAGGCCGATCACCTTGGTCGCCATCGCCAGCCGGACCACCGGCCGGCTGAAATCCTCGCCCAGCCCGCAGCTGTGCGACAGGATCAGGTTGCGCTGAAGCTCGGCCAGCCGGTCGCCGGGTATCCGGGTCTGGGCGAGCAGCCCGAAGCCGGTATTGACCCCGTAGACGGTCCGCCCGCTCGCCACGATCCGGTCGACGCAGGCGGCCGCGGAGTCGACCGCGGACCAGGCGTCGCCCGCAAGCTGGACGGGCGCTCCGCCCCAGACGGCGCGAAGCTCGGCGAGGGTGACGGCGCCGGGACGCAGGATGATCATCCCGTCGCTCACAGCCCCGCCATCGGCAGGTCCAGCCCCTGCTCGCGCGCGCAGTCGATCGCCTCCTCATAGCCGGCGTCGGCGTGGCGCATGACTCCCGTCCCGGGGTCGTTCCACAGCACCCGTTCCAGCCGGCGCGCCGCTTCCTCGGTCCCGTCGGCGACGATCACCATCCCGGCATGCTGCGAATAGCCCATGCCCACTCCGCCGCCATGGTGGAGCGACACCCAGGTCGCGCCCGAGGCGGTGTTGAGGAGGGCGTTGAGCAGGGGCCAGTCCGAGACCGCGTCGGAGCCGTCCCGCATCGCCTCGGTCTCGCGATTGGGGCTCGCGACCGAGCCCGAATCGAGATGGTCGCGGCCGATGACGATGGGCGCCTTCAGCTCGCCCGAGGCGACCATCTCGTTGAACGCCATTCCCAGCCGGTGCCTCTGCCCGAGCCCGACCCAGCAGATCCGCGCCGGAAGCCCCTGGAAGGCGATCCGCTCCCGGGCCATGTCGAGCCAGCGGTGGAGGTGGGCGTCGTCGGGGATCAGCGCCTTCACCCTGGCGTCGGTCCGGTAGATGTCTTCCGGGTCGCCCGAGAGCGCACACCAGCGGAACGGGCCGATTCCCCGGCAGAAGAGCGGCCGGACATAGGCCGGGACGAAGCCGGGGAAATCGAAGGCGTGGGCGACGCCCTCGTCCTTCGCGACCTGGCGGATGTTGTTGCCATAATCGAAGGTGGGGATGCCTTGTCCGCGGAAGGCCAGCATTGCATGAACATGCACGGCCATGGATTCTCTTGCAGCGGCCTCCACCGCGGCGGGGTCCCGCTCGCGCATATTTATCCATTTTTCGACCGTCCAGCCGATCGGCAGATAGCCGTTGACCGGGTCGTGCGCCGAAGTCTGGTCGGTCACCGCGTCCGGCCGGATCCCTCTGCGCACCATCTCCGGCAGCACCTCGGCGGCGTTGCCGAGAAGCCCCACTGAAGTGGGTGTAATGGCGGTCCGAACTATCTCCAGCGCCTCGTCGATGGTGGTCGCCCGATGGTCGAGGTAGCGGGTCTCGAGCCGTTTCTGGATGCTGCTTTCCTGGCATTCGACGGCGATGCAGTGGGCGCCGGCCATGACGGCGGCGAGCGGCTGGGCCCCGCCCATCCCGCCGAGCCCCGCGGTGAGGATCCAGCGGCCCTTGAGGTCGCCGCCATAATGCTGGCGGCCCATCTCGGCGAAGGTCTCGTAGGTGCCCTGAACGATGCCCTGGGTGCCGATGTAGATCCACGAGCCGGCCGTCATCTGGCCGTACATCATCAGCCCCTTGCGATCCAATTCGTGGAAATGGTCCCAGGTCGCCCATTTCGGAACCAGGTTCGAATTGGCGATCAGCACCCGCGGAGCGTCCGGGTGGGTGCGGAAGACCCCGACCGGCTTGCCCGACTGGACGAGCAGGGTCTCGTCCCCGTCGAGCCGCTCCAAGGTCTCGACGATCTTGTCGAAGCTCGCCCAGTCCCGCGCCGCCCGGCCGATCCCGCCATAGACGACCAATTCCTCCGGCGCCTCGGCGACCCCCGGATCGAGATTGTTCTGGAGCATCCGGACGGCGGCTTCGGTGGCCCAGGATCTGGCGACGAGGTCGGGCCCGGTACGGGCGCGGATCGAGCGGCTGTTGTCGCGTCTTGAATGCATGGGGGGTCTTTAGGGTGTGGCGAGGAGCAAGTGAACCCGTCGCCCCAGCGCAGGCTGGGGCCCCAGGGGGTGAAAGGCGCCGGCGTTCTTCACCCGCCGGGGCCCC
>DASTFN010000022.1:0-34417 GCA_035719905.1 Allosphingosinicella sp.
CAGCATCGCTCCCTCGCTCGCTCCTGGCCCTGACCGCCTCTCCGCCCCGTCATGGCCGTTGCCGGTATCGAGTACGGACCCTAAGAGGCGGGTGAAGGAGGCTCGGGATGGCGAGGAGAGTCATGCTGGCGGCCGCGCTGACGCTCGGCCTGGCGGTGGGGTCGGCGCAGGCGCAGGACGAGCGCGCCACGCCTTATTGGGCCTCGATCAGCGCCGGCAAGGCGATGATGCGGACCGGGCCGGGGCAGAATTATCCGGCGACCTGGCTCTACGTGCGGGCCGACCTGCCGATCCGGGTCGTCGAAACCTATCCCAATTGGCGCAAGATCAGCGACTCGGACGGCACCACCGGCTGGATGCTCCAGCGCCTGCTCAGCGATCGCAGGACGGCGCTCGTCACCGGCGACTCGCCGCGGCCGATGCGCCAGGATCCGGCCGAGGATTCGAAGGTCCGCTACCTCGCCGAACCCGGGGTCGTCGGCCGCCTTTCCAAATGCGTCGGCGGCTGGTGCCTGCTCGAGGTCGGCGACCGCCGGGGCTATATGCGGACCGAGCATTTCTGGGGCCTCGACCCCGGCGGGACGCTGGAGTAGGCAGCGGCATGCAGGAACTCAGCTTCGACGACTTCAAGGACCGGGAGGGCGACTCGTTCGAGCTCCTGATCGAAGACGACAGGGCGCTGGCCCTCACCCTGACGCGAGCGCAGGAATTGCCGCCGACGGCCAGGAAGGGCGGAGCGTTCACCCTGGAATGGCGGGGTCCCTACGAACCGGTCATGCCGCAGGCCATCTATGTCTTCCGCGACGGCGACCGGCAGTTCGAGATGTTCATCGTGCCGATCCGCCAGGATCGCGAAGGCGCCCGCTACGAGGCGGTCTTCAACTAAGGCACGATCAGCCCTCCGGTCGCCACTCCATCAAATCGTAAATGCCGTGCTCGTCGATCTTGGTGAAGCCGAGGCGCAGATAGAGGCTCATGGCCGGGTTGTTGCGCTCGACGTGGATGCTGAGCCGCTTGCCGGCGGCGGCGGCGGCTTCCTGCAGGTCGGCGAGGATGGCGCTGCCGACGCCGTCGCCGCGGCCCTCGGGCAGCAAGGCGATGTCGATCAGCCGGAACTGGGTCGGCCATTCCTCGATGTAGAGGCGGCCGATCGGCTTGCCGGCGCGCTCGATCACCAGCCACTCGGCGTTGGGATAATGCGCCCGGTAGTGATGGTGCTGAGCGTCGGCCTGCTGGGCGAGGAACTGATGCTGGACCTCCACAGGCCAGCCGGTCACGGCGACCTCCTCGATCCGGGTCGAGACATAGACCAGGGCGACGAAGCCGAGATCGTCGTCGGTCGACTCCCGACAGGAAACGCCCAGCTTGGCGGCTGTGCGCAGCGGCGGCGGCATCGGCTCAGTTGAAGATGGCTTGCAGCCGGCGGCCGCCGCATTTGTCGCCGCAGGCGCTGAAGTAGATCTTCATCGCGCCGGCTTCGGCGTGGCTGACGTCGAGGACCCGGTCGCCGGCCGGAAGGGGTCCCCCGGCCGATTCGAGGACGATCGCAAAGGCGCCTTCACGCAGGCCCTCCGGGCGCCGGCCCGGAGAATATAGCGGCTGGACCTCGGCGAGCTTCGCGACCACTCCGCCGGCGAGAGTGAACTCGGCGCCGAGCTGGCGGCTCCATTCGTCGGCGCCGGCGCTCGAAAGCGAAGTGAACTGCCGGTCCCACCAGCTGTCCTTCACGCTGTCCTTCGCGCCGGGCTTGCGGGTCCAGCTGAGCCGCAGGGCCGGCGAGGCGGCCGCCCCGGCCGCTGCAACGCCGAGCCCGAGACCCGCCAGCAGGGCGCGGCGGGACAAGCGGGATGATCTCTCCCTGGTCATTTCGGAGCCCCCCAAATTCGGTATCAGGGTCGCGGCGGGAACACCCCCTGCAGCGCGATGCAGTAGTTGAGCGTCAGATAGGGCTGCAGATTGTTGTGCGGCAGGCTGCCGCCGGCCGGGGCCATCGTCTGAGGCGCCATTTGCGTGACCGGCCCGAACGGAGTCGCGGTGTTGCCCTTGTAGAACAAGCCCGTGCTTCGGCCGAACGAGGTATTGTTCGCCGGCAATGTGGTGGTCGACGGCGACGTCGTCGTGTTGATGGCGTGGACGTGCACCGGCATTTCGGATTCGAGCAGGGTGACGAACTCCGAGCCGCCCATCTCGCCCAGGTCGCGCAGGGAAAGCCCCTGGCCCTGGCCCGGGTGCATCGCCGCCGAACCTTGCAGGTCGGGCAAAGCGAAAGTGCTCTTGCCGTCGCCACCGTAGGTGGTGCCGAGCAGCGCGAAGAGCGCGGTGTTCTGCGAGAGCGGCATGAGCTGCCCGTCGCAAAACGCCCAGCCCTTGGGAGCGAAGTTGAAGGGGAAGATGCGGATCTCAGCGACGAAAGGGTCCACTGCGGGTCCTCCTGCTCTTAGGTCTGGCTCTAGGTCTGGCTCGGGAAGATCCCGAACAGAGAGATGATGTAGTTGATGCAGAGGAACGGCTGCATGTTGTCATGCGGCTGGCTTCCGCCCACCGGAGTGACCGCGCCGGCGTTCAGCGGAACGTTGGCGGGCTGGTCGGGCCGATAGATGGTGATACCGGTCGCCGGCATCGCCCCGGCGGCGTTGGACGCCGAGCCGGAATCGCCGTTCACGAAGAACGGGTGGGTGTGAGCCGGGATCTGCTGGACCGTGAGCGTCTCCTGCTCGGTCCCCGACATCTCGGCGAGCTGGTAGGTCGTCCCGTCCGGTCCGGTGCCCATGTGGATCGGGATCCGGCTCTGCAGGTTCGGCAAGGCGAAGGTCGACTCGCCGTCGCCTCCGTAGGTCGTGCCGATCAGCTGGAAGAGCGTCTCGTTCTCGGAAATGGGCAGGAGCTGGCCGTCGCAGAACGACCACCCGCTCGGGTTGAAGTTGCCCGCGAACATGCGAATCTCACCGACGTATGGCTGAGCCATGAAGCTGCCCCCTCAATTTGGTGACGGGAAAATGCCCTGCAACGCGATACAGAAATTGATCACGAGGTAGGGGCACATGTTGTTATGCGGCTGGCTCCCGCCGACACTGCCGTTCGTCGACGGATCCATCGCGATCAGATTCCCGCCGGGCGTGCGATAGGCGTTGTTGAACGCGCCCATGTAATTGCCCGTCGGCACCGGAGTGTCGCCGTTGGACGTCGCGGCCTGCGCGAAATGGAGATGCTGAGGCATCTCGGACATGGTGATCGTGTGCGCGGTCTGGCCGGCGGCCTGACCGAGCGTGAAGGAGCTGCCCTCGTGCATGGCGCACCGGCCCCGCAGGTTGGGCAAAGCGAAGTTCGTCTGCCCGTTGCCCCCGTAGGTGGTGCCGAGCAGCGAGAACAGCGCCTGATTTTGGTTGATGGGCAATAGCTGCCCGTTGCAAAACGCCCAGCCTTTCGGCGGGAAGTTGAACGAAAACAGCCGGATTTCCGACAGAAACGGCTCAGCCATATGCAGCGTCCCCCCTGACGCAAATGGATACATTAATTTGTGCGGCCATCAACTGGCCGAAACGAAATTATTTTTACATTGTTGCCGTAGGTTGCGGGCCTATCTTTCCGCGAAAAGCGATGAGAGCCATTGTTAATCGGGCGCCGTCGCGCCATCGGGTCGCATGCCCGATTCCCTTCCCCCGCCGCTGTCCCGGCTCGAGCCCGTCGCGCTCTTCCTGGACTTCGACGGGACCCTCGTCGAGCTCGCCGAGGCGCCCGGGGCGATCGCCGTGCCGAGCGGGCTGGCGCCATTGCTCGACCGGCTCTCGGCCCGTCTGGACGGGCGGCTCGCCATCGTCAGCGGCCGTGCCCTGGACGATCTCAGGCGGCATCTCGGCGGCTCGGCGGCGGTGCTGTCGGGCTCGCACGGCGCCGAGCTCCATTATGCCGACGGGCGCTCCATCCCGGTCTCCGCGCCGCCCGGCCTGGCCGCGGCGCGCGAATCGATTCGCCGCTTCGCTTCGGGGGACGACGGCCTGCTCGTCGAGGACAAGCCGGCCGGGATCGCCCTCCACTATCGGCTCGCGCCGGAGCGTGCCGAGGAAGCCGATGCGTTTCTGGAAGCGCTTGCCCGGCGCTCCGGCCTCGCCCTCCAGCGCGGCAAGATGGTGGCGGAGCTGCGGCCGCACGGCGCCGACAAGGGCGAAGCGCTGCGCCGGCTGATGGCGGAACCACCCTTTGCGGGCGCGCGTCCTGTGTTCGTGGGCGACGATCTGACCGACGAGGATGCGTTCCGGGCGGCGGCCGCGCTGGGCGGGGAGGGGGTGCTGGTCGGCCCCGACCGGCCGAGCGCGGCGCGCTGGCGCCTCGACGGCGTGGCCGACGTGACCTCCTGGCTTGAGGCGGCGGCTTATGGCTGACCTGTCGCTCTGGCCGATCGGCAATTGCCAGGTGAGCGCGCTCGTCGACCGCGAGGCGGGTTTCGTCTGGGGCTGCGCGCCGCGGGTCGACGGCGATCCGCTCTTCTGCTCGCTGCTCGAACCCAAAGGCGAATCCGAGCTGCCGCGGGGCGAATGGCGGATCGCGGTCGAGAATCAGGTCGCGGCCGAGCAGAGCTATCTGCGCAACACGGCGATCCTGACCACCCGGCTGACCGATGCGGACGGCGCGGTCGCCGAGATTTTCGACTTCTGCCCGCGCTTCGAGCGGTCGGGCCGTATGTACCGGCCGGTCGCCTTCGCCCGGATCGTCAGGCCGCTCCAGGGCGCGCCGCGAATCCGGGTGGCGCTCAACCCGGCCACCGCCTGGGGGGCAAGCGACTCGGAGCGGACCAGCGGCACCAACCACATACGCTATCTGGTCAAGCCGCAGCCCTTGCGGCTCACCACCGACGCTCCGGTCGGCCATCTGATCGAGGGGCGGAGCTTCCGGCTCGAGCAGGCCCGGCATTTCTTCCTCGGCCCCGACGAGCCCTTCGTCGGCCATGTCGGGCACAGCCTCGCGGCGATGCTTCACGAAACGGCCGACGAGTGGCGCGCCTGGGTGCGCGGCCTCGCCATCCCGCTCGAATGGCAGCAGATCGTCATTCGCGCCGCGATCGCTCTGAAGCTGTGCCAGCATGAGGAGACCGGGGCGATCGTCGCCGCGCTCACCACCTCGATCCCCGAAGCCGCGGGGAGCGGGCGCAATTGGGACTATCGTTACTGCTGGATCCGCGACGCTTATTACACGGTGCAGGCGCTGAACCGGCTCGGCGCGCTCGACGTGCTCGAGAAATATCTGGGCTATCTGCGCAACATCGTCGACGAGGCCAAAGGCGGCCACATCCAGCCGCTCTACGCCGTGTCGGGCGAGGCGAAGCTCGACGAGCGCGAGGCGGAAGGGCTGGCCGGCTATCGCGGCATGGGCCCGGTCCGGGTCGGCAACGCCGCCTACGCCCAGGTCCAGCACGACGCCTACGGGCAGATCGTCCTCTCCAACGTCCAGGCCTTCATCGACGAAAGGCTGTTCCGCAAGGCGACCGAGGCGGATTTCCACGCGCTCGAGAAAGTCGGCGAGCGGGCCTGGGAGGTGCACGACCAGCCCGATGCGGGGCTCTGGGAATATCGAACCAGGACCGCCGTCCACACCTACAGCTCGGTGATGAGCTGGGCCGCCTGCGACCGGCTCGCCAACGCCGCCGAGGTGCTCGGGCTCGACGACCGCTCGGCTTTGTGGCGGGAACGGGCGACGGCGATCCGGAAGCGGATCGAGGATGCCGCCTGGTACGCGCCGGAGCGCCGCTTCGCCGCCAGCTTCGGCGGCGACGAGCTCGACGCGAGCCTGCTCCAGCTGGTCGACATGCGCTTCCTCAGCCCCGACGACCCGCGCTTCCTCGCCACCTTCGAGGCGGTGGAGAAGGGCCTGAGACGGGGCGAGCACATGCTCCGCTACGCCGCCGAGGACGATTTCGGACTTCCCGAGACGGCTTTCAACTTCTGCACCTTCTGGCTGATCGAGGCGCTCCATCTCGCCGGGCGGGAGGAGGAGGCGCGCGAGCTTTACGAGCATATGCTGGAGCGGCTGACCCCGGCCGGCCTGTTGTCGGAGGACACCGATTTCGAGAGCGGCGAGCTGTGGGGGAACTACCCGCAAACCTATTCGCTCGTCGGCCTGATCAATTGCGCCGTGCTCCTGTCGCGGCCGTGGAGCGCTGTCCGATGAGCAACCCGTCGTCCCAGCGAAGGCTGGGACCCCAGCGAGAATCGGGCGCCGAGCCTTTCACCCCCTGGGGCCCCAGCCTTCGCTGGGGCGACGGTGTGCCATGAGCCGCCTCATCGTCATCTCGAACCGGGTCTCGAAGCCGCACGGCGAGGGGCAGGGCGCCCAGGGCGGGCTCGCCGTCGCGCTCGCCGCGGCGCTGAGGGCCCATAGCGGCCTGTGGTTCGGCTGGTCGGGCGAGATCGCCGAGGAATTCACCGGCCATATCGATCTTCAGCGCAACGGCGGGATCACCACCGCGACGGTCGACCTCGAGGAGCAGGACGTCGACGAATATTATAACGGCTACGCCAACCGCACCTTGTGGCCGCTTTTCCATTACCGGATCGACCTCGCCGAATATGACCGGAGCTTCGCCGGCGGCTACGAACGGGTGAACGAGCGCTTCGCCGAGACGGTGAAGCCGCTGATCGAGCCGGACGATCTGGTCTGGGTCCACGACTACCACCTCATCCCGCTCGGCCAGCAATTGCGCGACCGGGGGGTGAGGAACCGGATCGGCTTCTTCCTCCATATCCCCTGGCCGCCGGCGCGGCTGATGGTGTCGCTGCCCTTCCACGAGGGGCTGGTCCTGTCGATGCTCGCCTACGACGTGATCGGCTTCCAGACCGAGGAATGGCTGGAGAGCTTCCGCCATTATGTCGAGCGCGAGCTCGGCGGCCATTGCGACGAGGACGGCACCATCCATGTCGGCGACCGCTCGGTCCATGCCGGCGCCTATCCGATCGGGATCGACTATGCCGAATTCGCCAAGGCGGCGGCGAGCCCCAAGGCGAAGGCGGCGTTCGACCAGATGCGGGTCAGCGCGGCGGGGCGGCGGACGATCATCGGAGTCGACCGGCTCGATTATTCCAAAGGGCTGGAGGAGCGCTTCCTCGGCTATCGCCGCTTCCTCGAGGAGCATCAGAGCTGCCAGGGCAAGCTCTTCCTGCTCCAGATCGCACCGCCCTCGCGCGGCGAGGTCGCGACCTACGAGGTGATCCGCGAGCGGCTCGACGAGCTCTCGGGGCGGATCAACGGCGAGTTCGCCGAGGTCGACTGGGTGCCGATCCGCTACGTCAACCGGGGCTATCCCCGCGAGGATCTGGCCGGCTTCTACCGAGCCGCCGAGATCGGCCTGGTCACGCCGCTGAGGGACGGGATGAACCTCGTCGCCAAGGAATATGTGGCGGCCCAGGACCCGGAGGACCCGGGGGTCCTCATCCTCTCCCGCTTCGCCGGAGCGGCGCTTCAGCTGAAGGAGGCCCTGCTGGTCAATCCCTACAGCAAGGAGGAGATTTCGGACGCCATCCTGCAGGCGCTCGACATGCCGAAAGCGGAGAGAATCCGTCGCTGGCGCGCGCTCAACGAAAGCGTCGAGCGCGAAGACGTCCTCGCCTGGCGCAAGGGCTTCGTCGAAGCGCTGGAAGCGAGCGGGGATTAGCGCCTGTCCCCCCTCCCTGGAAGGGAGGGGTTAGGGGTGGGTCCGCCGCAGGCGGCCGAAACTCCGAGTCGGCGAAGAAGTCTCGCTGCGCTCGCCTACCCACCCCCGGCCCCTCCCTTCCAGGGAGGGGGGTAGCCAACGAAAAAGCCCCTCCGGCTCGGGATGGGCCGGAGGGGCTCCTTCAGAACATGCCGTCCGTTTGGGGGGGACGCGCTGCTCTAAGCTCTTAGTGGCCGTGGCCGACGAACAGAACGTCGGTGATGACCTTCTTGCCCTGGCCGAGGTCCTTCACGAACGTGTGGTGGCCGATCTGCCGGCCCCAATCCGCGCGCGAATTGCCGATCGCCTGCTCGTTCTGCACGGCCTCGGGCAGCGCCGCGGCCGCGTGGACGTGGGAGTAGATCGAGGCGATCTGGTTGTAATCGTGCGCGTCGGGATGCTCGTTGCCCGCCGGGATGTTGGTATATTCCATGCACGAATTGGTCGCGTCGGTGTTGAAGTTCTCGTCCTGGTGGGCGAGGCCGTAATCGTGGCCGATCTCCTGGCAGGTCACCGCGGCGCGCCACGCCGGCGTGTTGTAGGAGCTGCCGGAGCCGTAATAATAGTCGTTGAGCTTGGTCGTGCCCTGGCTGATATGGCCGTCGGCGGCCAGCCAGACCGAGGCGATGCCGAGCCAGCCGGAATTGCCGTAGTTATAATTGCAGACCTCGATACGGCCGGCCTTGGGAGAGCAGGTCGAAGGAGTCGTCTGCCCGGCCGTCAGGGAGCTCTGGATCCGGGTCGAGGCGTTCCAGTCGTTGACGGCGGTGACGAGATAGCTGTCCCAGTTGGAATTGACGTTGTCGCCGACGGGCGGGCTGATCTGGGTGGTGGTGCGCTTCCAGTGGTAGGTCGACCAGCTGTGGACGGCGAGCACCGGCGTCGCGAGCATGCCGGCCGCGGTGGCGAAGGCGGCCGCCTTCAGAATAGTCGAGCGGCTGCGCCAGCGTCCTTTGGTATGTGTCATGACATTCCCCTTCGTTGCCATTTGTTGCGAGGGAAGTGGAATTTGCCGCCCATGACCACGGAAAGCATTACTACGCCCCTCTGTAGCGCCTTCTCTACTTGAGCAGGCGCAGCGGCCGCGACCGGAGTCGCTGCCGCTGTCGACATCAAGCATGATCCGCTTGTCCGACGCAACTGGCTGGCAGGATTGTCTTTTGTAACCGAGGTTAGTCGAGAGGGCGTTCGAGAGCGAAACGCAGAGGGCGGATGCCCTCGCTCACCTATACTTGAGGGGATTCGGCATATTTGGTCCGAAACAGATCAATCGCGAAGGCGGACCTCGACCGATCCAGTAAGGGCAAAGAAAAACCCCTCCGGCCCGGTTGGGCTGAAGGGGTTCATCCGATCACCGGCCCGGGGGCCGGATGTCTCTACTTGCCGTGCGTATGCTCGACGAACAGCACGTCGGTAATGACCTTGTTGCCATTGCCGAGGTCGCGCTCGAACGTGTGGTGGCCGATCTGCCGGCCCCAATCCGCGCGGGTATTACCGATCGCGGCCTGAGACGGCATGTTCTTCGCCGACGCCGCGGCAGCCGCGGAGTCGGTGTGGTTGTAGATCGACAGCAGCTGGTTGTAGTCGTGCGCGTCGGGATGCTCGTTGCCGGCCGGGACGCTGGTATATTCCATGCACGAGTTGGTCGCGTCGGTCGAGAAGTCCTCATCCTGGTGGGCGAGGCCGTAATCGTGGCCGATCTCCTGGCAGGTCACCGCGGCGCGCCACGCCGGGGTGTTGTACTGCGCGAAGCCGTAATAGGTGTCGTTGAGCTTCGTGGTGCCCTGGCTGATATGGCCATTGGACAGCCAGATCGAGGCGATTCCGAGCCAGCCGTTCTGACCGTAGGCGGCGTTGCAGACGAGGATCTTGCCGGCCTGCGGCTTGCAGGTCCTGCCGTTGCCGCTGGCGGTGCTGAACGGGCTCTGGATCACGGTCGACTGGTTCCAGTCGGCGACCGCGGTCGAAACATAGCCGGCCCAGGTGGAATTGACGATGCTGACCACCGGCGGGGCGACCTGCGTGCTGGTGCGCGCCCAGTGGTAGCCGTTCCAGCTGTGGACGGCGGCGGCGGGCATGGCGATCAGGCCGGCGGCGGTCACGAAGGCCGCGGCCTTCAGGATAGTCGATCTGCTGCGCCAAGTTCCTTTGGTATGATGCATGGCATTCCCTCCGTTGTGGATTTTATTAGTCGAGGAAGTTGGAATTTGCCGCCGTTTGGCCACGGAATGCAGAACTACGCTCCCCCTCTGGCGCCATCTCCATTTGAGATGACGCGGCGGCGACGACGGGAGTCTCGCCGATTGCGGCATCAAGCACGATCCGGATGGCCTAGCAAGTGGTTGGATCGCCGGTTAATTTTCGGGAAACTACGGGGCCCGGAACGGAGCGGGCGAGGCCGACAGAGAGAGGCTCATTTAATACTTGATCTGGATTGCATGTTTCCGAGGATTAGTTCGTTTCGGATATTGCGGCGAAATGTGTCCCCTGCGAGACGAACGGAGCCGCGATACTGGTGGTCGAGGCGACCACGGTCCCATGGTGCCGAGGCAATTACATCCGAAAGCGATCTATTCGAGCCGCTTAGCGCATATTGGGTCTTTGCGGCAGCGTCGATCGCGTTAGGTTGCGGGCATGAGGGGCGTGGTCGACAGCATCAGGCGCAGGGGCGGATTCGTGCCGCCTGCGCTCGCTCTGCTCCTCCTGTTCAGGCTGCTGATCCCGTCCGGCTACATGATCGCCCCCGATCATCAGGGGCGGCCGGGCCTGACGCTCTGTGCCGCGCCGGCGCAGGCCGCCGCCGGACCGGCGCGGCACGGCAGCCATGACGGCCATCCTGACGATCCGGCCCCGTCCAAGCCCGGCGAGCGTCCTTGCCCGTTCGCCGCTCTGGCCGCGCCGCCGCTGCCGCCGGCGCCGCCGGCCGTCGTGCCGCGGATCGCGGCCGCCGCCATCCAGCCCGATCTGCCGGCGCGCTCAGATCTTCCGCGCGTAGCCCGCGCCGCCCCGCCCCCGCCGGCCAGGGGGCCACCTCTCCTCGTCTGATCCTCAGCCTCTTTCGCGAGACAGACAGGAAATACCGACATGACCAACAAGACACGCGCGCCCGCGGCGGCGCGCATCCTGCTTTTGGGCTGCGCCGCGGCCCTGCCGGCCCCGGCCTGGGCCGGCCACGAAGACGATATCGTCGTCACCGGCCAGAAGACGAGCGGGCCGGCAACGACCGAAAGCGTCGACTCCGAGCGGCTGGAGGAGACGACGGCGATCATCAGCCCCGAGGACAGCCTGCGCTATTTGCCCAGCCTGCTCGTCCGCAAGCGCCACGTCGGCGACACCCAGTCGCCGCTGGCGACCCGGACCTCCGGAGTCGGGGCGAGCGCCCGGAGCCTGATCTATGCGGACGGGCTCCTGCTCTCCGCCCTGATCGGGAACAACAATACCAGCGCCTCGCCGCGCTGGGGCATGGTCTCGCCCGAGGAGATCGAGCGGGTCGACGTGCTATACGGCCCCTTCTCGGCCGCCTATCCCGGCAATTCGATCGGAGCGGTGGTCAACATCACCACCAAGCTGCCGGACAAGAGCGAGGGATCGGTGAGCGCATCGACCAGCGTCCAGAGCTTCGAGCAATATGGCAGCGACGGCATCTTCCCGGCCTGGCAGGTCGGCGGGACCCTGGGCGGGCGCGAAGGCGCCTTCGCCTGGTTCGCCGGCGCGAGCCATGTCGACAGCCATAGCCAGCCGCTCGCCTACGCCACCGTGGCGCGGCCGGCCAATCCCGGAGCCGCCGGCACTCCGGTGACCGGCGCCTTTCCCGACGTCAACCGCGCCGGAGCGCCGATCTTCGTCCTCGGCGCGGCCGGGCTCGAGCATCACAAGCAGGATAATCTGAAGCTAAAGCTCGCCTGGGAAGTGGGGCCGGGGCTGAAGCTGACCTACCGGGGCGGCCTGTTCCTCAACGATACCGAGGCGAAGGCGAAGACCTATTTGAGCGGCAACATCTTCGCCGGGACGCTCAACATCGGCGGCCGGACCGTCAACGTCCCGGCAACCGCCTTCAGCAACAACGTCTATCTTCAGGACGAGCGCCACTGGATGCACGGCCTCAGCGCCGAAGGCGAGGCGGCCGGCCTCGATTGGCGCGCCGTCGCCAGCCTCTACGATTTCGACAAGCATGAGCAGCGCCTGCCTTCGGGCGCTCTGCCGGCGGCGGCGAGCGGAGGGCCGGGCTCGATCGTCAGGCTCGACGGGACGGGCTGGCGAACGCTCGACCTCGAGCTGCGCCGCAACGGACTGCGCGGCGGCGCCCATTATGACGGCTTCCGGCTCAACAGCCGGCGCTTCGCGACGGCGGACTGGCGCGGCGGCGCGCCGGGGGCGCTCAACCAGCTGGCGCAGGGCCGGACCCGCACCCTCGCCTTATGGGCCGAGGACCAGTTCGACCTCGCCGAGACGCTCCGGCTCACTGTCGGCGCGCGCTATGAATGGTGGCGGGCCTATGACGGGCGCAACTTCTCGCTGGCGCCGGCGCTCGACGTCGCCCAGCCCGGCCAGTCGGCGGAGGGGATCTCGCCCAAGGCGAGCCTGCGCTGGCTGCCGGCGCGCGGGCTGAGCCTCACCCTGTCCGCGGGCCAGGCCTATCGCTTCCCGACCGTCTCCGAGCTCTACCAGGCGATCTCGACCGGGCCGAGCCTGACCGTGCCCGACCCCAATCTGCGCCCGGAGCGGGCGCGCTCGGCGGAGCTGGCCGGGATGTGGACGCAAAGGTCGGGCCATGTCCGACTGTCTCTCTTCCACGAATCGATCCGCAACGCCCTGATCTCGCAGACGGCGCCGCTGGTGCCGGGCTCGACCACCCTGTTCAGCTTCGTCCAGAATGTCGAGCAGGTGCGGACGAGCGGGATCGAGCTCGCCTTCGAGCGGCGGGGGCTGGCGGTGCCTCAGCTCGACGTTTCGGGAAGCGTCACTTTGGCCCGGCCGAAAGTGGTCGAGGATCCCGCCTTCCCCGCCGCGGAGGGCAAGGACCTCCCGCAGGTGCCGCGGCGGCGGGCGACCCTGGTCCTGACCTGGCGTCCGTCCGAAATCGCCAGCCTGACCCTGGCCGGCCGCTACGCCAGCCGCTCGTTCGGGACGATCGACAACAGCGATGTCGTCGGCCACGCCTACCAGGGCTTCGAAGGCTATCTGGTGGCCGACGCCCGGGCCAATTTCCGGATCGGCGAGCATTGGAACGCCGCCTTCGGGGTCGAGAACCTCACCAACGAGAAATACTTTCTCTTCCACCCCTTCCCGCAACGCAGCCTCACCGCCGACCTCACCTATCGCTGGTGAATTTCAGGCGTCGGGCACGATATCGAAGGCGAAGCTGATGCGGTGCTCGGACGCGCCGGTCGGGAGGGTCCGGTGGGCGTAATGGGAGGGGGCGAGGAGGAAATGGCCCTCGCGCGGCGCATGCCGCCAGACCGGGACGTGGCCGGGCCTCGCCCGGGCCAAGGCGGTGGGCGGGCCGAACTCGATGCAGCCGGGGCCGGCGCCGTCGGCGGTGACGCAGCCCGGCACCCGGACGTAATAGACTCCGCTCATCCAGCCGCCCGGATGGCTGTGCCATTCCTCATAGTCGCCGCCGCTCTGGAGAAGGCCCCAGGCCTTGAGGTGCGCTTGCCCCGGGCGGGCGTCGGCCCAGGGATCGAAGGCGGCGCGGCGCGGGGTCGGGTGGGCGGCGATCAGCGCCTGCAGCGACTCGAGCAGCGTCCGGACGAGCTCGGGGCGGCGCCCGGCCAGAAGCGCGTGGACCCGGCTGCTGCCGCGATTGGCCTCGTCCTCCACCGGGAAGTCGCTGAGCCGGTAGGGGTTGCCGAGCAGCTCCTCGGCGAGGGCGGCGTTGAAGGCGGCGATGTCGGCGAAGCCCTCCGGCACCGGCAAGGCCAGCTCGGCGACCCGGGCGCGGTCGAACAGGAGGGCCCGGGCCTCGTCCTCGCGGCCGCACAGCGCCAGGGCCGTGCCCCAGACGTAGAACAATTGGGCGTGGGCAGCGCCGCGGGCGTGGAGCGATTGGCAGAGCTCGAGCAGCTCGTCGGTGCGGCCCGTCCGCCGCAATATCTTGCCCTGCTGCCGGCAGGCGGCCCGGTGGCGGGGCTCGACATCGAGCAGAGCCCTGAACTCGCGCTCCGCCTCCGAATCCTCCCCGAGACGGACGAGGGCCAGCCCCCGTTCGAACTCCGGCGATGCGATCGGGGCGAGCGCGTCCAGCGCCTCGCCATGGCGCCCCAGCGCATTGCAGCAGCGGGCGAGGCGGGGGCGGGCCCCGGCAAGATCCGGATCGAGCCCCAGCGCGGCCTCCAGCGCCGACGCCGCCGCGGCGAAATCGAAGCGGTCGATGGCGAGATCGGCAAGCTTCAGTCGAAGCAAGGCGTTGCCGGGACGGGCGGCGATAGCCCGCTCAAGCAAGGCCGCCGCCGTCGCCGGAGCAGTAAGATCGGCGCAGTCGGCAGGACCCCAGCGGATCACGGCCGAGTAAGGACCAAAGGGGTCAGGAAGGAAGTTCGGTCGCGTCGAAACTGATGGTGCTGCCCGATTCGGCGGCGCTGGTCGTCAGCCGCCGGGTGCTGGGCGCGGTCCAGGGGCGGCGAGTGGCGTCCGTATTCGCGGCGGCGGCAACATCCTCGACTGGCTTCATCTTCCGCTCCACGGTTATTGCGCGCCGATTGTATCCATTTCGCTTGCGGAAGGAAAGCCGGCGTCACCGGCCGGGCCGGCGGGCGGCACCTGGGACAGTCGCAACGCTTCGCTTCCCTGTTATAGAGCGCGGATGCAGCTGACCGATATCGAGACCCCCGCCCTTGTGGTCGACCGTGCGCGCCTCGTCCGGAATATCGAGCGGATGCGTCGCCGGCTCGCTGAGCTGGGAGTGCCGCTCAGGCCGCACGTCAAGACCGCCAAATCGGTCGAAGTGGTTCGGCTGGCGGTCGAGGGGCAGCCCGGCGGGATCACGGTCTCCACCCTCCGGGAAGCCGGGCATTTCCTGGATCGCGGCTTCACCGACATCCTCTATGCCGTCGGGATCGTGCCATCCAAGCTGGCCCATGTCGCGGCGCTCCAGGCGCGCGGGGCCGATGTCGCGATCGTCCTCGACAGCGTTGAAATGGCCGAGGCCGCGGCGCGGGAGGCGCAGGCGCTGGGGACGGTCTTCGCGGTGCTGATCGAGATCGATACGGACGGCGGGCGGGCGGGCGTGGCGGCGGGCGATCCCCGGCTCGTCGAGATCGGCCGGATCCTTGATGCGGCGCCCGGCACCGTGCTTCGCGGCGTGATGACCCATGCCGGCCTCTCCTACAATTGCCGGTCGCCCGAGGCTCTTCGGGCCCATGCGGAGCAGGAGCGGTCGAGGGCGGTGGCCGCCGCCGAGGCGCTGCGCTCGGCGGGCCTGCCGGCGCCGGTGGTCAGCGTCGGATCGACGCCCGGCGCCCTGTTCGCCGAGAGGCTCGACGGAGTCACCGAGGTGCGCGCCGGGGTCTATATGTTCATGGACCTGGTCATGGCCGAACTCGGCGTCTGCCCGGAGGAGGAGATCGCTTTGTCGGTCCTCGCCACCGTCATCGGCCACCGCCGCGATCTCGGCTATCTGCTGGTCGACGCCGGCGGCCTCGCTCTGTCCAAGGATTCGGGGCCGTCGCGGGCCAAGCCGAGCTATGGCAGCCTTTGGGACGCCGCGACCGCGCTGCCGCTCGGGCTGAGAATCGCCTCGACCAACCAGGAACATGGGCTGGTGCCCGCCGGCGACGAGGATTTCCAGCGGCTGCCGATCGGAAGCCAGGTCAGGATCGCCCCCAACCACGCCTGCATGACCGCGGCGGCGCACGAGCACTACCATGTCGTCGAGGGAGGGACGGAAGTGCTGGCGGTCTGGGAGCGCTGCAACGGGTGGTAGGGTGCGCTAAACGATCTTTGAATGCAGCCTTCCGCGAGAGCGAAAGCACTTGCCCCGGCGTGCCGCATTACTATCTTGTTTTCGATGAGTCTCAATCATGAAACTTCGATTTTGGAGAATATGTTCGGAGGCGGCGCCTCGGCATGAGCGCTTCGCGAGCCCGCGCTGATCGCAACGAACCCGAGCCCCCCACCTTGAAGGCAGGCGGCGGAGGTGGCACATCGGACGGCATGGAAGCCCGCGTCGCTCGCCTTGAGGCCCATGTCGAAACGCTGAGGCGCGATGTAGCCGAGCTCCGAGCGGCAGTTGCCGCCTTGACCGAGAAGGTCGCTGTCCTCACCGAAAAGGTCGCTGTCCTGACCGAGAGGGTGGCGCATCTGCCTAGCAAGGGATTCGTCGTGACCTCGAACATGACGGCGTTCGCGCTGTTCAGCGCAATCGTGCTTTTCGGGGAGAAACTGAAAACGCTGGTCGGCGGTTAGCCGACTTATCGAATTCCGTAGCTGCGCCAAATCAGGCAGGCGGCAGCATGGTCGGATTGCCGAGGCTAAGGTTCAGGGCGACCGCCTCGCGGGCGAGCTGTTCGGCGAGCGTCGCATCGAGGATCGTGTCCTCATGCAGCTCGAGCGTCGCCATCTCATATTTCCCGCCCGGCTTGAGGCGCGGCTCAAGCGTCCTAAGTCGCCGGCCCCGCCAGAAGCCGAACAGCACTCGGGTCGCCTCGCTTCGGATCAGGAAGGCGGGGCCGTTCGCCAGATAGACGAGATGGCCCCATTTGATGACTTCGTCGACGTCCGGCACGCGCCGAGCGGCGGATCGCAACGTCTCGACACGCTCGCGCTGCCACCCGGCAAGGCCGGCGACATAGGCGTCCGGATTGGCGGCGGGCGGGCCCGCCCCGCGCATCACCCCACCAGCTCCACCGCCATCGCCGTCGCCTCGCCGCCGCCGATGCAGAGAGTGGCGAGGCCGCGCTTTTGGCCGTGGGTTTCCAAGGCCGACAAAAGCGTGGCGAGGAGGCGGGCGCCTGAGGCGCCGATCGGATGGCCGAGCGCCGTCGCGCCGCCGTGGACGTTGAGGGCTTCGCGGGGGATTCCGAGGTCGCGCATGGCGATCATGGCGACGCAGGCGAAGGCTTCGTTGACCTCGTACAGGTCGACGTCGCCGACGCTCCAGCCGGCTTTGTCGAGCGCCTTGCGGACGGCCGGGACGGGGGCGCTGGTGAAGAGGTTGGGGGCCTGGGCGTGGGCGGCGTGGGCGACGATCCGGGCGACGGGCTTGACGCCCAGCCGGTCGGCGACGCTCTGGCGGGTGATGACCAGCGCCGCGGCGCCGTCGGAGATGGACGAGGCGTTGGCGGCGGTGATCGTTCCGTCCTTGGCGAAAGCCGGCCTCAGGCCTGGGATCTTGTCCGGGTTCGACTTGCCCGGCTGCTCGTCGATCGTGACCAAATCCTCGCCCTTGCGGGTCTTGACGGTGACCGGGACGATCTCGCGCTCGAAGGCGCCCGACTTGATCGCCTCGGTGGCCCGGCGGAGCGACTCGATCGCATAATCGTCCTGGTCGCCGCGGGTGAACTGATATTCGCGGGCGGCGTCCTCGGCGAAGGTGCCCATGGCGCGGCCGGCATCATAGGCGTCCTCGAGGCCGTCGAGCATCATATGGTCGTAGACCGTGTCGTGGCCGATGCGGGCGCCGGAGCGATGCTTCTTCATCAAATAGGGGGAGTTGGACATCGACTCCATGCCGCCGGCGACGATGAGGTCGGCCGAGCCGGCAGCCAGCATGTCGTGGGCGAACATCGCCGCCTGCATCCCCGAGCCGCAGACCTTGTTGATCGTCGTCGCCTCGGTCGAGCGGGGGAGGCCGGCGCCCAAGGCGGCCTGGCGGGCGGGGGCCTGGCCGAGGCCGGCGGGGAGGACGCAGCCCATGAAGATCTTGCCGACTTCCTCGCCCGCGATTCCGGCGCGCTCGACCGCGGCGCGGACGGCGGCGGCGCCCAATTCGGTGGCGCTGGCGCCGGCGAGGGCACCCTGGAAGCTGCCCATCGGGGTTCGGGCGTAGGAGAGGATGACGATGGGGTCCTGGGTCGTGGACATGGGGGCTCCTGTGCGGTCCTTGCTGGTCCTTCGATACGCCGGTTCGACAAGCTCACCGGCTACTCAGGATGAGCGAAAGGGCGAGGCCGTCCTCCACCGCTCATCCTGAGTAGGGACTGAGCGAAGGCGAAGGCCCGTATCGAAGGACGCACATAGTCGCCCGCCCCGCCTTGTTCAAATCTGGGCCGCTCTGCTAGGGCCGCGTCCGAACAGGAGGATTTGCATGGCCGGAATCGGGCTCGACTTCGCGCTCGGCGAGATGGCGGACGCGATCCGCGACACGACGGAGCGCTTCGCCGCCGACAAGATCGCGCCGCTCGCCGCGAAGATCGACGCCGACGACTGGTTCCCCAGGGAGCTGTGGCCGGAAATGGGCGCGCTCGGTCTTCACGGAATCACCGTCGAGGAGGAATATGGCGGGCTCGGGCTCGGCTATCTCGAGCATGTCGTCGCCCAGGAGGAAGTGGCCCGGGCCTCGGCCTCGATCGGCCTTTCCTACGGGGCGCATTCGAACCTCTGCGTCAACCAGATCCGGCGCTGGGCGAGCCCCGAGCAGAAAGCGAAATATCTGCCCAAATTGATCTCGGGAGAGCATGTCGGCTCGCTGGCCATGTCGGAGGCGGGCGCCGGCTCCGACGTGGTGTCGATGAAATTGAAGGCCGAGAAGGTGCAGGGCGGCTATGTCCTCAACGGCACCAAATTCTGGATCACCAACGCCCATTATGCCGACACCCTCGTCGTCTACGCCAGGACGGGGGAGGGGAGCCGCGGCATCACCACCTTCCTGATCGAGAAGGACATGCCGGGCTTCAGCCTCGGCCAGAAGCTCGACAAGATGGGGATGCGGGGCTCGCCCACGGGCGAGCTCGTCTTCGACGATTGCGAAGTTCCCGACGAGAATGTGATGGGGCCGGTCAACGGCGGCGTCGGAGTGCTCATGTCGGGGCTCGATTACGAGCGTACCGTGCTCGCCGGGATCCAGCTCGGGATCATGCAGGCCTGCCTCGACGTCGTCCTCCCCTACGTGCGCGAGCGCAAGCAGTTCGGAACCTCGATCGGCAGCTTCCAGCTCATCCAGGCCAAGGTCGCCGACATGTATGTCGCGCTCAATTCGGCCCGGGCCTATGTCTACACCGTCGCCAAGAATTGCGATTCGGGCAAGACGACCCGCTTCGACGCCGCCGGGGCGATCCTGCTCGCCTCGGAAAGCGCGGTGAAGGTCAGCCTCGAGGCGATCCAGGCGCTGGGCGGAGCGGGCTATACCAAGGACTGGCCGGTCGAGCGCTTCCTGCGCGACGCCAAATTGCTCGACATCGGCGCGGGGACGAACGAGATCCGGCGGATGCTGATCGGGCGGGAATTGATCGGGGCGGGATGATTCCGGTCCACTCGCTCGACCATATCGTGCTCTGCGTCCGCGACGTCGGCGTCACCCGGCGCTTTTACGGCGAACTGCTCGGAATGGAGGCTTGCGAGGAGCGACCGGGCAAATTCTCGCTGCACTTCGGGGAGCAGAAGATCAGCCTGCAGGACGCGTCGGCGGCGCCGGCCATCGCCAGGGATACCGTGCCCGGCAGCGGCAATTTCTGCCTGCTCACCGACCTTCCGATCTCAGCGGTAGTGGCGGAGCTGACGCGCGCAGGAATTGCGATCGTGGACGGGCCCGGGGAGCGCAGCGGCGCCACCGGGCCGATCCTGTCGGTCTATTTCAACGATCCCGACGGCAATCTCGTCGAGGTCAGCAACCGGATCCCGGCGCCGAGGCCGTCACGAGAGTGAATCGCGTGACGTTAGTCCTCGCGTCGCGAAGACCGGCCGGCTTTCGCCGCCTCGTCGCTGCACTCGGCGGCTCAAGCTATTGGGGTTGGGAGAGTATCTCGGGCGGCGGCTCGACGGAGTGGCTACTGCCGTGCGCACCCTGGACGTCCTGGTAGGTTTGCCGTGCCCGCGAGGCGATCTCCTGCCATTCGGCGGCCGTGTGGCAGACCCTCTTTCTCCCCGCCAGGGTCCCGATGCGGGTCTCGGTCTTGCAGACCTTCTTCTCAGACACGGGCTTGGGCGCGCCCGCGTCGACGGGCGGCGATCCGGCTGCGGCCAAGGCTAAGAGAAGCAGCGCAGACATGATTGGCATCCTTCCTGGATGCCAGGCTTTTATCCCGGGCAGTCGGGCGGTTCAATGGTGCGGCGGGGCCGATAAGTATGTCGGCTGCTGGACCGTCATGCCAGCGAAGGCTGGCATCCCAGCGGGTGAAAGACGCCTGCGGGCTTCACCCGCTGGGGCCCCAGCCTTCGCTGGGGCGACGGCAAGCTACCAGACCTTCACCCTTTTCTCCGGCGCCAGGTACAGCTTCTGCCCCGGCTTGACGTTGAACGCCGTGTACCAGGCGTCGAGGTTGCGCACGGTCAGCGCCCGGAACTGGCCCGGCGCGTGGCCGTCGGTGAGGACCCGCTGGCGAAGAGATTCTTCGCGCATGCTGCTCGCCCAGGCCTGGCCGTAGGCGATGAAGAAGCGCTGGTCGCCGGAGAAGCCGTCGATGACCGGCGCCTCCTTGCCGCCCAGGGAGGCGCGATAGGCGTCGTAGGTTGCGGCGAGGCCGGCGACGTCGGCGATGTTCTCGCCCAGGGTCAGCTTGCCGTTGACGTGCAGCCCCGGCAGCGCCTCGTAGCTGTCATATTGCGCAGCGAGCGCGGTGCCCGCCTCCTGGAAGCGCTTGAAGTCGGCAGGGGTCCACCAGTTGCGGAGTCGCCCGGTCGAATCGAACAGGGCGCCGTTATTGTCGAAGCTGTGGCTGATCTCATGGCCGATGACCGACCCGATCGCGCCGTAATTGAACGCCGCGTCGGCCTGGGGGTCGAAGAAGGGGCGCTGGAGGATCGCGGCGGGGAAGTTGAGCGCGTTCTGGACCGGCAGGTTGACGGCGTTGACCAGCTGCGGCGGCATCCACCATTCGCTTCGGTCCATCGGCTTGCCGATCTTGGCGATCTGATGGCGATATTCGGCGAGCTCGGCGTTCCTCTTGTTCGCATAGGCGTTGTCGGGGGTGATCTGCAGCGCCGAATAATCGCGCCAGCGATCGGGATAGCCGACTCCGACGACGATCGAGCGGACCTTCTTCAGCGCCTCTTCCTTGGTCGAGGGCGCCATCCAGTCGATCGCCTCGACCCGCCGGGCAAAGGCCGCCTTGATATTGTCGACCATGCGCTGGACTTCGGCCTTGGCCGAGGCCGGGAAATATTTGTCGACATAGGCCTTGCCGACCGCGTCCTGGAGCGCGTTGCTGACGGCGTTGAGGGCGAGCTGATCGCGCGGCCGCTGCTGCGGAGTTCCGGCGAGCGCCGTGCCCTCGAAGGCGAAGTTGGCGTCGCGTATCGGCCTGGGCAGGACGCTCGCCTGCTGGCTCAGGGTGTGGAAGGCGAGCCATTCCTTCCAGGTCTGGAGCGGCTCGGAGCCGACCAGGGCGGCGAGCCTCGGGATGGCGGAGCCGTGATAGGCCTGGAACTTCGGCGCGTTGCCGAGCTGGGCGGCGTCGAGAAGGGCGGCCCAGTCGATGCCCGGAGCACGCGTCTCCAGGTCGGCGCGGCTCCACACCTGCGCCCCCTTGGCGAAATCCTCGCTCTCCTCGCGAGTCGCGTGGGCTCGGGCGATCTTGGTTTCGAGGTCGAGGATTCGCCCCGCCGCGGCCTCCGCGTCGGCGGCGCCGGCCGTCTTCATGACGGTGGCGATGTAGCCGCGATACTGGTCGCGCAGCCCGGCCATCTTCGAATCGCCGGAGAGGTAATATTCGCGCTCCGGAAGGCCGATGCCGCCCTGCATCAGATAGGGCAGGGTCTCGCCCGGGGTGGAAAGGCCCTGGGTGACGAAGATCCCGAACAGATTCTGGGTCTGGTAATTGGTCGCGTTGAGCGGGTCCGTGTCGGCGCGCAAGGTGCCGCCGATCGCCGCGCTGAGCTGCCTTTTGTCGGCGATCGCCGCGATGGCGTCGAGATCCGCTTTGGCCGGGGCGATCCCGGCCCGGTCGATGGCGTCCGTGTTCAGAAAGGCGTTGTAATAATTGGCGATCATCGCCTCGCCGCTCCCCGCCGCGGGGTTCGAGCCGAGGATCCCGCTCAGCAGCTCCCGGGTCTGCCGCTCGCGCTCCTGATCGGCGATGTAGAAGCCGCCGATGCTTGGGCGGTCTTCGGGGATCGGGGTGTTCCTGACCCAATTGCCGTTGGCATATCCGAAGAAGTCGTCGCCGGGCGCCACATTCTTGTCCATCGAGGCGGCGACGATCCCGACCGCCGAGCCCGCCGTCTGCGCCGAATCCGCGCTTCCGTTGCCGGGGCCTGCCGGCGAGCAGGCGGCGGTGGCGAGGAGCAGGGCGAGGAGGATTGAGCGGTTCATCGAGAGGCCTTTCGAAACGCCGATGGGGGGCGGGCGGGGGATTATAGGCAGTTTGGCCGGCGCGCCAGCGCTTCCCATCCCGCAACTCAGCCGTTAGTCAGCCTCGCCATAATGGGAGCCGATAAATGAGCAAATGCGGGATAGGCCGCGAGCGGATCGGAGGCCGATGAGCTCCGACATGCTCTTCATGCTGCAATGGTATGGCGCGATCGCCGCCGCCATTGCCGCGCTCACGGTCGCGCTCGATCTCGGGCGGCGGCCGACCGGCCTGGCGTTCGTATTGTTCACGACCTCCTCGATCGCCTTCATCCTCTACGGTTTCCTCGACCCGAGGCCGGAGGAGGCGATCGCCAGCCTCAATGTCGTCCTGTTCTTCATCAACCTGTTCGGGGTCTATCGCTACCTGATCCGCAAGCGCGCGCCGGGGGCGGCGGCATGACTCAGATCGTCTCGAAGATCGACGCCGAATCCGAAGCTTACCGCACCTATTCGGCGCACAATCGCGGGTTGGCGGAAGCGCTCCGCTCGAAGGTCGCGGCGGCGGCGCTGGGCGGCCCGGAGAAGCATCGCGAGCGCCATGTCTCGCGCGGCAAGTTGCTGCCGCGCGACCGGGTGACCCGCCTCCTCGACCCTGGCTCGCCCTTCCTCGAGATCGGCCAGCTCGCCGCCAATGGCATGTACAAGGACGAAGCGCCCGGCGCCGGGATGATCGCCGGCATCGGCCGGGTCTCCGGCCGCGAGACGATGGTCGTCGCCAACGATCCCACGGTGAAGGGCGGCGCCTATTTCCCGACCACGGTGAAGAAGCATCTGCGCGCCCAGGAGATCGCGATCCAGAACCGGCTGCCCTGCGTCTATCTGGTCGACAGCGGCGGCGCCAACCTGCCCCACCAGGCGGAGGTCTTCCCCGATCGCGAGCATTTCGGGCGGATCTTCTACAACCAGGCGCAGATGTCGGCGGAAGGGATCGCCCAGATCGCCTGCGTGATGGGGAGCTGCACGGCGGGCGGCGCCTATGTGCCGGCGATGTCGGACGAGAGCGTCATCGTCAGGAACCAGGGCACGATCTTCCTCGGCGGCCCGCCTTTGGTGAAGGCGGCGACCGGGGAGGTGATCTCGGCCGAGGATCTGGGCGGCGGCGACCTCCATGCGCGCAAGTCGGGCGTGGTCGACCATCTCGCCGAGAATGACGAGCATGCTCTGGCGATCGTCCGGAGCATCGTCGGGCGGCTCAATACGGTGAAGGCGGTGGACATCGACCTCGCCGAGCCGGTCGAGCCGAAGCTCGATCCTGAGGAATTGTACGGCCTCATCCCCGACGACGTGCGCACGCCCTACGACGTGCACGAGGTGATCGGGCGGATCGTCGACGGCTCCGATTTCCACGAGTTCAAGGCGCTTTACGGCTCCACTTTGGTCTGCGGCTTCGCCCGCATCTGGGGCATGCCGGTGGCGATCCTCGCGAACAACGGCATCCTCTTTTCGGAAAGCGCCCTGAAAGGCGCCCATTTCATCGAGCTCGCCTGCCAGCGGCGAACGCCTCTGCTGTTCCTCCAGAACATCTCGGGCTTCATGGTCGGCGGCAAGTACGAAGCCGGCGGGATCGCCAAGGATGGCGCCAAGCTGGTCACCGCCGTGGCGACCGCCCAGGTGCCCAAGGTCACGGTGCTGATCGGCGGCAGCTTCGGCGCCGGCAATTATGGAATGAACGGCCGCGCCTACGGCCCGCGCTTCCTGTTCACCTGGCCGAACAGCCGGATCAGCGTGATGGGCGGCGAGCAGGCGGCGAGCGTGCTGGCGACGGTCCATAAGGACGCGGACAGCTGGACGCCCGAGGAGGCCGAGGCCTTCAAGGCCCCGATCCGCCAGCGCTACGAGGACGAGGGCAACCCTTATTACGCGACCGCGCGGCTGTGGGACGACGGCATCATCGACCCGGTGCAGACGAGGGATGTGCTCGGCCTCGCCTTCAGCGCCTGCCTGAACGCCCCGATCCCGGAGCGGGCGCGCTTCGGCATCTTCAGGATGTAACCGTGGACCAGCTCGTAGACCTGTTTGCGAATAATAATGCCCTGAAGGCGCTTGCCACTGTGGGGTCGCTCATAGCTCTCGGGGTGTTCGGCTATCAACTTTTTAAAAGAATTTACTCTTACGGTATTAGATATTTGGATCGAACTACTTCTCGAAATATTACCGACGCAAAAATAGGTATCAACAATAGTTCATATCTGACTGCCGTTTTATTTTATCATTTTATCGTGATGCTATTTTTCGCTTGGAATTACCTTTTGTTTGATGAGGTTCAGGATTTTGCGCGAGCTGGGCATAACTCAGTTACTGAGTGGATTGCGCAAATCCTTAAGTGGGTCTTGGGGGCGTTAATAGCGGATCGCGGAGCCAACGTTTGGCTAATATCGCGGCGTGTGATCCGGGAGACGCCGGAGGAGGATGGCAATCAATGATCGCGTCCCTCCTCATCGCCAATCGCGGCGAGATCGCCTGCCGGATCATCCGGACGGCTCGACGCCTGGGCGTTCGCACCGTCGCCGTTTATTCTGATGCCGACCGCCACGCGCTGCACGTCCGCGAGGCGGACGAGGCGGTGCATATCGGGGCCTCCCCGGCTCGGGAGAGCTATCTGGTCGGCGACAAGATCCTTGCCGCCGCGAAAGCGACAGGGGCCGAGGCGATCCATCCCGGCTACGGCTTCCTGTCCGAAAATGCAGACTTCGCCGAGGCCGTCGAGGCTGCGGGGCTCATCTGGGTCGGGCCGAAGGCGGCATCTATCCGGGCGATGGGGCTGAAGGACGCGGCCAAGAAGCTGATGAGCGAGGCTGGAGTGCCCGTCACGCCCGGCTATCACGGCGAGGACCAGGCGCCGGAGCGGCTTCAGGCGGAGGCGGATGCGATCGGCTATCCGGTGCTGATCAAGGCGGTGGCGGGCGGCGGCGGCAAGGGGATGCGGAAGGTCAATGCCTCGGCCGAGTTCCAGGAGATGCTGGCCTCGTGCAAGCGCGAGGCGGCGGCGTCGTTCGGGGACGATCGTGTTCTGATCGAGAAATATGTCGAGCGTCCGCGGCATATCGAGGTGCAGGTGTTCGGCGACGGCCGCGGCAACGTCGTCCACCTGTTCGAGCGCGACTGCTCGCTTCAGCGGCGGCACCAGAAGGTGATCGAGGAGGCGCCGGCGCCGGGGATGGACGAGGGGACCCGGGCCGCGGTCTGCGAGGCGGCGGTGAAGGCGGCCAGGGCGGTGGATTATCGCGGGGCTGGGACGGTCGAGTTCATCGCCGACGCTTCGGACGGGCTGAGGGCCGACCGGATCTGGTTCATGGAGATGAACACGAGGCTCCAGGTCGAGCATCCGGTGACCGAGGCGATCACCGGCCAGGATTTGGTCGAATGGCAATTGAGGGTGGCGAGCGGCGAGCCGCTGCCGCTTCGGCAGGAGGATCTCGCGATCGGCGGCTGGGCGATGGAGGCCCGGCTCTACGCCGAGGATCCGGCGCACGAATTCCTGCCCTCGACCGGAAGGCTCGACCATTTCCAGCTCGGCCGCGGGGTCAGGGTCGATACCGGGGTCGAGGAAGGCGACCGGATCAGCCCCTATTACGATCCGATGATCGCCAAGCTGATCGCCCGCGGCGGGACCCGCGACGAGGCGATCGACCGGCTGGTCGATGCGCTCGAGCAGGTCGAGGTGTGGCCGGTCAGGACCAATGCCGGCTTCCTGGCGCGGGCGGCGGCCGATCCGGACTTCCGTGCCGGAGACGTCGACACCGCCTTCATCCCTTCGCGGATCGACCGGCTGGTTCCCGATCCGGCGCCGGCCGACGAGGTTTGGAACCTGGCGGCGACCGCTTTGCTCGCCTCGAGCTTCGGCAATAATGGGGAAGGCGATCCCTGGGACTCGCTGCGCGGCTTTCGCGCCAATTCCGGAGGCGACCTGCGGGTGGCGCTGAGCCACGCCGGCGACACCCGCCTGGTCGACGCCGGCGGCGACCCGCCGCTCGAAGGGATTGCGACCGCGGAAGGCGAGACCGTCCTCGTCTTCTCGGCCGGTCAGGCCTTCGCCTTCACCCTCCCCGGCGCCGGCGGCGCCGCGGCGGGCGGGGCCGCCTCGGACGGCGTCCTGCTGTCGCCGATGCCGGGACGGGTGCTTTCGGTCGAGGTCCGCCAGGGCGACCGGGTCGCCAAAGGACAGAAATTGCTGACCCTCGAGGCGATGAAGATGGAGCACAGCCTGACCGCCCCTTTCGAGGGGGTTGTCGCCGAGCTCGGCGCGGTGGAAGGTGGCCAGGTGAGCGAAGGGACGTTGCTGGTTCGGGTGGAGAAGGGGGAGACGCCGTAATGCCCGGCCGCTTCTACGAGCAATGGACGATCGGCGATCGCATCGCCCATCAGCCGCACCGAACCGTCACCGAGACCGACAACCTCCTGATCTCGGCACTGACCCACAATCCGCAGCCGCTCCACCTCGACTCGGAATATGCGGCGGCGACCGAATTCGGTCGGATCGTCGTCAACGGCACTTTCACTTTCTCGCTGCTGGTCGGGCTGTCGGTCGGCGACACGACGCTCGGAACGCTCGTCGCCAATCTCGGCTACGACAAGGTGCGGATGCCCAAGCCGGTCTTCATCGGCGACACCCTTCGGGCCGAGACCGAGGTCATCTCCTTGAAGGATTCAGCCTCCCGGCCGGAGGCCGGGATCGTCACTTTCGAGCACCGCATGCTCAACCAGAGAGACGAGGTCGTCTGCACGATGGAGCGCACGGCGCTTCTGAAGAGGCGCGGGTGAAGCTGCGCTCGCTTCTTTTCGTGCCAGGCGACCGGCCGGACCGGATGGAGAAGGCGCTTCGCGCCGGGGCCGACGCGCTGATTCTCGATCTCGAGGATGCGGTCGCGCCCTCGGCCAAGCCGGAGGCCCGGCGGCACGTCGCCGAATTCCTCAATGCCAACAGCAGCGCCAAGCTCTGGGTGCGGGTCAACCCGCTCGAGACGGACGAGTGCGACCGGGACCTCGCCGCGATCCTCTCGAGCCACCCGGACGGAATCGTCCTGCCCAAGGCGGAAGGCGGCGCCTCGGTCGCCGAGCTGACCCGGCGGCTGACCAGCCAGGGCAATGCCACCGCCCAGATCCTCGCCATCGCCACCGAGACTGCGGCGGCGATGTTCCAGCTCGGCACCTATGGCGGGTCGAAACGGCTCGCCGGGCTGACCTGGGGCGCCGAGGATCTGCCCGCCGCGATCGGTGCGGCGACCTCGCGCGAGCCGGACGGGCGCTTTACGCCGCCCTACGAGCTCGCCCGCTCGCTCTGCCTGTTCGGAGCGGCGGCGGCGGGCGTTGCGCCGATCGAGACGGTCTATCCGGCCTTCCGCGATCTCGTGGGCTGTGCGGCTTATGCCGCGCGGGCCCGGCGTGACGGCTTCACCGGGATGATGGCCATCCATCCGGACCAGGTGCCGGTGATCAACGCCGCTTTCACCCCCAGCGAGGCGGAGGTGGCGCATGCCCGGGCCGTCGTCGCCGCCTTCGCGGCGCAGCCGGGGGCGGGCGCGCTGTCGCTCGACGGACGGATGATCGACCGGCCGCATCTCGTCCAGGCGCAGCGCACGCTCGCCGCCGCCGCGGGGTCGTGAGCGGATTGCCGGCGGCCGCGGACGCCGCCTGGACGGCGCTCGCCTTCATCCTCGGCGCGGCGATCGGAAGCTTCCTCGCCACCATCCTGGTGCGCTGGCCGCAAGGACGAAGCGTCGTCGCGGGACGCTCCGCCTGCGACAAATGCGGGAAGATCCTCGAGCCGCGCGACCTCGTGCCGATCCTCAGCTGGTCGCTGGCCCGGGGCCGGTGCCGGAGCTGCGGGGCCAGGATCGACCGGCGGCATCTGGCGGCCGAGGCCGGGGCGGCGATGATCGGGATCGCGGCGATATTCGCCCATCCTTTGCCGCTGGCGGCGGTGACGGCGATCCTGGGCTGGTGGCTGTTCCTCCTCGCCGCGCTCGACCTGGAGCAGGAATGGCTTCCCGACCGGCTGACCTGGCCGCTGCTCGCGGCGGGGCTGGTGGCGGCCTGGGGCGGGTTCGGGCCGCCGCTGGAGAGCCGGCTGATCGGAGCCGCGGCGGGCTTCGCTTCGCTGTTCGCGATCGCCGCGCTCTACCGAGCGCTGCGCGGGCGGGAGGGCCTGGGGGGCGGGGACCCGAAGCTGTTCGCCGCGATCGGCGCCTGGCTGGGCTGGACCCAGCTGCCGTTCGTCCTGGTCGGAGCGGGCCTGATCGGCCTCGCGGCACTGCTCCTGAAGCGGCTTCGCGGAGGTTCGGTCGAGGCCACCGACCGGCTGCCGCTCGGAACCCTGATGGCGCTCGCCGCCTGGCCGATCTGGATCGTCATCGGCCGCTGACAGGCCATATTCACAAGCCGCTTGCGCAGCGGCGGAAAAGCTGGGAGTTTCCGCGGCTGGCGAATCCAGGGCTGGATGGTCGCCAAAACATTGTTACGACTGTGGAATTTGCCGCGGTGGGTGTCGCGGGGAAGGGGTTCGGGTAGATGCGTTTAGCTTTTGACAGCCGGCGGCTGATCGGCCGCGCCCGGGGCGTCAACGGCTGGACTCTGCTCGAGCTCGCCCTCCTCGCCCTCATTGCCCTGCAATGCGCGCGGCTGATCTGGACGGCCGCCACCCCGGTCGGCCCGCTCGGCGACTGGAGCGGCACCGCCTCCGCCCGCGGCGATTCCGCCGCTTCCGTCCTCGGCGGCTTCGATCCCTTCTTCCGCTTGAGCGGCGCGGACGGGCCGGTGACGGTCACCTCGCTCAACCTCAAGCTGTTCGGGATCCGCCAGGACCAGGCTTCGGGCCGAGGCTCGGCGATCATCGCCGGCTCGGACGGCCAGCAGCGAAGCATCGCCGTCGGCGAGGAGATCGAGCCCGGAGTGACCCTGAAGTCGGTCGATTTCGACAGCGTCACCATCGCGCGCGGCGGCGCCGACGAGCAATTGTTCATGGATCAGTCCGAGACTCCGGCGACGGTGACTCCGCCGGCCGCTCCGGCGCGGCCGACTGCGCCGGTCGTCCAGCCCACCGCGGCGGTGGAGCCGGGCAGCAGGCCCGTTCCACCCTCGACGCTCTATCCGAACGAGAAGGCCCCCCAGTGAAGCGCGCTTTCCTCGCCCTTGCGCTGATGCTGGCGGCGCCGCTGACGCCCGCTTTCGCCCAGCATGTCGTCAATTTCCGCGAGGCGGACATTCGCGCCTTCATCGAGGACGCGGCACGGGTGACGGGACGGACCTTCATCGTCGACCCGGCGGTGAGCGGCAAGGTGTCGGTGGTGACCCAGCGGCCGCTGTCGCGCTCCGAATATTTCGAATTGTTCCTCTCCACCCTGCGCGCCAACGGGCTGATGGCGGTTCCGCTCCAGGGCGGCGCCTTCCGGATCCAGCCGATCGCCACCGGCGCCGCCGCCGGCGGCCGGGTCGCCAGCCGGGGCAGCGCCAACAATTTCGTGACGGAGATCATCCGGACGAGAAGCATCGACGCCGCCCAGGCGCTCGACGCGCTGAAGCCGCTGGTCAGCCGCGAGGGCTCGATCACCGCCAGCCGCAACTCGATCGTGGTCGCGGACTTCGCCGACAATGTCGCCCGAATCCGCGCGGTGCTTCGCAGCATCGACCGCGACACCAGCAACAGCCGGATCGTCGCCCTGCGCAACGCCGGCGCGCGCGAGATCGCGACCTCGCTCAACGCGCTGATGGAGGGCAGCTCGCCCGGCGGCCGGGCCGCGACCATCGTCCCGATCGACAGCTCCAACTCGATCGCCCTGCGCGGCGACGCCGCCAGCGTCGCCCAGCTCGCCGCCATGGCCGCGGAGCTCGACCAGCGCGCCGCCACCGGCACCGAGATAAGGGTCATCTTCCTCCAGCATGCCGACGCGGCGCAGCTTCTGCCGGTGCTCCAGCAATTGCTCGGCCAGCCCGTCACCCAGCCGCCGCCGACTCCGGGACTGTCGTCGTCGCGCAGCGAGGGGTCGACGACGCAGTCGACCACGCGCAGCGGCGGCGGCCGGCAGCCGATCCGGACGACGACGACCACCGCCGAGGCTCCGGCTCCGGAGACCGCGGCGACGACCGGAGTCAGCATCTTCGGCCCGCGCGGCGCGGTGGTGACCCGCTTCCAGGGCGCCAACGCCTTGGTCATCGCCGCCTCGAACGACGTCCAGCGCCAGTTGGGCGAGGTCATCCGCCAGCTCGACACCCGCCGCGAGCAGGTGCTGGTCGAGGCGATCATCGTCGAGATCTCCGACAATGCCGCCAAGAAGCTGGGGGTCCAATTGCTGCTTTCGGGCCTCGGCGGAAGCAACATCCCCTTCGCCGTCACCAATTATTCCAATGCGAGTCCGAACCTGCTGACGGTCGGCGGCGCCATCGCTGCGGAGCGGCTTCGGACGACGACGACCACGGTCAACGGCCAGGTCGTGACGACTACCCAGAATTCGCCGGTCGCCGATGCCCTTCAGGAGGCGGCGGTCAATTCGGTGCTCGGCGCCACCGGCGGCATCGGCGGCCTCGCCTTCCGCACCGGCAACGCCATTTTCGGGGCGATCATCAACGCGGTGAGGTCGGACAGCAAGTCGAACATCCTCTCGACCCCGTCGATCATGACGCTCGACAACCAGGAGGCCCGAATCCTGGTCGGCCAGGAGATTCCGATCACCACCGGCGAGGCGCTGTCGCCCAATTTCGACAACCAGTTCCGCACCGTCGACCGGCAGAATGTCGGGATCACTCTGGAAGTGCTGCCGCAGATCAACGCCGGCGGCTCGATCAAGCTCAACCTGAGGCAGGAGGTGAGCTCGATCGCCGGGCCGGTCTCGGGCCGGTCGAGCGACCTCATCCTCAACAAGCGCGAGATCGAGACGGTGATCACCGTCGACGACGGCGAGATCGTCGGGATCGGCGGGCTTCTCGACGACAATGAGCGGCGGACGCTCGAGAAGATCCCCTTCCTCGGCGACCTCCCGGCGATCGGCAATCTGTTCAAGTCGAAGAGCCGGGCGCGCGCCAAGACCAATCTGATGGTGTTCATCCGGCCCACCATCCTGCGCTCGACCGCGGACGCCCGGGCGATGACCGAGCGGCGCTACGGCTACATCCGGGGCATGCAATATCTGCAGAATCCGAACGAGGAGCCAAGCATCGACGAGCTGGTCCGCGAATATATGGGAATGGTCCCGCCCGATCCGGCGCCGCCGCCGCCGCCGCCGCTCGATCCCGCCCTCTACGCGCCGCAGACCCGGCCGGGCGACCAGGTGGTGACCCCGCGGGCCGCGCCTCCGGCGGGGACTCCGCGGTGATGGCGGCACCTGAAATCCCCTCTCCCGCTTTTCGCGGGAGAGGAGGGGCCCGCCCGCGCAGCGGGTGGGAGGTGAGGGTCTGGATACCGGACTCGGCAAGACCCTCACCCCCCAAGCCGTCGGCTTGGGTCCCCCCTCTCCCGCGAAAAGCGGGAGAGGAGTATGATGCGGCCGGCTAGGCCTATGGAAACGAACCTCCCTTACCTGTTCGCCAAGCGGAACGGCATCGCGCTGGTCGGCGAAGCCAATGGGCAGGTTCGGGTGGCATTGCGCGAGGGCGCCGATCCACGCGCCCTGATCGAGGCGCGGCGGGTGCTCGGGCGGCCGCTGGCGGTTGAGCCGACGACCGCCGACGGCTTCGACAAGCTCCTCTCCGAGCGCTACGCGATGGACGACCAGGCGGCGGCCGACGCGGCCGGATCGCTCGGCCTCGGCGACGAATTGAGCCATCTCGCCACCGATCTTCCGACCGCCGACGATCTGCTCGACAGCGCCGACGACGCCCCGGCCATCCGGCTGATCAACGGGATCATCGCCGACGCCGCCCGGCAGGGCGTCTCCGACATCCATATCGAGCCCTACGAGACCGGCCTCGTCGTGCGGATGCGGATCGACGGCGTGCTTCGCGAGACCTTGCGGATGCCGGCCCATGTCGCTCCGGTGGTGGTCAGCCGGATCAAGGTGATGGCGCGCCTCGACATCGCCGAACGGCGGGTTCCGCAGGACGGCCGGATCGGCCTGACCCTGGGCGGCAAGTTGCTCGACGTCCGGGTCTCTACCCTGCCGAGCCGGGCGGGCGAGCGGGTGGTGCTTCGGATCCTCGACAAGGAGAATGCCGGGATCGATCTCGATTCGCTCGGCATGCCGGCGTCGGTCCACGCCCTTTTCGCCGGAGCGCTGACCGAGCCGAACGGGATCGTCCTCGTCACCGGCCCGACCGGCTCGGGCAAGACCACCAGCCTCTATGCCGGACTGAGGCTGCTCAACGACGGCAGCCGCAACATCCTCACCGTCGAGGATCCGGTCGAATATGCGGTCGACGGGGTCGGCCAGACCCAGGTCAACCCGAAGGTCGGCCTGAGCTTCGCCGCGGGGCTTCGAGCCATTCTTCGCCAGGATCCGGACGTGGTCATGGTCGGCGAGATCCGCGACCGCGAGACCGCCGAGATCGCCGTCCAGGCCTCGCTGACCGGCCACCTCGTCCTCTCCACCGTCCACACCAACGACGCGATCGGGGCGATCACCCGGATGCGCGACATGAAGGTCGAGCCGTTCCTGCTCGCCTCGACCCTTCGGGCGGTGATCGCGCAGCGGCTGGTCCGGCGGCTCTGCCCCGCCTGCCGGGCGCCGGTGACGGCCGACGCGGCGATAGCGGCCCTGGTCGGGCTCGAGCCCGGGGCCATCGTCCACGAGCCGCGCGGCTGCGGCGAGTGCGGCAACAGCGGCTACAAGGGCCGCATCGGGGTGTTCGAGGCGATTCGGATCGACGAGACCGTCAGGCGGCTGATCAACGCCGGCGGCGACGAGGTCGAGATCTCCGCCCACGTCTTCCGCAACAGCCCGAACCTCGCCGCGGCGGCGCAGCAGCTCGTTCGCGACGGCGTGACCAGCGTCGGCGAGGCGGTGCGGGTGTCGCGCCGCGAGAGCGAGGATGTCTGAGTTCGCCTATCTCGTGCTCGACCGCGCCGGGCGCGAGCGGCGCGGGTCGCTGCGCGCCGAGACGCTCGACGAAGCCCGGGAGAAATTGAGCGCTCGCGGTCTGTTCGTGGTCAAGATGGAGAGCGCGGCCGGCGAGTCGGCGCCGCCTCTGCTCTCGCGCCAGATCTTCGGCCGGAGGAAATTGAACGGCCGCCAGCTCACCGTCTTCACCCGGCAATTGTCGACCCTGGTGATGGTCAGCCCGCTCGAGGAGGCGCTTCGGACGATCGCCCGGCAGACCGAGAAGGACCAGGTCCGCGACGTGCTGATGCAAGTGCACGCCTCCGTCCTCGAGGGGCGCCGGCTTTCCGACGCGATGGCGCGCCAGCCGGCCAGCTTTCCTCCGCTCTATCGCGGCATGGTCCAGGCCGGCGAGGGGTCGGGCACTCTGCCCGAGATCCTGGAGCGCCTCGCCGGGCTGCTCGAGCGGCAGGCGCAGGTCAGGAGCAAGGTGCTGAGCGCGCTCGCTTATCCCGCGGTGCTCGCGCTCGTCGCGGCCTTCGTCGTCTTCGCCCTGATGGTGTTCGTGGTGCCCCGGGTGGTCGAGCAGTTCGAGGATATCGGCCAGCAACTGCCCTTCCTCACCCGCGCGGTGATCGCCGTCTCGCATCTTCTCGCCGCCTGGTGGTGGGCGATATTGCTCGGCCTCGCCGGCCTCGGCTTCCTGGCCTCGCGGGCGCTTCGCGAAGAAGGCCTGAGGCTGCGCTTCGACCGCGGCCTGCTGCGCATTCCGGTGATCGGCCGGCTGCTTCGCGATCTCCATGCGGCGCGGATGGCGCGGACCCTCTCGACCATGGTGGCGAGCCGGCTGCCCCTGCTGGAGGGGCTCAAGCTGACCACCGAGACCGTCCACAACCGCGCCCTGCGCGCCGCCACCGCCCAGATTGCGGAAGCGGTCCGCACCGGCGGCAGCCTGTCGGGCGCATTGAAGCGCTCGGGCATCTTCCCTCCCTTGCTCGTCTATCTCGCCGCCAGCGGCGAAGCGAGCGGGCGGCTGGACCTGATGCTGGAGCGCGCCGCCGATTATCTCGAGCGCGAGTTCGACAGTTTCACCACGACCGCTCTGGCTCTGCTCGAGCCGGCGATCATCGTCCTGATGGGCGCCCTGGTCGCGGTCATCGTGCTCTCGATCCTGCTGCCGATCCTGCAGCTCGACACACTTGCCGGAGGAATGGGATGAGAAGAAATCCGTGGAAAAACCGTCGCCCCAGCGAAGGCTGGGGCCCCAGCGCGAAAAGGCGCCGCGGCCAATCCCTCTGGGGCCCCAGCCTTCGCTGGGGCGACGAG
>DASTFN010000023.1:0-156416 GCA_035719905.1 Allosphingosinicella sp.
GATCAACGTCATGGTCGATCAGCTTAACGCCTTCGCCTCGGAGGTGACTCGCGTCGCCCGCGAGGTCGGCTCGGAAGGCAAACTCGGCGGCCAAGCGCAAGTGGAGGGTGTCGGCGGCACGTGGAAGGACCTCACCGACAACGTCAACCTGATGGCCGAGAACCTCACCGGCCAGGTCCGCAACATCGCCGAAGTGACCACCGCCGTGGCCTCGGGCGACCTTTCCAAGAAGATCACCGTCGACGTGAAGGGCGAGATCCTCGAGCTGAAGAATACGATCAACGTCATGGTCGACCAGCTCAACGCCTTCGCCTCGGAGGTGACGCGCGTCGCCCGCGAAGTGGGCACCGAGGGCAAGCTCGGCGGCCAGGCGCAGGTGCCGGGCGTCGGCGGCACGTGGAAGGACCTCACCGACAACGTCAACCTGATGGCCGACAACCTCACCGGCCAGGTCCGCAACATCGCCGAGGTGACGACGGCGGTGGCGTCGGGCGATCTTTCCAAGAAGATCACGGTGGACGTGAAGGGCGAGATCCTCGAGCTCAAGAACACGATCAACACGATGGTCGACCAGCTCAACGGCTTCGCCTCGGAGGTGACGCGCGTGGCGAGGGAGGTTGGAACCGAGGGCAAATTGGGCGGCCAGGCGCAGGTGCCCGGAGTCGCCGGCACCTGGGCCGACCTCACCGACAACGTCAATTTGATGGCCGCCAACCTGACCGGCCAGGTCCGCAACATCGCCGAGGTGACGACGGCCGTCGCCCGCGGCGACTTGTCCAAGAAGATCACGGTCGACGTGAAGGGCGAGATCCTCGAGCTCAAGAACACGATCAACGTCATGGTCGACCAGCTCAATTCCTTCGCCTCCGAGGTGACCCGGGTCGCCCGCGAGGTCGGTTCGGAAGGAAAGCTCGGCGGCCAGGCGCGGGTGGAAGGCGTCGCCGGCACCTGGGCCGATCTGACCGACAATGTGAACGCCATGGCCGGCAATTTGACCGGCCAGGTCCGCAACATCGCCGAGGTGACCACCGCGGTGGCGTCGGGCGATCTTTCCAAGAAGATCACCGTCGAGGTGAAGGGCGAGATCCTCGAGCTCAAGAACACGATCAACACCATGGTCGACCAGCTCAATTCCTTCGCCTCCGAGGTCAGCCGGGTGGCGCGCGAGGTCGGCTCGGAAGGCAAGCTCGGCGGCCAGGCCAAGGTGGAGGGCGTCGGCGGCACCTGGAAGGACCTCACCAACAACGTGAACGAGCTGGCCGCCAACCTCACCGGCCAGGTCCGCAACATCGCCGAGGTGACGACCGCGGTGGCGCTCGGCGACTTGTCGAAGAAGATCACCGTCGACGTGCGCGGCGAGATCCTCGAGCTGAAGAACACGATCAACGTCATGGTCGACCAGCTCAACGGCTTCGCCTCCGAGGTGACGCGCGTGGCGAGGGAGGTCGGCACCGAGGGCAAGCTCGGCGGCCAGGCGCAGGTGCCCGGAGTCGCCGGCACCTGGAAGGATCTCACCGACAACGTGAACCTCATGGCCGAGAATCTGACCGGCCAGGTCCGCAACATCGCCGACGTGACCACCGCCGTGGCGAGGGGCGACCTCTCCAAGAAGATCACCGTCGACGTGAAGGGCGAGATCCTCGCCCTCAAGGACACGATCAACGTCATGGTCGATCAGCTCAACGGCTTCGCCTCGGAGGTGACCCGAGTGGCGAGGGAGGTCGGCACCGAGGGCAAATTGGGCGGCCAGGCGCAGGTGCCCGGGGTCGGCGGCACGTGGAAGGATCTGACCGACAACGTCAATTTGATGGCGACCAACCTCACGAACCAGGTGCGCGGCATCGCCGACGTCGTCACCGCGGTGGCGCAGGGCAACCTCAAGCGCAAGCTGACGGTGGACGCCAAGGGCGAGATCGCCGCTTTGGCGGAGACGATCAACTTCATGATCGAGACCCTCGCCACCTTCGCCGACCAGGTCACCAACATGGCCCGCGAAGTCGGCATCGAAGGCAAGCTGGGGGGCCAGGCGCGAGTTCCCGGAGCCGCCGGCCTGTGGCGCGATCTCACCGATAACGTCAATCAGCTCGCAGCGAACCTCACCAATCAGGTTCGCTCGATCGCCGACGTGGCGACCGCCGTGACCAAGGGCGACCTCACCCGCTCGATCGCCGTCGAGGCGTCGGGCGAGATGGCGGCGCTCAAGGACAATATCAACGAGATGATCCGCAATTTGAAGGAGCAGACCCTCAAGAATGCCGAGCAGGATTGGCTCAAGACCAACCTCGCCCGCTTCTCGCGAATGCTCCAGGGCGAGCGCGATCTCGCCACCGTCTCCAACCTGATCATGTCCGAGCTGGCGCCGCTGGTGAACGCCCAATATGGCGTCTTCTACGTCACCAAACGCGAGGAGGAGGAGACCAAGCTCGAGCTCGTCGCCAGCTACGGCGCCGAGAGCCACGAAGCGCTTCGCCGCGAATTCCGACTGCGCGAGGGCCTGGTCGGCCAGGCCGCGGCCGACAAGAGGCCGATCCTTCTCCAGGGCGTGCCCGGCGACTTCATACGGATCGGCTCCGGTCTCGGCCACGCCGCTCCCGCCAACATCAACATCTTGCCCGCCCTCTTCGAGGACGACGTCAAGGCGGTGATCGAGCTCGCCTCGTTCAGCGACTTCAACGAGACCCACCAGAGCTTCCTCGACCAGCTGATGGAATCGGTCGGGATCGTCTTGAACACGATCGCCGCGACGATGCGCACCGAGGGCCTGCTGAAGCAGTCGCAGCTGCTCACCCAGGAGCTCCAGGCCCGCCAGACCGAGCTCACCACCAAGCAGGAGGAGCTCCACAACACCAACGAGGAGCTTCAGGAGAAGGCGCAGCTGCTCGAGAATGAGAAGAAGCAGGTCGAGGCGAAGAATCTCGAGATCGACATGGCCCGCCGCGCCGTCGAGGAGAAAGCCGAGCAGCTCGCCCTGACCTCGAAATACAAGTCCGAGTTCCTCGCCAACATGTCGCACGAGCTGAGGACGCCGCTCAACTCGCTGCTGATCCTCTCCAAGCTGCTCGCCGACAATCCGCAGGGCAATCTCAACGAGAAGCAGACTGAATTCGCCCGCACCATCCACTCGGCCGGATCGGACCTCCTGAGCCTGATCAACGACATCCTCGATCTCTCCAAGATCGAATCGGGCACCGTCTCGATCGAGCTCGGCGACATGCGGATGCGCAGCCTTCGCCAGCATATGGAGCGCACCTTCCGCCAGCTCGCCGCCGACAAGGGGCTCGAGTTCGACGTCGAGTTCGACGAGAATCTCCCCGCCTCGATCAGGACCGACGAGAAGAGGCTTCAGCAGGTCGTGCTCAACCTGCTCTCCAACGCCTTCAAGTTCACCGCGCACGGCGGAGTCACCCTGGCGGTGCGCTCGGCCGAGAGCGGCTGGAGCACCAACCATCCGGTGCTTCGCGGAGTCGACCGCGCCATCGAGATCTCCGTCACCGACACCGGCATCGGCATTCCCGAGGACAAGCAGAAGCTGATCTTCGAGGCCTTCCAGCAGGCCGACGGAACCACCAGCCGCAAATATGGCGGCACCGGCCTCGGCCTCTCGATCAGCCGCGAGATCGCCCGCCTCCTCGGCGGCGAGCTTCAGGTCAGGTCGAAGCCGGGCGAGGGCTCGACCTTCAGCCTCTTCGTCCCGCTCGAGGCCGCCGCCGTCGCCGCGCCCGAGGGCAATGCGACCACCGCCCGCTACGAGAATAGCGGCGCCAGCGTCCCGACGGCGCTGCCGGCAACGCTCGAGGTGAGCGACGACCGCGACAATCTCGGCGGCGAGCCCTTCGTCCTGATCGTCGAGGACGACGTCACCTTCGCCTCGATCCTGCTCGATCTCGCCCGCGAGGCCGGGCTCAAGGGCGTGATCTCGCCCGCCGGCTCGGGCACCCTGGCGATGGCGCGCAAGCTCAGGCCGGACGCGATCACCCTCGATCTCGGCCTCGACGACATCAACGGCTTCGTCCTGCTCGACCTGCTCAAGCATGACAGCGAGACGGGAGAGATCCCGATCCACGTCATTTCGGGCGCCGACGAAGTCTCGTCGGTCACCCAGATGGGCGCGTTCGGAGTGACCGCCAAGCCGGCCGACCATGACGAGCTGGCCGAAGTGTTCACCCGGATCCAGGCCGAGGCGAAGACCCGCCGCCGCCGCCGGGCCCGTACCCGCAGCGAGGATGCGCTCGCCAAGCCTCGCGCTCTTCCCGAGCTCGCCGGCACCAAGATCCTCATCGTCGACGACGACATCCGCAACATCTACTCGCTGACCAGCGTCCTCGAGAGCTACGACGTCGAAGTCATGCACGCCGAGCGGGGCCGCGACGGGATCCTCATCCTCGAGCAGACTCCCGGGGTCGACGTCGCCCTCATCGACATCATGATGCCGGAGATGGACGGCTATGAGACGATGCAGAAGATACGCGAGCAGCCGGCGCTGGCCGGCCTGCCGCTGATCGCCGTCACCGCCAAGGCGATGAAGGGCGACCGCCAGAAGTGCCTCGACGCCGGCGCCTCCGATTATATCGCCAAGCCGGTCGATATCGAGCTTCTGCTCGCCCTGCTGAGGGTGTGGATCGGCAAGACCCGCAACCGGGCCGCTCGTCGCAAGGCCCGGCCGCAGCCCGTGCAGACGGCGGCGGAGTGATCGCATGAACGTGCCAAGGCAGGTGGGTCCGGCCGATCCGGCCGCGACTTCGGAGATCGAGGCGGATCCGACTCCGGCCCCGCGCGCCCGGGTGCTGGTCGTCGACGACGACGACCACAATCTGCTCGCCATCCGCACCGTGCTCGAGGACATCGCCGAGGTCGAGGTCGCCTCATCCGGCGACGAGGCGCTTCGCCACCTCCTCAAGGGCGAGTTCGCGGTGATCCTGCTCGACGTCTACATGCCCGGAATGGACGGCTACGAGACCGCCCAGATCATCCGCGGCCGCGAGCAGACCAAGCGCATCCCGATCGTCTTCCTCTCCGCGGTCAACAAGGAGAAAGAGCATCTGATGCGCGGCTATTCGATGGGCGCGGTCGACTATGTCTTCAAGCCGGTCGAGCCGGTCGTCCTTCGCTCCAAGGTGGCGGTGTTCGTCGACCTCTTCCTGATGACCCAGGAGATCCAGCGCAAGGCGGCGCAGGAGCAGAAATTGCTCGACGCCAATTTGCGCGCCAATGCCGAGCGCTTGCGCGTCGAGCAGGAGCTTCGCCTCGCCGAGCAGCGCCAGGCGGCGATCATCGCTTCCTTGCCGATCGTGCTCTATATCGAGGCGGACGGCCCCTCCCCGCGCGTTCCGCAATTCGTCGGCGGCAATTTCACCGCCGTCACCGGCTTCGCCTTCGAGGCGGTCGAGGCCCAGCCGACGCTCTGGGCCGACCGGCTCCATCCGGAAGACCGCGACCGGGCCCTGGGCGCGATCCGCGACCGCCAGCGCACCGGCGCGATGGCGATCGAATATCGCTGGCAATGCGCCGACGGCCAGTACAAGCATTTCCTCGACCAGGCCGTCCTTCTCCGGGCGGAGGAGGGCGATTCCGCCCGCTATGCCGGCACCCTGCTCGACGTCACCGACCGCAAGGATCTCGAGAAGCAGCTTCTGGAAGCGCGCAAGATGGACGCGATCGGCAAGCTGACCGGCGGCATCGCCCACGATGTCACCAACCTCCTCGCCGCCGTGCTCGGCGGGCTGGGCCTGATCGAGCGGCGGCTGCCGCTCGAGGAGGAGCATAAGAAGATCATCGGCATGACCCGCCGCGCGGCCGAGCAGGGCTCGGAGCTGGTCAAGCGGCTGCTCGCCTTCGCCCGCCGCCAGACCCTTCAGCCCGATTCGGTCGACATCCGCCGGCTTTCGGCGACGGTGACCGATCTTCTCGCCCACACATTGGGCGGGCTGGTGCAGCTCGAATGGCGCTCGGAGGAGAGAATATGGTGCGCCTATGCCGACAGCACCCAGCTCGAGCTGGCGCTGATGAACCTGATCATCAACGCCCGCGACGCCATGCCCAAGGGCGGCACCATCGTCGTCGCCGGCCGCAACGCCGAAGCGGCCGCGGGCAATCCGCTCGGCCTGCCCGCCGGCGACTATGTCGTGCTCGCTGTCTCGGACGACGGCAGCGGCATCCCGGCCGACATCCTCGAGCAGGTCACCGAGCCCTTCTTCACCACCAAGGCGGTCGGCAAGGGCACCGGCCTCGGCCTGTCGATGGTCTACGGCTTCGCCCACCAGTCGGGCGGAGCGATCGCCATCCATAGCCAGGAGGGCGAAGGGACCACGGTCGAGATCTGGCTTCCCCGCGCTCCGGCGCAGGAGGCCGCGAAGGAGGAGCCGCCGGCGCCGGCGGCCGAGCCCGAGGCCTCGGCGCGGCCGCTTCGGATCCTGCTCGTCGACGATCACGACGCCGTCCGCGAGATGACGGCCGGAATGCTGTGCGACATGGGCCACAAGGTGGAATGCGCCAGCGACGGTCCCGGCCTGCTGCGCAAGCTGAGCGCCGCGCCCGCCGATTACGACCTCATCATCACCGACTACGCCATGCCCCTCCTCTCCGGCGCCGACGTCCTCAAGCAGGCCCGCGAGATCCGCCCCGGAATGCCCGGGATCATCATCTCCGGCTATGCCGACAGCCGCTCGATCAGCGGCAGCGGGCAGGAATCGGTGGTTCTGACGAAGCCGTTCACGCTCGATCAGATGAAGGGGGCGATCGGCACGGTCAGCGGCGCGGCGCGGGAGGCGGCGGCGACACTATAGGGCTTTACCGCGCGCCCCAACTTTACCGACCTCGATTTTTGACCAATCCCTTTTTCTGAGCAACATTGTCGCCCGAAAGAGAATGTCGGGGGCTGACGTGGAGGAAGACGAGGAGGAAGGCGGGAAGGCACGGCCCCTGCGACAAATGTCCGATGCAGGCAAGTTGCATATTGATGAAGAGTTCAGAAAATCCAAACGAAACCTCGTATGGTTTTGCTCCTTTGCTGTCGTACTTAGCGCGGTATATTCTAAAGGTGGCGCAATTAATCCCCCAGTTTTAGGTGGATCTGTTTCGATAGAAATCGGCTTGCTGCGATTTTTTGTTTGGCTTGGCTGCCTTTATACCTTGATTGGGTTTTTTCGCCAAGCGCGCGACATCGACTTGGTGAACAGCGAACTCGTCTACGCCGCCCAGTTCAAAGATATTCGTCAGAATCTCTATGAGGTCGAGAAGGCTTTGGCTGAGATCGGATCTAGGCTGAAAGGGGCGATCCGGTCTGGTCCGAGCTGGTACAGCTTGCCCTATGATATCCCCACGGCCCAGGAGAGAATCAAGCAAGCCCTGCGACCTCTGGGCGAGGCTATAGCGCAAATAGCTAAGGAACCGGGACCACGCCCTCGCGAGGAACTGTTGTCCGGATGGCACAGCGCTCAAAGGAACTTCATCGAGGTACTGGCGGGTGAGATGGGTGAGGTCGCCAAGTCTGCCGACTATAACCATGACCAACTGAAGGTTCTCAGCGAAACGGTTGAGAAACTTGAGTTCGCTTTGAAGGGACTGCAAGGCCTACCACGGAATTTCAAGAAGCTAAGCCAGCAGATCAGATCCGACCACCGCATCCTGTATCTATGGTATGACAAGTATCTGGCTTACACCATGTTCGCGGTAGCCTCGGGGTTAACTTTCTGGCGAATCTTGGTTCCTTAGCAAATTCTGGATTCGGACCCGGTCGCCAAGGAAAGTGGCGGAGAGGGAGGGATTCGAACCCTCGGAACCCTTACGGGCTCAACGGTTTTCGAGACCGCCCCGATCGACCACTCCGGCACCTCTCCGCATAAGGGATTGAGCCCCAGCGCGAAGCGGGGGCCGGTCGACAGGCGGGGCGCTTAGCCCAAGCATTCCGGCTTGCCAAGGTGTCGGGTCCCCTCACCTCGCTTGCCTGCCGCCCGCCAGGCCCTACATAAGGGGGGCGATGGAACCCACCGACAAATTTTTCGCCGCCACGGCGGCCGCCGCGCCGCTCGCGCCGCCGGTCGCGCATGCCCGCTTCGCGATCGGCGAGGTGGTTCGGCACCGGTTGTTCGATTTCCGCGGAGTGATCTTCGACGTCGACCCGGTCTTCGCCAATAGCGAAGAATGGTACGAGGCGATTCCCGAGGACATTCGTCCTCCCAAGGACCAGCCCTTCTACCATCTCCTCGCCGAGAATGGGGAATCCTCCTACACCGCCTACGTCAGCCAGCAGAATTTGCTCGCCGACGACAGCGACGAGCCGGTCGACCATCCGGCCATCTCCGGCCTGTTCGATACGGTGGCCAAGGGGCGGTACCGGTTGAAAAGGCAGCATCGGCACTGACGGCAAGGCCGTCATCCCGGCGAAGGCCGGGATCCCAGCGGGTGAGAAGCAGCAACGCCTGTTCTCGCTGGGACCCCAGCCTTCGCTGGGGTGACGATCCAGTTGACACTCCGGGCCGCCTTCGGTAGCAGCCCGGTTCCCGCGCGGGGGTTCGGCCGCGGCCGACGATTTGCGCGGAAGCAGCATTAGAAGATTTGGAAAAAGCCATGTTCGCAGTCGTGCGCACGGGCGGCAAGCAGTATCGCGTCGCCGCCGGAGACAAGATCGTCGTCGAGAAGCTCGCCGGAGAGGCGGGCGACACCATCCAGCTGGGCGACATCCTGCTCGCCGGCGAGGGCGCGGACCTCAAGTCCACCGACGGCCTCACCGTCTCGGCCGAGATCATCGCCCAGGCCAAGGCCGACAAGGTCATCGTCTTCAAGAAAAGGCGCCGGCACAATTACCGCCGCAAGAAGGGCCATCGCCAGCAGCACACGATCCTGAGGATCCTGAGCATCGGCGACCAGAAGGCCGAGAAGCCGAAGAAGGCGAAGGCCGAGAAGGCCGACGCTGTCCCGACCGCGGTCAACAGCCCGGTCACCGACAGCGTGACCGAGGCCGCGGAGGCTCCGAAGAAGGCGAAGGCGAAGAAGGCTCCGGCCGCGGCCGAAGCCAAGCCGCAGGCGCCGCTCAAGGTCACCGGCGCCGAGAGCGAGCAGGTCGACGCCCCCGCCAAGGCCAAGAAAAAGGCCTCCCCAAAGAAGCCCGCGGCTGATAAGACCGCGTAAACCCTGAAGAGATTAGAGCTTAGTCATGGCACATAAGAAAGCAGGCGGATCCTCACGCAACGGTCGCGACAGCGCGGGCCGTCGCCTGGGCGTCAAGAAGTTCGGCGGAGAGTCCGTGCTCGCCGGCAACATCATCGTGCGTCAGCGCGGGACCCGCTGGTACCCGGGCACGAACGTCGGCATCGGCAAGGACCATACCCTCTTTGCGCTTACCGACGGCCGAGTCTCGTTCCGCGACGGGAAACTCGGCCGCAAGTTCGTCTGCGTCGACATGCCGCAAATGAACGAAGCAGCGGAATAGGGACGAGCCGAGGAAGGGCCGTCCCCAGGAGGGGCGGCTCCAGGTCTCAGTTGAGAACCGAATTCGAGGGAGAGGAGCCGCCGGGTTTCTCTCCTTTTTCTGTTTCTCCCTCGAAACGGTCGCCGGAGCGTCATCCCTTGCGGGTAACGGGCCGGCGGCGGGCAAGGGAGGACGAGACGATGTTCGTGAGGACCGGAAGACTGTTGCTGCGGCCCGGCTGGAGCCAGGACGCCCCTGCCCTGTTCCGGGCGATCGGGGACGAGCGCATCGTCCGCAACCTTGCCACCGCGCCCTGGCCCTACCGGCCGGACGACGCCGAGGCCTGGCTGGCGACCGAGCGCAAGCCCTCCGAGCCCTGCTCGCTCATCCTGCGCCGCACCCGGAGCGCGCCCGAGCTGATCGGGGCGATCGGCTTCGGCCGCCGCCCCACCGGCGAGATGGAGTTCGGCTATTGGATCGCGCGCGCTCATTGGGGCCAGGGCTACGCCACCGAGGCCGGCCGCGCCGTCCTGGCGGCGGCGCGCCACAGCCTTCGCCTCAGGCGGCTCGACGCCGGCCACTTCCTCGACAATCCCGCCTCCGGCCGGGTGCTCGAGAAACTGGGCTTCAAGCCGACCGGAAGGATCGCCCCTTACTACAGCGCCGGCCGCGGCGAGGCGGCGCCGTGCCGGCTGTTCGAGCTCGAGCTCGATCAGGAGGGGGAGATTGCGCCGGCGGCGATGGCGGCGTAGAAAAAAGTCCTCCCCGGCCTTTGCCGGGGAGGGGGGCCAGGCGAAGCCTGTTGGAGGGGTTCTCCCGGCCCCGAAGAACCCCTCCACCGCACTTCGTGCGGTCCCCTCCCCGCGAAAATCGCGGGGAGGATTTTAAGGGGCCCTTCCCGCGCCCTTCCCTTCCGTGCCAAGCTCGCCTCCTCACCGGGAGGGGCCGCCGATGCGATCGCTGTTCAGGAACACGGCCGGCGGCAAGACCGGCGCCGTCGACGGGCTCAACCTCTTCTTCGGCGCCCTGCTCGGCGCCAATCTCGGCACGCTCGATCGTCTGCGGCTGGTCGAATATATCTGGCTGGTGACCCTGCTCGCCGGCACGGTGATGACAGTGCGGATGGTTTCAACCTCGGAACGGCGCCCGTTCATGCTCGCCGTCCTCGGAATCTACGCCGCTTTGCTCGTCGCCCTCGTCCTGGTGCCGGACTTCAAGCCGAAGAACATGGCCGTCGACGACCTTCACCGGCTGGTCGCCACGCTCGGGGTCTGGGTGATCTTCGTCCTCGGCATCGAGCTTTCGCCGGTCCGGCAGGCGGCCGTCCCGCCGACCGGCGAGGATCAGGCGAACGCTTCCTGAAGGCTGCGCTCGCCTTCGGCGATCAGCTTGCGGTCGTCATGCTTCCACGGGTGGAAGCCGGGGAGGAAGAATTTCAGCCAGCCGCCGAGGATCTTGCGGAACATGCCAGGGCTGACCATCGCGTACCAGAACAGGCCGGCCCAGGCGCGCGGGCCCCTGATGCCGTCCTGAGCGAGAAGCATCAGGGCGCCGTGGGTGCGCTCGACGAAGAAATTCCGGGTCACCTTGAGCATCACCAGCGACTTCACCGTCCAGCGCTTGCGGCGGGGCCAGTCGCGGGTGGCGTGGAGCCAGGTGTCGTAGGCGACGCCCTTATGCTCGATCTCCTCCATCGAGTGCCAGCGCCACAAGGCCGCCGACTGGGGATCGGCGCCCTTCAGATGGCGCGGATTGCCGAGCAGCTGGTTGGCGAGGATGGCGGTGAAATGCTCCAGCGCCATGGTGGCCGCGAGGTTGACGATCGGCGGCCGGCCCTTGGTCTCCTCGAGCCTCTTGTCGACCCGCGCCTCGAGCGGAGTGATATCGTAGCCGGCTTCCACCGCCCGGCGGTTGAAGGCGACATGCTCGCGGCTGTGCATCACCTCCTGGGTGGTGAAGGCCCTGATCTCCTCGGCCAGCCTGGCGGGAGCGTCGTCGCGGAAGGCCCGGACGCTCTCGACGAAGAAGGCCTCGCCCTTGGGGAAGGTGATCGAGAGCGCGTCGTAGAGCGCGCTTCCATAAGGATTGCCGCCCAGCCACCAGCGCTCCGTCGCGGCGCCGCGGCCGAAACGGCGGTCGCGCGGAGTGATCGTCAGATCGGAGGGTGTGACTTCGCGCCCCATAGCTGTATCTCCTTCGTCCATGACGAATGCGATATACTTACACTAATGTCAATAGCGCGTGAACGCCTTTCGCCCGAGGAAAGCCGAGCCGCCGCGCTCGAGGCGGCCCGCGCCTTGCTGATCGAATCGGGGCCGCAGGCAGTGACCCTGAAGGCGGTCGGCGCCCGCATCGGCAAGACCCACGGCAACCTCCTCCACCATTTCGGCTCCGCGGCCGGGCTCCAGGGCGAGCTGGCGCGGCTGATCGGCGAGCGGGTGACGGCCGAGATCGCCCGGGTCGTCGAGCGCGAGCGTCAGGGCGAGGCGGATCCGCGCGAGATCGTCGACCGGACCTTCGATGCCTTCGACCGCGAGGGCGCCGGAGCGCTCGCCGCCTGGATGATCCTCAGCGGCAATCGCGACGCGCTCGATCCGATCCTCGACGCCATCCACCGCCTCGTCGACCAGCTCGGCGCCGGCCATGAGGACCGCCCGGTGCACGAGACCACCCTCTGGCTGGTCCTTGCCGCTCTGGGCGATTCGCTGCTCGGCGGACCGATGGCGAGCGCGCTCGGCCTGCCGCGTGAGCAGGCGCGGGAGATCGCGACCCGGCACCTCGTCCACCTCGCCGCCGAAAGGCGCTCCTAGCGCAGCGCGAGCACCACCGCGCCGTCGAAGCCCGAGGCCGAGCGGACCGGCTGGGCGAGCGGCACCGATCCGCCGGCCTGCCGGAAGATGCCGTCCTCGTCGTTGCGCACGCGCCGGCCGCCACGGCCGCGATAGGCGCTCTCGGCATAGACCCGATCCGACAAAGCATCCGGGAAATAGATTTGCGAGGTGACCTCGCGCCCGTCCGTAATCGTCACCTTGCAATGGACGTGGGTGGCCCGCCCCTCATACCAGCCCGGATAGAGCGTCTCGAAGGCGACCACGCCGTTGGCGTCGGCGAACTGGGTGCCGCGCAGCCATTTCTCGCCGGCGCTTCGTTCGCTCTCGTAGCCCGAATAGACCCCGGCCGAGTCGCAATGCCAGATATCGACCCGCGCCCGAAGCGCCGGCGAGCAATCGCTGGCGCCGACCACCTGCAGCCGAAGCCTCAGCCTCGCGCCCGGCCGGCCCTCGCGAATGTCCTGCCTCACCAGGCGGGGATCGAAATAGAAGGGCCCTTCCGTCTGCCGCGGGGTCAACGGGCAGGTGGTGCCGGCGATCAGCCGTCCCGGCCGGGCCGTGGCGGCGGCCTGCGGCTCGCGGGCGCAGGCGAGCAGCGGCGCGAGCGCCGCCGCCCCCATTCCGGTCATGATGTCGCGGCGGCCGAGCAGGGGTCTCACCCTCCTCTTTTCGCAGATCGACCCTGGAAGCGAAAGCCGATGCTTCCGACCACCTGTTCCCGATCGAGGGCGAAAGAACCATAGTTCGAATATTCGGCGTAGGTTAGCACCTCCACGAAAGGAGCCCGATATGATCACCGGCGCCCATGTCATGATCTTCTCCCGAGACCCGCAGGCGGACCGGGAATTCCTCCGCGACGTGCTGGAGCTGCCCTGCATCGACAGCGGCGGCGGCTGGCTCATCTTCAAGCTGCCGCCGGCCGAGCTCGGGGTGCACGGAAGCGAGAAGAACAACGTCCACGAGCTCTACCTGATCTGCGACGATATCGACGAGATGGTGGCCGGGCTGAAGCGCAAGGGCGTCGAGTGCGACGCGATCGGCCAGCGCGAATGGGGCCGGGTCACCGGCGTCCCGCTTCCCGGCGGCGGCAAGCTGGGCCTTTACGAGGCGCGGCACCAGCGGCCTTAGCTTCTACCCCTCTCCCCTGCAGGGAGAGGGACAGCCGCGAAGCGGGAGGGTGAGGACCCGTCTCCGATCTGCCCATCCTCTCCTCGCCGTTCAGGGCAAGGACGTTCGGCGAGGCCTTCAGGTTAACAGCCGGGTGGGAGATTGCGACTCGGGGTGACGGGAAGCGGCCCATCCCCTACAGGCCGGCCATGCATTTCCTCGACCAGGCCAAGATCTTCGTCCGTTCCGGCGCCGGCGGGCCGGGCGCGGTCAGCTTCCGGCGCGAGAAATATATCGAATATGGCGGTCCCGACGGAGGCGATGGCGGCAAGGGGGGCGACATCGTCTTCGAGGCGGTCGAGGGCCTCAACACCCTGATCGACTTCCGCTACACCCAGCATTTCCGGGCGCCCCGCGGCAAGGGCGGCTCGGGGCAGAATCGCACCGGCGCGGGCGGCGACGATCTCCTGATCAAGGTCCCGCTCGGCACCCAGATCCTCTCCGAGGACAAGGAGCATGTTCTCGCCGACTTCACCCGGGTCGGCCAGCGCCAGGTCTTCCTGAAGGGCGGCGACGGCGGCCGCGGCAATGCCAGCTACAAGAGCTCGACCAACCGGGCGCCGCGCCAGCATGGCGACGGCTGGCCGGGCGAGGAGGCCTGGGTGTGGCTTCGCCTCAAGCTTCTCGCCGACGTGGGGTTGGTGGGGCTTCCGAACGCCGGCAAGTCGACCTTCCTCAACGCCGTCACCAACGCCCAGGCCAAGGTCGGCGCCTATCCCTTCACCACCCTCCACCCCAAGCTCGGGGTCGTCCGCCACCGCGAGCGCGAGTTCGTCGTCGCCGACATTCCCGGCCTGATCGAGGGCGCGGCCGAAGGCGCCGGGATCGGCGACCGCTTCCTCGGCCATATCGAGCGCTGCCGGGTCCTCCTCCATCTCGTCGATTCCGAGGTGGAGGACGTGGCGGAGACCTATCGCACCGTTCGGACCGAGCTCGAAGCCTATGGCGCCGGCCTCGCCGGCAAGCCCGAGGTGATCGCCCTCAACAAGTCCGACACGCTCGACGACGAGCTGATCGCCGCTCTGTCCGCCGAGCTCGAGTCGGAGGCCGGCGCCAGGCCCCTCCCGCTGTCCGGGGTGACCGGCGCCGGTGTCGAGGCGGTGCTCGACGCCCTCCTGCCCCATATCGCCGCGGCGAAAGCCGCGGACACGGAGGAGGTTCAGAAGGACTGGTCCCCGCTGTGAGAAAATGGGGACAGTTACCATTTTCCCACCGTGCTCAGGGTCGGCATTCTACCGGTGGAAAATGGTAACTGTCCCCATTTTCCGGGTCGCGGCATGACCCGCCGCCGCGCCAAGATCCGGACCCTCGCCGTCACCGGCGGCACCGGCTTCGTCGGCTCGCACCTGCTCCGCCTCGCCTTGGCCGAGGGCTATGACGTCCGCGCCCTGACCCGCGGCTGGAAACCGCCCGAGGACGAGACCGCCTGGGTCGACGGCGCCCTCGACCGGCCCGACACCCTCGTCAAATTGTGCACCGGCGCCGACGCAATCATCCACGTCGCCGGCCTGATCAACGCCCGCAGCCGGGCCGATTTCGATGCGGTCAACGTCGGTGGCACCGCCAACATGATCGACGCCGCCCGCAAGGCCGGGGTGCGCCGCTTCGTCCATATCTCCTCGCTTGCGGCGCGCGAGCCGGAGCTCTCCGATTACGGCTGGTCCAAGGCGAAGTCGGAGCGGCTGGTCGCGGCCTCGGGCCTCGACTGGACGATCGTGAGGCCGCCGGCCGTTTACGGGCCCGGCGACCGCGAGACGTTCGAATTGTTCAAGATGGCCCGGCGCGGCCTCGTCGCTTTGCCGCCGAGGGGCCATTTCTCGGTCATCCACGTCGAGGATCTGTGCCGCCTGATCCTCGCCCTGCTCGACGATTCGGACAGCTGGGCCGAGACTTACGAGCCCGACGACGGCCGCGAGGGCGGCTGGCAGCACCGCCATTTCGCCCGCACCCTCGGCCGGATCTACGGCCGCCGCGCCATCACCCTGGCCATGCCCAGGCCGGTGCTCCGCCTGGCCTCCGGGCTCGACCGCCTTTTCCGCCGCGGCAACGCCAAGCTGACTCGCGACCGGGTCGGCTATTTCTGCCACCCCGATTGGGTGGTCGCGGCCCATAAGCGCCCGCCCGAACGCCTCTGGCGGCCCGAGGTCAAGACTCCCACCGGCCTCAAGGCGACGGCCGACTGGTATCGCGAACAGGGTTGGCTGAAATAATTCGGTGTCAGACACCGATTTATAAGAGGCTGAAAAGAAACGGCGGACCCGAAGGCCCGCCGTTCCGTCGTCCCGTGAGAGGTCGGGACTGCTGGATCAGCCCGCGACGGTGACGTCGACCTTGTCGACCCATTCGGGGAAGAAGACCGGCTCGCGGTTCGACCAGCCCGGCGCGGTGGCGGCGGCTTCGCTGATCGACTGGAGCAGGGCCCGGCGCTTCTCGGGATGGAGGTGCGGCAGAGCGGCGGCGGCGCAGAAAGCACCGGGAAGCCAGGGCCGGACCGCCGCGCCGATCAGGCGCTCGTAGAGGAAGCGGTAGGAGGCGAAATCGGGAAGCCGGTCCTGGCCGAGGTCGAAGGCGGTCATGGTGACCAGAGGCCCCATCACCGGCTCCATCTCATCGAGGCCGCTGTCGTCGGGAACGTTGGCGCGGACATGGTCGAGCCGCCGGTACATGCGCTCCTGGGCCCGGATCGAGGCGGCCTCGCCGACGTCGCGCGACCAGCGGCGAAGCGCGTCGCGGCGCCCCAGGCCGACATCGAGCGAACGGCGGATGTAACGCTGGGTCGCCGCCGGGAAACCCGCGAATTCCTTCATCTCCACCAAAGTCAGGGCACCGTCGGCCGGCTTCGTATTCGTCGCCATGATCCCACTCCCACTCTTTCACCCGGCGAGGATCATGCGATTCAAACGGTTACCAGCCGCTTAACCAAGACCCCGCTCCCCGTTCAGAAATGAATCAGGTTTCGGGATGGGCGGCAATGGGGAAATGTTCACACGGGCGAGAGGGGGACGGGACTGTCACCCTGGGGCCACAGCGCTTCGGAAGGAAACCACGGCAAATCAACCACTTCGCGGGGCCGAAACGACTTTTCCACAGATTTTCTCGAATCCCGTCATTCCTGATTCCTCCCCGAGATTTCTCGGGGAGGGGGACCATGCGAAGCATGGTGGAGGGGCCTTGCCGAGTCCGAAGAACCCCTCCACCGCGCTTCGCGCGGTCCCCCTCCCCGGCAAAAGCCGGGGAGGAATTTCGACCAACGACCTTCCCCCGTCTGCAAACCGCACGCGCGCGGGGACACAATCGAGCAAGAACGGGTAAGAGGGGGCGGGATGGAGAGCTTCACCGATTATCGCGCGCATCGGCGCCTGCCCGATCTGCCGCTCGCGGCGGCGTCGATCCTCGGCTTCTGGCTGTTCTACTTCGCGACCATCCTCATCCGCACCATGCTGATCGAGGAAAGCCTCGTCTGGATGAGCTATCGGGCGCTCGGCTGCGTGATCGGGGTCGTGCTCACCTTCCTCGTCTATTTCGTTCTGAGCCGCGCCGCGCGCGAGAGCGTCAGGATCCAGATCGTCGCGGCCGCCATCGCCTGCGTCCCCGCCGCGGCGATCTTCTCGACCTTCAACCTCGCCTTCGCCGTCCAGCAGCCGCTGGCCGAACGCACCGTCATCCGCCAGGGGCCGGACGGAACCACCATCGTCGGTTCGGCCGCGGGCGACGAGGTCAGGATCGGCAAGAGAGGCGTGCAGATCGCCACTCCGCTGCCGACCGACCCGGACCTGCGCCGCCAGAAGGCGCTTCGGCTGATCGCCGACGGCCTCGTCACCTGGTATTTCTTCTTCGCCGCCTGGGCGAGCTTCTACATCGCGATCAGCTCGGCCGCTCGCCTGCGCGCCGCCGAGCGCCGGGCCACGGGCGCCGAGCGCGACGCCCAGGAAGCGCAGCTCCGGGCGCTGCGCTACCAGGTCAACCCGCACTTCCTGTTCAACACCTTGAACTCCCTGTCGTCGCTGGTCATGGCCCGGCGCGACGAGGAGGCCGAAGCGATGATCGTCAACCTCTCCGCTTTCTTCCGCTCAAGCCTTGCGCTCGATCCGAGCGAGGACATCACGCTGGCCCAGGAGATCGAGTTCCAGCAACTCTATCTCGATATCGAGAAGCTGCGCTTCCCGAAGCGCCTCGAGGTGCGGATCGAAGTGCCCGCCGACCTGCGCGGCGCCCGGGTGCCGCCGCTGATCCTCCAGCCGCTGGTCGAGAATGCGATCAAGCACGGAGTCGCCCGAACGGCCGAGCCGGTTCGCCTCACCATCTCCGCCCGGGAGGAGGACGCCCGGCTCATCCTCACCGTCGAGAACGATCGCGGCCCCGCCGAGCCCGCGAAGGACGAGCATTGCACCGGAGTCGGCCTGGTCAACGTCTGCGAGCGGCTCGCCGCCCGCTTCGGCCCCGAGGCGACCTGCGAGCACGGCCCGCTGCCCGGCGGCGGCTGGCAGGTCACCCTCTCCATGCCCGTCCTGGGCGATTTCGAAGGGCCCGTCCGTGGCGATTCCGAAAGGGCCCTGGAAAGCCATGTCTGATCCGATCCGGTTCCTCGTCGTCGACGACGAGCCGCTCGCCGTCGAGCGCCTGCAGCTGCTGCTCGCCCGAATGGAGGGGGTGGTTCTGGCCGGCACCGCGCCCGAAGGCGCCGCTGCCCTGCGGATGGTCGAAGCGGTGGAGCCCGACGCGGTGCTCCTCGACATCGCCATGCCGGGCATGGACGGGATCGACGTCGCCCGGGCGCTGGCGAGGGTCCCGAAACCGCCGGTGGTGATTTTCGTCACCGCCTTCGACATGTTCGCGGTCGCGGCCTTCGACGTCGAGGCGGTCGACTATGTGATGAAGCCGGTCTCCGCCGAGCGCCTCGCCCGGGCCGTCGAGCGCGCTCGGGAACGGCTCGCCGGGCGGGACGAAGCCCCTGCCGGCGAAGGCGGGGGCTCCGCCTTCGTCGAGGAATTCTGGGTGTCGGAGGCCCGCGGCCTGGTCCGCCTGTCCGCGGCCGACGTCGACCGGGTCAGCGCCGAGCGCGATTATATGCGGCTCCACGTCGGCAAGAGGAGCTGGCTGATCAACCATACGATCGGCAAGCTGGAAGAGGAGCTCGACCCGGCGAAGTTCGTGCGCCTCCACCGCTCCGCCATCGTCCGCCGCGATTTCGTCACCGGCCTGAGGCGCGACGAGGGCGGCCGCTGGTGGGCCCGCCTCGCCGACGAGGAGGAGCAGAAGGTCGGACGCCTTTACCTGGCCAATGCAAAGGGGCTCGCCGGGCGCCGCTAAAGGGGTAGCGGGCGCCGGGCGAGCCAGGTTGTCCGGTGGCTTCCTCTTACCGGACGCGAAGGGCGAGGCGGAACGGCGTGCTCTGCTTCGCAGCGGCGAGCTGGACCGCGCTGCGGGCGTCGGCGGTGACGGCCTCCTCGCAAGCCGCGGCGCGCACCCGCATCCGGGTCGGCTGGATCAGGTCGGAACCGCAAAGGCTGCTCGCCGCGGTGCGGATGCGCCTGTCGATGCGGACGGCATCGGCCGGGTCGGAAGCGTCGAGGCCTGCGAGGCTGATGCTGACGACATCGTCGGCGGGCGCGGCCTGGGCCGGCGCGGCGAGAGCGACCGTTGCCGTCGTGAGGGCGGCGGCGGCGAGGGCGGTAAGCATACGGTTCATGGGTCTATCCTTGTCTTCGAAACGGTGCAGCGCGAAGCCCCTTCCCCGGGGATGAGACAGGGTCGAAACCCCGCGCCGCTGGATTGGACCTAGCCCGCACCGCGGAGACGCGCGCCTCCGCTTCGACACGGGGCCGCAACGGCTCTGCGAAGCGCCTGCGGTGACGACGAAACGCATCCGTTGTTCGACAAAGCGCAGCGTGAAGCGAAGAGCGCGGCGAGGAATAGCCGCTTCCTGCACGCGGCCCCGCGTCCGCCGCCGCTAACCGGCGGTCCGGGCTCCGCGGCCCTTGAGGCCACGGGGGTTGCTTCGACGGCCCCTCTTTTCGTGCTACGGACTGCCGGAGAGGAATTCCACCATGCGTGCCATTACGATCGGTCTTCTCGTCGCTGGCTTCGCGTTACAGGGTTGCGGCTCGCCCACAGAGACTCCGGTGTCCTCCGATCCAAGTTCGAATGTGGCGGATATGAGCAACGTTACCAACGAGGCTGAGCCTTACGACGCCCAAGCCGTCATATCGAACGACGGGACCCACGAAACGGGCGGCGCGTCAAATAGCGGTTCTCCATTCCTCGACCCGAGCCCCACGGTCGGGCCGTCCCCAACCCCGTCCAATGCGCCGCCACCGGCCAATGCTGTCCCCCAACCGCGCTAAGTAGAATGTTGGCGTCCTCTGCGTGGGAGGATCCTACGGCCCGATATCGTCGACCTTGACCTTGACCCGCGGCCTGACCGGGCCGCCGAGGCCGAGGGCGGCGGCGACCTTGTCGTCCCAGGCATAAGGGTCGGTCCGGAAGACGACCCGGCCGCCGTCGACATAGGCGCTGTGATAGAGCAGCCGCACCGGTATCCTGTTCGACAGCTCGACCGCAGTCTCCTCCTTCGTCGCCAGCGCCTTGTCGAACGCCTCGAGCTTGCCGTCGTCCTGGGCGAGCATGCGGGCGAACTCGACGGCGTTCTCGACCCGCGAGCAGCCGTGGCTGGCGTGGCGCAGGGTGGAGGCGAACAGCGCCTTGGCCGGAGTGTCGTGTAGGTAGATCTGCTCGTCGTTGATCATGTCGAGCTTGACCAGGCCGAGCGCCGATTTGGGCCCCGGCTCCTGCACCAGCCGGCCGTTCTTCATGACGATATTCTCTCTCGCCATATAGGCCTCGCCCTTGGGGATGATCTCCTCCTTGGCGATCGACTCGGGCACGGTCCAGGGCGGATTGGCGACGAGCCGGGCGATGGGCGAGCCGAGCTCGGGAGTCTCCCAGTCGGGCTGGCCGACGACGACCCGGCGCCGATCCTTCTCGGTGCCGTCCTTGTAATAATGGAGCTCGGCCGCGGCCGTGTTGACGTCGATCCGGGTCGGCGGCGGCGCCCGGTCGAGCCAGCGCCGCCGCTCGAGGTTCACCGCCAGGATCCGGGCCCGGTCGCGGGCGCCGGTGTTCAGGGCCTCGATCGTCGAATTGCCGATCACGCCGTCGGCCTCGATCCCGTAATCGGCCTGCACCTTCTTCACCGCGGCGACCATGTCGGGACCGTAGACGTCGCCGCCGGCCGCGGCCTTGCCCGCCTTCGCCCTGGCGTCACCCGCGGGCGGCGCGGCGGGCTCGGCGGCGAGGTAGCCGTTGGCCCGGAGCCCGTCGCGGATCTGCGCCACTCGCGGATCCTTCCTGCCCGGCTTGATCTGCTCGCCCGCGGCGACCGCCGCTCTATTCTCATGGCCCGCTTTCTCCCGGTAGGCGAGATAGGCGTCGGACAGCGCCTTATATTCCGCATCCTGAGGCGCGAGGCCGGCGAGCCACTGGCGCACCCCGCCCTGCTCCGCCGCCTTGCCGAGGCCGCCGACCACGTCGGCCTTCGCCATCGGCACCGTATAGACTTCGAACAATTTGCGCGGATCGACCGCGCCGGTGGCCAGCGCCTGGCCATATTCGATCGCGGCGAGCGTCAGCCCGGCCTCGCGCTCGGCGGCGCTGGCACCCTTGGTGGCGTGCTCGACATAGGATTTGGCGTCGATGGCGTGCCGGGCGGCATCCTCGAACGCCCCGGTGAGCTCCTGGGCCCGCTCGCCGGTCCATACCGCCTGCCAGCCGCGCGCCTCGTAGAATTTCTTGACGCGCGGGTCGCTGACCGCGGCCTTGAGGTCGGCAGGAGTGACCGCCTTGGGATCGACCTGTACCGGCTGGCCGGAGCCTGCGCCCCCGCCGCTCGAGTTCACGAAATCGCAGCCGCCGGCCAGCAGGGCCGCCAGCGAAACGCACGCCAGGATCTTACGCATCTACACACCGCCGCTTGAAAGGGTTCAGGCCGCTCAAACGTCCCCACCGGCCAATAGGCTCCGAAGAAAAAGAAGCGCTCCAGCCGGTTAACCGCCGCCCCGCCGCCGTCCCGGGTTGGGACAGCCGGAAATGGGGGGGCGCATTGGTACGACATTGTTAGCTATCGGAAGCTAGGCGGGCACTCGAACCGGCGACGAGGACGATCTTGGTTTTGCGGGATTCCATCTATTTCAAGGCTTTGGGAGAGGCGTTTCGCTGGCGCGGCCGGGAGATAGCCTGCGCCGCGACCCTGCTCGCCACCGCCTCGTGCGTGCCGCTCAACGCCGCTCCGGCGCCCGTCGACACAATCGCCGAAGCGACCGCCGCCGCAACCGCACAAGCTCCGCAGCCCGAGCCGATGGTCCTGCGCGACGTCGCCGCCACCGAGGCCCAGCGCATCAACGCCTCGATCCCCTTCTCCGCCGAGGTCAATCCGCGGGCGCCCTCGACCGTCTTCCGCGCCGCCGGGCCGGGCGACCAGCTCCGCTCGCTCCAGTGCCTCGCCGAGGCGATCTATTACGAGGCCCGCTCGGAGAGCGAGGACGGCCAGCGCGCCGTCGCCCAGGTCGTCCTCAACCGGGTCCGCCATCCCGCTTATCCGGGCAGCGTCTGCGGAGTCGTCTATCAGGGGCCGCTTCGCGCCGGCGGCGGCTGCCAGTTCACCTTCACCTGCGACGGCTCGCTGGTCCGGATGCCCTACGGGGCGGACTGGGACCGCGCCCGCCGGATCGCCGCCGAGGCGCTTGCCGGCCACGTCTACGCCCCGGTCGGCCTCGCCACCAACTACCACACCCATCAGGTCCTTCCGGACTGGGCCTTCCGCCTCGCCAAGGCGCGAGTGATCGGCAACCACATCTTCTACCGGATGCCGGGCACGTGGGGCGGTGCCGCCGCCTTCAGCCAGGCCTACCGCGGCCGCGAGCCCTCGCCCGCGACGGTGATGGCGGCTCGGCTCCCGATCGACCTCGGCCGCGGCGCCCGCGCCATCCTCCCCGCGCCGATCGATCTGGCGAGCTTCGCTTTGCCGGTGCAGGCCGTTCCGACCATGCTCGCCACCGAGGCCCCGCCCGCGCCGGTCAACGACCGGCTGCCGCAATCGACCGTCAGAGCGGAATTCGCGAACAGCGGCCGTTACCTGGTCGACCTTCCGGCCGCCGACTCGAACCGCTGAGCCTCCCCCGTCATTGCGAGAAGCGAAGCGACGAAACAATCCAGCTGCGGCGTTTGCGACCGGCTCAGGCCTGGATTGCTTCGCTTCGCTTCGCTCGCAATGACGGCATCGACCCTTACCGCCGCGCCGAAGCCGTCCGCTCCCGTATCGCCCGGAACTCCGAACCTTCATTCCATTCCGGCCAGTCGCGGCCGAAGGCCAGCTCCCGGCCGATGTCATAGAACAAGGCGACGTCCTGGGCGGCGCCGCCGAGGTCGAGGTCGGGGCGCCATTCGTCGCACGTCTGATGGTAGCAATTGGCGGTGAACTCGGTGACCCAGCGGTCGCCCGCCTCGCGCCCGCCGTCGACCAGGTCGACTCCGCCGCCCAGCGCCATCAGCAGAAGCACCGGAACGCCGCGCCGGGCGAAGGCGAAATGGTCGGCGCGATAGAAAAGGCCGCGCTCGGGCCTGGCGTCGGGCGTGATCGTCCGCGCCTGCCGGGCCGCGGCGGCGGCGAGCCTGTCCTCGAGATCGCTCTGGCCCTTGCCGATCAGGACGACGTCGCGGGCGAGGCCGTTGGGTTGCAGCGTGTCGAGGGTGAAATTGGCCACCGCCTTGTCCATGGCGAAGAGCGGATTGGCCGCATAATGTTCGGCGCCGAGCAGGCCCCTCTCCTCCGCCGTCCAGGCGGCGAAGACCAGGGTCCGCTCCGGCCGGGGCCCGGCCCTGAACGCCCGGGCGAGCTCGACCACTCCGGCAATCCCCGAAGCGTCGTCGAGCGCGCCCGGCCTTACCCTTTTGCCGCGGGCATCCGGAGCGCCGATGCCATAGGCGTCCCAATGGCCGGCAAACCAGATCGTCTCGTCCGGACGCTTCGACCCGACGATCTTGCCGAGCACATTGTGGCTCTCGACCCGGGTCGCCTCGACCCCGACATCGGCCGAGAAGCGGGCGCCGAGATCGACGGGATGGAAGCCGCTCGTTCGCGCCAGCCGCTTCACCGCCTCGAAATCGAGGCCGGCGCGCCGGAACAGATCCATAGCGACGCCGCGCTGGATCCAGCCCTGGAGAAGCACCGGCTGCCGGGCACCGGGCTTCAGCACGATGTTGTAATTCTCGCCCGCGGGCGCCTGCACCGTGTTCCAGCCGTAGCCGGCCCCCGCGGTCTCGTGGACGACGAGCGCGGCGATCGCGCCGCGCCTCGCGGCCTCTTCGAACTTATAGGTCCAGCGGCCGTAATAGGTCATCGCCTGGCCGCCGAACCGTCCGGCGAGGGGGTCGCCGGCCGCCACCTCGAAATCCGGATCGTTGACCAGGAAAACCGCAACCTTGCCGTTCAGGTCGACGTCCTTGAAATCGTCCCACGACCGCTCCGGCGCCGCCACGCCGTAGCCGACGAACACCATCGGAGCGCCCTCGATCCGGGCCCGCTCGGTCTCGCGGACGGTCGAGAGATAGATATCCTCCTGCGCTCGGAGCGGGATTGTCCCGCCCTTCATCGCCACCGTCACCTTGCCGCCCTTGTGAAGCTGGGTGCGCACCAGCGGCACCTTCTGCATCCAGCCGCCATCCTCCCCCGCGGGCTCGAGCCCGGCGAGGCGGAACTGCTCGGCGATGTAGGCGATCGTCTTTACCTCCCCGGCCGTCCCCGGCGCGCGTCCCTCGAACTCGTCCGACGCGAGGGTGCGGATCATGTTCGACATCCGTACCGGGTCGATTCGGGGAGCGGCGCTTCGTTCGGCCGGAGCCGAGGCGCAGCCGGCGAGGAGGAGGAGGGCAAAAAAAGCGGACAATCTCATGCGGAGGCTCCCGATGTCGATCGCCCAACCGTCTGCGATGGGTTCGGTTGCCCGAGCTGGGGCGGCCGAAACGGCTCTAGGGCAACAATCCCGCTACCACCGTCCGCCAGCTTCCTCGATCGCCTCCAATAGCGCTCGCTTGCTCGGCGTGCGGTTCTTGCCGCTGTTGCGGGGGATTTCGACCGGCTTGCCCACGCGCCTCTCATAAGCAGCGCAGCGGCGGGAAATGTCCGCGGCGAAATCCGCCAGCGGAACCGACCGGCAGTCATTCTTGAAGGTCGTCGATGCCATAATCGCCTGCGCTCTCGTGCCGGATCCGCTTTTCCATATAGTCGAGGTCGGCGTCTTTATGAAGTTCGTAGAGGCGGCGGGCCTGATCGAGCATCTCCGGAGCGGTCCCCGAAGCATATTGGCCCACCCTATCGGCAATCATGTCCTCGAGGGAAATGATTGCGGCCGAGCCGTCCGTGTCCAGGTTGATCAGCCTCACGCGATGGTGATCCGCGGCACCGTCCAAAAGGGATCCGGAAACAATCTCAAAGCCGAGCGCAAGGTCTGGATGCACCCACCCTCGGGTGGCGCGCCCCTTCCCTGCCGGCCGGACGAAACCGATCCGCTGCAGTTCTTCCTCGAACTCGGCCTGCCACGGCGTCACGATGTCGAAGTCGCCGGTGCTGATCCTCCCCATAGAATATATCTCCACGGCTGCGCCGCCGACAAGGATAGGTGCGGTCAAGCCACGGGCATTCATCGCTTCGCTCAGCCGGCCAAACAGGCGCAGCGCCTGCTCGAATTCCGGACGGTAAGCGCTCTCTGCCACTTCGAAAGCCTAACGCTGTTCCGGCGGACACTTGCCCGCGCCCGGACCCTTCACGAAGCGACCGGGCGTCGCCCCGGTATGCTCGCCGTCCTTCAGCACCTGGACTCCGTTGACGAAGACGTGGCGCATCCCGGTGGCGAAGCGCTGCGGCTGGGGGAAGGTGGCGTTGTCGCGGATCGTCGCCGGGTCGAAGATGGCGACGTCGGCGAAATGGCCGGCCTTGAGGGCTCCGCGATCCCGGATTCCTAAATTGCCCGCGGGCCATGACGTCATCCGCCGCACCGCGTCCTGAAGCGTCACCACTTTCTCGTCGCGGGCGAACTTGCCGAGCACCCGGGCGAAATTGCCATAGGCTCGCGGGTGGGTGCTCGACTTGAGGAACACGCCCTCCGGCGCCTGGGCAGACGCGTCCGAGCCGAAGCTCATCCACGGCAGGGCGACCTCGCGGCGGACATTGTCCTCGCTCATCGAGAAATAGGCGACCTGGATCCGGCTGTTGTCCTCGACGATGAGGTCGGCGGCGGTCTCCTCGGCGGTCTTGCCGCGCTCCCGGGCCACCTCCTCCAGGGTCTTGCCGGTGAGGGGTTTCAGCGCCGGGTTCTTGAAGCCGAGCAAGAGCACCTTCGAGGGCTCTTCCACCACGAGCGCGCTGTCCTCCGACTCGCCCGAGCGCATTTCCGTGAGGACCCTCGCTCGCAAGGCGGGATCCTTCAGCCGCTTCACCCAGGCCTCGATGCCGCCTTCCTGAACCCACAGCGGCATGGAGGCGTCGAGCCCGGTCGAGCTCGCCGGGTAGGTGTACATGTCGGCAGTGATCCTGAGCCCCCGCGCCCGGGCCGCCTCGACCCGGGCGATGGCGGCGTCGATCTTGCCCCAGTTCGGACGGCCCGATTGCTTGAAATGGTAGATTTCCGCGGGCGCTCCCGAAGCCTCGGAGATCGCCACCAGCTCGTCTATCGCTTCGAGCAATTTGGGACCTTCGTCGCGTATGTGGCTGATATAGAGGCCGCCGCATTTGCCGGCTTCGCGGGCGAGCGCGATCAGCTCCGGAGTCTCGGCGAAAAAGGCCGGAGCGTAGATGAGCGAGGAGCCGACCCCCATCGCGCCTTCGTTCATCGCCTCGCGCACCAGCGCCCGCATCCGGTCGAGCTGGGCCGGGGTCGGATCGACGTCGCCCTCGCCCAGCTCGTGCACCCGCACCGTGGTCGCGCCGACGAAGCTGGCGAGGTTGGGCGAGACCCCCTTCCTCGTCATGTGCGAGAGATAGCCGCCGAGGCTGGTCCACTCGATCGGATAGCGAATGTCGCCCTGCCGCTGGGTCTCGAGCCGCTTCATCTCGTCGGACCAGGGGCCCATCGACTCCCCCTCGCCCATCACTTCCAGAGTGACGCCCTGGCGGATGTCGCTCTGCGCCTTCGGGTCGGCGATCAGGGTTTCGTTCGCCCAGCTCAGCATGTTGATGAAGCCCGGAGCGACGGCGAGGCCGCGGGCGTCGATCTCGGTCCGGGCGGAGCCCTTGAGGCGCGGGCCGACATAGACGATGCGGTCCTTACGAAGGCCGACGTCGCCCTTGTACGGAACGCCCCCGCTGCCGTCATAGATCGTGCCGCCGCGGATCGCCGTGTCGTAGGACGGCGCAGAAGGCGCGGCCGTCCCGGCGAGGAGCAGGGCGAGCGCCGGGATAAATCTTCTCATTTGCATTTCCTCCATCCCGGCCCGCGCACGAAGCGGCCTGGCTTGGCGCCGGTATGCTCGCCGTCGCGAAGCACGGCGACGCCGTTGACGAAAACATGGCGCATCCCGACCGCATATTGGTGCGGCTTCTCGTAGGTGGCCCGGTCGGCGATCGTCGCCGGGTCGAAGACGGCAAGGTCGGCCTTCAGGCCGCGCTCGAGGCGGCCGCGGTCGGCGATTCGAAGCGTGTCGGCGGGGAGCGAGGTCAGCCGCCGAACCGCCTCGGCCAGGGTGACCACCCTCTCGTCGCGCACATAGCGGCCGAGCAGGCGCGCGAAATTGCCGTAGGCGCGCGGATGGACCTCCTTGTCGGTGAAGGGCGGCTCGGTCGCGATCGCCGCCGCGTCGGAGCCGAAGCTGACCCAGGGCCGGGCGAGGACCTTGCGGACATTCTCCTCGGAGATGGAGTGGAAGATCGTGCCGATCGAGCTTGAATCCTCGAGGATGAGCTCGACCGCGGTCTCCGCCACGCTCTTGCCGCGCAGCGCCGCGATCTCGGGAAGGCGCTTGCCGGCGTAGGGCCGAAGCGCCGGGTTGACGAAGCCGACCGGCTGGACCGTCGTCCAGTCGCGCGACCCGCCTTGCATCTCGGCGACGACCCGGGCGCGCAGCGCGGGGTCCCTGAGCCGGCCGAGCATGGCCTGGAGACCGCCCTCGCGGACCCAGAGGGGGAGCGTGGAATCGAGGCCCGTTCCCGACGCGCCATAGAGATACATGTTGGCCGAGACCGGCACTCCCGCCGCCCGGGCCGCCTCGATCCGGGCGAGTGCGGCGTCCATCAACGGCCAGTTGGAGCGGCCCGCGGCCTTGAGATGGTAGATTTCCGAGCGCGCGCCCGAACGGCGGCTGATCTCGACCAGCTCGTCGATCGCCTCCAGGAGCCGGCTGCTCTCGCTGCGCATGTGGCTGATATAGAGTCCGCCGCACCGTCCCGCTTCGCTCGCCAGAGCGACCAGCTCGTCCGTCTCGGCATAGACGGCCGGGACGTAGATGAGCGACGAGCCGACGCCCATCGCGCCCTCGTCCATCGCCTGGCGAACCAGCAGGCGCATCCGGGCGAGCTGCTCGGGGGTCGGATCGACGTCGTTGCGGCCGAGCTCGTGGACCCGGACGGTGGAGGCCCCGACCATCGAGGCGACGTTGACGCTCACCCCCTTCTGCTCGAGATAGGCCAGGAACTCGCCCAGGGTCGTCCAGCCGATCGGATAGCGGGGGAGGATCGTCTGCTCGGCTTCCGCTTCGGCTTTCTGGGCCGGGCTGAACGGTCCCATCGACCAGCCCTCGCCCATCACCTCGAGGGTCACCCCCTGGCGAATGTCGCTCTGCGCCCTGCCGTCGCGGATCAGAGGCTCGGCCGCCCAGCTCAGCATGTTGATGAAGCCCGGCGCGACGGCGAGGCCTTTGGCATCGACCTCGACACCGCCTCGCCCGGCGATCCGCGGGGCGATTGCGGCGATGCGGTCGCCCTTGAGGGCGACGTCGCCGGCATATGGCGCGGCGCCGCTGCCGTCGTAGATGGTGCCGCCGCGGATCACGGTGTCGTAAGCGGGCGAGGTTCGGGCGGACGCGCCGCCGGATGCGATTAGGAGAAAGGCAGCGAGGACGCGCGGGGACATGGGCCCGTCTTATCCTCCCCATCGCGAGATGGGGAGGGGGACCAGGCGAAGCCTGGTGGAGGGGTAGCTGGCGCCCGATCAGGAGGTTCTAGAGGGATACCCTGAGTGTGGGGCCATTACCCCTCCACCACCCTTCGGGTGGTCCCCCTCCCCATCGCGCTGCGATGGGGAGGATGAGGATTTAGTCGTGCTTGCCTTCGCGCATGTCGGCGGCGGCCTGGCGCATCTCGCGGGCGCCTTCGCGCATCTCGTCGGCGCCCTCGGCCATCTCGTCGGCGGCCTCGAGCAGCTGCTCGTGCGTGACCCGCTCGCCGCGGGCGGCGTTGCGGCGGATCACATCCTCGCGATAGGCCTCGCTGCTCTTGAGCCTGGCGGCTTCGGCGCGCATCCGCTCGGCCCCCGCCTCCATGCTCCGCGCGCCGGCCTCCATTCCGACGGCACCATGCTTCATCGCCGCGACGACCGCCGCGGCAGCCTCCCCGGAGGCGCGGCTGGCGACGGCGCCGATATCGACCGAGCGCATCGCCTCGGCCACCGCGCGCTCGACTTCGGCCTCGATCGCCGGTCCGTCGACATAAGGAACCCGGGGCGCGCGGGCGACGGCCTCGGCCCGAGCGCCGGCCCGCATCGCCGCGGCGAGCGCTCGCGGCAGGTCGGCCGGCATCGCACCGCTGCCGATAATCGTCATCTTGGGCGGAGCCGGCGGCGCGGGCGGAGCCGGGACGGCGCTCGCGACGGCGCCGGGCACGGGTAGAGCGGGTGGAACCGCCGCGAGCGGCGCCGGAGCGGCCGACGTCGCGAGCGGAGCCGGCGGCGCAACCGGGGCTGAAGGCGCGGGAGGCGCTTCGGGTGCCGCCTCGACGAAATCGAGCGCCGCGACCGGCGCCGCGAAGGCGGCGCAGCCGAGCATCGCCGCCACGGCCCAGGCGGAGCCCGAGCGGCGCGCGACGCGGCCGTCGAGGATCGCCTTGACCCGCCGGGAGAGGCCGGGCTCGCCGGCGGCGATGGCGTTGGCGGGGAGCGCCGACGAACCGCTCAGCCGGGCCCAGTCGAGCAGGGTCTGGGCGTAGCGCGCCGGCTCGACCGTCGCCGCGGCGTCGCTGTCGGCGGCTTCCTCGGCCTGCTGGGCGACCTCGCGGTCGAGCCTCCAGACCAGCGGATTGAACCAGAAGAGCGCGACCGCGAGGCGCGACAGGATCAGCGACGGCCAGTCGCGCCGGGCGACATGGGCCACTTCATGGGCGAGGATGGCGTCGGCTTCCTCGGGCGAGCGCAAAGTGTCCGGGTCGATCAGGATGACGGGATGGCGCAGCCCCCAGCTCAGCGGCGAGCTCGCCTCTTCGCAGGCGAGGAGCCGGATCCCGAGCGATTCGCCGCCGGCGCGGGCGAGCGCGGCCTGCCATAAGGGCGCCTCGACCTCGGCCGCACCGCAGGTCCAGCGCCGAAGGGTCAGCAGCCCCGCGAGGAGCCGGCCGCCGATCATGGCGACTCCGCCGATGTAGAGCAGGAAGAAGAGCAGGCTCGGATCGTCCCAGTCGCTCCCCGCCGACGGCGCAGCCTCAGCCACGGCCGCCGTCGCCGCCTCGGTCGCGGGCGCCGCCTCGATCGCGGCGGGCGGAGCGTAGGATGGGATCGCGGCCTGCGGCGCGGCCGCGGTCTCGATCTCGAGCGCGGGGGCGAACAAGGCGATGGCGGGAAGGGCGAGAAGCAGAGCCACGGCCACCTTGAGCACCGCGCCCCGGTCCGCCGCCGCCCGCGAGCGCAGCATCGCCGCCAGAAGCAGGGCGCCGCCGGCGATCGCCGCCGATTTCCATCCCATCTCGATCAGGAAGTCATAGCTCATTGGTCGCGCTCCTTTGCCTCGTCGATCGCGCGTTGCAGCGCGTCGAGCTCTTCGGGCTTCAGCGATTGGGAAAGGCCGAGAAGGGCCGTCGCGGCGCTCGCCGCCGACCCGTCGAAAAAGGTTTTGACCATCTGCCTCAGCGCCGTCTCGCGAACTTTGGCGGGCTGCGGCACGCTCTTGTAGACATAGGTCTGGTCCTCGGCGCGGTGCCTGACCAGGCCCTTCGCCTCGAGCCGCGCCAGCATGGTGCGCACCGCCGAATGGCTCGGCGCATCCGCCATCGCCCGGCGCACGTCCGCCGCCGTCGCCTCGCCGGCGCTGCACAAAATCTCGAATATCTCGCGCTCGCGGCGCGGAAGGCTCGCAATCATCGACTCGGGCGTCCTTGCTGCTACACCTGTAGCATGCCACAAATGTAGCAGCTTGCAAGCCCCTTCGTCGAAAAAGCGGGCGGGTTGGTCGAACCGGCTTCGCCAGGCCCCGATCTTGCGGCGGCAGTCCAACGGGCGCATGCTGCCGACTCGTGGGGAGGGTAAGCCATGCCCAAGATCAACCGTGACTTCTTCTTCGCGCATGTGCGCGGAGCCTTGTTCGACGGCTCGCTGAAGCAATCCCAGGTCACCGGCCTCGTCGCCATCCTCGATTATTGGGAAGCGCGGACCGGAGCGAAGGACGATCGCTGGCTCGCCTATCTGCTGGCGACGGCGCATCACGAGACCGACCGCACGATCCAGCCGATCCGCGAATATGGCGGAACCGCTTATTTCACCAAGCGCTACGATCCGCCGCCGACCGGCAAGAATCCGCAGATCGCCAAGCAGCTCGGCAACACCAAGGCGGGCGACGGCGCCAAATTTTCCGGCCGCGGCTTCGTCCAGCTCACCGGCCGGCGCAATTACACCGACTGGGCCAAGAGGCTCGGAGTCGATCTGGTCGACAATCCCGCACTGGCGATGGATCTCGACATCGCGACCAAGATCCTGGTCGAGGGGTCGCTGCTCGGCACCTTCACCGGCAAGAAGCTGGCCAACTACCTCCACGACAACGTCACCGACTGGCGCAACGCCCGCCGGGTCATCAACGGGGTCGACAAAGCCAATCTGATCGCCGGCTACGCGCTCAAATATTACGCGGCGATCAGCTACACGGTGTGACGTGGCCGGGGAGCCGGCCTAGCGCGCCGGCTTCCGGAAGCGGTACATGAAGCGGTCGGTCTTGCCCCGGATCGAGGGGTCGAAGACGTTCTTGCTGTGGTCCTCGGCCACCCGGAGCACGTCCGACTGGGCCTCGAGCACGAAGCCGGCGCGCTCGAAATCGGCCCTCACCACCGCCGGATCGATCCGGTGCAATTTCTCCACCACCTCGCGCGTGTCGCCGCCGGCGGTCGCGACATGGTCGATCACGGCGACGGTCCCGCCCGGCTTCACCGCGTCCCAGATCGCCTTGACCACCGTGTTCGGGTCGATCCTCGGCAGCCCGAACTGGGCGCTCTCCCAATAAGCGTCGTGATAGACGAGGTGGAGGAGCGCGAAGTCGAAGCCGTTCGGGGCGAAGGCGATCGCCGTCGAGGGGCTCGAGTAGAAGGCGGTGTTGGGGTTGCGGGACCGGATGTCGGCCAGCGCCTTCACCACAGGCTCGCGGCGCGCGAACGAGGCCGCATTCCAGCCGACGACATGGCCCTTAGGCCCCACCGCCCTGGCCACGATGTCGGCATAATAGCCGGTGCCGGTGAAGTAATCGAGGACCCGGTCGCCCTTCTTCAACCCCATGAAACGAAGCACTTCGGCGGGCTTGCGCACCTCATCGAGGTCGGTCGCCGCCTTGGGCCGCCCCGGCGCCGCCATCCCGGCCGCCACGTCGGCCGGCGACCCTGCCGGAGCCTTGGCCGCGGCCGGCGCCGCCATCGCCAGCATGATCGTCACCAATGCCGTCCTGCGCATTTTTCCGCCTCCCTCTTCCTCAGTCTGCCGCGCTGCGCCTCGCCGCGCGCTCGGTCAACGCCTCTTCCTGAACCCGCGTCTGGAGCGCCTGCATAGCCGCGTGCGACGAAAGCGCCGCCCCTTCCTGCCAAAACTGGACATAGCTCAGATGCTCGCCGGCGAAGAAGATCGGCCCCTCGGGCCTGTAGAGCTCGGCGTAGCGCTCCGGCCGCGGCGATTGGAACCAGGCGGGATCGCCCGGCCCGACGCCCTCCGACCAGCGGGTCAGCCCCCAGGAGACCGTCACCGGCCGGGCGAGCTCACCGGCCCGCCCCGGATGCATCCGACCGATCACCTCGCGGCAGATCCGGAAGCGCTCCTCGTGGCTGAGCGCGGTGAACTCGGCCGGATGGTTCTGGCCCGTCCAGCCGGCGACATAAGCGGCGACCAGGACGCCCTTGTCGCCATGCCAGCCGCCGGACGGATAGAGCACGTTCTCGCTCGGCGCGTCGGTCCACCCGATTCCGCCGTAAACGCCGTCATCCTCCCAGAAGCGCCGCGACTCGAACGCGACCTTGACCGCCGGAACGTAGGCGATGTCCTTCATCGCCGCCTGCTTGGCCGCCGAGAAGTCGTTCGGGATCCGCGCCAGGAGGTTCACCGGCAGAGTGCAGATGCAATAATCGGCGTCGATCGCCCGCCCCCGGTCATGCTCGATCCGGACCCGCTCGCCCACCCGCCGGATCGCCGTCACCGCGGTGCGCAGCCGGACCGCGGGCTTGACCTCCTCGTAGAGCGCATAAGCGATCCGATCCATTCCGCCGACCGGCTGGAACATCGGCGCCTGCTGGTCGAATATCTCCTCGAACAGCAGCGGCAGGATCATCGTCCGCTGCTTGAGCAAATCCTCCAGCTTCATCGGCGGCAAGGTCGCCCCGGCCTCGCCATAGGCGCCGGGAAGGCTGGCATAGCCGGAACGGCCGTCGCCGCGATAGTCGCCGTCGGGGCGGGAAAGGCCTCCGAAGGCGCCGAGGAACTGGCGCATCGCGTCCTTGTCGCCGGCGCCCAGCTCCTCGTCGAGAGCGCCCTTGTTGACCGCCTTGGCGAGCAATTCGGCGATCCGGCCGCGAGTGTCGTTCAGCGCCTGGCGGTTGGTCAGGATCCTGCCGCCGAAATCCCAGCGGGACGCGCGGTTCGAATTGACCATCACCTCGATCGGAACGCCGAGCCTTTTCGCATAGCCGAGGATCGTGTGGTGCGCGGTCGGGATCCGGGCCGCTCCGGCGTTGAGATAGAGGCCTTTGGAGAAGCCGCAGAGCTGGTCCGGCCGGCCCGTCTGCTCGACCCGGTCGCCGCCGCGCAATGTCCAGACCCGGCCGCCGATCCGGTCTCGCGCCTCGATCACGGTCACGTCCCAGCCGGAGCGGCGAAGCTCATAGGCCGCGACCAGCCCGGCGATCCCGGCGCCCAGCACCACGACCGAGCTTTTCCGTCCCGGCGCCGGCGGCATGGCGAACGGTTCGGCGGCGGCGGGCGGAGCGTTGAGCAGCCCCATCGCCTCCATGCCGAGATAGACGGCGCTGACTCCGCCGGCGAGTCCGAGCCGCTCGAGCAGGGCCCGCCGGGTGAGGCTCACCGGCCCGCCTTCGCCGCCGTCGCCTCGATCTCGACCAGCCAGCCGGGATCGACCAGCCCCGCCGCCTGAAGGGTCGAGCGCGCCGGCTTGCGGGGCTGGGCGGCGGTCCCGAAAAACTCGCGATAGGCGGTCATCATCCCGGCGAAATCCATCCGCGCCTGGCCGGGCGGAGCGATCAGGAAGACCCGCATCATGACGATGTCGCCCAGCCCCATGTCGTGCCGCTTCAGCTGGGCCTCGATCTTCCTCAGAACGCTTCGCGTCTGGGTCGCGGTGTCGCCGAAGCGCTGCACCGAGCCGGCCGGAGCGGAAGGATCGACCGGGTCGGGGACCGAGCCGCTGATGTAGACGATCCGGCTGCCCGGCGGCACCTCGGTCGACGCGGCGATCGGCGATTCCGCCGCGCCCAGCCGCCGCACCTCCTTCGCCTCCGCCGCCGAAGCGAGGGCGAGGCCGATCGTCAGAATCGCCAGCAAGCGCATGTCATCCCCCCTGCAGCCCAGGCGAGACTAGCCCAGGCGCCGGGGCGCGTCACTCACCTCTGCGACGAAGGCGGCGCGTCAGAGGACGAACTTGATCCGTCCCGCCTGCCAGGGCGGGCCGCTGTCGCCGATCCTCAGATCTCCGAGCCGGCACAGGGTGAGTCCGGCGCAGCTGAGCGTGACTCTCAGGGTCGATCCCGGAGCGCCGTTGAAGCTGTAGAGCAAGGTGTGGCGGGAACCGTCGCCGCAACGGCCGGCGCAGATCACCGTGCCGCGATGGGCGGAGTCCATGGTCGCCGGCATCCCGTCGACGAACAGCGAATAACCGCGCACGCCCGCGCCCGGACGCACTTCGATCCGGACCGTGGCCATCCCCGCCCCGGGATCGCGCAAATCCCGGCGGTAGGCGGTGGCTTCCGATCCCTGTCTCATGGACATGCCCGCCGCACCTCAGAGCGACGCCGGGGAGGGCCGGCTGGGGGCGGAGAAATATTCGCCGGCCTTCAGCGTGATAGCCGATTCGAAGCTGGACTTCGTCCTGAGGCCAACGAGCATTGCCATTCCCCTTTTCGGCAGCCGCGAACGGGCGGCTGGGGAGGAACCTAGGCTCGCCGGCCGCGGGAGCGCGTGACGGCGGTCACGCCGGTTCGCCTTATCGTTGAGCCGCAGGGTGTTGGCATGGCCTGGGGATCCTGGACGATGCGCAGCGGCGGCGCTGCCAACGCAACGCCGCCGCGCGCGCCCGCCAGGAGGGTCACTGAGTGTTCGTAGTGCCCTGTGTGTTCGACGTGTCTCGAGGCGGGGGCGGCGTCGGGCGCACGGGCGGGCATTTCTGCGCCCCCTCCTGGTCACATCGCGCCGCCGGAGGAGTGCATGCCTTGGGCTCCTGGCCTGCAATCCACAGCAGGGCGAGCCCAGCCAGGAATATTGCAATCCAGGCCGGCAACCCTTTCAAGGCCTCCAGAACCCCCTTCAGCGCGTCGAGCAGCTTGACGGGATCGACGGCAGACTCGGCCAGGCTTCTTTCGGCGACGGCAGGCGCCTTACGGACCGCTTGGAGTTTCGTCCAAAGGGCCAGCGCGGTTTCCACCAGGGCGACGAGGAGCGCCAGGACCAGAAAGGCTTTGGCGAGCGTGAGCGTGAAGCCCGCATAATTCGCGCACCATGCGGCTACTTCGGGAGGTATGGCGGCAGCATTGGAGATGGTGTTCATTATTGCTCCCCTACTGCAGGATGTTGAAGGTCGTGCCGACGAAGACACCGATGCTGAATTTGTCTTCGCGGTCGGAACGATAACCGAAACGGATGCCGCCAGTAAGCGCGCCTTCCTTGTCCGGCATCACATAGACGGGGACATCAACGCCCCAAACGTCATCTTTGACATCGTACGTGACCAGCGGCGCAACCGCGAGATTGAGGAGCTTGCCATCGCTGCCCAGGAACCGGTGTCGCACACCCGCGGCGAGCAGAAAGTTCTTATCGACGGACGGTGCTAAAGCGCGCGCCATTTTGCAGTCCTGCACGGGGTTCGTTGTGACTGCCGGGCAAACGAGCTCTTCTTCAGCTGCTTTGTAAGCTCGCTGGTAGGAGAGCGAGGCCGTGAGTGCCGTCTGGCTTCCAGCCAGATAGTGGGCGACGTGCGCGGCGACGCTCCAATCCGTGTGCTGCTTTTTCTGAGGCAAAAGGCTCGTGCGATCGAGCCATTCAAATTCGTTGATACCTACGCTGGCATCTACCCCGTAATCAGTGACGCCTGGGCCGCTATGCCCTTGCTCGCGCGCCACGTTGGCCGGGTCGTATTTGTTCATGGCGTAGCTTGAATCCGCGCAGGGGTCTTCATCGGGATTCGATGCGGGCTCCTTCGCCCTGCAGCGGGCGCGAGCACGCGCTCGAAGCCGCGCTGCGACATCGTCCGGCCGTCCGACTCGGACATCGAAATAGCCCCATGACAATTTTACGCGCGTGCCGTTCGCGAGTGCGTCAAGCGAGGCAGGCTTCACGTTCTCGTCTTTGCTGAAAGGGGTCGAGGCGGTCAGCGAGAATCGGTTGGCCATGGACGGGCCGGCTGGAAGTGCCAATTTGAAGGTCAGATTGTCCTCTTCGGTGCTCGTGGAGAATTGCAATTGTTCGCCTTCGATGAACCCGAAGCGATCCGTGGGAGTGTCGGTCTGCCGCGCAGGTGGCGGCGGCTCGTCGGCCGGCGGCGTCTGCGCCATCGAAGGCGATACCAATAAGGCAGACAGGATGAACGGCAGCGCAGCCGGGCCTTTGGAGAGGGCCCTCACAGCCGGAACTCCACGTCACCATGCTGAACCGGCCCCGGAGCATATACGCGCAGTGTGATATTAGTTCGCAACGTGTCGTCGCAAAATATCTTCAGCCCCAAGCTGGCCCCAACCGGACCAACCAAGACGTAGTAGAGGCGATGCATCGAACCGTCGCCGCACCTGCCATTGACCGTGGCGGAACCTTCGTTGTCCGTCCCGAGTTCGATGTTTCGCAAGTTGTCGTCTACCTGCATTTCGTAGCGCTCGAGATTATCGCTGGGCGCTACCGCAAACCTTAGCTCGGCCATGATTTTCCTCCATCGAGAGGAAATCATTGTGCACCTATTCTCGGAGGGATCGCGTGATCCCCGTCACGCCCCCGTCACGAAATCCGAGCCTTGCCTTCCGCCCCTTCCGAACCCATCTCGCGACTGCCGCGTTGACCTTCCGCGCGTCCCCGATTAATCAAAGAACAGATCTGGAACATCATCGGCCATGCTGACTCACCTTTCCGTCCGCGGCGCGCGCGAGCACAATCTCAAGAATATCGACGTCGACATCCCGCGCGAGACGCTGACCGTGATCACCGGCCTGTCGGGCAGCGGCAAATCCTCGCTCGCCTTCGACACCATCTATGCCGAGGGGCAGCGCCGCTACGTCGAGTCGCTCAGCGCCTATGCGCGCCAGTTCCTCGAGATGATGCAGAAGCCCGACGTCGACCATATCGAGGGCCTCTCCCCGGCCATCTCGATCGAGCAGAAGACGACGTCGCGAAACCCGCGCTCGACCGTCGCCACCGTCACCGAGATCTACGATTACATGCGCCTGCTCTGGGCGCGGGTCGGCGTGCCCTACAGCCCCGCCACCGGCCTCCCCATCTCGGCCCAGACCGTCAGCCAGATGGTCGACCGGGTCATGGCGCTGCCCGAAGGCACCCGCCTCTACCTCCTCGCCCCGGTCGTCCGCGGCCGCAAGGGCGAGTATAGGAAGGAGCTGGCGGAATGGCAGAAGGCCGGCTTCACCCGGGTGCGGATCGACGGCCAGCTCCATCCGATCGAGGAGGCGCCCGCCCTCGACAAGAAATACAAGCATGACATCGAGGTCGTCGTCGACCGCTTCGCCGTGAAGGAAGGGATCGAGACCCGGCTGGCGGACAGCCTCGAGACCGCGCTCAAGCTCGCCGAGGGCCTCGTCTATCTCGACCCCGCCGACGCCAAGGACGTCGAGGGGGGGGCGCTCGCCGACCAGCCCGAGGCCAAGGTCGTCCTCGGCGACAACGCCCCTCCCGGCCGGATCGTCTTCTCCGAGAAGTTCGCCTGCCCCGTTTCCGGCTTCACCATCGCCGAGATCGAGCCGCGCCTCTTCTCGTTCAACGCCCCCCAGGGCGCCTGCCCCGCGTGCGACGGCCTCGGCGAGAAATTGCTCTTCGACCCCGAGCTCGTCGTCCCCAACGAGAATCTCTCGATCAAGCGGGGCGCCGTCGTGCCCTGGGCCAAGTCCAACCCGCCCAGCCCTTATTACATGCAGGTCCTGGGCTCCCTCGCCCGCGAGCTAGATTTCAGCCTCGAAACCCCCTGGAACGACCTTCCCGAGGAGGTCCGAAGGACTATCCTCTACGGAACCGAGGGCAAGCCCGTCACGCTGCGCTTCATCGACGGCAAGCGCAGCTACGACGTGAGGAAGCCGTTCGAGGGCGTGATCGGAAACCTCAACCGCCGGATGCTCCAGACCGAGAGCGCGTGGATGCGCGAGGAGCTCGCCAAATATCAGTCGGCCGCCCCCTGCGAGACCTGCGGCGGCGCGCGCCTGCGCCCCGAGCCGCTCGCCGTCAAGATCGCCGGCGAGGACATAAGCATGTCCACCCGCCGCTCCGTCCGCCACGCCCTCGCCTGGTTCTCCACCCTCGAGGACAAGCTTGGGTCCCAGCAAAAGGAGATCGCCCGAGCCATCCTCAAGGAGATTAACGAGCGCCTCGGCTTCCTCAACAATGTCGGCCTCGACTATCTCAACCTCGACCGCACTTCCGGCACCCTGTCCGGCGGCGAGAGCCAGCGCATCCGCCTCGCCAGCCAGATCGGCAGCGGCCTCTCAGGCGTCCTCTACGTCCTCGACGAGCCGAGCATCGGCCTCCACCAGCGCGACAACGACCGCCTGCTCGTTACCCTGAAGCGCCTGCGCGATCTCGGCAACACCGTCATCGTCGTCGAGCATGACGAGGACGCCATCCGAACCGCCGACTATGTCATCGACATGGGCCCCGGCGCCGGCGCCCATGGCGGCGAGGTCGTCGCCCGGGGAACGCTCGACGAGGTGCTGGCCAACGAGAAGAGCCTGACCGCCGACTATCTCACCGGCCGCAAGGCCGTCGCCGTGCCGGCCAAACGCCGCAAGGGCAACGGCCGCAAGCTCACCGTCCACTCCGCCCGCGCCAACAACCTCAAGCAGGTCACCGCCTCGATTCCGCTCGGCACCTTCACCTGCATCACCGGGGTCTCCGGCTCGGGCAAGTCGAGCTTCACCATCGACACCCTCTACGCCGGCGCCGCCCGCGCCCTCAATGGCGCCCGAGTCGTCTGCGGCCCGTGCGAGAAGATCTCGGGGCTCGAATATCTCGACAAGGTGATCGACATCGACCAGTCGCCGATCGGCCGGACCCCCCGCTCCAACCCGGCCACCTACACCGGCGCCTTCACCCAGATCCGCGACTGGTTCGCCGGCCTCCCCGAGAGCCAGGCCCGAGGCTACAAGCCCGGCCGCTTCAGCTTCAACGTCAAGGGCGGCCGCTGCGAGGCCTGCAAGGGCGACGGCCTGATCAAGATCGAGATGCACTTCCTCCCCGACGTCTACGTCACCTGCGACGTCTGCCACGGCCACCGCTACAATCGCGAGACCCTGGAAGTGAAGTTCAAGGGCAAGAGCATCGCCGACGTCCTCGACATGACGGTCGAGGACGCTCACTTATTCTTCAAGGCCGTCCCCCCGATCCGCGACAAGATGGCGATGCTGGAGGAGGTGGGCCTCGGCTACATCAAGGTCGGCCAGCAGGCGACGACGCTGTCGGGGGGCGAGGCCCAGCGCGTCAAGCTCGCCAAGGAGCTGTCGCGGCGGGCGACGGGGCAGACCTTGTACATATTGGACGAGCCGACCACGGGGCTGCATTTCGAGGATGTGCGCAAGCTGCTCGAGGTGCTCCATGCGCTGGTCGAGCAGGGCAATTCGGTGGTGGTGATCGAGCATAATCTCGAGGTGATCAAGACGGCGGACTGGGTTCTCGATCTGGGCCCTGAGGGCGGTGACAAAGGCGGCGAGATCGTCGCCGAAGGGACGCCCGAACAGGTCGCGGCGGAGCCCCGCTCCTACACCGGCAGCTATCTCAAGGACCTTCTGGCCAAGTCGACACGGACCGAAGCCAAGAAACCCATCGGCAGGAAAAAGCGGGCCTCCGCCGCCGCGATCCGCGAGCGAGAGGCGGCCGAATGACCGACCTGCTCCCCCCGGAGGCTCCCAGGCAGCCCGATGCGCGGGGAGCGGATGATTAAGCCGACATCTTCTGCGCCAGGCATGATGCTCGTGTTCAGCTACTCAGGCTTCATGCTTTCGGAGGCACAGCCCATCGAAGCATTCATTTGCAAGAAGGACGGCTTAGAATTAACAGTTTTTCCACCGCAGCGCGTTGCCAGCGCTACTTGGCGCCCAATCCCGCAATTTGATGACCAAAACATTCAGAAGGTGTTTCCCGGGGCGCCCAAACTCCCGCTTCACAGGCTAGCGATTTACCCAGCGATTGGAGATGATGGGAGCCCGACCCTGAAGCAAGTTTGGGGTGATGACATCGATGTGACTGAATATAAGGACACCTTTCCAATCGTGGTCGTTGGCGAGGGTTTTGACGGTCCGGGACAAGGCATTGCCGAAGCATTCTTGCAGAGGGTGTTTGCTTGGTTGCGGGTTTGGACATTCCAGTGGTGGATTGGTCGTCCTTCTGAGGCGCTGAACGGCAATATGCACTTCGCTACGCCCGTCATTAAGAAGGGAGATCATATTCAGCTAGAATCGAGCCCTTATGTTCACGGACGCGGCGTCGCTCCGCAGGCAGGTACCCGAAAAGTCACGCGAAGCTTGTGGAAACAGGCGTGTGTAAACGCACGGGATAATCTCGACCCCGATATCGCTCTAAGCGTCGAGCAGGACGTTCACTACTATTATGGATTTGGCCAGCAGAGCACTACGATCATCTTGGTCTGCTCTTTGTTTGAGATACTGCGAGACAGAGCCTTGGAGAGGCATGGCGTCAATCTTTCTGAATTGAATACTGGATCAACGGACTTATTGAAGCACCTAAGTGTCGGTTTTGGTCATGTGTTCGAGAAGGACCTCAGCAAGGAACTTCCTGTTCATTTTAATTTTGTGAAATCCTGCTGGATCGCCCGCGGGCATGCAGCACATGGCAAGCCGATGAAATAGATTTCCGAGGGCAAAATAGACACTTGGTTTGGCAGTGACCATCCGCAATCGTTCAAGAGTCTTCATGCTGTGATCGAGTGGCTGAACGGCGTCTAGCCGGAAGGTCCTCCGGGTGCCAGCTACGTGCCCGGCACGTGCCTGGCACCGAAGGTCAGGCACGTGCCTGGCACCGAAGGTCCCCCAGCCTCTTCGCGCCTTTGCGGCTTCGCGTGAAACCGATAGCAGACCCCCCGCCCTGCCTCGCCCGCAAGCTCGCATAGGTGTCCCGCCCGCCCCTCCACCCGTCGCGCAGATTGTCATCGCTATTGAACAGGTAACCCATCCACGCTATATGGAAACCGGCAAGGCGTCATAGACACGGATCCTCCGTCAAAGAGCCCCGGTCGTTGCTGCGGCCGGGGCTCAATCGTTTGGGGGCCGGGTTGCTGCCCGACCCCCGCCCGGGTGCATCGCCTATTTGGAGCGCGACACCTCGACGACCTTGAGGATCAAGGCCGCGAAGGCGCACATCGCTCCAAAGGCAACGCACGCTTCGGCAAGACTCATGAACAGGTCTCCTCTGCCAGACGGGCATACCGTCAGGCCAGGACGGCCTGCGGCGCCGTCGTCAGAGGTATGCGGGCACAATAAAAGCGCTGCAATGCCAATGACTTGATATCCGAAATAAGTATGCTCGCGCTCGCGCTGTGCTGGGCCGCGTCGATCGTGCAGCCAATCCCCTGATCGCTTCGGAGCGAAGAATTGGTACGCCGCCCCGCCAACCTCATCGCTTGAGCACGCGCTCCTCTACCACGGCGAGATCGAAGGGCAGCGCCCCCGAGCGCAGCGCGATGGCGAGCTCGTTCGCCGACTCGACCGTGAAGTTGCCGCTGATCAGAGCCTGGCCGCCCAGGATGGGCTCGTTGATGTTGGGCGCCGAGACGACGACATTGTCGAGGGCGATGGCGAACGGGCGGCCGACATTCTCCCGAGTCGCCCGCGCAAAACGGCGGCTGCCCAACGCGTCGAAGCGCAGGTTGACGGCGGGTTGTCCGGCCGAGTCGAAGGCCTGCTGGGCGTCGACGATCATTGAGCCGTTGACGATCGGCCGGCCGCGGACGGCGATCCGACCGTTCGGCCCGTCGCTCGGAAAGGCGAGGAACCGCATGCCGGGCGGAGCCTCGCCGTCGGCGATCTGCTCAGGCGTGACGCTCAAATCGGCCAACCAGAAGTTGAGCCGGGCCGAATGGCCGATGAGCGCCTTGATCGGCCCGACGTCCTCGCCCCCGCTCAACGTGACGAGAATCCGGTTCTGAGGTTGGCGAACGACCGTCGCCCCAAACGAACCGAGCGCGCCGAGCCGCCGCTCGATGACGTCCCGGGCCTTGTCCATCGCTTCGTCGCTCGCGTCTTTTCGCTTCGCTTCCAGGAGAAGCTGCACGCGGTCGCTGCGGTCGCATCCCGTCAGCAAAGAGGCTGAGCTTCCCAGAAACAGCAGGGCCAGCATGAAGGTGATGACGGGCTTGGGCATCCGCCGGGTTTCTCCGACGCGTTTCGGCCGCGGACCCAGATTCATCCGCTCAACCCTTTCTCGATCAGCCGCCTTATCGCTTCGGAGCGAGAGGGTTTGGGGTCGGGCTGGCGTTCGATCCAGGCGGTGATTGCCGCCTCCAGCTCCGGCGGCATGCGCACGGCTCGGGCGGGGTGGACGCCGGTCCGGGGGCGGCCGCGCGGTCTTTTTTGTTCGACGGCTATTGACCTGCCCTTTTTTCCAGTATAACTGAAAAGAAACCAAGGCAAGGCCTCCGCCTTGCTCCGGCTCCCACCCCGCAACGCCCCGAGAAGGAGGCGAAGGATGGCTGATGGGCAGCATAAGCTGTCGCGCCGCGCGCTGCTAGGCGCTGTCTGCGCCTCTCCGCTGGTTCGTCATCCCGGGCTCGATCCGGGATCCACCTTCCCTTCTCCAGCGCCGAAGATGGATCCCGGATCAAGTCCGGGATGACGGGAGCGACAAGTCCTTCGCAGTCACTATTTGGGACCGCGCCCTCGCCCGCCTCCATCAGGCCCAGAGCATCCTCGACGCCGCCCGGAGCGAGCCCGACGAGGACGCCTACGACGCCCTCCTCGAGGCCCATACCGACGCCCTCAACGCCCTCCTCGCCCTCCCCGCCCCCGATCTCCCAGCCCTCGCCGCCAAGCTCGACGCCATCGTCCCGAACCAGGCCTGGGAGAACAGCGGCAGCCAAGACTGTCTCGAGATCCTCCGCCAGGACGCCCACCGCTTCGCCGCGTCCCGCGGTTAGATTGGTTCGCACAAAGACCACTAAGCCACAAAGAGTCCGAGCCGCCCCCCGCGCCGCAGGCAATCCCTTTCCCAGCGCAAGCTCCGATCCAGTCCCAGCAGCACGATCTGGTGCCAGCTACGTGCCAGCTACGTGCCTGGCACCAGTAATCCCTGCCTCGAAATCCTCCGTCGGGACGCCTACCGCCTCGCCGCGTCAGCCGGTTGAATTTGGGTTCGCACTAAAGCACGAAGGGGTCGTGCCGGCGACGAGCGCGGAGCGCTCCTGCCAAGCCGAACCAGCGGCAAGGTGCGATGGAATTGCTTGCGGCGCCAGGCATGGCACGGCCCCTTGGTGCCCTTCGTGCGAACCCAAAGCAGCCTCGTCGCCGCTCCGGCTCATGCCGCCCAGCCCTCTGCGTCCGGGCACGCCCCCCCCTTCAGCAGTCGCACTCGAACTCCACCGGCTCCGGCTGGCACTCCCTCGGGCATTGCACCGCGATCGAGCGGCGGAGCGAGAGCATCTCGTGCCAGTGGCGCCGGCACGTCTCCTGAAGCAATCCCAGGTTCCGCTCGAGGAGCGCCAGCCGGGCGCCCCAGACGAACAGGCCGGCGAGCAGAACGATGGCCATCCAGTCCAGCGCCAGGCACAGCCAAGGCTCCAGCCGGACGGCATGGCAGGCGAGCGCGCTCGCCAGGGCCGCCGCCCACAAGGAGAGCAGGATCCGATAGCCGCGCCACACCCGCCGCCGGACGTCGCAATGGAGCCTCACCGCGAGAGCGGAGTCGCTGCCCGCGATCGCATTCGCCCAATAACGGTCGATCAGCGACTTGCAGGGTTCCTGATCGCAGGCCGACATGGCGCCCCCCTTTTCGGGATCCTCCGCCCTCATAGCATATCCGCCCTGGATCCGCATCGTTCCGGCGCTCGCCCGCCCCCGATCTCCCCGCCCTCGCGGCCAAGCTCGAAATCATCCTTGCCCACCTCGCCTGGGAGCTCACTGGCAGCGAGGATTGCCTCGAAATCCTCCGCCAGGACGCGCACCGCCTCGCCGCGTCAGCCGGGTGAATTGGGTTCGCACAAAGACCACGAAGGCACAAAGGGTCCGCATCAGGTCTCGCGCCGCAGGCGATCCCTCCCGCAACGCAATTCCAGCCCACCTGAGAGAAGAGCGCTCCGCGCTCGCCGCCGCCACGGCCCCTTCGTGCCTTGGTGACCTTTGTGCGAACCCAAAAGCGGCCTCTCCGCCGCCCTGACGCTGTCCAGCTCCCTGCCCGGCTTCCCCGAGCCTTTGGGAGCCAGCTACTTGCCAGCTACGTGCCTGGCACCAGGGCGCCCCTGTTTACGTCCCAGGGCCGACGCCGAACCGGCCTGGGGAAGCAGCGCTCCGCGCCCATCACCGGCACGACCCCTTTGCGGCTTCGCGGCTTTGCGTGAGACCAAAACCGCCCCTGTTGCCCGTCCGCACTTCCGAGGAAGGGATAAGTCCCGATGGAGCGGGCCGCCCTCTGCCCCTCAGGCCAAGGTGAACCAGAATTCGAAGCCGTAATAGGCTTCGGTCGCGCCGCTGTTGCCCGATTCGATCGCGAAGGCGGCGGTCTGGCCCTTGTCGAGGACGGTGTGCTGGAGGACCTGGAGGTCGGCGCGGCCGAAGCGCTGGTCCTTGGCCTCGCCGGCGGGCTGGCCGTTATAGACCAGCTTGAGCGAAGCCTTGGACGAATCCCCGCCGCCGGTGTGGACCGCGTAGGCGCGGGTGCGGATTCGGACCGGGAAGGCATAGGGGCCCCATTGCGCGGCCCGGTAACCGCGCCCGTTGACATAATATTCGCGGTTCGGATCGGGCATCGCGAGATTCGCGGTGAGCGTCTTGACGGCCATATGTGTCCCCCCCTTTTTCGGGGCGGGTCGCGAGGCGCCGGGCGACGATCGCCTCGGCGTCATTCGCATTCGCGCGGGGAGCGCGCACGATCCGCGCGGCCCCCAGCCGCCTGCCCCGCTCCGGTTGAGGACATCCGCGCCCGCGCGTCAAGATCGCAAGCGGCCCGGCCGTCGCGCTCCGGCCGTGACGGGAACGCTTCCGCGCCCATGGACCGCGCGTGCCCTTCGCGGCTTCGCGGCTTCGCGCGAATCCAAAAACCGTCCCCGTTTACCCGACCGCAATTCCGGGGGAGGATAAGCGCCCGATGCCCCGCCGCCGCGATCCGAGCTTCCTCACCGGGCACCTCTGCCGCTTCTGCGGGACGCTGGTCCCGTGGGGCGAGATCCTGCGGCTGCTCAGGGTCGATCCGGACCAGCCGCCCTACATGCAAAAGGAGAGCGCCTGTCACGCCGGCTGCCTCGGCGCCGTGCTTCGCCCCGGGCTGGCGCTGACCTTTCACCGCCACTGGACCGGCAGGGCGCCGCTGCCCGGCGACGACGACGACGTGCTCGGCCGGGATTGCGCCCTCTGCGCCCGGCCGATCGCCCCCGCCGCCCTCGTCCGCCTGAGGGTCCAGCGCCCCGCCGGAACCGTCAAGGCGCCGGAGTTTGACGAGCAGACCCTGCCGCTCCATGCCGAATGCCTCGCCGGGGTCAGCAATTCGAAATTGTTCTAGGCCCGATTCACCGCCTCCGAAGGGGATGGGCGGGTAAGGGGCAATGCCCGCATTCCGCTCCGCTTCGGAGCAAACAGGATTTGCAATGTAGGATTTCTTCCGGTCAACCTCACGGATAGAACAAAATAAGAACTTCGTGCGGGCAAGCCGGAAGGCTTCGACCCACGGCTCCTTCGGGAGGCCGCCCGCCTGGCCGCCGCGCTCGGCTTCGAGCCCGTCCCTCTGCGCCGCCGCCGCGACGGCTGGACGCTCGAGCGGCAGCTCGTCTACCTGGCCGTGCTCGCCGCCGGCGGCCGCCCCCGCGAGGCCGCCGAGCGGGTCGGGATGACGACCCAAGGCGCCGGCAGGCTGCTCCGCCGCGCGGACGCCCGGGCGTCCACTCGGGCCTGCGCGGCGGCCCTGCGGATCGGCGAGCCGAGCCGGCGGGCGCTCGCGGCGGCGCGGCGCAGGCGAGCCGCCGCCTCGCGGACGGAAGTTTTTTCCTCCCAGGGAAGCCGAAACTACGAAACTTGTGAAACTTCCGCCGAACCTTCCGCCGCCCCGGTCCGGCGGACTCGCACTGGCGGGGCCCGGACAGCGCCTTTATGAGCCGCCCCATCCCAAGATGCGAAGGAACCGCCATGCTGAAGGACCATGACAGCTCCGCCATCCTCGCCGTCGCCAACCTCGACCGCGCCCACACCTTCTACGGCGACATCCTCGGCCTCGAGTGTGCCGAGAAGGGCAAGGAGGAAGGCGTTCTCGTCTACAAGACCGGCGCCACCAAGCTCATCGTCTACCAGTCCGAATATGCCGGCACCAACAAGGCCAATGCCGTCGTCTGGGGCGTCGGCGGCGACATCGATGCGATCGTCGCGGCGCTGGAAGCGAAGGGCGCGACCTTCGAACATTATCCCGACATCGGCCGGCTCGAAGGCAATGTGCACCATGCCGGCGGCGAGAAGCTGGTCTGGCTGAAGGATCCGGACGGCAACATCCTCCATATCAATTCGATGTGAGCCAAGCCGCCCGGAGGCAGCGAGCCCGGCGCGAAGCGCCGCGTGAGCAGCCACCGGAGTCGGCGCCGGCCGGCCGGCGGGTCGGCACCGCCGAGCCCGTCCGACGCGGGCAGGCCGCCCTGCCCGCCCCTAGCCCTCCTCGTCCGCCTCCGCCGCTCCCTCGAGCCGGGCGACCAGCGCCACCAGCCTCTCAGCCTCGGCCTCGTCAACGCCGGCCTGGCGGATCAGCCGCTGCGCCTCGCCCGCCTCGCCGCGTCCGACCAGCTCGGCCAGCCGGCGGGCCTCGGCGGCCGTGATCCGCCGCCGTCGTTTTGGCGGCCCGGTCAGGTCGCGCGACCCGCCCGGACCGCGAAGCTTGAGTGCCAGCACCAGCAGCAAGACCGCGCCGGCGGGTGCGAGAAGCCACGGATCCATCCGGCCTACCGGGCGCAGGCCAGCGACCCCGGCCTCACGGCGAAGCGCCGCCCGCCGACCACGCCCGGCGGAGTCGGCAGGTCGACGATCGCCACGTCGAGGCGGCAGCGGCCGCCGCTCACCCGGTAGAGGTCGGGCCTCACATATTCGACCCGCTCGATCGGAGCCTCCATCGGAAAGGCGCCGCCGACCTTGGGATCGGCGAGCACCGCCTTCAGCTCGGCGACCCGCTGGTAGTTGGGCGGCAGAGCCGCGGAAACGGGAACGGCGGCGAGCGCCGGCACCGCCAAGGCGAAGAGTCTAAGGAGCGGTCGCATCGAGATCCTTTCCGGCCGTTGCGACGCCCAGAATGGCAGGCTTAAGCCCTTCATGCACCTGGCGGAGTCGGACCGGCGGCGGCGGGCCGGACGGGCCTTGTCAGCGGCCCAGCTGGCCGCGCACCGCGCCCGCCGGGAAGGGCGTGTTGTGGACGTTGACGTAGAAGGCACTCGGAGTCTGGATCATCTCGTTGGCGAGGTCGCTGGTGACCGCGGCGCAGCCCTTGCTTTTGCCGTCGGTCGGGGGGTTCAGGTGGACGACGATCGGCCCTGGCCTGTCCGACGGCGCGCGATGGATATGGGCGAGGGTCGCCGCCTCGATATTGGCGACGGCGAGCGTGTAGCAGACCTGGCCCTCGCCGGGATTGATCCGGAAGCTGGCGGTGCCGGTGCCGTCGGGATCGCCGGGGCCGGGCCGTTCGTACGCTCCGGTCATCAGGACTTCGATCGGCCGTCCGCCGCCCTTGGCGGAGGCGGCGGAGACGGGAAGCAGGATTGCGACGGCGGCGACGGCGATCAGGATCGAGCGCTTCATGGCAGGGTTCCTCCTTGGCGCGCGCGCGCCGGACGCGGCAAAGGAAGGCGCGGGACGAGGCGTGCGCGAGGGGATAACCGGCGGGCAAGGATCGGGTTCCGGCCTGCGCGGCCGGGCCCGGGCTCAGACGGCACCGACCGCTCTGACGAAGGCGAGGCTGTCGAACATCTCGGTGAAGCGGGTCGCCTTGCCGAACTCGAAATGCCAGATGTCGACCTTGGGCGAGTCGACCACCGCCCCGGTCGTCCGGTGGCGCCAGGCGCAGCGGCCGATCATCACCACGTCGTCGCCATATTCGCCGTCGGCGACGAACTGGTCGACGACATAGTCGATCATCTCCCAGTCGCGGGCCAGAGCCGCGAAATAATCCGCCGCCTCGCTCCTGGTGCGATGGGTTCCGGCAAGCTCGGAGGGGAGTTCGGAGCCGAGCACCGAGCGCATCTCGACCCGGACGTCGAACAAGGCGAGGATCTCGTCGGCATTGCCGCCTTTGGTTTCGCGCCAGCGCCGATAGGCCTCGCGCAGGGCAACGACGTGCGGATTCTTGTCGGCCGACATGACCCGACCCTCCCCCCGGTTGAGCCGGCGCGGAGGATAACACGAATCGGCGGCGAGTCGAAACGCGAGCGGGCAGCACGGATCGTCGGCTTGCGATCGGCCGCAGCAGGTCCAATATTGCTCTTTAACCGCAAGGAAAAACCCCGCGCAGTGCCGCGAATTTGCGCCGCCTGCCGAAATCGTGCATAAGCGCCGGGCTAAAGTCGCATGCGACGGACATTTCCTTCTTCGGCAGGTTTTTCCTTCTCTCTACGCTTCTAAAGCCCAGCGCCGCCGATTTGGCCCGCGCCGGCACTCTGTCTACCAAAGGAAAACACCATGCCGATCGGCACCGTAAAATTCTTCAACCTCGACAAGGGCTACGGCTTCATCCAGCCCGAGGGCAGCGGCAACGACGCCTTCGTCCACATCTCGGCCGTCGAGCGCGCCGGAATGACCACCCTGAACAAGGATCAGCGGGTCAGCTACGACCTCGAGCAGGACCAGCGCGGCAAGACCAGCGCGGTCAACCTGCAGAGCGCGTAAGCCTTCCGCATTGCCTAAGAGAGGGCGTCGCTTCGGCGGCGCCCTTTTTTCGTGCCATTGCAATGCGCCGCCACGCCAATAGGATCGCCTCCGATCTGGGGGGAAATCCGAAAATGAACCGATATTTCGTCGTCGCGGCGCTGACCGCGCTTGCCGGCGCCTTCGGCCGGACTGCGGCGCCCTTCACATGTCGTCGACGAGCCGGCGAGCGATGATCGCGATCCTTTGGACCTACGAGGTCCGCCCCGAGGCGGCCGCCGCCTTCGAGAGCGCCTACGGCCCCAACGGCGAGTGGGCCGCCCTCTTCCGCCGCTCGCCTTCCTACCTCGGCACCGAGCTCCTGAGCGCCCCAGGCACCGTCTATCTGACCATCGACCGCTGGCGCAGCTCCGCCGATTTCGACGCCTTCATGGCCGCCCACCGCGCCGATTACGACGCCCTCGACCGGGCCACCGAAAGCTGGACGACCAAGGAGCTCAAGCTCGGTGTCTGGGACAGCCTCGGCGCGCCTTAACCTGAGACGCACTCTGGATTTCCGCCGAGGGCGGGTTAAGCTCGACCCGGGACCAGAAGGGGGATGGCGGCGATGGAAGGCTTCAGGGATCCGACGGGCCCCACCCGGGCGGCCGTCATCGCCCTCTATATCTATATGGTTCTGACGGCGCTGGTCGCCTTGCTCCGGGTCGCCGATCAGCAGCCGGGCAGCGCCGCGGACATCACCTCGATTCCCGCCTTCTTCGCGCTCATCGCCTGCTTCATCCTGGTCGGCCGCTGGATCTACCGGACCAACGCCAATGCGCATCTGCTCAGCGACGACATGACGATCACGCCCGGCTGGTCGGTCGGCTGGTTCTTCGTGCCCCTGGCCAATCTCGTCCAGCCCTATGTCGGGGTGAAGGAGACCTGGCGGGCCAGCCATCATGCCGGCGGGCTCAACGAAGAGGCTGATTCCGCGCTCCTGCCCTGGTGGTGGGGGCTTTGGCTTCTCACCAACATCCTCAGCAACATCGTGGCGAGATTCGCCGGGGATTTCGAGACCGAGACCCCGATGGGCATAGTCTGGCTCGATCTCGTCACCGCAGCGCTCAACGTGCCGCTCTGCCTCATCCTCATCCGGCTGATGCAGCGCCTCGCCCGGGTCCAGGTCCTGGCCGTCCAGGCTTCGGCCTTCGCCTAAACGCCCGCGGCCGCCTTTCGCCCGACGCCGGAATCGCTTCGTCGCCTTTGGCGCAACTTCGGCGCCCCCCGCTCATTCTCCCGCCAGGGCGCATCTGCGCCTGCCACCCACAGGAGAGTAAGCATGAGTATCTTCGGCAAGATCCGCGACGCCATCTTCGGCAAGGCGAACGCCGCTCAGCCTCAGGCCCAGGCGCAGCAGGGCAATCCGGCGGCCATGCCGCAGCTGAATCCGGCCGCCGGCACCCCGGCCCAGCCGGTCGACGTCGACGCGATCCTCGCCGATGCCGCCGCGAAGAAAAGCGAGAAGCTCAACTACCAGTCGTCGATCGTCGACCTGATGAAGCTTCTCGACCTCGATCCCAGCCTCGCCAACCGCAAGGAGCTGGCCACCGAGCTCGGCTATACGGGCGAGAAGGACGGCAGCGCCGAGATGAACATCTGGCTCCACAAGCAGGTCATGACCGAGCTGGAAAAGAACGGCGGCAAGGTCTCCGCCTCGCTCAGGGACTGAGCGGCCCGGGCGGCGGCGGGGCTTCGTCGCCTCGCCGCCTCCCCGAAATCCGCTCCGGCTATCCACGATTGAAACAGTCGGGCGCGCCATCCCTCTGGACTCATGCGCCGATTCCGGAGAGAAGGCGCGCCATGTCCAGCCAGCTCGATTTCTATCTGGCCCGCGCCGCCGAGGCGCGCGCCGACGCCGAAGCCGCGACCCTCGACAATGTCCGCGACCGCTGCCTGCGCGCCGCGGCGGCCTGGGACGCCATGGCCGCCCGTGCCCATCGCGGCGACGCCATGCGCGCCCGCCAGGAGGCCGACAAGCGCGCCCTGGCGCAAGCGACGGCGGAGTCCGCCTAGGCCGTCTTTGCCTTCTCGACTTCGTTCGGTTCTGGAGTGGTTGCGGGCGCCGACTCGGCGGATGGCTCCGGTGAAGCCGGTCGCTCCGCCGTCACCGGCCAGCGAACGCCGAAGAGACGGTACAGACGCCTGATCGCGGCCGCATCGTCGCCGAGCCTTGAGCGGAGCTCGCCGGTAATCGCATCGAGCTCCGAGGGCAGCGGCCGCGCGGCCGAGAAATAAGCGCCCGGGATCCAATGCGGATCGACATAGGTGATGATTAGAAAGGCGGCGAGGCGCTGCGCCGCCTGTTCGTCTACCGGCGGAAACACCATAGAATAGAGCTTGACCACATTGGAGAGCATCTTGGCCTGCCGGATTTGCAGGCGGCTTCGTTCGACCACCAGCGACAGCGTCGATCCGCAAATCTCTGACAGGCGGGCTTCGCTCACTGGATCGATATCAGCCGGGGGAGCGATGTCCTTGACCATGCGGGCAGGCGCATGCGCACCCGATCGGGCGCTGGGCATGGCTTCCGACTCTCCCAGCGTTTCCCGGTCGTGATCGGACGACGGGACGCCCGGCATCAGGCCAAGCGCCACCAAATCCTCCGCGGCCACCTCGGGCAGGCGGAATGGCACCTGGATGATCTTTTCAAGGAATCGCGCACCGAAGGCTTTCCCCTCGTCGAGATACTCGGCGACTCCCTTGAACTGGCTGTAGATTGCAGCGGCGGCGAACTGCTCATCGCAGGCCAGAACGCAGATGCTACCATCCGAAGTCAGGCTGTGGATCGACTTGATGAACTCAACGACCTTGCCGTCATCGCAACGGTCAAGATCGTCGAACAAGAAAGCGATGGGCTTCCGATCGGCCCGGTAGGTCATGCGACGGACCAGATCGAAATAGCGATAAGCCTGCGACAGAGTCTGCCGCGAGTCGACGTCGGGCGGTTCCTGCAGAATCAATCTTTCGACCAGGGTCCCCAGAGGCTTCGCCACTACGGCCAGGATCGCGCCCGTGAGAAGGGCCAACAGCGAGCTTCTGGTGACTTCGGCGCTGGTGATCGTCCGCTCCCAGTCCACGGCGAAATAGGCCGCGGCGAGGGTGGCGACGACAGCCAGCCAGGCGATCCAGCGTTTTGAATTGGACTTTGCGTGGAGGAGCATCCGCGCGAACAGCGCCCTTATCCGCAGCCCCTTCACCCCGGCCAAACTGCGTAGCAGCTCGCGGTTCATGAAGGCATAAATGTCCTCCCCACCGTCCCACTTCCAGCTGTTGACGAATACCGTAATGAAGCCGGCGTCCGCCATTCGGCTGCCAACCTCCCTCAGCAGGGTCGATTTGCCCGATCCCCACGGGCCATAGAGACCGATCGTCAACAAGGGGCGTCGGCCTTCGGGGCGGGAGGAACGCGATATGGCCGCCTGCTCGACGATGTCGATCACGAACTCGACCATCTTGTCGGCGATCCGAGGGGTGTTGAGCACCGGTTCGATCGGCACACTATCGGACAACGCCTTCAAGTCGTCGCGGAAAATCCGGCTGAGTTTCTCAAGCGACGCAGCCTCGCCGACCGTCGCTGTCTCGCTTCGCTCGGCAATGGGCGGCGACGCGGATTCGGCCGTCTCCCCCTTGCCCACTCCGTGGGTAATATAAGCAACGGCATCGAGGCGAGATATGTCCTGCTGCTGCAAGAAATAAACGGCATAGCTCTCGCGCTCGGTGAAAAGTGCCACAAGCACATTAGCGCCGTTCACTTCGTCAAGCCCTGCGGAATTGACGTGCAAGATCGAGCGCTGGACGACCCGTTGGAAGCCGGAGGTGGGACTAGGGCCGTCCTGCTTGAATTCCGCAATCGCCGCTTTGTCCTTGGCGGTCTTCTTCTTCTTTTTCAGCGGCTCAAAGATGAGTGCTTCCAGCTCAGTATCCAGATAGGCGACTACCATCTCTTTCAGCTCGGCGAGGTCCACGCCGCAAGCAGCCATGACCTTGGATGCGTGGGGATCGTCGACCAGAGCAAGGAGCAAATGCTCCAGTGTTGCGTATTCGTGTTCGCGCGCCTTTGCCGCGTCTAATGCTCGGTGGAGCGTGAGTTCAAGTTCGCGAGCGAAGGAAGGCATTGCAATTCGATACTCCGCCCGGCTGCAAGACTAGTCGCTTGCGCCATAATGCTTCCATATCTCTACAAGCCGCACAAGCCTCGACGGACGGCAAGGGAAGCCTAACTCCTCTCGGGTCACTGTCGAGGCTTGAGGAACCCGCTTGTAACCCGATACCGGTTGCCGCTGCCCATGGCAGATGCTAGCTACCGGGCTCGGCACCGCGCTGAAGGAGCGACCTTCCTTCCAATCTCGGGCCGAACGCATGAGCCGGCTGTCCTGCCGGCCACCAAGGTTGACGCTGCATGAGGCATTTTTCCCCCCAGACGCTGCCCGCCCGAACTGGGCCGGGCGTTGCGGCCGGGGCTTTGCGGCCGGGCATCTCCGCCGGCCTGCCGCGCGCAGCAGAGGCGACTTTTTTCTTTTCAACCCGGACATTGAAGGCGCGCGCCGAGCAGGCCGCGCCTTCGTCCATATTCGAGCGCGCGCCAGCCGCCGCCGCAAGGACGGCACGGCGCGCGTGGAGTGATGTTAATGACGATGCGCATGTTGATCGACGCGCGCCACCAGGAGGAAACTCGGGTGGCCGTGGTCAAGGGAAACCGGATCGAGGAATTTGATTTCGAATCCGCCGAGCACAAGCAGCTCAAGGGGAATATCTATCTAGCCAAGGTCACTCGGGTCGAACCGTCGCTGCAGGCGGCGTTCGTCGACTATGGCGGCAACCGCCACGGCTTCCTGGCTTTTTCGGAAATCCACCCCGATTATTACCAGATCCCGCGGGAGGATCGCGAGGCCCTGCTCCGCGAAGAAGCCGAGCATGCGGCCGAGGAGGAGCGCCTGCGCGCCGCCGAGGATGCGCGCTACGAGAGCCGCGACGATTCCGACGACGAGCGCGAGGACGACGAGGCCGAGCGCGGCTTCGAGGATGAAGGCGAGGAAGGCGAGCCCGGCGACGAGGATGCCCCCGCCCCGCCCGAGGCCGCGGAGAGCGCCCCGGAGGAGAATGCCGCCGACGAGCTCCGCCGCAAGCGCCAGAATCTTCGCCGGCGCTACAAGATCCAGGACGTCATCCGCCGCCGCCAGGTGCTGCTCGTCCAGGTCGTCAAGGAGGAGCGCGGCAACAAGGGCGCGGCTCTGACCACCTATCTGAGCCTGGCCGGCCGCTATTGCGTGCTGATGCCCAATACCAGCCACGGCGGCGGCATCAGCCGCAAGATCTCGAACGGTGCGGACAGGAAGCGCCTCAAGCAGATCATGTCGGACCTCAGCCTGCCCAACAGCATGAGCTGCATCGTCCGCACCGCCGGCCTCAGCCGGACCAAGACCGAGATCAAGCGCGACTTCGACTATCTCGCCCGTCTCTGGGACGAGATTAGGGAGCGCACCCTGAAAAGCTCGGCGCCCGCCCTGATCTACGGCGACAGCGACCTCATCAAGCGGGCCATACGCGACATCTATAACCGCGACATCGACGAGGTGATCGTCGAGGGCGAGGACGGCTATCGCGCCGCCCGCGCGTTCATGAAGCTGCTGATGCCGAGCCACGTCAAGCGCGTGCAGAATTACGTCGACACGGTGCCGCTCTTCCAGCGCTACGGCGCGGAGGACCAGCTCGCGGCGATGTACCAGCCGGTCGTCCAATTGAAATCGGGCGGCTATCTGGTGATCAACCCGACCGAGGCCCTGGTGTCGATCGACATCAATTCGGGCCGCTCGACCCGCGAGCACAATATCGAGCAGACCGCCTACGCGACCAACATCGAGGCCGCCAACGAGATCGCCCGCCAGCTGCGCCTGCGCGACATGGCCGGCCTCGTCGTCATCGACTTCATCGACATGGAATCGAACGGCCATATCCGCAAGGTCGAGAAGGCGATGAAGGAGGCGCTCAAGAACGACCGCGCCCGGATCCAGGTCGGCCGGATCTCGTCCTTCGGGCTGATGGAGATGAGCCGTCAGCGGCTGCGCACCGGGGTGCTCGAAGCCTCGACCCGCCCCTGCCCGCATTGCGAGGGCAGCGGCCTGATGCGCACCGCCTCGTCGGCGGGCCTGTCGGCCCTGCGCATGCTCGAGGAGGAAGCCGGGCGCGGCCGCGGAAGCCGGATCGTGCTCCGCGCCGGCCGCGAGGCCGCGGTCTACGTGCTCAACCGCAAGCGCGGCGAGATCGGCGAGATCGAGTCGCGCTACGGAGTCGTCATCGAGGTGCTGATCGAGGAATCGTTCGAAGGCGCCAAGATGGCGGTCGAATCCTTCGGCCCGCCGCCCGCGGTCCGGCCGCGGGTCGAGCGCATCGTCGAGCCGGAGCTGGACGAGGAGGAGTTCGCCGAGGATCTCGCCGACGAGATCGAGGAGGATGAGGAGGCCGAGGAAAGCGAAGAGGAAGCCCGGCCCCGGCGTCCCGAGAATCGCGAGCAGCGCGAAAGCCGCGAGGAGAGCGAGGAACGCGGGCGCAAGCGCCGGCGGCGGCGTGGCCGTCGCGGCGGCCGCCGCAGGGACGGCGAGGAAGGCGAGCAGGGTCCGTCCGAGCAGGAGACGGCTCCCGACGTAGCGGAGGTGCCCGGGGAGGCCGAGCCTCAATACGCGCCGGAGCCGGCGTCGATCGACGTCGCCGAGGCGGCCCCCGAGGCTCCAGCCGAGACGGAGGAGAAGCCCAAGGGCCGCCGCCGTCCCCGCGCCCGCCGCAAGGAGGAAGCTCCGGCGCCGGAGGCGGAGACCGCTGCCGCGGCCGAACCGACCGAAGCTCCGGCCGTCGCTCCTGAAAAGGAACCTGCGCCCGTAGCGGAAGCCGCGCCCGACGCCGAAGACGAAAAGCCCGCCAAGCCCAAGCGCACCCGCCGCAAGAAGGCCGCGGAAGCCGAGGCTCCGGCCGAAGCTCCGGCGCCCGAAGCGGCCAATGACCGCGAAGGCGCGGCCGCTGAAGGTGAGGCCGAGGCCGGGGAAGAAGCCGGGGAGCCGCGCCGCGGCTGGTGGCAGCGCACTTTCGGCGCCTGACGAACATGGCATGAGCGCGCTTGCCCAGGCGGGCGCGCTCATGTCAGGTTCAGCCCCGCAAAGGGATAGGATGCGGCATGGCTGAAGCTGTTGTTACGCTGAAAAGGTGGAGCGCCTTCGCCGCCCGCCTCGCATTCCTCCTCATTCTGAGCTTCGGGCTCGCGGCCCGGCCGGCGGCGGCGCAGTCGATCCTGCGCGACGCCGAGACCGAAGCCTTGTTCAAGGACATGTCGCGGCCGATCGTCGAGGCGGCCGGCCTCAGGCCCGACGACGTCCACGTCGTCCTCATCCACGACCGGTCGATCAACGCCTTCGTCGCCGGAGGCCAGATCGTCTACATCCATTCGGGGCTGATCTCCGCCGCCGATTCCGCCAACGAGGTCCAGGGCGTCATCGCCCACGAGGTCGGCCACATCACCGGCGGCCATGTCATCCGCATCCAGGAGGGCGTGAAGGTCGCGACCGGAATCATGCTCCTCTCGCTCGTCCTCGGCGCCGCGGCGATGGCGGCCGGCGCCGGCGAGGCGGGAATGGGCGTCATGGCGGCGGGCCAGCAGGCGGCGATCGGCAAGTTCCTCGCCTTCAGCCGCACCCAGGAATCGTCCGCCGATGCCGCCGCCGCCAGCTTCCTCGCCAAGTCGAAGACCAACGGGGCCGGCCTGCTCAGCTTCTTCAAGAAGCTCCAGAACCAGGAATTCCGCTACGCCATCCCCCAGGACAATGGCTATATGCGCACCCACCCGCTGAACAGCGAGCGCCTCGCCGCGCTCGAACAGTCGGTGAAAAGCGCCCCCGGCTGGAACAGCCCTCCCGACGCCAGGCTCGAAGCCCGCTTCCAGCGGGTCAAGGCGAAGCTGATGGGCTATGTCGACGACCCGACCCGGACGCGCGTGGCCTATCCGGAGAGCAACAAGACCGTCCCGGCGCGCTATGCCCGGGCTTATGCCTGGCACAAGAGCGCCTATCCGGAGAAAGCGCTCGCCGAGGCGGAAAGCCTGCTCGCGGAAGCTCCGACGGACCCCTATTTCCTCGAGCTGAAGGGCCAGATCCTGCTCGAATCTGGCCGCCCCACCGAGGCGCTCGAATCGCTCCGCCAATCGGTCAAATATGCGCCCGACCAGCCGCTCATCTCGGCCCTGCTCGGCCATGCCCTGATCGCGACCGAGCGGCCCGACCATTATGAGGAGGCCAAAAGGGTGCTCCGGGCCGCGATCGGCCGCGACAATTCGAACCCCTTCGCCTGGTACCAGCTCGGCATCGTCTACGACCGCGAGGGCGATCCCGGCCGGGCCGCGCTCGCCACCGCCGAACGCTACAATTTGCAGGGCGAACCGCGCCTCGCCTTGGTCAATGCCGAGCAGGCGCTCAAGACCGTTCCCAGCGGCACGCCCGACTGGCTTCGCGCCCAGGACATCGCGATGGTCTCGCGCACCGAGGTGGAACGGAAGAAAAAGAATCGTGACAACTGACGCGGCCGGCGCCCGCAACGGTTTCGGGGGCTGGAAGACGGCGCTGGCGGCCGGGCTGATCGGCGCCCTCGTCGGCGGCGGCGCGGTCGCCTACGGGTCGCGGCAGTCGGTCCGCGACTATCTGCTCGAGAATCCGGAGATCCTGCCCGAGGCGATGGAGCGTCTGCGCGAGCGCGAAGCGGCGAAGATGATCTCCGCCAACCGGGCCGGGCTGGAACGGCCCTTCGCCGGCGCCTGGGCGGGCGCCCAGGATGGCGACGTCGTCCTCGTCGAATTCTTCGATTACGCCTGCGGCTATTGCCGCAAGAGCAATGCCGACGTCGACCGGCTTCTGCGCGAGGATCCCAGGCTCAAGGTGGTGTGGCGCGAATGGCCGGTGCTCGGGCCGGACAGCGAGGCCGCCGCCCGGGTCAGCCTCGCCGCCGCCCAGGCGGGGCGCTTCAAGCCTTTCCACGACTCCCTGTTCGCCGCCGGCCGGCCCACGCCCGAGGCGCTCGCCAAAGCGCGCGCCGGCGCCGGCCTCGCCGCCGAACTCCCCACCGCGATCGCCGATCCGGAGCTGGCCAGGAACTTCGAGCTCGCCCGCGGCCTCGAAGCCACCGGAACCCCGACCTTCGTGGTCGGCGACCAGATTCTCCAGGGCGCGGTCGGCTACGAGGCGCTTCGCGACGCGATCAAGGAGGCCCGGGCGAAAAGCTGACGCTCCCCGGCTTGGAAACCCCGCGCCCACCCGCCATAGTCCTGCTCATGCAGCCCTATCTCCAGCTCCTTTCCCGAATCCTCGACGAAGGCGCCGAGCAGAAGGACCGGACCGGAGTCGGCACCCTTTCCGTCTTCGGCCACCAGATGCGCTTCGACCTGGCCGACGGCTTCCCTCTGCTGACCACCAAGAAGCTCCATCTGCGCTCGATCGTCATCGAATTGCTCTGGTTCCTGCGCGGCGAGACCAACATCGCCTGGCTGAAGGAGAACAGGGTCCGGATCTGGGACGAATGGGCGGACGAGGCCGGCGAGCTCGGCCCCGTCTACGGCAAGCAATGGCGCGACTGGGAGGGGCCGGGCGGGGTCCATGTCGACCAGATCGCCAACCTCATCGACCTGATCAACCGCGACCCCGCCTCGCGCCGCCAGATCGTTTCCGCCTGGAACCCGGCCGAGATCGACCGGATGGCTCTGGCGCCCTGCCACTGCCTGTTCCAGACCCAGGTGGCGCGCGGCCGGCTCAACCTCCAGCTCTACCAGCGAAGCGCCGACGCCTTCCTCGGAGTCCCCTTCAACATCGCCAGCTACGCCTTGCTCACCCACATGCTCGCCCAGCAATGCGGGCTGGAGCCGGGCGTGTTCGTCTGGACCGGCGGCGATTGCCACCTCTATTCCAACCATCTCGACCAGGCGCGGCTGCAGCTGACCCGCGAGCCCAAGCCGCTGCCCAAACTGACGATCCTCCGCCGCCCCGAGGCGATCGACCGCTACGAATATGAGGATTTCGAGATCACCGGCTACGACGCTCACCCGCACATCAAGGCCGAGGTGGCGGTTTGAGCGGCTTTCCTCAGACCGGCGGGAAGGGCGCGAAGCGATGGAGCCACGGCACGGCGTCGACCATCGGCTCGTCGACGTCGACGGGAATGCTCGCCTTCCGGTAGCGCCGGCGAGGCCCCGATCCGTCGATAAAGAAGCCGACCACGCACTCCCCTACCGGCGGGTAACGCGGGTCGGCGCGCCGGATATTCGCTTCGTTCAGCCGAAGCGTCAGGAGCGTGCTGTTGGTGACGATGATCCGGTCGACGCCATGCTCAAGAGCCCGCTCGGCCCGATCGACGATCCAAGGTTCCAGGCGGCCCTCCGGAGTCCTGACGCAGTCGATCGACTTGTCCATGATGGGGGCGTGCAGCCAGTCGATGGCAACGTTCTGCACCAGCCAGTCGCCAGGCTGGTCGTGGCTCATGTCGGCGCAGATGAGCGTGAGGAACCTGCCGAACGGCCACAGGTCCATGATCCAGATATTTTCACCGGGATGGATATGCTCCTCGAGCCAGGCGGGGGCCCCGCAGCCGGGCTGGATGTCATAGCGCTTCTGCTGGTCCTCGCTGAGGTCCCACCGGCTGAGCTTGTCCTGCTCGGCCAGCCGCTCGCCGAGGATATTGAGGACCTGGATGTAGTTGCGGTGCCGAGGACGAGCCTCGGTCGGTGGTCCCCAGATGCCGGCGACGACGTAGCGCAACTCGGGCAGGCCGTGCCTGCGGCTATGTGCGCCCGAGCAAGTCCGGAGAATGTGGCCGAGCCGATCGAGATGCTCCTCGTTGACCGACATTTCCGGAAGGAAGAGAATATGGCTGCCCGCCTCGAGGGCCTGCTCCACGATTCCGCGCAGCCGGTCCTCCGGGTAAATGGGGCGAACCGTGTAGGCCGGCTGATCCGGCAGCGCGTGAACCTGCGCATGGTCGAGCGACTGGAGCACCGGCGCAACCGCGATCACTGGTTGGGCCGGCAGCGGATCGCGGCCGTCCGCCAACTCCTGGCCAGGAAGCAGATAGCGAAGGCCGATTTGCCGGCGCTCGGGCGATTCCGGGTTGCTGGGATGGCCGGCGGTGATGGTCTGCGGCAGGTAAGTGGTGAAATGGAGAAGCTCGACGAGCAGGCTGCGCTTAGCCTCACCCTTTTTGTCCGCCTCGAGATGGGTGGCGGCCAGTCGGGCGGGAATCATCCTGCCGTGGCGCCCCGCCGCGTTATAGCCGCCGCCGTTCGCCCTGCTCTCCGCCTCCGGTCGCAGCCGCGCATAGGCCGCGGCATGGGCCTCACTTCGCGCCGCTCCGCGCATGGCCTCCAGCAGCGGCTCATGCCATTGGTCGAGGATATGCACGGCTCGAATGACCGCTTGGAACTGCTCTACCGTCGGTCGATCGGCCTCGGCGGCGGCGAGACCGGGCGCGGCGAGCTGGGCCAATTCGGACAGCGAGCGGTCCGCCGGGGCGGTCGACGACACTTTCTCGCCGGCGATCACCCTCTCCACGGTGGCCAGCCACTTCGGGTCCAGACACGTCTCCCGCTCCCAGCAATGCAGGGCGAAAGCAAGCCGGGCGAGGGCGGCGGACGGATCGAAGTCGCTCACCGGAACCTACCCCATCTCAACGCGTTTAGTATATCAATTGACATCAATTGACAACCTCGTCGGTCCACGCTAGGGCCGAGTCGCCCGCACAAGGAGACGATTGAAATGGCCCCGACAGTCAAGGAGACAGACCCGGTTTCCGCCGAAATGGAGCATTTGGAAGCCTTCGTTCGCGACGAAGCCTGGGCGGAGGCGGGCCAATCCTTCGGGCGACTGATGGAGAGCCTCGCCCTGGCGCTGGCGAAGCGGGATTGGGACCTCGTCAACCGGGTCGCAAAGTTCGTGTTGAACCTGCGCTTACAGATCATGCTGGAGCAAGACATCGCGCCTCAGACGGGCCCGGAAAGCTTCGCTTGGATGCTGGGTGGCGCGGCGACGGTGCTGGCGGCGGCGCGCACTCCGGAGCGGCCGGTCGAGGGCGGCGACACAGAGGAGCTGATCCTCCAGGCGCTCACCGACGAAGGCGATTATCCCGTCACCAGCGGCGACCTTGCCGCGAGATGCAAACGAGCGCCGGCCACGGTCGCACGCGCGCTGATGGCGATGCGGGGCGAAGGCTTGGTGAAATCCGCGCCGGCGGGACGGCATATGCGGAACATGCTGACGGAGAAGGGCAAGCGAGCCTATTCGGCGGCTGTGGCTGCCCGGGCCGCGGCGAAAGCGCCGAAGCGCGAAGAGAGCCCGCAAATGGCTTGGGCCTGCAGCACCGCCGAGTTGCGAGCGGAATCCGCGGAGCCGATCGGTCGCGGCGAAGGGGTCAAGGCCCAAAGGCTCGCCGCCTGCCAGACCCGCGAGGTCAGTGGCTCAGGCAATCGCCTGGAGGCGGTCGTTGCCATTCCAGCATCCTTGAATTGAGGACGAGACTCATGCCGAACGACGACGAGGCGCGCCCGACTGTTTTCGGAGCTGTCGAAAACCTCGGATATCATATTCGGACGACGGATCACGACAATCAGTGGATAGTCCAATCCGGCGGGCTGGAATCCACGATCGTCCAATATGAGGATTACAGCCTCGGCTTCTACTGCTTCGTCGAGTTGGACGACGTCGAGCTCGAGTTCGAACGACTGAACGAGGCGAATCATAAGACCCGCTTCGGCAAGTTCAGCCTCAAGGACGGGAATTTGCGGCTTTCGGGCGATTTCATCTTTTGCGAGGAGGGCGATCAGGCCGACCAGCTTGCCCGGATCATGCGGCTGTGGGATGCGGCGCTCGGGGATCTCAAGAGCTTGGTTCTCGAGACGGTCCAGCCGCAGCCCAGCTGAATTCACGCTAGGCCGCAGTGCAGAAAGGGTTGGGGTTGTTCGTAACGATCGTCGTCGCCCGGGCCCGCAACGGCGCCATTGGGCGCGACGGAGGGCTGCCCTGGCGGATCCCGGCGGACCTGAGGCATTTCAAGGCGGTGACGATGGGCAGTGCGATGGTGATGGGGCGCCGGACCTTCGACAGCCTTCCCAATCTTCTACCCGGTCGGCGGCACATCGTGCTGACCCGCGATCCCCGCTGGAACGCTGAAGGCGCCGAGACGGCGCGCTCGGTCGAGGAGGCGCTGGCCGCGGCCGGAGGGGAGCCGGTCTCGGTGATCGGCGGGGCGGAGATCATCGCCCTGTTCCTGCCCAGAGCCGACGCGGTCGAGCTGACCGAGGTCCATGACGATCCCGAAGCCGATACGTTCATGCCGGGCTTCGACCCGGCCGAGTGGAGGGAAAAGTCGAGGGCGGATTATCCGGGGTACAGCTTCGTCAGGCTGGAGCGGCGCTTCTAGCATCCCCTCCCTTACGGGGAGGGGATGAGCCGCTATACCAGGCACCAAAAGCGGGGGGATCATGCGCAAAATCGTCTATGGGCTGCTCGCCCTTCTGATCATCGCCGCCGGCGCCTTCCTGATCCTCGGCCCCGGCATCGTCGAGGGCGGGATGAACAAGGTGGTGGCGGCTCCGCTGCCCGAAGTGAGCGAGCGGGCGAAGGCGCTTCACGCGCGGCTCGCCGTCGCCGACATGCATGCCGACACCCTGCTCTGGCAGCGCAGCCTGCTCGACCCGGCCAGGCTCGGCCAGGTCGACCTGCCCCGCCTCGAGGGGGGCAACGTCGCGCTGCAGGTCTTCTCCTCGGTGACCAAGACTCCCAAGGGCCAGAATTACGATTCCAACGGCGCCGACAGCGACAACATCACCCTGCTCGCCGTCGCCCAGCTTCAACCGCCGCGGACCTGGAGCTCGCTGCTCGAGCGCTCGCTCTGGCATGCCGAGAAGCTCCGACGGGCCGAATCCGGCTCGCAAGGCCGGCTCAGGATCGTTCGGAGCGGCATCGACGTCCGGCGCCTGCTCGCCGACCGGGCGGCCGGGCGCAAGGTGACGGGCGCGCTGCTTTCGATCGAGGGCCTCCAGAATATGGAGGGCCGCCTCGACAATCTCGGCCGGCTCCACGCCGCCGGCTTCAGAATGGCCGGCCTCGCCCATTTCTTCGACAACGAGGTCGCCGGCTCGATGCACGGCGTGAGGAAAGGCGGGCTGACCCCGCTCGGACGCCAAGTGGTGCTGGAGATGGAGCGGCGCGGGATGATCGTCGACATCGCCCATTCGAGCCACGCCGCCGTCGCCGAGATATTGGCGATGGCGAAAAGGCCGATCGTCTCGAGCCATGGCGGAGTCCAGGCGACCTGCCAGGTCAACCGCAACCTCACCGACGAGGAGATACGAGGCGTGGCTCGGACCGGCGGCCTCGTCGGGATCGGCTATTGGGACGCCGCGGTCTGCGACCTTCGGCCGGCCGCCATCGCCGCCGCCATCGCCCATGTCCGCGACCTGGTCGGGATCGACTATGTCGCGCTCGGCTCCGATTTCGACGGCGCGGTGACCACGGGCTTCGACACCGCCGGCCTCGTCAACGTCACCCAGGCGCTGGTCGACCGCGGCTTCACCGACGAGGAGATCGCCAAGGTGATGGGGGGGAATCTGCTGAGGCTGTTGCAGGGGCTGCCCTAGCCGTCATTGCGAGCGAAGCGAAGCAATCCAGTGCGGCGTCGGAGCAGCGCTGGATTGCTTCGTCGCTTCGCTCCTCGCAATGACGATTTACCTTGCCCCTCCCCCTCTCCTATACCCCGCGCCATGGAGCGGCTGGACGGCGGCTCGGCGGTTCCGCAGGCGCTTCGCGGGGGCATCGTCGCGCTCGGCAATTTCGACGGATTTCACGAGGGTCACCAGGCGGTGGTCGGCCGCGCGGTCGAGCGCGGCCGGGCCGAGGGCCGGCCGGTGCTGGTCGCGACCTTCGATCCCCATCCGGTCCGCTTCTTCCGGCCGGAGACCCCGCCCTTCCGGCTGACCAGCCTCGACCAGCGGCAAAGGCTGTTCGGAGCGGCCGGAGCCGACGCGATGATCGTCTTCCACTTCGGAGCCGAGCTGGCGGCGACCCCGGCCGAAGACTTCATCAGGGCCAACCTGCTCGAGCTGATCGGCGCGGCCGGGGTGGTGACCGGCGAGGACTTCACCTTCGGCCGAGGGCGCGGCGGCAATGTCGAGGTGCTCGAGGAAGCCGGAGCGCGGCTCGGCTTCTCGGTCGATGCGGTCGGCCCGGTTTCGGATGACGAGGGTCCGATCTCGTCGAGCCGGATCCGCGACGCCCTCCAGGCCGGCGACTGCGCCACCGCGGCCCGGCTGCTCACCCGGCCCTTCGCGATCGAGGGCGTGGTCGAGCATGGCGACAAGAGGGGGCGGACGATCGGCTATCCGACCGCCAATATCGCGCTCGGCCCCTATCTGCGGCCACGCTTCGGTATCTATGCCGTGAGGGGGCGGCTGGCCGACGGCATTCTTCTCGACGGCGCCGCCAATCTCGGCGTCCGCCCGACCTTCGAGCCGCCCAAGGAGCTTCTCGAGCCTTATTTCTTCGATTTCGACGGCGACCTCTATGGCCGGACGGTCGAGGTCGAGCTGATCGCCTTCCTTCGTCCCGAGGCGAAATTCGACAGCCTCGACGCGCTCAAGGCGCAAATGGCAGCGGATTGCGACGAAGCGCGGCGGAGGCTGGCGGAATGAGGGTCTGGCAATGGGCAGGCTGGGGGATCGCCGGCTTCGCGGTGACCGTGTCGCTGATCAACGCCTCGTGGCTCGCGCCTCGGCCGAAGGGGCCGCTGATCCTCGTTGCCCATCGCGGCGTCGCCCAGCAGATCGACCATCGGGGGATCACCGCCGAAACCTGCACGGCCGAACGGATGGTCCCGTCCGACCATGATTTCATCGACAATACGCTCCGCTCCTTCTCCAACGCGCGCCACTTCGGCGCTGACGCGATCGCGCTGCAGGTGCATCCAACCCGGGATCGCCACATGGTGGCCTTCCATGACTGGACGGTCGATTGCCGTACCGAGGGTCACGGAGCCGTTCGAAAATTGACCCTCGCCGAGCTCAAGAAGCTGGACGTGGGCTATGGCTATACGTCCGACGGCGGAAAGACCCATCCGCTCCGCGGCAGGGGTGTCGGCGGCATGCCGACGGTGGAAGAGGTGCTTCGCGAAGTGCCGGGGATGCGGCTCATCTTCCAGTTCAAGAGCAAGGACCCGGCCGACGCCGACGCGCTCGTCGCCGCACTCCGGCGCGGCGGCGCCGCAGCGAGCGAGCCCCGGTTCGGCTTTTACGGCCATCCCGCCGTCCTGCGCCGGGTGAAGCAGCTCGAGCCCCGCGCCTGGACGTTCGCCGTCCAGGATACCAAAGGGTGCCTCACCGATTACGTCAAGTTCGGGTGGACGAGCTACGTCCCTGAGTCGTGCCGCAACACGACGGTGATGGTGCCGCTGAATTATCAATGGGCGATCTGGGGTTGGCCCAAGCGTTTCCTGGCCCGAATGGCGGGCGCCGGCACCAAGATAATCCTGACCGGAGACTATAAGAAGGGAGGCGCCCTCGGGCTGTCGCGCCCCGAGCAGCTCGGCAAGGTGCCGCGCGACTTCCGCGGCTATCTTTGGATCGAGGATTTCTACACCGTGGGACGGGCGCTGGAGAATTGAGGCACCCGTCATCCCGGACTTGATCCGGGATCCATGAACACCGTCCTCACCAGCTCTCGCGCCGCCCGTGTCCATGGATTCCGGCTTCCGCCGGAATGACGAGTGTTCCAATTCCCGCGCTACCTGCGCTAAGGCCCCGCCAATGTCCGAAAAACAAGATTACCGCGACACGGTCTTCCTTCCGAAGACCGACTTCCCGATGAAAGCCGGCCTCTCGAGCAAGGAGCCGGCCATCCTCGCGCGCTGGGCCGAGATGGGGCTCTACAAGCGCCTGCGCGAGGCCCGTGCCGGGCGGGAACGCTTCATCCTCCACGACGGCCCGCCCTACGCCAATGGCGACATCCACATGGGCCACGCCATGAACAAGATCCTCAAGGACATGGTCGTCCGCTCCCAGTCCCTGCTCGGCAAGGACGCGCCCTACGTACCCGGCTGGGACTGCCACGGCCTTCCGATCGAGTGGAAGATCGAGGAGCAATATCGCAAGAAGAAGCTCGACAAGGACGAGGTGCCGCCCCGCGAATTCCGCGCCGAATGCCGCGCTTATGCCGAGAAGTGGGTGGCGATCCAATCCGAGCAGTTCCAGCGCCTCGGCGTGATGGGCGAATGGGACGATCCCTATCTCACCATGAAGTATGAGGCCGAGGCCAAGATCGTCGAGGAGCTGCTGAAGTTCGCCGAAAGCGGGCAGATGTACCGCGGCGCCAAGCCGGTCATGTGGTCGCCGGTCGAGAAGACGGCGCTCGCCGAGGCCGAGGTCGAATATGAGGAGATCACGTCGACCCAGATCGACGTCGGCTTCGAGATCGTCGAGAGCCCGATCGCGGAGCTGGTCGGCGCCCGGGCGGTGATCTGGACGACCACGCCGTGGACGATCCCGGTCAACCAGGCGATCGCCTACGGGCCGGAGATCGAATATAATCTGCTGAGCTACGAGTGGCCCGAGCAGGGCCGGACCTTCAGGATGCTGGTGGCCGCCAAGCTTCAGCAGGAGGTCGAGAAGCGGCTGGATCATGCCTCGGACCTCGCATTTCCCCAGAAAACCAGGCTGGAGCGCGTCATAACGGGGGCGGAGCTCGCCGGCACCGTCGCCCGCCACCCGATGCATGCGCTCGGCGGCTTCTTCGCCCGCCCCCGCCCTTTCCTCTCCGGCGACTTCGTCACCACCGAGCAGGGCACGGGCCTCGTCCACATGGCGCCCGACCATGGCGAGGACGATTTCCTGCTGTGCAAGGCGAACGGCATAGATCCCGTCTTCGCGGTCGACGATGCCGGCTTCTACCGCAACGACTGGGAGTGGCTCGGCGGGCTCGGCTCGGTAATCAACGCCAAGTTCAACGCCCCGGACGGGCCGATCTGCACCGGCCTGCGCGAAGCCAAGGGCCTGCTCGCCGCCTCTCAGGACTTCAGGCACAGCTATCCGCACAGCTGGCGCTCCAAGGCCAAGATCATCTTCCGCTGCACGCCGCAATGGTTCATCCCGATGGACAAGCCCCTCCCCTTCAGGGGAGGGGTTGGGGTGGGGGAGTCCGGGAAGACCCCACAGGCCGGCGCGATTTCCCACGACTCCCCCACCCCCAACCCCTCCCCTGAAGGGGAGGGGCTTTCCACGCTGCGCGGCACCGCGCTCACCGCCATCGACGAGACGCGCTGGGTCCCTGAGAAGTCGAAGAACCGGATCCGAGCCATGGTCGAGGGCCGCCCGGATTGGGTGATCAGCCGCCAGCGTGCCTGGGGGGTGCCGATCGCGCTCTACGTGCACAGGAAGACCGGGGAGTATCTGCGCGACGCGGTGGTCAACAGCCGCATCATCCGCGCCTTCCACGAAGGCGGCGCCGACGCCTGGTTCGGCGCCGACCACCACGCCCTGCTCGGCAACGGCTACAGCCTCGAGGACTATGAGCCGGTCACCGACATCCTCGACGTCTGGTTCGACAGCGGCTCGACCCACAGCTACGTCGTCGAGGCGCGCTACGGCGAGGGCGTCCGCGCCGACCTCTATGTCGAGGGCTCGGACCAGCATCGCGGCTGGTTCCAGTCGTCGCTTCTGGAGAGCTGCGGAACCCGCGGCCGGGCGCCCTTCGACGCGGTGCTCACCCACGGCTTCGCGCTCGACCAGAACATGCGCAAGATGTCGAAGAGCCTCGGCAATACGATCGACCCGCTCGCCGTCCTGAAGGAGAGCGGCGCCGACATCCTGCGGCTGTGGACCGCCTCGACCGACTATTTCGAGGACGTCCGGATCGGCAAGGAGGTGCTCGCCACCACCACCGACGCCTATCGCAAGCTCCGGAACACCTTCCGCTATTTGCTCGGGGCGCTGGCCGGTTTCGACGAGGCGGAGCGGGTGCCGGCGGCCGCCATGCCCGAGCTCGAGCGCTGGGTGCTTCACCGCCTCGCCGAGCTCGACGTCGAGCTGAAGGAGGCGACCGAAGGCTTCGAGTTCAATCGCTACGTCCGGCTGATCTCCAACTTCGCCAATGACGACCTCTCCGCCTTCTTCTTCGATATCCGCAAGGACAGCCTCTATTGCGACTCGCCGTCGTCGCCGAAGCGGAGGGCCTATCGGACCGTGCTCGACACGGTGTTCCATGCGCTGGTCCGCTGGATGGCGCCGGTCCTGTGCTTCACCACCGAGGAAGTCTGGCAGACCCGCTATCCGGACAAGGGCGGGTCGGTGCACCTGCTCGAATGGCCCGAGATCGATCCCGCCTGGAGCGACGAGGCGCTCGGCACCAAATGGGCCCTGATCCGGGCCACCCGCGAGAACGTCACCGAGAGCATCGAGCCCCTGAGGCGCGAGAAGGTCATCGGCTCCAGCCTCGAGGCCAAGGTGCTCTATCCGGACAACCAGATCGACCTGCTCGATACCGAGCTGGCGGAGCTGGCCGAAATCTACATCGTCTCCGAGGTCGCCGAAGCGCAGGGCGAGACGATCGAAGTGACCAAATCCGACTATCTGAAATGCGGCCGCTGCTGGCGCCTGCTTCCGGAAGTCGACGAGGACGGGGGCCTGTGCGGCCGCTGCGAGGGGGTATTGAATGGCTGATCTGTCCCGCGATACGGCGCGGATGAAGAAGAACCGGCGTGTCGGCCTCTCGGTCGCCGCCCTCATCTTCCTTGTCGACCAGGCGGTGAAATGGGTGGTGACCTACCCGCTGCAGCTGCCGCATCGCCAGACCATCGATATCCTGCCCTTCTTCACGCTCAAATGGCTGAAGAATACCGGCGTCTCGATGGGGCTGCTCAACGCCGAGAGCGAGCTCGGCCGCTGGCTGCTCGTCGCCCTCACCGTGGCGATCGCGGCCTTCGTCACCTTCTGGATGTGGCGGGAGAAGCGCCGCGACGACGCGATCGCGCTCTCTTTGGTGCTCGGCGGGGCGCTCGGCAACATCCTCGACCGGGTGCGGCTGGGCTATGTCGTCGACTATGCCGACCTGCATTTCGGCGACATCCACCCGTTTTTGGTCTTTAACGTGGGCGACGCTGCCATTACCATCGGCGTCCTGCTATTGCTGGTCCGGGCGCTGCTGACGCGCGAACGGAAGGCCCCCGAGGAGGAAAAGTGACTATGCGTATCGTGAAGCTCGGCCTTGGCGCCTGTGCGGCCACTTTGGTGCTGGCCGGCTGCGGCAGCGGCGGCATTGCCGGCCGGGAGCGGCCCGACGAATTCGCCGTCACCCGGAACCAGCCCCTGGTGATCCCGCCCGATTATGCGCTGACCCCGCCCAAGACCGGCGAGCCGACCCCGGTCGGCGCCGACGCCCGCACCCAGGCGCTCGAAACCCTGTTCGGAGGCCCGGCGCCGCGCAGCCAGAGCGAGCGCTCGATGCTCAACTCGGCCGGAAGCGACCGCGCCGCCCTCGGCGCCCGCTCCGTCGCCGGCGATCCCGGCACCAATGTGGTCGACAAAGGCGCCGTCACCCAGGCGATCGTCGCCGCCCCCGCCGGCGCCGGCCGCGACTCGACGGTGACGACCCCGCAATAAGCCGTCGTCCCAGCGAAGGCTGGGACCCCAGGAAATTAAGGGCTCGGTGCATTTCACCCGCCGGGGCCCCAGCCTTCGCTGGGGCGACGCGGCGGCTAACCCTTCTTTAGCCACATCCCTTTATCCTGCCGCGCATGACGCAGCAGCAGCCGCCTCTCTATGCCCCGGGCCTGGCCGACGCCGGCGCCCAGCTTGCCCAGCTTCGGCAGGTGCTCGCTTTGGTCGAGGAGATGGCCGAGCGGGCCTCGGTTTCGCCGAAGGATCGCGACCTCGACGAAGCGGCCAAGGTCAGCGCGGCCTACGCCCGGGCGCTCCCGATCGACCAGAAGAGGTTCGACAACCTCGCCGCCGAGACCGCCCGCTGGGCTGCGGCCGGGGTCGGCGCCCTGCTCAGGCTCGACGAGGCCGGGATGCCGGTCCGGGCCGCCGCCGATCGGCTCGCCGAGGAGCTGGAGAAGGGGCTGGCCGAGCTGAGCCGGAGGCTTCCGGGCTGACCGTCATTGCGAGCGTAGCGAAGCAATCCAGCGGCTCAGGCGTCCGGAGATGGATTGCTTCGTCGCTTCGCTCCTCGCAATGACGGCTAATCGGCGGGAGGCGATCCCGGCCAGTCCTTGATGTGCAAATCCCGCTGCGGGAAGGGCAGGTCGATGCGGTTCTCGCGGAACAGCTCCCAGACCCGGTTCAGTATCTCGGAGCGGACGCTTCCGACGCCCTGCTCGGGGTCGCTGATCCAGACCAATATCTCATGCTCGACGCTGCTCTCTCCGAACGCGATCAGCCACACCTTCGGCGGCCGGTTCGTCATCACCCGCGACGACTCGCTCGCGGCCTGGACCATCAGCTTCTGGGCGAGCGGAAGGTCGCAATCGTAGGCGACCCCTACCGGGATGTGGACGCGCACGTCGCGGCTCGAATAGGACCAGTTCTCGACCTCCTGGGTCATCAGATTCTCGTTCGGGATCAGATGCTCCTTGCCGTCGCGGGTGACGATCGAGACGGCCCGGACGCCGATCTTGGTGACGTGACCGAAGCTCTCGCCGACGACGATCACGTCGCCCGGCTTGATCGACCGGTCCATCAGCAGGATGATCCCGGCGATAAGGTTGCCGAACGTCTTCTGGAGGCCGAAGCCGACGGCGAGGCCGAACGCGCCCGAGAAGACGGCGAGCGCGGTGAGATCGATCCCGATCAGGTCGATGCCGATGAAGAAAGCGGCGATCAATATGGCGACGCTAGCCAGCTTCTGGCCGAGCAATTGCTGGGTCGCGTCGAGGCCGGTGGCCCGGCGGATCGAGTGGCCGATGACCCGGTTGAGGAGCTTCACCACCGCGTAGAGGGCGACCAGGGTCACCAGCACCTGGAGCGCCGTCAGCAGCGACACCCTTGTCTCGCCGGCGGTGAAGCCGACCCGGTCCAATGTGTCGGTGATCGGCTTCAGCCCGCCGACGGCTCGGGCGAGCAGGGCGAAGAAGGTCACTCCGGCGAGCAATGCCGCCACCCAGCGCGGCATCTGCAGGCCGCGCACCAGCCCCGAAACCAGCATCGCCGCCCAGCCGGCGAGCGCGATGCCGAGGACGATCGCGCCGAGCGGCCGCCAGGCGTCCACGTTTAGGATGATCGCGATCAGGAGGGCGCCCGTCAGATAACGGGTGAGATCGCACATGCGCCTCGCCAGCGCTTCGCCGCGGCCGCCGGTGCGATGCTCCCAGAAAGCGGCGAGACGCGGCCCGAGCCAGCGGCTGGCCAGCCAGGCAAGGCCCCAGGCCCCGGCGACCAGGGCGACGGCGACGGCCGCCGCGACCCAGTCGCTGTAGGTGGGCCAGGTCACTCCGAACCGCTCGACCATGCCCCTCATTCCGGGCCCTCCCAGCGGGCGAGGCCCGCCGCCAGATCCTCGATCAGGTCGTCGGCATCTTCGAGGCCGATCTGCAGCCGAACCAGCGGCCCTTCCGATCGCCAGCGGGTCGCGGTGCGCAGGCGATCGGGGTCGGCCGGGACGACCAGGCTCTCGAAGCCGCCCCAGCTGTAGCCGAGGCCGAACAGCTCAAGCGCCTCGATGAAGCGCGTGCGCTCCGGGTCGCCGCCGCCTTTCAGGGCGAAGGAGAAGAGACCCGATGCGCCTTTGAAGTCCCTCGCCCAGAGGTCGTGGCCCGGGCAATCCGGAAGCGCCGGGTGGAGCACCGTCGCCACCTGCGGCTGCTCCTTCAGCCAGAGGGCGATCCTGAGCGCGCTCGCTTCGTGCTGGCGAAGGCGCACGCCCATGGTTCGCAGGCCCCTCGCGCAGAGCCAGGCGTCGTCGGGGCTGACCGACTGGCCGAGGTCCCAGCTGGTCCGCTCCAGCTTCGGATAAAGCCCGGCGGTCGCGGTCACCGAGCCGAGCATGACGTCGGAATGGCCGCCGACATATTTGGTGCCGGCGAGGATGGCGAGATCGACCCCCGCGGCGATGGCCCGGAAGAAGAGCGGAGTCGCCCAGGTGTTGTCGAGGAGGGTCGCGACCCCCCTCGCCTTCGCCGCCGCGCAGATCGCCGGGACGTCCTGCACCTCCATGGTCAGCGAGCCCGGGCTTTCGAGGAAGATCGCCCGGGTGCGCTCGCCGATCAGGTCCGCGATGCCGGCGCCGGCGAGCGGGTCGTAATAATGCGTGGTCACTCCGTAGCGCCTGAGGAAACCGTCGCAGAAGCGCCGGGTCGGACCGTAGACGCTGTCCGTCATCAACAGCTCGTCGCCGGCCGACAGAACGGTGAGAAGCGCCGCCGTCACCGCGGCGAGGCCGGTCGAATAGAGCATCGTCCCGGCGGCGCCCGGCTCGAGCCCGGTCAGAGCTTCGGCGAGCGCCCAGTGGGTCGGAGTGCCGTGGAGGCCGTAATAATGTTTGCCGAATTCCGGGGCCGCCGCCCGCATCTCGGCGACGCTGTCGAACAGGATGGTTGAGGCGCGATGGACCGGCGGATTGACCAGCCGGCCGCGCCATTCCATGCGGCGGCCGCCCCGGACGAGCTTCGTATCCGGCCGCCTGTTCTTCACGCCGGCCCCGTCGCCTTTGGGGTCGAGGGATCCGCGCCCCATTCGGACCAGCTGCCGTCGTAGAGCCGGACATCGTCCTTGCCGAGCAGGTGGGCGCCGAACAGCAGGACGCAGGCGGTAACGCCCGAGCCGCAGGTGGCGACCATCGGCCTGGCCATATCTACCCCCGCCGAATCGAAGGCGGCGCGCAGAGCGTCGTCCCGCTTCCAGCTGTTGTCGGGGTTGAACAGCCTGCCCTGCGGGAGGTTCTTCGAGCCCGGTATGTGGCCCGAGGCCATGCCCGGCCGAGGCTCGGCTTCCTCGCCGGCGAATCGGCCCGGGCCGCGCGCGTCGACGATCTCGTGGACTCCGTCGCCGAGCAGGCCGGCCACCTTTTCCTTGTCCGCCACCGCTTCCGGATCGAAGCTCGGGCTGAAATGGCCGTGACGGACCGGCGGCCGCCCGCTTTCCAGCGGCCGCCCCTCCGATTTCCATTTCTGGAGGCCGCCGTCGAGGATGGCGACATAATGGGCGCCGGAATTCTTCAGCATCCACCAGGCGCGGGCGGCGCTGTGCAGGGGGCTGTTGTCGTAGACGACGAAGCGCTGGCCGTCGCGAAGCCCGAGCGAGGCCATGCGGCTGGCGAACTTCGCTTCGGAAGGCATCATGTGCGGCAGCGGGCTGGCCGTATCGGAGACGTCGTCCAGGTCCAGGAAGACGGCGCCGGGGATATGCTCCGCGGCATATTCGGCGCGGGGATCGCGGCCGTCGGCGGGGAGGCACCAGGTCGCATCGATGATCCTGAGATCGGCGGCGCCGAGCGCCTTCTCCAGCCATGAGGTCGAAACCAGAGAGTCCATCGCTCCCCTCTCGCTGCCGTGCGGACTGCATAACGAGGCCGGGCCGTCCTGTCTCCCTTGCCGGAAGAGGAAGCGCTTTGGATGGCCGGCCCGTCGGGCTAGTCATGCGCATCGGGTCAGGGCGGGAAATGACCCTCGAGGTAACGGTGAGAAACCCGCGCCTGCCCGGCCCTATGAGCTTCAGATCGGTCTACAGACGCGCCTGCCGCCTCCAGCCCTCTTCCGTTCTTACGGGAGAGGAGGGGGCCCCGCGGCGAAGCGGTGGGAGATGAGGGTCTGTACACCGGAGTCAGAAAAGACCCTCACCTCCCAAGCCTTCGGCTTGGGCCCCTCCTCTCCCGCGAAAAGCGGGAGAGGGAATTGCGCACTCCGGCCAGCCGAATGTCGATACGCCCTAGCGCACCGCTTCGATGACTCCGAGCCGCTCCAGCACCGCCAGATAGGCCGCGACTTCCTCGACCGGGGCCGGGCCGACGGTGGCGGCGAGCGCGTCCCGTATCGCCTGGACGCTTCGGCGGCCGTCGACGAGGTTGAGCGCCTCATAGCCGAAGCTCGGGCCCTCCCAGGCCGGCTCGCGCGACAGCAAAGCCGGCCTCGCAAGCTTCGCCTTGTCGAGCCGGTCGTCGAGCCAGCTGTAGCCGAAGCCGTCCATCGGCCCCTTCAGCTTCGGATCGCGGCGGTAGACCGCGCCGAACGCTCCGGCCGAGACCGGCGCGGCGCCCTCCCGGTCCGGCTCGCCGACCATCAGTCCGAAGCGCTGCAGGGACAGCTCCAGCGCCACCTCATGATCGGTGTGGAGCGCGATGGCGTTCGCCCCGTCCGCTGCGGACAGCTCGCCCGAACGGCGAACCACCTCCGCCTGCCGGAAATCGGCCTCGCTCATCAGCAGCCGCTCCAGCGCCGGGGTGTCCGACTGCTCGACATTGGCCAGCGCCCAGGCCGAAGCCGCGGCGATGAACATGGCCCGCTTCATCTTGGTGGAATCGAGGTTGCCGGGCACGTCCTTGTTGGTGTGGATGTAGATGTCGGGCCAGTCGGACACGTAGACGATCGGGATCCGCCAGCTGCCCTCCGCCCAGACCTGATGGTCGGAGCCTTCCGAGAAGCCGCCGATCCGGGCGCGGAGCGGGTTCTTCGTCCCCTCGGGGTCGAGAAGCGGGTAAGCCGCCTCGCCGCGCTCGGCATAGCGCAGGGCTTGCCGGTCGACCCAGCGCGCCATCGCGAAGCCGACGTCCGAGACGAAGCTGGGCAGGCTCGGGGGAGACCCTTCGACTCCGAGCGTCCCCTTGGTGACGTCGGTATTGCCGCCGATCATGTCGAGATGGATCGTCGCCAGGGTTCGCCGGGCGAATTCGGGCCGGGCGTTGAGCAAGGCGATCGTGCACTCGATCTCGCACGGCCAGATGAAGCGCAGGGTCCGCTGCGGCTGGGCAAGCTTTCCTTCCGCGATCAGCCGCTGGAAGGTGCGGGCGATCTCGAGGATCCCCGAGCAGCCGCTGGCATTGTCGTTGGCGCCGGGCGAGGGATGATCGAGGTGGCAGGAGAAGAGAATCTCCTTCGACCGGTCCTTGCCGGGGATGACCGCCGTGGGGATGAGGTAGGCGCCCGCCGTCCGGCCCGCCTTGACCTCGGCGCGAAGGCGGACCGTCTCCCCCTTCGCCAGCCGCGCCTGCCAGGCTCGGGCCCGGGCGGGCGAGACCATGAAGGCGAAGGTCGGGTCCTCCCAGGTGCTGAGATGGCCCCAGCGGATCAGGCTCTCATCCTCGCCCCACCAGGCCGAGCGCTGGTTCTGCGCCCAGGAGACGATCCCTGCGGCGCCGCGCTCGGTCACCGCGAGCTTCGCCGCCGCCTCCGGCTGACCGGAGACGAGCACCAGCTTCCCGCGCACCGGCTTGCCGGCATAATCGGCCGCCGAGGCGCCGGTGCCGACGTCGACCAGCTCCGCCTCGGCGCGGCCGCCGACGCTGTCCTGGGCCAGGGTGATCGGCTGGTCGGCCCAGGACGCGATCCGCTCGGAATCGCGCCAGCGCCCGTCCTCCTGCCTTTGCTCCCAAAGCTCGGCGAAGCCGGCGTTCCAGGCGGGGCGCGAGCGCTGGGTGCCGTAGAAGATCCTGCCGTCCGCCGGCAGGGATATCAGGTCCACTTCCTTCAGGCCGTAGTCGCGCAGCCGGTCGCGGATCAGCTCGGCCGCGGCGCGATAGCCTTCCGAGCCCCGCATCCGGTGATGGAGGGACAGGGCCTGGACGGTGCGCTTCGCGGAGGCGCCGGAAATCTCCGAGGCCAGGGCCCGGGTCTCGGCGGGAGTGAGTAGAGGCGCGGATTGCTGCGCCGCGGCCGGAGCGGCGAGGAGAAGGAGAAAGGCTGCCAAGCTGTTTCGAGCCCCTCTCCCGTCCTTCACGGGAGAGGAGGGGCCCACCGCGAAGCGGTGGGAGGTGAGGGTCTTGCTGAGTCTGCGGTACAGACCCTCACCTCCCAAGCTTCGCTTGGGCCCCTCCTCTCCCGCGGAAAGCGGGAGAGGGGTTAGTGCGGATCGAAGGCCCCTCATTTCGCGAACCGGCGGAAGAAGCTCTGGTCGCCCCAGGCCGGCCGTGCCGGTGCGTTGGCGACCCGCAGGGCAAGCTCGCCGACGAAATCGTGGAGTCGGATCGCGTCCTCCTTCGCCACGGGCTGGGCGAGATCGTCCGAGGGCGCATGGTAGCGGGTCGAGCGCCATTGCCGCTCCACCTCCGATTCGGGGTCCTTGGGGCCGAAGCCGAACTTGAAGGCGAGCGAGGGAACGCCTTCGCGGATGAAGCTGTACTGGTCGGAGCGGACGAAGGCGTTGCGGTCCGGGAAGGGATCCGGGACCAGCGGCAGCCCCATCGACTCGCCGACCGCGGCCGCGACCGCGCCGAGGCTGCTTTCCTCCGAGCCCAAAGCGGTCACGCTCTTCAGAGGGAAGATCGGAAGGGCCATGTCGAAATTCATGTCGGCGACGATCGAGGCCTTCGGAACCGTCGGCCGGAGCGAGAAATAGCGCGAGCCGAGCAGCCCTTTCTCCTCGGCGGTGACGAAGACGAACAGCATCGAGCGCTTCGGCTTCAGCCGCCGCGCCTTGTAGCTTCGGGCGATGTCGAGAAGCCCGGCGACGCCCGCGGCATTGTCCAGGGCGCCGTTGTAGAGGCCGTCGCCGTTGATCGGCGTGCTTATTCCGAGATGGTCGAGATGGGCGGAGAAGACGACATGCTCGGCCCTCAGCTTTTTGTCGCTTCCGGGCAGCCGGGCGACGACGTTGGACGAGGTGACGGGCCGGTGGCGCATCGCGACGGTCGCTCGAAGCGAGGGCTTCATCTCGAACTTGGGGAGCGGCTTCGAAGCGTCGGCGAGCGCCGAGATCGCCTCGAAGCTGTGGCCCGAGCCCGCGAACAGCTTCTCGCTCGTCTCGGTGTTGAAGCTGGCGCTGAAGAACTCGGTCTTGACGTCGCGAAGCGCCGGATCGGCGAAATACATGCCCGACTGGCCGGCCTGCGCCATCGAGCGCGACCAGGGCACCTCCACCGCCTTCGCGGTGGTCAGCGAGAGCAGGCCGGCGGCGCCCCTTTCCGAGAGAAACCGCGCCCGGTCGCGGCGGGCATGCGCCTTGAGCGGGCCCGAAATCTCGGCCGGGCCGCCGCCGATCACGACCGCGATCTTGCCCTTGAGGTCGACGCCGGCGAAATCGTCATGCCCCGCTTCGGGCATATGGAGGCCGTAGCCGACGAAGACCAGGGGCGCCTCGATCCGCTCGGGGCGGCGGCCGTCGCCCCGGCCGATGATGATGTCGCCGGGGATGGCGAGCGCCGTCGCTCTACCGCCGCTGACCAGGGCCGCACTCGATCCGGCCGAGTCGACGAACTGCTCCTCGAACGCCACCGGCTGGAAGAAGCCTTCCGTCCCCGCCGGCTCCAGGCCGATCGCCTGCAGCTGCGAGACCACGTAATCGGCCGCGCGCTGGTAGCCGGGCGTCCCGGTCAGCCGGCCTTCCATGTCGTCCGCGGCCAGGGTCGAGACGTCGCCCCACCAGCGCTCCGCCCGCTCGGCGGCGGTCGGCGGCTCGGGAATTGTGGCGCAGGCGGCGAGAGCAAGGGCGACGAGAGGGGCGAGACGCATCGGCAACTCCGGCGGCGGCGAGGACGCCTGTCCTTGTCCCGCCGCCGCCGCGATGTCCAGACGGACGACCGTCGTCCCAGCGAAGGCTGGGACCCCAGCGGGTGAAAAGCTCGGCGTTCTTCACCCCACGGGACCCCAGCCTTCGCTGGGGTGACGGGTAGCTACCAGACCCGCACCCGCTCCTTCGGCGCCAGATAGAGCCTGTCGCCCGGCTTGACGTCGAAGGCCGAATACCATTCGTCGATGTTGCGCAAAGTGCCGTCCACCCGCCAGCGATAGGGGGAGTGCGGATCGGAGACGAGGATCATCCGCATCATCTCGTCCCTCACCTTGCCGCGCCAGCCCTGCGCCCAGGCCAGGAAGAAGCGCTGGTCGCCGGAAAGCCCGTCGAGCGCCGGCGCCTTCTTGCCCCTGAGCGAGGCGTGATAGGCGTCGAGCGCGATCCGCACTCCGCCCTGATCGCCGATATTCTCGCCGAGCGTCAGCTTGCCGTTCACCTTCATTCCCGGAGCGCCTTCATAGGCGCCATATTGATCGGCGAGCTTCCCCGCCTCGGCGACGAAGCGGGCGGCATCCTGGGGCTTCCACCAGTCGCGAAGCCGTCCGGCCTCGTCGAACTGCCGGCCCTGATCGTCGAAGCCGTGGCTGATCTCGTGGCCGATCACCGCGCCGATCGCTCCGTAATTGACCGCCGGGTCGGCCTTCGGATCGAACATCGGCGCCTGCAGCATGGCGGCGGGGAAGACGATCTCGTTGCCGAGCGGATTGAAATAGGCGTTCACCGTCTGGGGAGTCATCAGCCACTCCTCCTTGTCGACGGGCTTGCCGATCCGGTTGAAATGGTAGCGCGTGGTGAAGGCGCCGGCGCGCTTGACGTTGCCGTAGAGATCGTCGGGCCTGAGCTCGAGCGCGGAATAATCGCGCCACTTGCTCGGATAGCCGACCTTCACCCTTTGCCTGGCCAGCTTGTCGAGCGCGGCGGCGCGGGTTTCCGGAGTCATCCAGGCGGCGCCTTCGATCCGGGCCCGCATCGCCGACTGAAGGCCCCGCACCATCTCCTCCATCTTCGCCTTGGACGAGGCGGGGAAATGGCGGCGGACATATTCCTGGCCGAGCACCTCGCCGAGGACAGAGTTGACCAGCTGCACGCCCCGCTGCCAGCGCTGCTGGTTCCTCTGCTGGCCGCTGAGCGCCCGGGTGAAGGCGAATTTGTTCTCGACGAAGCGCTTCGACAGATAAGGGGCGGCGTCGTTGGCGATGTGGAACGCCTCCCAGGCCTTGAGCGCGTCGAGCGGCGCCTCGGCGAAGATCCTGGCGATTTTCGGCACTGCCGTGTCCTGGGTAACGATCAATTGCTCGACCGGCGGAGCGCCGACTCCGGCGAGGAAGGCGGTCCAGTCGAAATCGGGCGCGAGGGCGCGCAGGGCCTCGAGGCTGATCTGCTTGTACATCTTCACCGGATCGCGCTGCTCGGCCTGCGACCAGCTCGCTTCCGCGATCCGGGTCTCGAGCGCGACCACGGACTTCGCCGCGGCGGCGGCGTCGGGCCAGCCGATCAGCTGGAGGGTGCGCTCGACATGGCCGGAATAGGCCTCGCGCTGAGCCTTGAACTGGTCGGTGAGGTAATAATCCCGGTCCGGAAGGCCGAGCCCGCCGACGCCGATGCCGGTCATGTAGAGGTTGGTGCCCTTGGGATCCGGGCCGACTCCGTAACTGAAGACGCTGACGCCGAAGGTGCCGGTCGTGGCGCCCATCAGCCGCGCCATGTCGCTCTTCGACGCGGCCGCTTTGACGGCGGCGAGGTCGGCGGCCAAAGGCGAGGCGTCGAGCGTCTCCAGCCGGGCCTCGTCGATGAAGCTGGCGTAGAGGGCGCCGACCTGGCGGGCGCTGAGGGTCGAGGGGTTGCGGGCGCTGTCCTCGACCACCGAGCGCAGCTGCGCCTGGGTGAGCAAATGGGTGTCGAGCGCGACTCCGGCCAGTGGATAGTCGGCCGGGATCACGGCGGTTTTGTACCAGCCGCCATTGGCAAAATCGAAGAAGCTGTCGCCGGGCTTCACCGAGGGGTCGCGAGCGCCGAGATCGACGCCCCAGCTCCCGAACCTGCCCGGCGTCGGCGCCGGCATCGCCTGGGCCATGAGCGGGACCGGGGTGGAGGCGGCCGCGACGGCCAGCGCCGCTGCCGAGGCGGCGAGAAACTTGAGGCTCTTCATCGGATCGGTCCTTTCTTTCAGGCAAGGCCTGGGCGTCGGCTGCCGGGCATCCGGTCAGCAGGAGTGGGTTTTTCTGTTATGTTATGGGTGGCTTAGCCGCTGTCGGCGGATCGTCGCTCGAGCAAGGCGAAGGTCAGGAGGGCGGCTCCGATGCCCGCGGAGAGGACGATGTGGATCGCCTCGCGTCCGCTCACCGGCTCGAACATCCCGACGAAATAGAGGCCGATGCACGCCGCCCCCGAGACCCAGAAACCGGTCACATAGGCGCGGATGCGGTGCTGCCGGGTAAGCTCGTCGTTGAGCAGGCCGCGCAGCCTGCGGTGGCGAAGGAAGCCGCCGCCGGTGGCGAGCAGAAAGAGCAGGACCAGCGCCCAGACGAGCCAGGCGGAGATCTTGACGGTGTTCACCGTGCGGAGCGGATCCTGGGCCGGGCCGGCGAAGAACAGCGCCTGCCAGCTGAGGAAGAGGATCGCCTGCACCGCGAACAGGCGGGCTCGCCTGCGGCCGAGGCCATGGGCGCGTTCGACGTCTGAAGCTTCGCTCATCGGGGCCTCCTAAAGACGCGTTGCGGCGAGGAGGGCGTCGAAGCTGACGGTCGCCGCCGAGCCCATCTTCACGACCCGGACCGAAGCCCGCGCCTCGACGGCGCCGAGCTGGTGGAGCGAGACGAGGGGGGCGAGCACCAAGGCGAGCAACGCCAAAGCGACGAGGTTCCTGATCATGGCCATGTTCCTAGCGAAAGCGATAAAAGAGCGTGGCGAGCGCGAGGCTCAGCCAGAACAGAACGAACAGCACCCAGTGGATCGGCTCCGGGACGAAGCCGCCCCGCCAGAGCAGGAACCAGATCGGGTAAACGATCATCAGAGTCAGGCCGGCGAAGCTCGCCGCCATGTAGCCGCGCTGCCGCTCGAGCTCGTCCGTGACGCTGCGCATGAGCAGGCTGCCGCCGATCATCACCACCAGATACAGCCCCGCCAGCACCGCCGCGAGCGTCGGCGACCAGATGGAGGGGCGGCTCCGGGCCATGGCGGCGCCGTCCTGAAACCCCATGTAGAAAGCCGGTATCATGCCGAGCACGGCCACGGCGGCGAGAATCAGCCACCGTTTGCGCCGCCGCGCCGAGTCACGGCGCTCCCCTTCCCCGCGCGAAACGCTATCGCGCATCGCCCGCCCCCCCGAAACCGTCATCGAAAATCTCCTCGATCGGGACGCTGAACAGGCGGCTGAGCTTGAAGGCGAGCGGGAGCGAAGGATCGTATTTGCCCGTCTCGATGGCGTTCACCGCCTGGCGGGAGACGCCGAGACGGCCGCCAAGCTCCGCCTGGCTCCAGTCGCGTTCCGCCCGAAGGACCTTCAACCGATTCTTCACATACCCCTCGAAGTCCACCGCCCATCTCGCCTCGTCCCGCCGGCAGCCCGTCCGCCGGCCATGGCGACTCGATAGTCCGGCCTGAAACTTATGTCAAGCTTACCTGACATAAAGTCAGGCTGATGCCGCATAAAGCCATTCTGAATGGCGTTATGCCATGACTAGTTGCCCCTCCGTCATTGCGAGCGGAGCGAAGCAATCCAGCCCCGCGCGCTTCGCAGCCGCTGCACTGGATTGCTTCGTCGCTTCGCTCCTCGCAATGACGGAGGGGGCATCACCGTGCACGGATGAACTCCCTGATGTCGCGCGACAGCTTCGTCCGGTCCTCGTCGCGGACGTACATCATGTGGCCGGAGCCGTAATAATGATAGGCAATCCGGTCCTGCGGGATGCCGGTTCGGGAGAGGGAATATTCGGCGCCGAAAAAGGGCGTGGCGAAGTCGAAATAGCCCTGGCCGACGAACACGCGCAGCCCCGAATTCTCCCGCATCGCTCGGCCGAGATAGGGGGCCACGTTCTTGTAGTATTTCTGCTCCCCGTCCTGGTCCTTGAGGTCCCAGTCCCAGTCGCTGACCCCGCCGATGGTCGAATATTGGCGCTCGGTCCGGAATTTGAGGCCGTCGCGGACCCAGGCGTTGAGCGCGGCGGTGTAGCCCGCGTCGATCCCGTAGAAGCTGGGATCGTTGTCCGGGGTCTCGCCGGCATTGTCGTAGTCGCGCCCCGTATAGCGGGCGTCGAGGCGGCCGACGACGAGGCCGCGATCGCGAAGCAGCTCCTTGTAGAAGCGCTGGTCGCTGACCCTGAGGTCGGCGGAGTCGAGGAACCGCTCGGAAAGGCCGGTGAAGCGGGCGAGGCGGCGGCGGATTGCGGCGCGCTCCTCGCCCTGGAGCTTCTGGCCCTTCATGAGCGCGGCGGCATAGTCGCCAGTGGCGAAGTCGCGCGCCTCCTGGACGAAGCCCTCGAGCGTGCCGGCGTCGGCCGGCGCCTTGCCGTGATGGAAGGATGCGGCCGCCATCGAGGGCAAATAGAAGATGTAGGGCATCTCGTTGCCGGGCACATAGGCCTGGGCGCCGAAGTCGAGGATGGTCGAGATGAGGATGATCCCGTTCAGCGAGACGTCGTTGAAGGCGCCCTCGAGCTGGTTGACGACCGCCGCCGACCGGGTCGTCCCGTAGCTCTCGCCGCCGAGGAACTTGGGCGAGTTCCAGCGGCCGTTCTCGCCGAGCCAGATCCGGATGAACTCGGCGACCGATCTGGCGTCCTGGGTGACCCCCCAATATTCCTTGGCCTCGGTCTTGCCGAGCGGGCGGCTGAAGCCGGTTCCGACCGGATCGATGAAGACGATGTCGGTGGCGTCGAGCAGGCTGTCGGGATTGTCGAGGAGCGGGAAAGGCGGCGCACCGTCGTCGCGCGCGTCCGACGGGATCGCCACCCGCTTCGGCCCGAAGGCGCCCATGTGCAGCCAGAGCGAGCCGGAGCCGGGACCGCCGTTGAACAGGAAGGCGACGGGCCGGCTGGGATCGCGCGGCTCCTTCACATAGGCGATCGAGAAGATGCTGGCCTTGGGGGTTCCGTCGGCGGCCTTGAGGTAGGTCTCGGACGCGGTCGCTGTGTAGGCGATGCGCTGGCCGCCGAAGGTGCCGCTGTGCCGGGTGACGGAGACGATCGGCTCGGGCGCCGGCGCAGCGGCCTCCTTCGCCGGCGAAGAATCCTGGCCGAAGGCGGGAGCGGCGAACGCCAGGAGCGAGGCGGCGAGCAGGATCTTCTTCATGACGCGAGCTATGGCATGGGGCCGGGCCGAGTCAAAGTGGACGGCACCTCCGCGAAGCGGCATTCCAATCTCTTTCTGCGTTGTACCTTCGCGCCTTCCTGCCTTCTCTCAAAAACAATCCAGGCACTGCGCCGGATGGAAAGGCGCCGGATGCATCGGTGCCGGCCTGCGCATTGCACTCGGCCCGGCTCCATCGCCTCTCAATCGACTGTCCCGCCACCCTGTTTCAAGAGAAGGCGCGAAGGCGCGAAGGCACAACGTAGACAGGAAGGATTTCCGCTTCGCGGGGAGGGTCGGGAAATTCGGTGTCAGACACCGATTTTGCAAAGTGCTTGCCCGGCGCCGTCGGGGCTGCGACTTTCCCTGGATGCGCCTTCGCGTCGCCACGCTCGAGGATTCCGACGCTGTCGCTTCGGTGCTGGGTCCCTCCTACACCCGGCTGATGGCGACGGCCTATCCGCCCGGGCTGCTCGCCCGCACCTTGCCCACGATCACCCGCGCCAACCCCGCCTTGCTCTCGTCCGGCCGCTACTATCTGGTCGAGGCGGAGACCGGCGAGCCGGCCGGCTGCGGCGGCTGGAGCCCCGATCCGCCCGGGCGCCGGGACGACGATCCGAAACGCGCCCACATCCGCCATTTCGCCACCCACCCGGCCTGGACCCGCCGCGGCGTCGGCCGGCTCCTCTACGAGCGCTGCGAGGCCGACGCCCGGGCCGCGGGCTTCACCCAGTTCGAAGCCTGGGCGAGCCTCAACGGCGAATCCTTCTACGCCTCGCTCGGCTTCCACCGCCTCGAGCGGATCGAAACGCCGATGCCGGGCCGGGTGCTTTTCCCCGCAATCCGGATGGTGCGCGCCATCTAGCCTGCTCTTCCTCTCCGCCGCGAAGCGGCAACAACTCCCTTTCTACGTTGTGCCTTCGTGCCTTCTCTCAAAAATAATCTAAATCCGACGCCGGGGAAGAATCTCAGGATACGCCGGTGCTGGCCTGCGCTTTGCACTCGGTCGACCCTAAGCTCACCGGTCCAACGCCCAGACTCCCCGTTTCAGGAGAAGGCACGAAGGCACAACGTAGCAATAAAAGGATTTCCGCTTCGCGGGGAGCGCGGGTGCGCGGCCGCGCTTCCCCTCCTCCTCCGCCTCCACTAAAGCGCGGCCATGGACCTGACCCATCTCGGCCGCTCCAGCCCGCTCCCCGCCTCGCCGGAGGAGGCGAAGCTCGACTATGTCGCCAATCCGAGGCCGGGCCGGCCCTATCTGGTGCGCTTCACCGCGCCCGAATTCACCTCGCTCTGCCCGGTGACGGGCCAGCCCGATTTCGCCCACCTCGTCATCGATTATGCGCCCGGCGAGTCCATCGTCGAGTCCAAGTCGCTGAAGCTGTTCCTGACCGCCTTCCGCAGCCATTGCGGCTTTCATGAGGACGTCACGGTCGGAATCGCCGAGCGGCTGGCCCTGGAGATGAAGCCGCTGTGGCTCCGGATCGGCGGCTATTGGTATCCGCGCGGAGGAATGCCGATCGACGTCTTCTGGCAGTCGGGCGAGCCGCCCGAGGGCCTGTGGGTCCCCGCCCAGGACGTCCCCGGCTATCGCGGGCGGGGCTGAGCGTGGTCCTTCGAGACGGGGCTTCGACAGGCTCAGCCCCACGTCAGGATGAGCGGCTGGGCCTATCCGCTCATGCTGAGGAGGCATTGAGCCCGGCGAAATGCCGTCTCGAAGCACGTTCGAGGCAAGCATGAAGGTCGCGATTTTCGGCGCCGGCTCCGTGGGCTGCTTCGTCGGCGGGGCGTGGGCGGCGGCGGGGATTCCGGTCAGCTTCGTCGGCCGGGAGCGCATCGCCGGCGAGATCGCGGCGAACGGGCTCACCCTCACCGATCATTCGGGCTGGCGGGCGAGGCTGGCGCCGGAGCAGGTGGATTTCTCGACCCGGCCGAATGCGCTGGCCAAAGCCGACATCGTCGCGCTGTGCGTCAAGAGCACGGGCACCGCCGCGGCCGCGAAGGAAATCGCGCGCAACGCGAAGAAGGGCGCGCTCGTGGTCAGCTTCCAGAACGGGGTGAGCAACGTCGAGCTGCTCCGCTCGGTCCTGAAGTCGCGGTTCGAGGCGGTGGCGGGGATGGTGCCGTACAATGTCGCCGCGCTCGGCCACGGCCGCTTCCACAAGGGCGTCGCCGGCGACCTCCTCGCCGAGGACGTGCCGGCGCTGCGCACCCTCGCCGAGCGGATCGGCGACGGGCCGGCGCGGCTTCGCCTGTCGGCGGACATGCCGGCCATCGCCTGGGGCAAATTGCTCATCAACCTCAACAATGCGGTTAACGCCTTGTCCGGCCGGACCCTGCTCGAGCAATTGCGGGAGCGCGACTATCGCCGGGTCGTCGCGGCCTCGATCCTGGAGGCGCTCGGCCTGCTCGAGGCGGCGGGGATCGAGCCGGCCAAGATCGGCCCGGTGCCGCCCAGGCTGCTCCCGCACGTCATCGCCTCGCCCAATCTCATCTTCAACAATCTGTTCCTCAAGATCCAGAAGATCGACGTTCACGCGCGCTCGTCCATGGCCGACGATCTGAAGGCCGGAAGGCCGACCGAAATTGCTTATTTGAACGGCGAGGTCGTCGCGCTGGCGAAGACGCTCGGGCGACCCGCGCCGGTCAATTCGGCGATCGTCTCTCTGATCCGCCAGGCCGAAGCGGGGGTCGAGCTGCTCTGGGAGCCGGCGAAACTTCGCGCCCACGTACTCGAAGGCCACAAGTCGGCACCGATCTTCGGCTACTGAGTTTGACAAGGCACCGGCGCCCCCGCAGGAGCGCAGCCAGCCCCGGACCGGAGTTTTCGATGCGCCTATTCGCCACCGCTTCCCTGCTCGCCCTCACCCTCGCCGGCTGCGCGAAGACCACCGACCAGGGCGCGCCCGCCTCGCCCTCGGCCACGGCGGCCCCGGCCTCGCGGCAAATCCCGACCCAGCTTCCGACCGACGTCCGGCCGCTTCAATATACGATCAACGCGACTCCCGATGCCGCCAATCTGCGCTTCACCGGCCGGGTCGACATCGACATCCAGGTCCTGCAGGCGACGGACAGCATCACTCTGAACGCGGCGGACCTCGAATTTGGCGAGATCTCCCTGGGCGGCGGAAGCGAGAGCTCGCCGCTTGCCCTCAACCCGCGCGACATCCATGTCAGCGAGGAGAAGCAGACCGCGACCTTCCGCTTCGGACGCGAGATCGCCCCGGGCCGGTACCGGCTGACGATCAACTACAAAGGCAAGATCTACACCCAGGCCGCCGGCCTGTTCGCGCTCGACTACGAAGGCGCCGCCGGCAAGAAGCGCGCGCTCTTCACCCAGTTCGAGGCGCCCGACGCACGGCGCTTCTTCCCGGGCTGGGACGAGCCCCAGTATCGCACGCCCTACAATCTCAACGTCACCGTGCCGGCCGATCAGGACGTGGTCGGCAACATGCCCCAGGCGGGCGTTAGGACCAACGCCGACGGCACCAGGACGGTCACCTTCCAGACCACCCCGGCCATGTCGAGCTATCTGCTCTTCCTCGCCGTCGGCGAGTTCGACCGGATCACGACGACCTCGGCCGGCACCGAGATCGGAGTCGTCACCAAGCGCGGCGACGGCGAGAAGGGCCGCTGGGCGCTCCAGGGCTCCGCCCAGGTCGTCCCCTGGTACAACGAATATTTCGCCACGCCCTACCCCCTCCCCAAGCTCGACAACATCGCGGGCCCGGGCAGCAGCCAGTTCTTCGGCGCGATGGAGAATTGGGGCGCGATCTTCTCGTTCGAATCGATCCTCCTCGTCGATCCCGCGATCACCACCGAGGCGACCAAGCAGCGCATCTTCGAGGTCGCCGCGCACGAAATCGCCCACCAATGGTTCGGCGACCTCGTCACCATGGCCTGGTGGGACGATCTCTGGCTGAACGAGGGCTTCGCCTCGTGGATGGCGACCAAGGCGACGACGGCGCTCCACCCGGAATGGGACCCCGAGCTCGGCACCGTCTCCGGGCGCGAGGCGGCGATCAACCTCGATTCGGTGTCGAGCACCCACCCGGTCGTCCAGCGGATCAGCACGGTCGAGCAGATCAGCCAGGCCTTCGACGCGATCACCTACCAGAAGGGCGAGGCGGTGATCACCATGCTCGAGGATTATGTCGGCGAGGACGCCTGGCGGCGCGGCGTGCAGGATTATATCCGGACCCACCGGCTCGGCAACACCCAGACCGACGATCTGTGGCGGGCGGTCGAGAAAGCGGCGGGCAAGCCGGTCACCGCCATCGCCCACGATTTCACGCTCCAGCCCGGCGTGCCTCTGATCCGGGTCGAGACTGCGACCTGCCGCGGCGGCAGGACCGCCGTCGCGCTTCGCCAGGGGCAGTTCAGCCGCGACCGCCAGGACCAGGCTTCAAAGGCCTGGCGAGTGCCGGTAATCGCCTCGACCGTGGGCGGCGCCGAAACGCGCACTTTGGTCGAAGGCGGCGCCGGCACCCTCAGCGTCGCCGGCTGCAACCCGATCGTCGTCAACAGCGGCCAGACCGGCTATTACCGCACCCTCTATTCGCCGGCCCTGCTCGAGCGCCTCACCGCCAGCTTCGCGCGCCTGAAGCCGATCGACCAGATCGGCCTGCTCGCCGACAATTGGGGCCTCGGCCTCGCCGGCTACCAGTCCGCCGCCGAAGCGCTCGACATGGTCGACGCCGTCCCGGCCGACGCCAATTCGCAGGTGTGGAGCCGGGCGGCGACGATCCTGAGCAGCGTCCACGGCCTCTATGAGAGCGATCCCGCCCATCGCGCCATGCTCGCCCGCTACGCCTCGGCGAAGCTGTCGCCGGTGCTCGCCCGGATCGGCTGGACCCCGAAGGCCGGCGAGGCCCCGACGATCCCGGTGCTTCGCGCCGATCTGATCAAGACGCTCGGCGAGATGGGCGACGAACGAGTCGTCGGCGAGGCCAATCGGCGCCTGGCGGCCGGCGATGCGCTGGCGACGGCCGGCCCGCTTCGAAGCACGATCCTCGCCGTCACCGCCCGCAACGTCGACTCGGCCGGCTGGGAGCGCTTGCGGGCGCAGGCGCGGGCGGAGCGAAGCCCGCTGGTCAAGGCCCAGCTCTACCGGCTGCTCGGAAGCGCCGCCGACCCGGCCCTCGCGCAACGGGCGCTCGACCTCGCTCTGACCGACGAGCCGGGCGCGACGACCAGCGCCGGGATCATCTCGGCGGTGGCCGACGAGCATCCCGACCTCGCCTACGATTTCGCGCTGCGCAACCGCGAGAAGGTCGAGGGGCTGGTCGATATCTCGTCGCGCTCGCGCTACCTCGCCGGCCTCGGCGGCGGCTCGGCCGACCCGGCCATGGTGGCCAAGCTCGAGGATTTCGCGACCCGCTACATGACCCCCCAGTCGCGCGGCCGGGTCGACGTCGCCATCGCCTCGATCCGCGACCGGGTCCGGGTGCGCACGACCCGGCTTCCGGACATCACCAGGTGGCTGGAGGCGAAGGGGGACTGATAAAATCCTCCCCGCGATTTCGCGGGGAGGGGGACCAGGCGAAGCCTGGTGGAGGGGTTCTTCGGACTCAGCAAGACCCCTCCACCGCGCTTCGCGCGGTCCCCCTCCCCAGGAAATCCTGGGGAGGATCTAGGAGGCCAGCTTCATCGTCCTTCGATACAGCCACAGCGCCAGCATCACGAACAGCGCCGTGCCGCCGATCAGGGCGGCGGTCTCGAACCCTTCGCCGACCAGCGCCAGGGGCGTATCCTTGCCCGATCCCGCCACGATCCCGGCGAAGACCACCCCCCACAGGCTCTCGCCGACGATCAGGCCGGTGGCGGTGAGGACGCCCATCCGGCGCGCGAAGTCGGGCCTCGGCCTTTTGTCCGCCCAGCGGTCGTAGAAATAGCCGATCACCGCGCCGGCGACGGTCGGAAGGATCACCGCCATCGGCAGATAGATGCCGATGCCGACGGCGAGCGGCGGCAGCCGGAGCTTCTTCGCCCGCCCGAGCGCCTCGTCGAGCAGGATCAGGCCGGCTCCGGTGAGGGCGCCGTAGCCGATCATCGTCCAGTTGAGATTGCCTCCGAGCACGCCCTTGGCGAGGGCGGAGATGAGCGCGGCCTGGGGCGCCGGCAAGGCGTTCGGGCCGGCCCCCGGCATTCCGGCGAAGCCGATCCCGACATAGAGGATCTGAAGCACCGGCGGGACGACCAGCGAGCCGAAGATCACCCCGAAGATCAGGGCGACCTGCTGGCGCCACGGAGTCGCCCCGACCAGCTGGCCGGTCTTCAGATCCTGGAGGTTGTCGTTGGAGATGGTGGCGATCCCGAAGACGATCCCGGTGACGATCAGGGCGTAGGCGACCAGAGCCTCGGACGTTCCCGGCGGGGTCTCGCGCCCGAACAGCCCGACCAGCATCAGCGAGGCCGCGACCACCGACAATATGCCGATTCCCGAGACCGGGCTGTTCGAGGCCCCGATCAGGCCCGCCATGTAGCCGCAGACGGCCGCGATCATCAGTCCGATGACGAGGACGAAGACGAGGGCTCCGCCGATCAGCAAGGCCGCCGATCCGGCGAGCGGGCCGCCGGCGATCACGCTCCATAAAAGCCAGGCGATCGGCAGCAGGATCAGGAGCGAGCCGAAGCCGACGATCGCGATCGGCAGGTCGCGCTCCTCGAGCGCAAGCGCCTCGCCGCCGCGCCGGGCGGCGCTCGCCGCCATCGCCGAGCGGATCCCGCCGAGCACCGGCCCGGCGATCTTGAGCAGGGTCCAGACCGCGGCGACCCCGATCACCCCGGCGCCGAAGAAGCGGACATGCTGGGTGAAGATCGCTCCCGCCCAGGCCTCGGGCCCGCCGGGCAGCGGATTCTGGGCGGTGAGGATCGGCAGAAGGACCCACCAGCCGATCACGAGGCCGAGGAACATCGCCATCCCGACCGAGATCCCGACGAGATGCCCGACGCCCATCAAGGCGAAGGAGAGGCCTCCCGAAATCCCGGTCGCCCCCGGCCCGGCGCGAAAATAGACGGCCGCCTCCGCCACCACCGCCCGGGTCTGGGTGAGGATGGCGAAGCCCGCCGAGACGAGGCTGCCCCAGACGAGGACCGAAAGCCCCCGGGCGCTCTCCTCCGCGCCTTCGTCCGTGCGCGAGCCGACCTGGAGGACCTCGGCCGCCGCGCGGCCTTCGGGAAAGGGAAGCGGGCTGTCGACGACCAGGGCGCGCCGAAGCGGCACCGAGAAGAGCACGCCCAATATGCCGCCGAGCATGGTGATCGCGGCCGTGGTCACGAACGGGAAGCCCTGCCACCAGCCGATCATCACCAGGCCGGGCAGGACGAAGATGATCGCCGCCAGGGTCCCCGCCGCCGAGGCGACGGTCTGGACGATATTGTTCTCGAGGATGGTCGAGGAGCTGAACCAGCGCAGCACCGCCATCGAGATGACGGCGGCCGGGATCGAGGTCGCGAAGGTCAGCCCGACCTTGAGGCCGAGATAGACGTTGGCGGCGGTGAAGACGAGGGTGATGAGCCCGCCGAGCAGCACCGCCCGGACCGTCAGCTCGCGTATCGCCTTATCCACCATCCGCCTGTCTCCCTAGCCTGCGCCTTCTTCGGGGACCTTAAGTCGGGCGGCAAGAGCCTTGCGACGAGTTTGCCTCCCCACCGCTTCGCGGCAGGGAGGCAAGGGCAGTCACCGCCCCCGGAACAATCCCCCCAGCAACCCCCTCAGCAGCTGTCCTCCGATCTTGCCCGCCACCTGGCGGCCGACCGAGCTCGCCGCCGAGCGGGCGGCCGATTGGACGAGCTTGTCGGTGAAGCTCGGTCTGGCCGCCTCGCGGGCCTGGCGGGCGGCCTCGCGCTCGGCGGCGACCCGGGCGCGCTCCTGCTCCTTGGCGACCCGCGCGGCCTCGCGCTCGGCGAGCACCCTGTCCTTCTCCGCCTGCTTCGCCTCGACGGCGTCGAGCTTCGCCTCCTCCTCCTTCGCCTTCGCCTCTGCGGCCGCGGCCTGAGCCTCGCTCGACTTGGCGCCGAGCAGCTCCTCCGCGGATTCCCGGTCGATCGGAACGTCATATTTGGCGCCGATCGAATCGGTCTGGACGAGCACGGCGCGCTCCTGGGCCGTCACCGGGCCGATACGCGAGCCCGGCACCCGGATCAGGGTCCGCTCCACCGGCGAGGGCGATCCGTCCGGCTGGAGCAGGGAGACGAGGGCCTCGCCGACCTTGAGCTCGGTGATCGCGGTGGCGACGTCGAGATTGGGGTTGGCCCGGAAGGTCTCCGCCGCGGAGCGCACCGCTTTCTCGTCGCGCGGGGTGAAGGCGCGAAGCGCATGCTGGATCCGGTTGCCGAGCTGGCCGGCGACGGCGTCGGGGATGTCGATCGGGTTCTGGGTGATGAAATAGACGCCGACGCCCTTGGAGCGGATCAGCCGGACGACCTGCTCGATCTTCTCGAGCAGGGCCGGCGGGGCGCTGGTGAACAGCAGATGGGCCTCGTCGAAGAAGAAGACCAGCTTCGGCTTGTCGGGATCGCCGACCTCGGGGAGCTGCTCGAACAGCTCCGAGAGGAGCCAGAGCAGGAAGGTCGAATAGAGCTTCGGCGAAGCCATCAGCTTGTCGGCGGCGAGGATGTTGACCACGCCGCGGCCGCCGTCGTCGAGGCTGAGGAAATCGTCGATGTCGAGCGCGGGCTCGCCGAAGAACATGTCCCCGCCCTGCGAGCGAAGCTGGAGGAGCGAGCGCTGGATGGTGCCGACGCTCGCCTTGGAGACGTTGCCGAAGGTCACGGTCAGCTCGTCGGCGCGGTTGGCGCAATCGGCGAGCATCGCCTGCAGATCGTCGAGGTCGAGGAGGAGCAGCCCGTCCTTGTCGGCGACGTGGAAGACGATGGTCAGGACGCCTTCCTGGACCTCGTTCAGGTCCATCAGCCGGGCCAGCATGAGCGGGCCCATTTCGGAGACGGTGGTCCGCACCGGATGGCCCTGCTGGCCGAGCAGGTCCCAGAATTGCACCGGATTATCGCGATAGGCCCAGGCGGAATCGCCGATCTCGGCGGCCCGGGCGGAGAAAGCGTCGTGAAGCTTGCCCATCGGCGATCCCGCCATGGCGATCCCGCCCAGATCGCCCTTCACGTCGGCGACGAAGACCGGCACCCCGGCGTTCGAGAAGCCCTCGACGAGGCCCTGCAGGGTCACCGTCTTGCCGGTGCCGGTCGCTCCGGCGATCAGTCCGTGCCGGTTCGCCCGCTTGAGCACGAGCCGCTGCGGCTGTCCGCCGCCCTGGCCGATGAAGATGGAGGTGTCGTCGTCCATGGCTCGCGCTCCCTGGCTGGGCTGCCGTCCTAACCGATGTGGAGCTGGACACAAAATTCCTCCCCTGCAATTGCCGGGGAGGATTTAAGGGTTACCGCCCCGCCAGGGCGATTCCGTAATAGGCCGGCGGGGTGTTGGCGCGGCGGACCAGCAGGAGGACGCTGTTGCGGCCGGCCGAGCGGGCGGCGGCGACGGCGGCGGCCGCCTCTTCCGGGGTTCGGATCGCGCGCTGGTTGATCGACAGGATGATGTCGCCGGGCTGGATGCCCTTGGCGGCGGCATCGCTGCCCGCATTGACCGAGGCGATGACGACGCCCTTGGCGTTGACGTCGTTGAGGCGGAGCGAGCGGGCGATGTCGGGAGTCAGGGTCTGGACGGTGACTCCGAGGCTCTCCGGCACCGACCTCCGGCTGGTCGACTAATGCGATCCCGCCAGCTCGGTGACCTCAGTCTCGTCCTCCACGCCGTTCAGTTGCCTGTTAGCTGTCCCCGATATGGCCACGCCAGGGAACCGACCAACTTATTCGCCTGTAGCTGCACCGCTCCCAACTTAGCGGACGGCTTCCTCACCTAGCGGCGAGTGAGCCCGAGGCTCCCGAGCGAATTGCGCCACTTCCTTTGCCTGCACGCCCGCTTACGCGCCGTGATCTTGTCGCCTTACGCGGCCGCCACGTGGCACACTTTTCCGATCGACTGTCTAGCCATATTTTGCCCGCTTAAGGCGGTGGACTAGATGGTCAATGGAACATGAAATCTTGACCGTGCGTCTTTGGGCCGATAGCTTTTTTCGACAGTCGAGTGGGTCACACAAGGAGAGTTATAATGCGATTGATTACATTATCTCTTGTTACGGCAGCCATGGCTCCTCTCCCCCTTTCGACCTCTCACACATTCGGCGACAGGGGAGAAAACCTTACTGCAATGTATGCGGGCTACTGCCCGCGCGGCTGCGTTCAAGTCGGCAACACCGGGGATCCCAAGTTCGACTGCGTCTGTATCGCTTGAAACTCATCCCTTACTTCGCGATCAGTCTTATCCAACGACTGATCGCGAGTAATTAAAATCGGCAAAGCCGAGGTCAGCAGTCCACGCGCTTGGCGAGCGGTGCGCGTCGGCGCTCAGTGCGTCCGGCGATGGGTGATACTGCCCTGCTCAGTACAAGGGAAGGCCGGGACGGGTGCGAGCTTTAGCGAGCCAAACCCCTGCCCACGAACACAAGCGCCTCCGACGGCATCGAGTTTGCCGGAGGCGCTATCCACCCCGTGATCTCCTCTCTTGCAGAGGAGGGAAGACACCTTATCGTCGAATATCGATGCCGACGTAGAACGGCGCCTCGTTTCGGCGGCGAACGAGCAGCAGCACCGGCTTGCGATTGCCGGAGCGGGCCGCCTCAAGAGCGGCCGCGGCCTCCTCCGGTGTGCGAGTCGTGCGCTGGTTGATCGACAGGATGATGTCGCCCGGCTGGATGCCCTTGGCGGCGGCGTCGCTGCCCGGGTTAACCGAGGCGATGACGACTCCCCGAGTATTGACGTCGTTCAGCCGCAGTGTGCGCGCAATCTCGGGTGTCAGCGACTGAACCACGACTCCGAGGCTTTCGCGGGTCGAGCGCTGGCCGCTCGACTGCTGGGCCTCGGCCGGCTCGCGCACCGGAGTCTCCTCCTCGATACCGTTGAGCCGCGCCAGCTCCTCTTCGGTCGGACGCTCGCCGACGGCGACATTGACCGTCTGCCGCCGGCCGTCGCGGACGACCTCGATCGGGACCCGCGAGCCGATCGGCTGCCTCGAGACCAGATAGGCGAGCGATTCGTCGGGAGTGACCGGCCGTCCGCCGACGCTGACGACGACGTCGCCCTGCTGGATCCCGGCGCGGGCCGCCGGGCCGCCCGCGGTGACGCTCCGGATCAGCTCGCCCTGGTTCTTGGGGATTCCGAGCGACGCGGCGATGTCCTCGTCGAGGGCCTGCAGGCTGACCCCGATATAGCCGCGCTGCGGCCGCTGCCCCTTGCGGAGCGACTCGATGATCGGGGAGACCTGCTCGGCGGGAATCGCGAAGCCGATGCCGACATTGCCGCCGGTGGGCGAGATCAGAGCGGTGTTGATGCCGACGACGTTGCCCTCGAGGTCGAACATCGGGCCGCCCGAATTGCCCATGTTGATCGAGGCGTCGGTCTGGATGTAGCGGTCGTAGGTGCCGGCGCCGATGTTGCGGTGGAGCGCCGAGACGATTCCGGCGGTGACGGTGCCGCCGAGGCCGAACGGATTGCCGATCGCCACCACCCAGTCGCCGACCCGCACCTGCTTGGAATCGCCGAAGCGGACGAAGGGCAGGTTGTCGCCCTTGATCTTGAGCAAAGCGAGGTCGGAAGCGGTGTCGCGGCCGACCAGGGTCGCCTCATACTCGCGGCGATCCGACAGGGTCACGGTGATCTGCTCGACGGTGGCGCCGGTGCGGGCCGGCGAGACGACGTGGTTGTTGGTGACGACATAGCCGTCGGCGGAGATGATGAAGCCGGAGCCGAGCGAGCCTCCGCGCTGGGTGATCGGGGCATCGTCGCCGCCGTCGGGGACGGGCACTCCGAACTGGCGGAAGAAATCCTCGAAGCCGGGAGGAACCTGGCGGCTGCGGCTGACCTGGAGCGACTGCTTGGTCGAGATGTTGACCACCGCCGGCTGAAGCCGGGCGGCGAGGTCGGCGAAGCTCATCGGCGCGCCCGCGCGCGGGGCGGCCGAGGCCATGGTGCCGGGATCGTTCTGGGCGGTCTGGGCACCGACGGGCCCCACCGTCAGCGTGGCGGCGGCTCCGCCCAGGAGAATGGCGGCCGAGATGCCGTAGACGTAACGCACGATTGCAATCTCCTCATTTGCTTCGACCCGGTCGGGCAGGTCCGGACCTGTCCCGCTCGATTACACGTGTACTTGGTGCCGCTGAACCGGAATTGAATAGGTAATCGTCATTGCGAGGAGCGGAGCGACGCGGCAATCCGGATTCGGCGCCAGTCCGGGCGCCGAGCTGGATTGCTTCGCTTCGCTCGCAATGACGGCCACTATCGGTTCTTGCCCTTGAACTCCTGCAGATACTGATTGTCGGGCGACATGATGATGCTCGAGCGGCCTTGGTTCGGACCGGTAGCGAAGGTCGTCTCGTAGCTCTGCATGGCCCGATAGAAAGCGTAGAAATCCGGATCCTTGCCATAGGCTTCCGCATAGGTCTTCGCGGCTTCGGCGTCGGCGTCCGCCCTGATGATCTGCGCCTGCTTATAGCCCTGGGCCCGGATCGCTCCGGCCTCCTGCTGGCGGGCGGTGCGCATCCGCTCATAAGCCGAATCGAGCGGCGTGCCTTCGGGAAGGTCGGCGCGCTTGATCCGGACGTCGACGATTTCAGCGCCATATTGGCGAGCCACCCGGTCGAGCGCCCGCTTGATGTTCGCCATCAGCTGCCCTCGCTCCGGGCTCAGCAGGGCGGCGAACTGCCGCTTGCCGAGCTCGTTGCGGATCGCCGAGCCGAGGATCGGCTTGAGCTGGTCGCTGACCCGCTCCTCGGTCCGGGCCGAGACGTACATCTGCAGGGGATCGACGATCCGGTAACGCGCGAACGCGTCGACCTGGAGCCGCAGCTGGTCGGTCGAGAGCACCTGCTGGCGATCCATCTTGACGCTGAGGATACGCTTGTCGATCCAGACGATATTGTCGACGAATGGCCAGCGGGCAATCAGACCCGCGCCCGTGCTTCCGAATTCCTCATTCGGGCGATAGGCGTTGATCACCTTCTTGGGGCTGCCGAACCGGACGATCACCGCCTGCTTCGTCTCGGGCACGGTCGCGAAGGTGGCGCCGGCGATGACGAGCAGGGCGATCGCGATGAAGGCGATGACGATGGGGTTGCGAAGCGCCGGGCTCATCGCGCCGCTCCTTCCTGGGCCTGGCGCTGAACCTGGGGCAGCGGCAGATAGGGGGTTACGCCGTTGGCCTCGACCACGGTCTTGTCGACCTTGGAGAGGACCCGCTCCATCGTCTCGTAATACATTCGGCGCCGGGTCACTTCCGGCGCCAGCTTGTACTGGGCATAGACCTTGTCGAAGGAGGCGGCGTCGCCCTGCGCCCGGGCGGTCTGCTGCTGTGCGTAGGCGCGTGCCTGGTTGATGTAGGACTGGGCTTCCTGCTGCGCCGCCGACACTTCCTTGAAGGCGTTGTTGACCGTCGCCGGCGGATCCGACTGCTTGATCGCGATGCCCTCGATCCTGACTCCGGCGCCGTAGCGGTCGAGCACCTGCTGCATCACCAGGCTCACCCGCGATTCGATGTCGCTTCGGCCGGCGCCGATCGCATCGTCGAGCGAGACGGTGGCAAGGACGGCCCTCATCGAGCTCTCGGCGACCTCGCCGATCGTCGATTCCGGATCGTTGATCTGGAACAGGTAGAGCTGCGGATCGCGGATCGTCCAGCGCACCGAATAAGCGACGTCGATGATGTTCTGGTCTCCGGTGAGGATGAGATTCTCCTGCGAGGCGTCCGGGGAGCCGATGTCGCGCGTCCGGATCTGGCCGACGTCGACCTTCTGCAGCCGCTCGATCGGCAGCGGCAGGGTCATGGCGATGCCGCTGCCCACCGTCCGGCTGTACTTGCCGAACAGGGTGACTACTCCGCGTTCCTGCGGGCCGACGAGGTGGAAGCAGGTGAAGACCAGCCACAAGAGCAGGAACACGCCGAGGCCGTAGAGCCAATAGGGCCGCCCCTCCTGATGCGGGAAGCGGCCGCCGAACTTCTCGCGGCTGCGCCTCAGGAAATCGTCGATCGAGCCGACATTGCCGCCGGCGCCGGGGGTCCGGCGCTTGCGCGGCGGCTGCCCCCAGGGATTGCGCGGCCCGCCGCCGCCGCCGTCGCCGCCGGAACCGCCGTCGCCCGAGGGGCCCCAGGGTCCGCCGCGGTTCTCATTCAACACGGCGCCGAGACGCGCGCCCCACCCGAAAAATCTTGCCATACGCCTTTATAGGTAGCGGTCGGGCGGAAAAACAGTGGCAAGCCGCCCTCCACCCCCTATCTGCGGCCCATGAGCGACGAGACGGACCTCCTAAGTGCCGCCCTGGCCTCGGTGACCGAGGCTCAGGGCCGAATCGCCGCGCCGCGGCTGAAGGAGGGCGTGGCAAGCCTGGTGCTCGATGTCGGCGGCCTTTCCTCCGACGAGCGAGCCGCCCTCGAGCGCCGGATCCGCGCCGCTCTGATCGGGGTCCGGGGGGTCCGCGACGTCCGGATCGCGATGACGGCGGACAAGGTCCAGCGCACCATAATCGCGGTCGGCAGCGGCAAGGGCGGGGTCGGCAAGTCGACGGTGGCGGCCAACCTCGCCGTCGCCCTCGCCCGCGCCGGCCGCAAGGTCGGCCTGGTCGACGCCGACATCTACGGACCGTCTTTGCCCCGCATCATGGGCAATTCGGACCGTCCCGAGCTCAACGAGAAACGGATCGTCCCGGTCGACGCCTATGGGGTGAAGATGCTGTCGATCGGCCAGCTGGTCGAGCCCGGCACCGCTCTGGCCTGGCGCGGCCCGATGATCGCCAGCGCGCTCGGCCAGCTGATGGAAGGCGATTGGGACGATCGCGAGCTGATGATCGTCGACCTGCCGCCCGGCACCGGCGACATCCAGATGTCACTCATCCAGAAATGGAAGCCGGCCGGGGCGGTGATCGTCTCGACCCCGCAGGATCTCGCCCTGATCGACGCCACCCGGGCCATCGACCTGTTCCGCAAGATGGACGTGCCTCTGCTCGGCCTCGTCGAGAACATGTCCGGCTACGCCTGCCCCCATTGCGGCGAGGTCTCCGACCCGTTCGGCGCCGGCGGCGCGGAGGCGGCGGCGAAGGTGATGTCGATCCCCTTCCTCGGCCGGATCCCGCTCACCCTCTCGATCCGACGCGATTCCGACGCGGGCGTGCCGCCGGCCGCGGGCGAGGGGCCGGAAGCCGACGCGTTCGCGGCCATCGCGGCGCGGCTTACCGAGGCCTTGTTCATCGTTTAGCGAAAATTGATATATACTAAATCATCTGTCATGAAAACTTGATGGACGGCTGCTGCCTCGTTCTCCTCTTCATTGGCGTGACTGGCCTGACCTACGGCCTTCTGAGCCTTCGCAACACCAGCAACTCCGACTGAGCAGAACATCTCTCCCATCCACACGACGAATGGAGCAGATTGCGGCGAGGCGAGTTGACTCGTCGCCCCAGCGAAGGCTGGGGCCCCGGCGAGTGAAGAACGCCGGCGCCTTTCACTCCCTGGGACCCCAGCCTGCGCTGGGGTGACGGAACGCCATGCCCCTCACCCGCGACGAAGACCTGTACGACCTCCTCGCCTCGACCCGCACGATCGCCATGATCGGTGCGTCCGACCGGCCCGACCGGCCGAGCTACGGAGTCATGAAGTTCCTCCAGGACTGGGGCTATCGGGTCCTGCCGGTGAACCCGCAGATCACCGGCGAGCATGTCCATGGCGAATATGTCTGGCGCGAGCTTTCCCAGATCGGGGAGCCGATCGACATGGTCGACATCTTCCGCCGTCCGCAGGCCGCGGGCGAGGCGGTCGACGAGGCGATCGCGGCCGGCGCCAAGTCGGTCTGGCTGCAGATCGGAGTGATCAACGAGGAGGCGGCCGCCCGGGCCGAAGCCGCCGGCCTCAAGGTGGTGATGAACCGCTGTCCGAAGATCGACATCCCTCGGCTGCGGGTGCCTCGGGTGAGCTAAGGGGACCTGGTGGAGAAAGATCGTACCTTAATGGCCTAAGGCGGCTTTCGCCGGGATGAGGGTCCGCCTCGCCGCCAACCGGGCCCCTTGGAGCTCCGACCTGGATCCGCCCAGCAGACGTACGCGCCGGTTCGGGAAGTCGACCGAGACCCGTTCGAACAGGCGCAGGGCGTCCATCCCAAGGAGCAAGGCCGGCTTCCCGGTCAGGCCGAGCTTGGCGAACGGATGAACGTCGGCGAAGGCGACCGGCATGTCGTTGATGTCGATGCCGCCGAGGCGGATTCTCTTCACCACCGTCTGGTCGGCCGCCATCTGGCCGCCGGTGACGCTCTGCAGCATGATCGGATAGGTCGCCCGAAGCCGTCCCTTTTGCTCCAGCTTGCGTCGCAGCACGTTGTTGGCGACGGTCGTCTGGGCGCCCGTATCGAGGATCACCCAGACCTTCTGCCCCTCGACCGACGCGTCCACCAGAACGAGATGGCCGAGCCGGTTGCGGGCGGTGACGACGATCGTGTCGGCCGGCCAATGCTCCTCGCGCCGGCTGCTGTTGGTGACCGTCATCTGCTGACGGATGAAATCGAAGGAGACCCGCTGCGACTGAAGCGAATCCACCCCCAATATCCCCTCGGCGCCGATGTTGCGTCGCTGAAGGGCCGGGGCATGGATGTCGCGAACGCTCCTGCCGCCCACTTCCAGCGCCGGGATGAGGACGGTCTGGATCTGGCTGACCTCGGTCATGCTGTGCAGCCGGGCGCGGTTGCCGAGGCCGAGCCGGAGTTCGCGCGCCAATTCCTGGGCGATCGACGTCCGCTCGGCGCCGGTATCGACGACGAAGGCGTAGGGGCCGCTCTTGCCGATCGTGACCGGCACCGTCATCCGCGCCCAGCGGTCCTCTTCGGTGCCGAGAACGGTTCCCGTTTCATCCAGCACAGTCGGCGGCGTCGGCGGCGGCTCCTGGCCGCTGACCGGCGCGAGCCCGCCCACGGCGGCGGCGGCGGGTAAAACGAGCAGCCGAAGCTTCATCACGATTCTCCTCGCGTCTTCATAGCAGGTGCGCGGTCGGAACAGAAACCGGTGCGGCGAAATGGCCGGGAGCTGCGACCAGAACGTCCGCCCGGGATGACGTCAAACCAGATCCATCGCCCGTTCCCGAAGCCTCTCAACGGCGGCGGCATGGATGGCGGGGGTCGCGACGAGGACTCCGAACGCCTCGCCTCGGGCGGTGTTGAAGGCGAGCGGCTGGCCGAGCGCTCCGCTCACCGTCGCCCCCGCTTCGGCGGCGATCAAAGCGGCGGCCGCGATGTCCCACTCGAAGCCCCATCTGAGGGTCGCGACGAGGTCCGCCTCGCCCGCCGCGACCAGCGCGATCCGAAGCGCGATCGAATTGGGCTTGGCGACGGCGATTAGGTCCCGGTCGGGCTCGGGCAATTGGTCCGCCGGCACCCGAGCGCCGGCCAGCTCCCGCCGCCCGCTGACCTTCAGCCGCTCGCCGTTGCGCCGGGCGCCGCCGCCCTTCCCGGCCGTCCAATGCTCGCCCCGCGCCGGAGCGTCGAGCACCCCGATCAGCGGCACCCGGTCCTCGACCAGGGCCACCGACACGCACCAGCCCGGGCGGCCGCGCAGATAGTCGCGGGTGCCGTCGATCGGGTCGACCACCCAGAGCCGCTTCCGCTCGATCCGGTCGGAGACGTCGAGCGTCTCCTCCGACAGCCAGCCCGCCTCCGGATCGAGCGCGGTCAGCCGCTCGCGAAGGAAGGCGTCGACCTCCAGGTCGATGGCGCAGACGGGGTTGCCGGGCGCTTTCTCCCACCGCTCGAAATCGCCGCCGCAGCGGCCGGCGGCGATCGCCCCGGCCTCGCGAACGATCGCGGAGACGGCCTCAAGCACCGGCCACCGTCATCCCGTCGATGCGAAGGGTCGGGACATTGGCGGTGTAGCGGAACTGGAGGTCGTCGGCGGGAACGATCCTTGCGTACATGTCGAGCAGATTGCCGGCGATGGTGATCTCGGCGACCGGCGGACCCAGCCGGCCCTGCTCGATGATGAAGCCTCCGGCGCCGCGGCTGTAGTCGCCGGTGACCGGATTGACCCCCTGGCCGATCAGCTGGGTGACATAGACCCCGCGCTCGACCTCGCCGATCAGCTGCTCGGCCGTCAGCCGCCCCGGCTCCATATGGACGTTGGTGACCCCGACGCTCGGAGCGCCGCCGGAGCTGCGCACGGCATGGCCGGTCGGCGCCCGCCCGAGCTGGCGGGCCGAGGCACTGTCGAGCAGCCAGCCGGTGAGCCGACCCGAATCGATGACATTGGTCGGCCGGGTCGGCAGCCCCTCGCCGTCGAACGGCTTGGAGCGCAGGCCGCGGGGCCGGTGCGGGTCGTCGCGGATCGTGACCTCGCCGCCGAACAGGCGCTCCCCTTCCTTGTCGAGCAGGAAGCTGGTCCGGCGGGTGATCGAAGGTCCGCTGATCGCACTCATCAAATGGCCGAGCAGGGTGTTGCCGACGCGCGGGTCGAACAGCACCGGCATCGTCCCGCTCGGCAGCTTGGCCGGCCGCAGCCGGGCGACGGCGCGCTCCCCGGCGCGGCGGCCGAGAGTCTCCGGATCGTCGAGCTCGGCATAATGGCGGACGCTGTGATAGGCATAGTCGCGCTGCATCTCGCTGCCCTCGCCGGCGATCAGGCTGGCCGAGGACGAATAGCCGCTGGTCGAATAGCCGCGGCAGAAGCCGTGGCTGGTGGCGAGGGCGAAGAGGCTTCGGCTCGCGCTCACTCCCGCGCCCTCGCTGTTGGTGATCCCCTCGACGCCTCGTCCGGCTTCCTCGATCTCCAGCGATCGGCGCTTGAGCTCGAGCGGCGAGGGATCGCCGCCGTCGTCGCCGTCGACGTCGGGGCCGGGCTCCCGAATCAACCGCTCCTCGGGAGCGAGGCCGGACCAGGGATCTTCGGGAGCCTCGCGGGCCATGGCCATGGCTCGCTCGACGAGCGCGGCCAGGGCTTCCTCGGCAAGATCGGAGGAGGAAACGCTCGCCGAGCGGCTCCCGACGAAAAGCCGAAGGGCGATGGTTTCCGCCTCGTTGCGGGCGACGTCCTCCAGCTCGCCGAGCCGGACCTGCACCGACGTCGAGGCGTTGGCGTAATAGAAAGCGTCGGCGGCGTCGGCTCCGGCCCGCGAGGCACGCTCGATCAGCGCGGCGGCGCGCGCCTCGGCTTCTTTGATACTCAGCATCAATACCAACTAGGGTGGATGACCGCCGAAATCTAGGAGGTGCCGACGACCAGGCAGGCGAGGAAGAGGATGAAGCCGGCCATGCGGTTGGACCGGAACCTGGCCAGCGCATCGCCGCCGTCGTCCGGGCGCAGCCTGGCCGCCTGCCAGCCGAGGTGCCCGGCCATCGGCAGCAGGGCGACCAGGGCGAGCCCGTCCGGCCGAACCCGCCAAAGCGCCAAGGCCCAGAGCGCCAGAGCGATCGCGTAGCAGATCGCCACCCCCGTCCGAGCGTGCCGGCCCAGCGCCAGCGCCGAGGATTTGACCCCGACCAGGGCATCGTCCTCGCGATCCTGCAAAGCGTAGATCGTGTCGTAGCCGACGACCCAGAAGACCGACCCCGCCCAGAGGATGAAGGCGGCAAGGTCGAGCTCGCCACGAACGGCCGGCCAGCCGACCAGCGCCCCCCAGGAGAAGACCAGGCCGAGCCAGGCCTGGGGCCACCAGGTGATCCGCTTCATGAAGGGATAGGCGGCCACCGGCGCCAGGCTGGCGAGCGCCGCCAGCTGCGCCGTCCGCCCCAGCTGGAGCAGAACGACGAGGCCGATCAGGCAGAGCCCCGCGAGCAGGGTCCAGGCCCCCGCCAGGCTCGCTCGGCCGCTGGCCAGCGGCCTGAGGCGGGTGCGCTCGACCCGGGAATCGAGGTCGCGATCGACGATGTCGTTCCAGACGCAGCCGGCGCTCCGCATCGCGAAGGCGCCGAGCGCCAGCCACGCGATCAGGACAGGGCCGTGCGGCCCCATGCCGGCCAGCGCCACGCCCCACGCGCAGGGCCAGAAGAGCAGCCACGACCCGATCGGCCGATCGAGCCGAACCAGCGACGCATAGGGCCGGAGCGGGTGCGGCAGGGCGCCGATCAGGCCGCGGCGCTCGCTGTCCGGGACGATCTCGTTCTCGGGAGTGGCTGCCATGTCAAACCCATACCGTTCGACCTGAGCTTGTCGAAGGCCATTCTTTTCTTGCCCCGGAAGAAGGAACGGGCTTCGACAGGCTCAGCCCGAACGGAATGGAGGTCAACAACGCGTGCCTGCAACCCCTGCCTGGCCGCCGGCGAGCCTTCCCCGCCTGTTCGTGGCTCAGACGCTGACGGACGGCGCCGCCCTCACGCTCGAAGGCCCTCCCGCCAATTATCTCGGCAACGTCCTCCGCCTCGGCCCCGGCGCCCAGGTCAAGCTGTTCGACGACCGGACCGGCGAATGGCTGGCCGAGATCGCCGAGGCGGGCAAGAAGCGCGTCACCCTCGTTATCACCCGGCATCTGCGGGAGCGCGAGCCGGTGCCCGACCTCTGGCTCCTCTTCGCGCCGATCAAGCGCGGCCGGATCGACTGGCTGGTCGAGAAAGCGACCGAATTGGGAGTCGCCCGACTCGTCCCGGTCATCACCCGCCGGACCGTGGTCGACCGCCTCAACCTCGACCGCCTTCGCGCCCATATCGTCGAAGCGGCCGAGCAATGCGAGCGGACCGCGCTCACCGAGCTCGCCGAGCCGAAGAAGCTCGGCGCCCTGCTCGCGGCCTGGCCGGAGGAGCGGAGCCTGCTCTTCGCCGACGAATCGGGCGGCGGACCGATGGTTGCCGAGCCGGGCCCGGCGGCCATCCTGATCGGCCCCGAAGGCGGTTTCACCGACGAGGAGCGGGCAGCGATCCGGGCTCTGCCTCAGGCCCGGCCAATAGGCCTCGGCCCCCGAATCCTGCGCGCCGACACCGCGGCGCTGGCAGCCGTCGCCCTGTGGATGCGCTCGTCAGGCGACTGGAATTCGTCATCCCGGGCTTGACCCGGGATCCATGAACACCGCCGCCGGCGAACGCCCGGCGCCCGTGTTCATAGATTCCGGCTTTCGCCGGAATGACGATTTGATCCATTCTGGTTTCGTTCGGCAACGCAATGAGGCTGGCGGGATTTCGCGGCCGGAGCTAGAGGGCGGCGATGACGACCCGGACCGAAACTGCGCGCGTTGATCCGCCGATCGAGAGCCGGGACGATTTGCTCGCCCCGTTCGTACGCGGCGAGAAGCCGGAAAGCGGCTGGCGGATCGGCACCGAGCACGAGAAGTTCGTCTACCGCCGGGTCGACCACCGCGCCCCCTCCTACGACGAGCCGGGCGGGATCCGCGACCTGCTCGAGGCCCTGACCGACTATGGCTGGGAACCGGTCGAGGAGGGCGGCAACGTCATCGCCCTGTCGGGCAAGGACGGCAACGTCAGCCTCGAGCCGGCCGGCCAGCTCGAGCTTTCCGGAGCGGCGCTCGAGAACCTCCACCAGACCTGCGCCGAAGCGGGCCGCCATCTCGACCAGGTCAAGAAAGTGGGCGACAAGCTCGGCCTCGGCTTCCTCGGCCTCGGCATGTGGCCCGACAAGAGCCGCGCCGAGCTGCCGCGGATGCCCAAGGGCCGCTACGCGATCATGCTCCGCCACATGCCCCGGGTCGGAAGCCTCGGGCTCGACATGATGTTGCGAACTTGTACCATACAGGTTAATCTAGACTATAGTTCTGAAGCCGATATGGCGCAGAAGTTTCGGGTCGGCCTGGCCCTCCAGCCGCTCGCCACCGCGCTCTTCGCCAACTCGCCCTTCACCGAGGGCAAGCCCAACGGCTTCCTTTCCTTCCGAAGCCATATCTGGTCCGATACCGATCCGCACCGGACCGGGATGCTTCCCTTCGTCTTCGAGGACGGCTTCGGCTACGATCGCTATGTCGACTATGCGCTCGATGTGCCGATGTACTTCGTCTACCGCGACGGCCGCTACATCGACGCCGCCGGCCTCAGCTTCCGCGACTTCCTCAAGGGCGAGCTCAGCGCCTTGCCGGGCGAGAAGCCGCGCCTGTCGGACTGGACCGACCATCTGTCTACCGCCTTCCCCGAGGTCCGGCTCAAGAGCTTCCTCGAGATGCGCGGCGCCGACGGCGGCCGCTGGAGCAAGATCTGCGCCCTCCCCGCTTTGTGGGTCGGCCTGCTCTACGACCGGACCGCGCTCGACGCCGCCTGGGACGAGGTCAAGGGCTGGTCGCTGGACGAGCGCCAGCGGCTTCGCGACGAGGTGCCGAAGCTCGGCCTCGCCGCCCGCACCCCGAGCGGCGAGAGCCTTCGCGATCTCGGCGAGCGGGTGCTCGCCATCGCCGAGGGAGGGCTCAAGGCGCGCGCCAGGCTCAACGGCGCCGGCGACAGCGAAAGCGGCTTCCTCGACCCCCTGCGCGAGATCGTCGCCCGCGGCACCACTCCGGCCGAGATGCTGCTCGAACGCTATCGCGGCGAGTGGCAGGGCGACGTCAGCCGGATCTATGACGAGATGAGCTTTTGAGAACCGTCATGCCGGACTTGATCCGGCATCCATGAACACGGAAGGTGTCGAATCTCGTGCGGCAGTGTTCATGGACCCCGGATCAAGTCCGGGGTGAGGACTGAGGAGACGCTTGATGCCCGAACGCCGCACCCTCTACCCGCCGATCGAGCCATACGAGACCGGCCACCTCGACGTCGGCGACGGCCACAGCCTCTATTGGGAGCGCTGCGGCACTCCCGGCGCCAAGCCGGTCGTCTTCCTCCACGGCGGCCCGGGCGCCGGCTGCAGCCCCGATCACCGCCGTCAGTTCGACCCGGAGCGCTACGACATATTCCTCTTCGACCAGCGCGGCTGCGGCCGCTCGACGCCCCATGCCAGCCTCGAGGCCAACACCACCTGGCATCTGGTCGACGACCTCGAGCGGCTGCGCGGGCAGGCCGGGCACGAAAGCTGGATGGTGTTCGGCGGCTCCTGGGGCTCGACCCTCGCTCTGGCCTATGCCGAAACCCATCCGGAGCGGGTCACCGAGCTGGTCCTGCGCGGCATCTTCACCTTTCGGCAGAATGAGCTGGACTGGCTCTACCGCTACGGCGCTTCCGAGGTCTATCCGGACAAGTGGCGGGACTTCCTGGCGCCGATACCCGAGGTCGAGCGCGGCGATCTGGTCGCGGCCTACCAGCGCCGGCTCACCGATCCCGACCCGGCGGTCCGGCTCGCCGCCGCCAAGGCCTGGAGCCAGTGGGAGGCGGAGACCGTCACCCTCCTGCCCAGCCCGGCGACGATCGCCCAGCACACCAGCGACGATTTCGCCGTCGCCATCGCCCGGATCGAGAATCATTACATGGTCAATCGCGGCTGGCTGGAGGAGGGCCAGCTGATCGCCCAGGCGGGCCGGCTGAAGTCCATCCCGGCGGTGATCGTCCAGGGCCGCTACGACATGTGCACCCCGCCCGCCGCCGCCTGGGACCTGCACGAGGCCTGGCCCGAGGCGAGGCTCGAGATCGTCCACGGCGGGCACCTGTTCAACGAGCCGGAGGTGCTGGACGGGCTGATCCGGGCCGCGGACGAATTTGCGGGCTAGCCGTCATTGCGAGCGAAGCGAAGCAATCCAGCGCGGCCCCGGACGCCCTCTGGATTGCTTCGTCGCTGCGCTCCTCGCAATGACGGCTATTCCCCCGGCCGGTACACCCGCTCGGTGTGCCCCTCTAGCTGGTCGGGATAGAAATAGACCTCGCGCAGGTCGCCCTTGGCGTAGCGCTCCGCCTGGTCGTTGAAATGCGGCGATGCGGGACGGCCGCTCTCGCCGCCCGCCGTCACCGCCCGCGCCCGCACCCGGGGGCCGAACTCGACCACCGCGACGAAGCTGTTGCCGCTGGTCCCGTACCAGCGCTTCGAGCCGTCCCGCGGCGCCGCTCCGAACGAGGCGAGCGAGCCCCAGCGGCCGGAGGTGAAGCCGACCGGGATGCTCGGCCCCGAGTCCGAGAAAGGATGGTCGATATCCCCGGTGAGGCGCTGGAAGCGGTTCACTTCTCCCCAGGGCGTGTTCCACCGGCCGAAATCGTGTTGCAACCGTTCCGACACCGAGGCCAGCGCCTCGAGCTTCCGCCTCGCCGGAAGCGCCTCGATGAGGTCGATCGGCACCATCGGCGCCTGCCCGTCCTTGCGGACGTCGGCCCACAAATGCTCGCCCCAGAACATGGCGAGCGTGGTCGGCACCGACCCGCCGCTCCAGCGATAATCCCAACCCCTCAGCGACGCGATCTGGCCCCTCAGGCGACCCTTGAGCGGGTCCGAGGCGGGCGCCTTGTCCCAGGCCGCGATCAGGCCCGGTATCAGCCGGGCGAAGGCGGTCTGATAGGGATCGTAGGCCACGTCGCGCAGGCCTTCCAGGGTGAGTCGCCTTTTCTGCTGCAGCACCCGCACCGCCTGAAGCCCGCGCGGAGTTTCGCCGAACGTGTCCATGTAGCGCGGGAAGTCGCCTTGCCTGGGGCTGTAGGGCCCGGCGGCCGAATAGGGCCAGTTGTTGGTGTTCTGGATCCAGCCGGTGGGCGGATTGAGCACCCGCGGCGCTTCCGACAGAGCATGGAGTCCGCGCCAGTCGGTCCGCGGATCGCTGCCGTCCACCGGCCCCGTATAGTCGAAGCGGTCGTCGCGCACCGGGATGAAGTGGGGATGATGGTAGGCGATATTCCCCTCGGCGTCGGCGAACAGGGTGTTGTTGGACGAGTTCGCCTTCAGCTCCGCCACCTTGAGGAAGTCGTCATGGTCGCGCGCCTTGGTGCGAAGGAAGCTTTGCTGCAGCGCCTCGACGGGCTTGTGCATCATCGCGAAGGCGACCCATTTGCCGCCCGCCTCGCGCACGATCGGGCCATGATGGGTGCGATAGGTCTCGAAGCTTCGGCTGGCCATGCTGCCGTCGGCCCGGCGGTAGGCGACCGAGACGATCTGGGTTTCGACCGGCCGCAATTCGTTGCCGTAACGGTAGAAGAGCGTGCCCTCCTTCTGCTCCACTGTCTCGAGGAACTCGTCGACGACGTCGACTCCGCTCGACGTGTGCATCCAGCCGGCGCGATCGTTGAAGCCCTGGTAGATGAAGAACTGCCCCCAGGTGGCGGCGCCATAGGCGTTCAGCCCCTCGTCGCTCGCCACCTGCAGCTCGGATCGGAAGAAGAAGCTGGTGTGCGGGTTGATCAGAAGCATGGCGTGCCCGTCGGCGCTGTTGGACGGGGCGATGGCGAAACCGTTGGAGCCGCGGGGCTCGTTGTCGCTACCGTCGCCCCAGCGAAGGCTGGGGCCCCGGGGGGTGAAGAGCTCGACGCCTTTCGCTCCCTGGGAGCCCAGCCTGCGCTGGGATGACGAGCTAGTGTAGAAGGCTTCCAGATCCTCCAGGTCGATCCGCTCGATGTCGCCGCCGATGCTGCCCTCGGTGAAGCTGAGCGCCATCCACGGCTCGAAGCGGTTGATCGAGCGCGGCCGGACCTCGGGATGGGTGGCCAGATAGTAATTCAGGCCGTCCGCCCAGGAGTCCATCAGCCGCTTGAGCCAGGCCGGGCTCGCCGCATAGCGGGCTCTCAAATCGTCCGGATCCATATAAAGCCTGGCGCGCAGGTCCGCCCAGATCGCTTTCTCCCCTTCCGCCTCGGCGGTTCGGCCGAGCGCAATGAGGTAGTTGGTCTCGACCCGGTTGAAGTCATCCTCGGCCTGGGCGTAGATCATCCCGAAGACGGCGTCCGCGTCGCTCTTCCCGCGGACATGGGCGATCCCCCAATCGTCCCGGGCGATCGTCACCCTCTCCGACTGCGCCCGCCAGCGGGCGAGCTCGCTGTCCTGCGAGGGAGTGGTGGCGCAGGCGCCGGCGAAGAGCAGGGCGAGGGGGAGGAGGAAGCGCATCGCCCGCCGCTACGCCCGGCTTTCCCGCCCGGCAAGGGCCGGCTAAAGCGGCTCGAGGCGAGGAGGCGATATGGCGAGACAGCAGGGTCGGGAGGAATGGCAGCCGGGGAGGCTCCGCCGGGTCGTCGCGGCGAGCATGATCGGCACCACCATCGAATGGTATGATTTCTTCCTCTACGGCTCCGCCGCCGCTTTGGTCTTCAACAAGCTCTTCTTTCCCTCCTACGATCCCTTCGTCGGGACCCTGCTCGCCTTCGCAACCTATGCCGTCGGCTTCGTCGCGCGGCCGCTCGGCGGGATCGTCTTCGGCCATTATGGCGACCGGATCGGCCGCAAGCGCCTGCTCATGCTGAGCCTGATCCTGATGGGCGTCGCCACGGTCCTGATCGGCCTCCTGCCGACCTACGCGCAGATCGGAGTCTGGGCGCCCGCCGGGCTCATCGCCCTTCGGCTGGTGCAGGGCTTCGCGGTCGGCGGCGAATGGGGCGGCGCCGTGCTGATGGCGGCCGAGCATGGCGACAGCGCCCGCCGCGGCTTCTGGGCGAGCTGGCCGCAGGCCGGGGTCGCCGCGGGCAGCCTGCTCTCAGCCGGCGTGCTGGCGCTGATCGCGGGGGTCCAGAGCGAGGCCGAGTTCCTCGCCTGGGGCTGGCGGATCCCCTTCCTCCTCTCCGCAATCCTGGTCGCGGTCGGCTGGTACATCCGCCACCGGGTCGAGGAGAGCCCGATGTTCGAGAAGGCGCTGGAGGAGGCCGAGGCCCCTCCGAAGCTGCCGGCGATGGACGTCCTTCGCGAGCGGCCCCGCGCGATCGTGCTCGGCGCCGGCCTCAGGGTCGGCGAGAACATCTCTTATTACATCCTCACCGTCTTCTCGCTGACCTTCCTCGTCGACGTCGCCGCGGAGAGCCGGAGCCTGGCGCTCGAGGCGCTGCTGATCGGCGCCGCCGTCCAGTTCTTCGCCATCCCCCTCTTCGCCCGGCTGTCGGACCGGATCGGCCGGCGCCCGGTCTACGCCTTCGGCGGGCTCGGCCTCGCCGCCTTCGTCTTCGCCTTCTTCCCGATGCTCGCCAGCGGCGATCCCCGGCTGATCGTCCTCGCCCTGGTCACCGGCCTCGTCCTTCACAGCGCCATGTACGGGCCGCAGGCCGCCTTCATCACCGAATTGTTCCCGACCCGGATCCGCTATTCGGGAGTCTCCATCGCCTACCAGCTCACCTCGATCCTCGCCGGCTCCCTCGCCCCGATCATCGCTTTGTGGCTGTACAAGGAATATGGATCCGCCGTCCCCGTGGCGATCTATGTCGCAGTGGCGTGCTTCGTCAGCGGAGTCAGCGCCCTGCTCGCGCGCGAGACGAAAGGCATCGAGCTGAGCGCGATCCGCTAGTCACTGCATTGTCCTTGCGAGCGAAGCGAAGCAATCCAGTGCGACCTCGGAGGCCCACTGGATTGCTTCGTCGCTTCGCTCCTCGGAATGACGGATTGGGTGCCTACGCCTTGCGCGGAATCTCGAGGGGCGCGGCGAGGACGAAGCGCCCCGGCAGCTCGATCTTGCGCGATTCCTGCGCCTTGTGCAGCTTCACCTCGCCATATTTGAGCTGGGCGCTGACCTTGAGGTCGCCGGCCGAGCCGCCGGTGATGTAAGGGGCCCGGATCGACAGCGCCAGGCCGCTGAACGTCGCGGCGAGGCAGAGGGTGAAGCGAAGCTCCATGCATTCGCACTGGCCGATGGTCACCGCCACCACCGGGTGAAGCTCGCGCTCGACCTCGCGCTCGCCGAGATGGACCACCGCCATTTCGCCCGGCGGATGCCGGGCCGGATCGGCATAATCCTGGAGGGCCCGAGCCGTCGTCCAGGCCTTGGCCAGGGTCTCGATCAGGTCGCAGTCGAGCACCGAGCGCAGGGCGCCTTCCACCTCGGAGCCGATCAGGTCCCAGGCGAGCTTGCTTTTGCCGGCCTCCGGATCCGCCGTCAGCTGCGCCTTGACCTGCTCTTCCAGACCGTCGAACCGCTCGGGCAGAAGGTCGCCCACCCTGAGCCCCGATCCCTCATCCATGCCCGTTCCCTTCCTCCATGTGCGCGCGACCCGGCTCGAGCCGCGCCCGAAGCGATGCGGCGGGGCCCTCGGCGGGCAGGTCATCGCCCCGGCAGCTTCCCTCCGCCAGATCGAGCGAAGGCGATACGCCCACCATCGCGCGGGTGCGCTCGACCGCCCGAGCGCGGCTCACCCGCCGGAATGTCAGGGCCGCGGCCACGGCGGCCAGTAGAAGAAGGCCAAGGCCGGGCAATAGCCACGCCATCCCCGAGGCGCTATCCACGTCTGTCGCGGCGGGCGGGTTCGCCGCCTTCTTCCTTCGCGACGGGGGTGAAGCGCCGACCGTTTCCACCGGACGATCCTCGGCGATGAGATTGCCGGTCGCGACCTCGTTCGTCGCGATCTCATTGCCGGTGACGTCGTCGGGGTCGGAGTCCCTTTCCGCCGGCTCGTGGCGGACGACGGCGGGGAAGAAGAGGACCACATTTCGAAGCGGCGCCTGGGCGATGTTCCAGCGCAGCTCGAGCGGCCCGGCGTCGGTCGCCTTGATGTTGTAATGGCTGCCGACGAGGAAAACCGGCCCGCCGCCAATCCTGCCGATCAGCGCGGCGACGGGCAGGTCGGGCGCGGGCAGGTCCGCGACGGGCGCGGTCGAATAAGTCGGTGATTGGGATATCCCGTCCGGGGAAACGGGGGGGAGCCCGTGGGTCTGCGCCGGCTCGGCGTCGATCGTGAGCGTATCGCCCGGTCCGACCTCGATCCCGGTCGCTGTCCATTCCAGGCTCGTTTCTATGTCGAGCGTGACCACGCGCGGCGCCGTGGCCTGGGCGGAGACGAGCGCGGCCCAGCCCAACAGGGCGATCGCCAGCCCGGCCCGAACGGCGCTTCCAGCGCACGCCCGGCGCCACCGTCCCGCCAACGGACCCAGGATCCCCATGCCGTGCGCGCCCCCTCGCCGCGGGAAGAAACTCTGCCCCTCGGCCAGGGGAGTCAATGCGCGCGCGGGCGGCGTCTGGTCCGTTTTGGCGCTAGCCTCGCACTGCGGCGATGTAGCGGTCGATCACAGTCTCCAGCAAGGTCAGCGGCACGTTCCCCCCCAGCACCAGCGCATCGTCGAACGTCCTCAGATCGAAGCGACCGCCCAGCGCCCCCCTCGCCTTCTCCCTCAGCCGGACGATCTCGCTATGCCCGACCTTGTACCCACAGGCCTGGCCGGGCCAGGCGCAATAGCGGTCGACCTCGCCCTGCACTTCCTCGACGGTGGAGCCGTTGGTCTCGGCGAACCACTGGATCGCCCTCGAACGGGTCCAGCGCTGGGCGTGGAGGCCGGTGTCGACGACGAGGCGGCAGGCGCGGAAGGACAGGGACTGGAGGTAGCCGAGCTGACCCAACGGATCGCCTTCATAGGCGCCGAGCTCGTCGGCGAGCTGCTCGGCGTAGAGCGCCCAGCCTTCCGAATAAGCGTTGAAGGCGAGCAATGAGCGGAGCAGCGGCAGCTTGTAGGTATATTCGCCCTGCCAGATATGGCCGGGAATGCCCTCGTGATAGGTGAGGGTGGCGAGGCTGAAGCGCGGCCACATCGCGGTGTCGCGAAGGTTGATGTAATAATTGCCCGGAACCGAGCCGTCGATCGTCCCCGCCGCGGCATAGCCGCCCGGAGCGCCCGCCTCGATCTCCGGCGGCACCCTTTTGATGATCAGATTGCCCTTCACCAGGGTCGCGAAGGCCCGCGGCAGCCGGGTGCGGATGTCGGCGACCCGGCCGTTCAGATATTCGAGGATCTGAGCCCGGCCGGCGTCGGTGTTCGGGAAGAGCTGCCTGGGATCCTTGCCCAGCGCCGTCATCCGCTCGCCGACCGTGCCCCGGGTCAGCCCCTGCGCGCGCAACAGCGGCTCCATCCGCCCCTGCAGCTCGGCGAGCTGGTCGAGCCCCATCCGATGCACTTCGGCGGGCGAGAGGCTGCTCGTCGTCGCCGCCCTCAGCGCCCAGGCGTAATAAGCTTCGCCGTCGGGAAGCTTCCACACCCCGGCGCGGCTGTCGGCGCGGGCGCGGTGCCGGGCCAGCTCCGCCATCTGGCGGTCCATCGCCGGGGCGACCTTGTCGCGCGCCAGCTTGAGCGCTCGGCCGCGCCAATCGCCGGGAATCGCCGTCGTCCGCCGCGCCAGCGAGGTCACCACGCCCCATTCGCCGACCGGCTGGCCGCGGGCGCCCTTCATCTGCTTCAGGGTCTTGTCGAGCAGGAAATCGGGTGCGACCACGCCGATGCCGCGGTCGTGGGCGAGCCGCTCGGTCTCGCCGTCCAGGGCCCCAGCATAGGCTTCGAGCCGGGCGAGATAGGCTTCCGCGTCGGCCGCGTCGGCGACCGAGTGGTTGCTGTCCAGGAAGTCGGGCACCTCGACGAAGGCGCCGGTATTCTGGGCCACCACATAGGGGGCGTTTCGGTAGGACCATTGCTGGTTCAGGGTGACGACGTCGCCGTAAGGGAAGCGGAAGCCTTCGACGGCCAGTTCGTGCGCCGTCCTGGCGACTCCAACGTTGATCGCCTCCTCGCCCTCGAGGTCGGGGTTGAACGACCTCAGCACTCCCAGCCGGGCGGCCGCCTTGCCGGCGAGCCTCGCCCGTCCTTCCAGAGTCCGGTCGGTGAGGCTCGACTTGAGCCCCGCCCGTCCGTCCTTGTCGAGGCCGAGGGCCGTCGCATTCTCCGGATATTCGGCGAGCAGCGACTCGGCCATGGCCGCAAGGATTCGGTCGAGCTCGGTTCCCTGCAGAGCGCCGCCGGAGCGGATCGGGCGGGCGCAGCCGGGAAGCAGCTGAAGGGCGGCGACCGCGCCGGCCGAGCCGAGGAAATGGCGGCGGGTCAAAGGCTGCATCGGCATTCCTTCCATTGGGGACAGTCACTGATGACCGTCCCTATTCCAGGCGCACCCAGGTCGGAGCGTGGTCCGAGGCCTTTTCGCGGCCGCGATGGTCCTTGTCCACGCCGGCATCGAGCAGCCGGTCGGCGGCCTGGGGCGAGAGCAGCAGGTGGTCGATCCGGAAGCCGGCGTCGCGCTGCCAGCAGCCGGCCGTATAGTCCCAGAAGGTGTAGACCGGGCCGTCCGGATGGCGGGCCCGGATTGCGTCGGTCCAGCCGGAGTGGAGGATCCGGCGGAAGGCGGCCCGGCTCTCGGGCTGCATCAGAGCGTCGTGCTGCATGGCGCGCACCGAGAAGACGTCGTCATGGCTGTCGGTGGGGATGACGTTCCAGTCGCCGGCCAGGACCGCCGGCCGCTCCTCGGCCAGAAGCGCCTGGGCATGCTCGCGCAGCCGCTCCATCCAGGTCAGCTTGTAGGCGAATTTCTCGGTCCCGACCGGATTGCCGTTGGGCAGATAGATCGAGCCGATCACCACCCCGCCCACTTCGGCTTCGATGTAGCGGCTGTGGGTGTCGTCGGGATCGCCGGGCAGCCCGGTCCGCCGAAGCTGCGGAGGGCCGGCGGCGACCGGGGTCAGGATGGCTACTCCGTTGAAGCCCTTCTGGCCGTGCCAGACCCCGTCGTAGCCGGCCGCCCGGACGTCCTCGATCGGGAAAGCCTCGTCGGCGCATTTGATCTCCTGGAGGCAGAGCGCGTCGGGCTTCTCCTCCTCGAGATACTCGACCAGCCGCGGCAGCCGCGCCCTGATGCCGTTGAGGTTGTAGGTGACGATCTTCATGCAGGCCGCTTAACGGCTACGACGGGGATCGTCATCCGACTTCCGCCGGGCGAGCCGAGCCGGCAGGTAGGTCGATCCACCGCATCTTTCGAAGGTGCATCTTAAAGCGGCGCAACATTCGCTCGCGGATAACTCCAAAATGGACTAAAATATTTGTCATTTTGGTATCAATGCGAAGACTAAGCCAGGCACGCGGCAGGGCTTTGAAACTAGAGTTTCAGGTTGATTGCGCCTTTTATTAGAGTGTTTTCTTAATTATTATTTGCAGCGACTCGGGGGCGAGTCGCTATCGACGGTTTCCGGGGTCACGGGAGCGTCGGGCGGGCCGTTCGGCCGAGCGTCTCCGTGTCGCTTTCGCAGCGGATACGGAGACCTCAAATGTACCGATTTTCTTCCCTGAAGCGCCCCCTCCTCCTCGCGAGCACCCTCGCGGCAACGGCCCTTCTTCCGGCCCGGCTCCATGCCCAGGAATGCCTGGGCGAGACTCCGGGAAGTATCTCCTGCGGGACCGGCGCGGTCGCGACGGGAACCGAGTCGACCGCCGTCGGCAATCCCAGCTCCGCCAGCGGTCTTCGCTCGACGGCCGTCGGCAGCTCGGCTGTGGCGGCGGCGGACGGAAGTAGCGCCTTCGGCGCGTTTTCAGCCGCGTCTGGCTTTCTCTCGACGGCCGTGGGCTTGGGCGCCGCCGCGAACGGCCAGAGCTCCACCGCGCTCGGAGAGGTTGCACGAGCGGATGGCCAAGGGGCGATAGCCGTTGGCAGCATAGCAGTGGCGACGGGAACCTTCGCCATCGCCGTCGGAGAAATGTCGAGTGCAACCGGAGCCGGGGCGAGCGCCTTTGGCAGGCACGCTCTTGCCACTGGGGATTTGTCCCTCGCCGCCGGCATCGAGACCGAGGCCAGCGGCACCTCGGGTATCGCTCTCGGGACGGCCGCCACGGCCAGCGGAGACTTCGGCATCGCCCTAGGGCAGCTCAGTGAGGCCACGGCCACGGGCGGCATCGCGATAGGCAACGAGAGCGACGCCGGCGGCACCGGCTCGGTCGCTATCGGCAACGGTGCGAGCGCGACCGGCGCCAACAGCGTCGCGATCGGCAGCGGCGCCGTCGCCGCGCGTTCGGGCCAGGTCGTCCTTGGAACCGCCGCGTCGACCTATACCGCATCCGGCCTCGGCTCGCCGGCGAGCAGCGCGGCGCAGACCGGTGTGACCCGGTTCGTAACCGGCGATAGCGCGGGCAATCTCGGCTATTCCGCTTTCGGGCCGGCCGATCTCGCCAACCTCGCCGCGCTCGGCGCCCGCACCGCCGGCCTCGAGGCCGCCCAGGCCGCGCTCGGCGGCCGGGTGGACGCGCTGTTCGATCTCGCCCGGATCGACCGCCGCGACGCCCGCAAGGGGATCGCCGCGGCAGTGGCGATCGGCAACGCTCCGATGCCGTCCGCTCCGGGGCGGACCAGCTACGTGCTGAACGGCGCCGTCTTCCGCGGGGAATATGCTCTTGGCGGATCGATCATGCACCGGCTCGGCGGCGAGGCGCCCTTTGCGGTCACCGCCGGATTCTCCTTCGCGGGTCACAAGAACAATGCGGCGCGCGTCGGCGTGGCGGGCGAATTCTAGGAGGGTTCGAAGGGCGGGTCCGCGAGGATCCGTCCTTCCTCTCCCCGTCTCAGACGGAGAAGCTCGACCCGCAGCCGCAGCCCGAGGCCGCGTTGGGGTTCCTCACCTGGAAGGCCGAGCCGCCGAGCGACTCGACGTAATCGACCGCGCCGCCCTTCACCAGATCGTGGGTCATCGGATCGACCACCAGGGTGACTCCGCCCTCCCCGGCGACGAGATCGTCGGCCTCGACCTCTTCGGCGAGGCCGAAGCGGTAGCTGAAGCCGGCGCAGCCGCCGCCCTCGACGCTGAGCCTGAGGATGGCCGGCTTGCCCTGCCGCTCGGCGATCGCGGCGACCCGCGCCGCCGCGGCGGGAGTGAGGGCGATTTCGGAAGGGTCGGCCATGAGGCCAAGATAGGGCGTGGGGCGGGCCGCCACAAGCGGAGGCCCTTCCGCCGCGAGGGACGGCCGGTCAGCTCCTGACCTTGTACCCGCAGATGATCCCGAACAGGAAGGACATGAAGATTCCGAGCTGGACCTGGCCGTTCGGATCCGACCAGCCCATCAGCTGCGCCCCGAAGGCGAACAGCCCCAGAAACATCGCCAGCGCAAGCCCAACCATGGCATCACCCCCCGCTCTCGCCCGGCGAACTTCGCAAAAGCCCGTAAACAGCCGGTGAACGCTTGTGCGAGCGGCCGCTTTGGCGGCATAGGGCGGCCATGAAGACCCGCGTCTACGTCACCTTGAAGAACGGCGTGCTCGACCCCCAGGGCAAGGCCATCCACCACGCGCTCGAAGGCCTCGGCTTCGCCGGAGTCCATGACGTTCGCGCCGGCAAGCTGATCGAGCTCGATCTGGCGGAGAGCGTCGGCGACGAGGAGGTCGAGGCGATGTGCCGCAAGCTGCTCGCCAACACCGTCATCGAGAACTTCCGGATCGAGCGCGAGGCGGCGGCGGGAGACCCGGCGTGAAGAGCGCCGTCATCGTCTTCCCGGGCTCCAATTGCGACCGCGATATGGCGGTCGCGCTCGAGCAGGTGACGGGCGAGGCGCCGGCGATGGTCTGGCACCGAGAGACCGGGCTTCCCGAAGGCCTCGACCTGATCGCCATCCCGGGCGGCTTCTCCTACGGCGACTATCTGCGGTCCGGAGCGATGGCCGCCCGCTCGCCGGTGATGCGGGCGGTGGCCGAGGCGGCCGGGCGCGGAGTCGCCGTCCTCGGAGTGTGCAACGGCTTCCAGATCCTCACCGAGGCGGGTCTCCTGCCCGGCGCCCTGATGCGCAACGCCAACCTCCATTTCGTCTGCCGCGACGTGCCCTTGAAGGTCGAGAACAGCCAGACCGCCTTCACCAGCCGCTACGAGGCCGGCGAGGACATCCTCATCCCGGTCGCCCATCACGACGGCAATTACCAGGCCGATCCCGACATGCTCGACCGCCTCGAAGGCGAAGGCCGGATCGCCTTCCGCTATTCCGGCCAATGCAACGGCTCGGCCCGCGACATCGCCGGAATCGTCAGCGAGGCCGGCAACGTGCTTGGAATGATGCCACACCCGGAGCGGATGATTGAGCCTGCCCATGGCCGGACCGACGGGCGGCGGCTGTTCGAGGGACTATTGGAGGCGATCGGCTAGGTGATCGCCTCGGCGCATTGGACCCGTTTGGCGCGCCGAAAAGTCTAGCTTGGCCGCAAGCGGGCAATGAAAGCCGTCGTTCCGCGACACATCCTCCAAATGTCGACTTCTGGCCGTGAGCTGACTGACCAAATTAAAGGTCGCGATCCGCCGCAGCCGACATGTCCTGACCTGGCTGTTCAAGGCTATGCCAGCACCGCTAAGAGGTGAGCGTGTTTGCGCGGAGATTATCGACAAGCGGGCCATCCTGTTCGCGCACACGGAGGGAGCGAACCCTATCACCGGGCTGGACGCGCGCGCGACTATCGCGCGTCTTCGAACGATCCGCCTCACGTTCGGAGCGGCCTTCTGATCTGCGGAATCTCGGAAGACGAAGCCTTGAAGCAGGCGGAGCGACGCGATGAGGGCCTTGCAGCGCGCCAATAACATTGCCGACTTGCGCGCGCTGGCCCGCCGACGACTGCCACGCCCGATATTCGACTATATCGACGGCGGCGCCGACGACGAGGTGACGCTCAGGCGCAACGTATCGGCGTTCGCGCAGTACGAGTTGGTGCCCGACGTGTTGAACGACGTGTCGCGGATCAGGACCGGGACGAAATTGTTTGGCGAGCGGATTGCATGGCCTTTGATGCTTGCGCCGACCGGGCTTACCCGCATGTTCCACGGCCACGCCGAGCTGGCGGTGGCGCGCGCGGCGGCCGAGCACGGTCTGCTCTACTCTCTGTCCACGCTGGGGACGACTCGGCTCGAAGCGCTTGCGGAGGCGTTTGGCGGCCCCAAGGTGTTTCAAATTTACATCTTCAAGGATCGCGGACTCACCAACGAATTCGTAGCGCGCTGCAAGGAGGCCGGATTCCATGGGCTGGCGCTGACCGTGGACACCCCGGTAGCCGGCAATCGCGAACGCGACCGGGTGAACGGCCTGTCGCTTCCGCCCCGCCTGACGCTGAAATCGATGCTGAGCTTCGCGCTTCACCCCGGATGGTCATTGCCCGCGCTCACCGGCTCCAGGTTCGACCTTGCGAACGTCAGTCACAAGGTCGATGCGCTGGCGGCCGGGCCGATGAGCCTCTTCGACTATATCGGTGGGCAATTCGACCGGGCTGTGACCTGGCGCGACGTGGAATGGCTTGCTGCCGAGTGGGGCGGCCCTCTTGCCGTCAAAGGCGTGATGACGCCCGAAGATGCCAAACGGGCTGTCGCCTCGGGCGCTACTGGCATAATGGTCTCCAATCATGGTGGACGCCAGCTGGATGGCGCTCCTGCGCCCATCGACCAGATCGGGCTTGTTCGCGATGCGATCGGCGACGGCCCCGACCTGATCTGCGATGGGGGCGTGCGGCGCGGGTCGGACGTGGTGAAGGCGCTGGCGCTTGGCGCGACCGCCTGCTCGATCGGCCGCCCCTATCTTTACGGGTTGGCGGCCGGCGGCGAAGCCGGGGTGAGCCGTGCGTTGACTCTCCTCTTCGAAGAGTTCGAGCGGACCATGATCCTCGCCGGCGTCAACGACATCACGCAGCTCGCCTGCAGGCATATTCGACGGCCGAAGCAGCTTTGCTGATAGGATTGACGCCCGCTGCGATATGTCCAGTTCCAAGAAGCTTGCGGGTAGCGAGGCAGGACCGAAATTGGCGCAAACCGGTCATCCATCCGCGCTTGCTCAAACGTCCGCGCTGGCTCGAAAGCGGACATTTCGACATGGATCCGCCACTCCACGTCGCAATGGGATAAAGGCCGACGAAGTAAGCCGAGGTTCGTCGACGGATGCTGACGCGAGTTCGGCATGACAAGCTTCGGGCCCTGACACGCTTTGCCTCGATCATCACCAGAAGCAAAAGGCCGCCCCCTTCGGGAGCGGCCTTCGCTTTTGCGGTGCGCTCGATCAGGCGATCGGGGCGTCCGCCACCAGCATCTCCTGGATCGCGGGGAAGCTGGCGAAGGCGTCGTCGGCGATGTGCGACAGGCCGCCGGCCGGGAGGAAGGCCGAGGGAAGCGGCTCGCCCCAGGCCATAGAGGCACCGCCGCCGGCCGTCCCGGTCACCGTGACGAAGACGGTGGCGGTGTCGGTGGCGCCGTAGCTGTCGTCGACAATGTAGGTGAAGCTGTCGACCAGGGTCTCGCCCGGGGCAAGGTCGATTCCGGCGGCCGAATAGGTCACCGACCGGTTCGAGGCGTCGAACGTCACCACGCCCTGGGTGCCGGCGGTGCCGACCGACAATATCTCGTGCCAGTGGACGCTTCCGTCGGGATCGATCTCGTTGGCGACCATCGTCGACCAGAGATTGCCGGTGGTCTCGCCCTCGCCGATCGCGACATTGTCGTCGACCGCGATGATGGCGTCGTTAATGCCCTCGATGCGCATCCCGACGACGATCTTCTCGCCCTCGGCGCCGAAGACGGTGAACCAGGTATCCTGATGCTGGTCGTAGTTCAGGCGGTCCGAGCTGTCGTGATCCGCGGTGAAGGAGAGGATGCCCGCCTCCAGGTCGAACAGGACGGTGCCGAGCGCATGACTGGCGTCGACCCCGACGATGTCGAAGCTGAACGATTCGACCAGCGAGCCCCAGATCTCGTCCTGAATTCCGTCCTCGGCGACGTAGAAGAACGCGTCCCACTCCGGCATCTCGACGTCCGGAGTGACTCCGGTGATGGTGACGGCCGCCGTCGCGGTGGAGGTGAGGCCGGCCTCGTCGGTGATCGTGTAGGTGAAGCTGTCGGTCTGGGTCTGGCCGTCCTCCAGATCGATGAAGATCTGGCCGGGGTCGTACGTCACCTGGCCGTCCTTGTTGACGGTGACGGTGGCGCCCTTGGCCGAAATCCCCTGGACAAAGGTCACCATGAACGAGTCGCCGTCGGGATCGCTGTCGTTGCCGAGCAGGATCGAGGTGAGATCGGTTGCCCCGGCATCCTCGGCGAGGGTCAGCACATCGTTCCGGGCGACCGGAACGGCATTGCCTGCCTGGATGAGGTCGACGAGCTTGAAAGTGCCGTCGGAGAATTGGACGCGCTCGATGCTGAACAGCCGGTCCTCGCCGTCGGTGCCGCCGGAGCGAAGGTCGCGGACGATGACCGCGCCGTTCAGGCCTTCGACGAGCCGATAGTCGGAGCGCTTGCCGGCGAGGACGAGCGTGTCCTGGCCGTTGCCGCCGTCGATAACGTCGTTGCCGGCGCCGCCGGAGATCAGGTCGCTGCCATTGCCGCCGTCGATCTGGTCGTCGCCGGCGCCGCCGTTGAGGACGTCGTTGCCGTTGTCGCCGAAGAGGCTGTCGTTCTGGGCGGTGCCGTTGATCGTGTCGGCTTTGTTGGTGCCGTTGAAAATCGCCATATTGTTACTCCTTACAGGCCCTGGAAGCGGGCGGATTGGGCCGGCCTCGCCGGGCGGCGGGGACGGGTTGGATGCTGATTTGAGGGAATGGGGAAAGCGCTCGTGCGCCGGTGCGGGTCAGGCGACCCTTGTGCGGATACGGTTCGCGACTTCTTACTCCACGAACCGCCGGCCGAAGTGGCCGGGCGGCGGGAGGACCTTTGCGTCAGCCGTTTTTCCGGGCGATGTCGCGGGCTTGGGAGAAGTGTCTCAATTATGTCCGAGCTTCATTCTCAAGCCCGGCGGCTGAGCAGGCGCGTGTAGCGGGCGAGCAGGAACAGCACGCCCGGCCAGAAGCAGGTATTCCAGACGTCGTGCCAGTTGCGGTCCCAATGGGGCCGGGCGCCGGACGCGTTGGTCTCGATCAGGTCCCAGGCCTCGCCGACCAAAGCGGCGGCGGCGACGGCGGCGATCGGCACCCAGCTTCCGAGCGGCCGGCGAAGCAAAGCCGCGGCGGCGAGGAAGATGGCGAGGCCGACATAGATGTGGAGCGCATCCTTGGGCAGCCCGAGCAGCTGGCTGAGCGCGATCTTGGCCTGCTGGAAGCCGCTCATCGCTCAGACCCGGGCCCGGAAGGGCGTGAAATCGGTGCCCTCGTCATAGACGTCCACGCCCTCGCGGCGCTTCAGGAAGCCGATCACGCCATAAGTGACCGGGGTCAGCAGCGCCTCCCACGCCACCTTGAGCGCGAACTGGCTCGCCATCACCTTGGCGATCTCCTCGATCGGCCAGCCGGTCGCTCCGTAGAAAGCGAGCGGGTAGAAGATCAGGCTGTCTATCCCCTGCCCGACCAAGGTCGAGCCGATCGTCCGGCTCCACAAATGCCGCCCCCTGGTCAGCACTTTCATCCGCGCCAGCACGTAGCTGTTGGCGAACTCGCCGGCCCAGAAGGCGATCACCGAGGCCAAGACGATCCTCGGCACCTGGCCGAACACCGATTCGTAGGCCGCCTGCCCGGGCCAGTTCGACGCCGGCGGAAGCGCCACCACCACCCAGCTCATCATCGCCATGAACAAGGTGGCGACGAACCCCGCCCAGATGCATCGCCGCGCCCGGGCAAAGCCATAGACCTCGGTCAGGACGTCGCCGATCACGTAGGACAGCGGAAAGAACAGGATCCCCGCCCCGAACGGCCACAGCCCGACGAAGGGCAGGTCGATCTCCGCCCTTTTACCAGCACCCAGAACGTTGGAGAGGAGGAGAATGGCGACGAACGCCGCCATAACCAGGTCGTAATAACGGAAATGGGCGCCCTTCAGCGCCGCGCCTTCGACCGCTTTCACCTTGCCCCCGTCCATGGCCGCGAGGCTAGCGCCGTTCCGTTCGCCGGGAAAGCGCGCTACATCCTGCCCCGACGCGCGCCCGTAGCTCAGTTGGATAGAGCACGAGCCTTCTAAGCTTGGGGTCGCAGGTTCGAATCCTGCCGGGCGCGCCAGCGTTGTGAAGGCATCGGGCGATCATGGTCTACCGTTCCCGGTCGCAGGTCATTCGCAATCTCCCCATGATCGCCGGGCTGATGTGGCGCGCGGGGCGCTGGATCCTCGTCATCTCCATCGCGTGCCGGCTGATGCTGGGGCTGGTTCCGCTGGGAATCATCGCAATATCGCGGATGATCATCGATATCGTGAGCGCCGGACCGGGCGCCGGCTCGGGCCCGGTGGGCGCGCTGATAGCGCTCGAGTTCGGCCTTGCCGCCCTGGGCGTGATCCTGATGCGGATCCTGGTCTTCGCGGACGCCCTCGCCGAGGAGCGCTTCACCGAGCGGACCAGCCTCGAGATCATGGCTCACGCGTCCGAAATGGAGGAAGCCCTCTATGAAGACCCGGTGTTCCACGACAAGCTGGAACGCGCGCGTCTTCAGGCGACCGACCGCGTCGTCATCCTGAAGACGTTCGGCGATTTGCTTTTGAACGGCGCTGTCGCAATCAGCCTCTGCGTCGGATTGGGCCTGTATTCCTATCTGTATGTCCTGGTTCTGCTGGCAACGTCCGTCCCCGTCCTCTGGGTTGAGGGTGCGATGTCGCTGCGCTGGTACGCGCTGAAGACCCGCCAGACGCCGCAGCGCCGCTATCTCGATTATCTTCGCCTTCTCGCGTCAAGCCGCGAATCGTCGAAGGAAGTGAAGCTTTTCCAGCTCGGCGCGGAGATCCGCTCGCGATATCTCGAATCCTCGCGGAAGCTGATCGAGGAGGTCGACCGCGAGCAACGTCGCAGGCTGGTCGCCGGCTCGATCGGAATCGTCAGCATTGCCGGCCAATATGGTATCTACGCGCTGGTCGTTCTCGCGGCCGCGGCGGGGAAGCTGTCGGTCGGGTCGCTTTTCTTTCTGCTGGCGGCGGTGACGGGCTCGGCGCGAGCCCTTCAGGAGGTGTTCAAGGCGGCCGCCAGCCTGGCGGACCAGGCCAATTTCCTGGATGACCTCGCCCATTTTTTCGAGCTGCGCCCGGCGCGGCCTGTTGGACAGATGCGACGACTGGACCTGCCGTTGAAAACCGGCCTGGAATTTCGCGATGTCCATTTCCGCTATTCCGGATCGGATCGCCCGATCCTCAACGGGGTGAGCTTCACGATCGAGCCGGGCGAGCGGATCGCCCTCGTCGGCGACAACGGGTCCGGCAAGAGCACGATCATCAAGCTGCTGCTTCGTCTTTACGAGCCGGAGGGCGGATCGATATTGCTGAACGGAATTCCCTTGGCCGACTACGATCCGGCAGACCTGTATCGCCGTGTCGGCGTCGTCTTTCAGGATTTCGTGCGTTACGAGGTCAGCTTTCGCGACAATATCGCCTTTGCCTCCCTGGACCGCCTTGACGATCCCGAAGCGCTCGCCCGGGCGGCGAGGTCGGCCCGGGCGGACGAGGTCGCGGAGCGTCTGCCGGGAGGCTGGAACCAGATCCTTGGGCGGCGCTTCGCCGGGGGCCTCGACCTTAGCGGAGGCGAGTGGCAGCGCGTCGCTTTGGCTCGGGCCTATCTGAGGGACGCGGCCATCCTCATTCTCGACGAGCCGACGGCGGCCCTCGACGCCGACACCGAAAGCGAGGTGTTCGAGCAATTCGCGGCGCTTGCCAGAGAGAGGCTTTCGCTGGTCGTCAGCCATCGCTTCTCGACGGTCCGCAAGGCGGATCGCATCCTGGTGCTGGTCGACGGCCGGATCGCCGAGAGCGGGGACCATGACAGCCTGATGCGGTTGGGGGGGCGCTACGCCCATCTCTATACGCTTCAGGCCAGCAGCTACGGGTAATGCTACATTGCCCGTCCTACCCCCTTGGGTTACGATCCCGACATGAATTTCCAGTCGAAAGGAGTAGCGGGTAACCTCTTCAAATTCCCGGGGTTGCAGGATGCCGATGTCCTCGGCGACAGGGCTCCGGCGAGCCCGGCGCGAACCCCGGTCGCGACCTCTCCCGTACAGACCAAGCTCGAGCGTGCGGCCAAGCTCTACCAGGAATCGATCTACCCGAGCGCCGTGAAGGTGGCGCGAGGCGAGCGGTTGCGGGCCCCTTTGGTGGTGGATCTCGATCCGACGAGCTTTTGCGACCTGGCCTGCCCGGAATGCATCAGCACCGGAGTCCTGAACCAGGGCCAGTTTCCCCGTCGGCGCCTGGAGCAGCTCGCGGAGGAGATGGCGTCCGCCGGAGTGCAGGCCGTCATCCTGATCGGCGGTGGCGAGCCGCTCATGCACAAGGCCGTGGGCCGGGTGATGGAGATCCTCCACTCGGCAGGCATCCGGATAGGCCTGGTTACCAACGGAACGCTGATCGACCGGCATCTCGACGATCTCGCGGCGCGTCTGTCCTGGATCCGGGTTTCGGTGGATGCCGCGACTCCGGAAACCTACGACCAATTCCGCCCAAGCCGCAGCGGCGCAAACCAGTTCCCGAAGATTGTCGCCAACATGCGACGGCTCGCCCGGTGCAAGGAAGGGAAGCTCGGCTATTCGTTCCTGCTGATGCAGCGCCGCGACGATTCCGGCAGGGTGACAGGGTCCAACTATCACGAGGTGTTGCAGGCGGGGCTTCTCGCCCGGAGCATCGGTTGCGATTATTTCGAGATAAAGGCGATGATGAATGACGACCACAAAGTGGCCGAGCAAACGGAAGCGGACGTCGCTCTGGTAAGCCGGCAGCTGGAAACGCTGCGTACATTGGAAAGCGAGCATTTCCGGCTGCTCGAATCCTCGACCTGGCGGGAACTGAGCCGGACCGCGCCCGAGGCGCAGGTCAAGGACTATCGAACCTGCAGGATTGCCGAGCTGAGGACGACGATCACGCCTTCAGGGGTGTATATCTGCGCCTATCATCGCGGCGATCCGGGCGCCCGCCTGGGTGATGCAATCGCCACTTCTCTTACGAAAATGTGGTCGGAAGCGAAGGTGGAGGCCGTGAATCCGGCCACCGACTGCCAATTCCATTGCGCGCGTCACGAGTCCAATTTGGAGCTGGATCGGATCGGCATCTCCCCGGACGCAGGCGTCGTGCAGGCGGATTACGACCCATTTCTGTAGCCGAGGCTTAGCGTGAAAATCGCCGTGATCGGCGCCGGCGCCGCCGGCTTGACCTCGGCCAAGCAGGCGCTCGAGCTCGGCCACGACGCCGTCGTTTTCGAGCGCCACGGAGCGATCGGCGGAATCTGGAATCCCCGGAGCGGCGGCGCCTATCCAGGCGTGCGCATGCAGACCTCGAAAATGAGCTTTCCATTTTCCGACTTCGCGCCCCAGCCCTCGATGAGCGAATTCGTTTCCGTCGGTGAGATGCAGTCCTATTTGATCGGCTATGCCTCGCATCACGGGGTCGGCCCTCGGATCCGTTATCGCAACAACGTCACGGGTGTGGCGAAGGCCGACGGTCGCTGGACGGTGCGGGCCGAAACGCCGACCGGCCGCTTCAGCGACGAATATGACGCGGTGATGGTGGCGACCGGCGAGCTTTGGTGCCCGCTCATGCCTCGATTGTCCGGATCAATTGGCCGAAGCCGGATCCTGAGTGCGAAGCAATATCGCGACCCAGCCGACTTTCGGGGGCTGAAGGCACTGGTGGTCGGCGGCGGCGTGAGCGGGGCGGATATCGCCGCGGAGCTAGCCCGGACCGCGGCTTCCGTCGACTGGGCCGTTCGCCGCAAGTGGCTGTTCCTGCCTCGCAGGTGCGGCGGCATGAACAATGACGAGATGTTTTCCTATGCCGGCAGGCGGGCGGCGGACGAGCTCGACCAAAGCGAGTTTCTCGGTCTCCTTCGGGAAGTCGTGCCCGAGCATATGGAGGCCTGTGCCCAGGCCGGCTTGATGCCCGGCGGCGACGCCCGCAACCATGCCGTCCACATCAACGACGATATCGTCCAGGCCGTCGCGTCGGGCGCGGTCCGCCTGCGCCCTGCCTTCAGGGGTTTCGAGACCGATGGCTCGATCGTGTTCGAAGGTGGCGATCGATGCCATTACGACGCCATCGTGTTCTGCATGGGCTACGACATTCCGGATTACAATTTCATCCAGGGCTTTCGTCACCAGGACCTTTACGAGCATTTCCTCTATCGCCGCGACCCGAGCCTCGCGATCGTCAACACGCCGGTCGACGCCGAGGGCTTCGGAACCGCCTGTCCCTATTTCGAGGCGATCGCCGGCTGGGTCCTGCGCACGTTCACCGGAGAAGCAGCGCTTCCAGGCGCCGACGAGATGGCGGATTGGTGCGACATCCATATGCGCTCACTCGAGCGAAAGCGCTTCTACGACTGCTGGCTCGAGACCGTCCGGCTCCGTCTCGCGAGCGGAACGATGCCGGATCCGAAGCACCGCTTCGCCGATTACTGGACCATCGTCTCCAGCCAGGTCGTTCCCGCCAACCTGGGGTTGGGAACGCCGCGTGCCGTTTCGGCGCCTTGCGACGAAAGGTTCGACATGAAGATGCTGAAGGCGCGCATTCTCGCTTCGTTGCCGAGCGCCGATCTCGGCCGGCTTCGGAGCGACGGCCAGATCGGTGCGGACGATTGCGAGCGCGCTTGCGCCATGCCCGCGTCGATGATCATAAGCCCCGGCCTTGCCCCTCGCGACGAGCCCGGTTTGCCGCCCGCGGTCGGGAACCCGGCTTCCTTGTTTCATGCCATCGAACAGTGAGACATCCATCCCCGTGCGACAGAATCTCCGCTGCAGCGTCGTCATACCGACCTTCAACCGGCGCCTCCTCCTTCGGCAGAGCCTGCTCTCGCTGGCGCGCCAGGACATCGGCCGGGATTCGTTCGAGGTGCTGGTCGTCGACGACGGATCGAGCGACGGCACCGAGGAGGAGGTGAGATCGTTCCGCGGCAAACTGAACATCCGCTATTTCTACCAGCCCGACGACGGCTACCGCGTGGCGCGGGCGCGCAACGTCGGAATCCGCAACGCCTCGGCGCCGATCTGCGTGTTCGTGGACAGCGGAGTCGTCCTGCGCTCCGACGCCCTGAGCGTTCATCTCGCCCGGCATGAACGCGCGCCGGGCCCGGTCGCGATCGTCGGCTACGTCTACGGTTTCAACGAGAATAACGAAGATGCCGCTGCAATCGAGGCGGAGGTCCGGCTCGACACGATCGACGCCACCATCGACGATTTCGAAGCGCGCCGGCGATATCTCGACTTCCGCGAAATTTTCTACGCCAGGCATGGCGACGAAATCGGCGATCTGCTCGCTCCATGGGTCGTCTTCTGGACGTGCCACGTCTCCGCCCCCACGGCTTCGCTCAAGGCCGCGGGGTTGTTCGATGAAGCTTTTCAATGCTGGGGCGGAGAGGATGTGGAGCTGGCCTACAGGCTGCATCTGGGCGGGGTGCGCTTCGAGTTGAGCCGCCAGGCCAAATCGATCCACCTTCCCCATCCGAAGAACGCCGCCGTGAATTCCGAGCTGGCGGCGCGGAACTACCCTTATTTCGCGGCCAAGCATAAGGGCCTCGGGTCGCTGATCGTCGACTATCATCTGTTCGACATCGACGACGCCCTTCGCCGGCGCGACAGCGAAGCGCGCGGGACCCGTCCCGGCCGCGAATCCCTGCAAACAGGCGGGAGCGAGGCGTCATTCGCCTTCGACGGCCGTGACTGAACGGACCGCCATCGTCTTCGCGCCCCATCCGGACGATGAGGTCATCGCGTGCGGGGGAATCATTCAGCGGAAGGTCGCCGAAGGGTTCCGGGTCTTCATCCTCTTCTCCACGGACGGCTCGCGCTCGCACGAGGCGGTGCTGGGCATCTTCAGCGAGCCGTCGGCTCAGGAGCTGATGGAGATCCGCCGCCGGGAGGCGATCGCCGCCGCCGGAGTGCTGGGGGTCGCTCCGGAATTCCTCATCTTCGCAGGCGTGAAGGACACCTGCCTTGCCGAGTTCCAGGACGCCTATCGCGACATCGTCCGCCAGGCCCTCACCCGCATCGGCGCCGTCGATGAAGCCTATATGCCCCACGAGCGGCTGGAGCTGAACGCGGACCATCGCCTGACCGGGGCGGTCGCCGCCGAGCAGCTCGCGAAGCTTGGCCTTGCGCCTCGGATCTTCCGATACGTGGTGTGGGATGCGCAGACCGAGGAAGAATTCGGGTATCGCAACCGTCTTCCCGGAGATCCGGCTTCCGGCAGCCCGGACGAGGATCGCATTCGCATCGACATCAGCGGGCAGATCGAGCGCAAGCTTGCCGCGCTGATGGAGCACAGGACTCAGGTCACCCTCTTTTCAGCGCAGCAGCGGCGCACCGTGCTGCCCGAGGGTTTGAAGGCGCGAATACGGTCCCGGCGCTATGAGGAATTCTGGGTGGAGAGCCCGGCCGGTGCCGACGCCGCGAGTTCATGACGGAGCCCCTCCCATATTATCCTGCCTGGCCAGCGATCCGGAGCGCAATTCAAAGGGATATGGAGTCCGAGGACAGGATCGGCCGGATCGTCGCCCAAATGACCTTGAGCGAGAAAGTGGGGCAGATGATCCAGCCCGAGCTCAAGGAGGTCACTCCGGAAGAAGCGACGGCCTACAAGTTCGGATCGGTTCTCAACGGAGCCGGAGTCTTCCCCGGAGGCAACCGCCATGCCAGCGCGGCCGAATGGGTCGCGACGACGGACGCCTTCTGGAACGCCGCGGAACGGGCCTATGCCGATCGCCCCTTTCGAATACCGTTCATGTGGGCGACCGATGCGGTCCATGGCCACAACAACGTCTTTGGAGCCACGCTCTTCCCCCACAATATCGGGCTCGGGGCCGCGGGCGACGCCGACCTCGTGCGCCGAATCGGCCGGGCCACCGCGCGCGAGATCGCGGCCACAGGCATGGACTGGACCTTTGCGCCGAACGTGGCGACTCCGCGCGACTATCGATGGGGGCGCTATTACGAGGGCTATTCCGAAGACCCCGAAATCGTCGCCGCTTATTCCGCCGCGATGGTGGAGGGCCTTCAGGGTGAAGGTCCGGCCGGCCAGCTCGGTCATGACGATCGCGTCATCGCCTGCCTGAAGCATTGGATCGGCGATGGCGGCACCGCGTTCGGGGTCGACCGCGGCGACTGCCGGTCGAGCGAAGACATATTGCGCAATATCCACGCCGCCGGCTATTTTTCCGGCCTGGCCGCCGGGGCCCAATCGGTGATGGCGTCGTTCAGCGGCTGGGCGAATCCCCTCAACTACGACCATTCGCCCGACCCGGAGTGTCCCTACAACGGCAAGATCAGCGGTAGCCGCTACCTGCTCACCGATGTCCTGAAGGACATCATGGGTTTCGATGGCATCGTGCTGACGGATTGGGACGCCCATGGCGAAGTCCCGCGCTGCACGCTGGGCGATGCCGGATATTGCATCAATGCGGGGGTCGACGTCCTCATGGTGGCCGCGCGCGCGTCCTGGCGATCCATCCATGCTCTGACTCAGCAGCAGGTGCGTGACGGACTCATCCCGATCGGCCGCATCGACGATGCGGTGACCCGCATTCTCCGGGTCAAGATGCGGGCCCGCCTCTGGGACAAGCCGAGGCCCGGCGAGCGCGCTCTGGCCGGCCATAGCGATGTGCTCGGCTGCGCGGAGCATCGCGCGATCGCTCGCGAAGCCGTGCGGAAATCGCTCGTCCTGCTCAAGAACAGCGGCGGCCTGCTTCCCTTGTCGCCGCGCAGCCATATTCTCGTCACCGGCAGCGGCGCCAACGACATTCGCAAGCAAACCGGCGGCTGGACCCTGAGCTGGCAGGGAACCGACGTAGGCCTTCAGGACCTCCCCGGAGCGTCGACGATCGCGATGGCGGTGCGCGAAGTGGTCGGAACGGATCGGTGCATCCTGGACCCGGAACTCCGGTCTATCGAGCGCGGCCGCTGCGACGCGGCGATCGTGGTGATCGGAGAGGATAGCTATGCGGAGATGCGGGGGACCCTGCGCCCGTGGCGCTCGCTCGAATATTCACGATTGAAGAAGAGCTATGCCGGCGACCTTCGAACGCTTCGCGAGCTGCGGCGGCTCGGCATACCCGTCGTCACGATATTCCTCTCCGGCCGGCCGCTCTATGTGACCAAGGAGATCAATCTTTCCGACGCGTTCCTCTCGGCATGGCTGCCGGGGAGCGACGCGGCCGGAATTGCCGACGTGCTGTTCGCCGCCGAGGATGGAAGACCCAAATACGACTTCGTCGGCCGGTTGAGCGTCTCCTGGCCGCGGACGAAACATTCCTCCGCGATAAACCGCGCGCCTCGTCATATGCCGGCTTTCGTGACTCCGGAGGAGGAGCAGGATCCGTCGGGCATCCACGCGCCGCTCTTCGCTTACGGCTATGGCCTCGGCTACCGATCGAGCCCCGCCGAGCGAGACGTCGGGCAGATCCCGCTCGATCGCGACGAGGCGGATGAAGCGATTGCGCCCGCGGAGGCCCCCTTCGATGTCCTGAGCTCGCCGGGCAATCCGTTCAGATGGCGGATGACCGGCGACAATATGTGGTCGGGCGAGGAGGTGTCGTTCGCGGAGCCGGTCGACACGCCGGCCGTCCACACCGGGCCCGAGTGCCATCTGCGCGCCGGCGACGCGCTGAGAATGCGGTTCAAAGGGGGCATGGCCGGCCTGGTCTACGCGCGAGCGGCGGACGGCGCGCCTCGGGACCTGCGCGCCTACGCCGCTGCCGACGGATCGATCATATGCCTGGTGAAGCTGTTCGCCGCGCCGGAGGCTCCGCTCTATATGGCCTGCCACGACGATTATCCGAGCCAGCCCGGAATCGACATCGCCGCCGCCTTGCGGGCCATGCCCCTGGGGGAATGGAGCCCACTGAGCGTCCGAATCCGGGACCTGGCCGAGATCGGCTCGGATCTGGAGCATGTCGATACGCCCTTCATGCTCTACAGCGAGGGGCGAGCCGATCTTGCCGTCGCCGAAATCCGCTGGATTCCGGGAACAGTCTAGACCGGCTGTTCTCCCGCCTTTCGGCGAAGGAGCGGCAGTCCCGACCAATATGCAAGCACCGGTGCGAAGACCCAGAGCAAAAGGAAGGGCGCCGTGGCCGGAAGGGCCTCCGGACGCACCAGGCCGAACAGCCCGCCAAGAAGCAGGGCCGCGACGGAGGAGACGGCCATTTCGCGCCAGACCCGCAATAGCCCGGACTGCCCTGCGAGGGCTGCGGTCGATGAAGCGGTGCTCCATTCGAGCAGGTGCCGGCGGCTGACCCAGACGCGATATTGCGAGCGCAGGATCGCGTCGGTCACGAAGACGCAATAATCCAGCAGGAGCACGATATCGAGGATCAACCTCGCCGCCCCCACCAGGAAGGTCCCGAAGGCGGCTCCCAGGCGGGAGTTGGGCCGCGGGCCGGCGGTTTCGCCCGCAGGGGGAAGATCGCACTGGCCCCAGGTAAGGAAGGCGGTCGCCGCGGCGATCGGGACGCCCAGGGCGAGAGTCCCGAACGTGAGCAAGGAGACGGTGTTCGTCCACTCGGCGGAAACGCTCAGCCAGCCGGTGACCGCGAAGGCGAGGATGAACACCGGAGTGGCGTGGAAGATCAGATTGTTGACGAGCTTCCACCGGTCGAGCGCAGACAAAGCCGAAGGCGTTCGCGCCTGCGTCGCTGACGGGATCTGGGGAACTGCCCAACGCGCCACCTGGAAGTCGCCCCTGACCCAGCGATGCTGACGGCGGCGCCAGGCGATCACCGTGGCGGGGATCTTCTCGTACAGGACGAGGTCGGAGGCCAGCCCCGTCCGGGCGAACAATCCCTCGAGATGATCATGGCTGAGAACCGAATTGTCCGGGATCCTGCCGTCCACGGCGGCCTGGAAGCTGGGGAGGTGATAGATCGCCTTGCCGCCGAACATGTCGGTGCCGAACGCATCCTGATAGAAAGAGGCCTGAAGCTCCCGGGCGCCTCCGGCCAGGGTGTCGCTGAACAAGGCCCAGCTGAACGGAGTCTCGAGGCTGCCGGGATAGGGCGCCATCCTTGGGCAGACGATCCCGTAACCCGCCGTCACCAGGCGACCCTCCAGCCTTGGACGGTTGAGCGGATGGGCGATGATTCCGGCCAGGGCGGCGGCTCCGCCCGCTTCCAGCAGGGAATCGGAATCCATCGTCACGATCAGGACGACGTCGTTCAACGCGGCGGAGTCCAGGCCGGCTCCGGTCCATGAGGTGTCCCTGTCGCCACACAGCGCCCGATTTATCTCCATCACCTTGCCGCGTTTTCTTTCCCAGCCCATCCAGAGGCCTTCCGCATCATTGAACCGGCGCGGCCGGTGGAGGTGGATGAAGGTGCCCGAGCCGGTCTGCTTATGCCGAGCCTCAAGTTCGGTCATCCCGGCGCGAATGCTCTCCGCCAAGGCGCCGTCGCCGGGCGCAACCTCGGTGGCCGAATCGGCAAAGTCGGCCAGAAGGCAAAAGACGAGGCCGGCGCCCGCGGCGCTTTCGTAATTGCGGTCTATCGTCTCGAGCACCTCCTCGACGTCTTCGCGGCTGGTGACGATCGACGGGAAGATCATCGCGGTCCGCCATGCGGAGGGAATTCCTCCGCTGAAATCGAGCCGTGGCAGCGGCGCCGGGGGAAAGGCGAGCCTGAAGGCCAATTGCGTGACCAGGGTCGCAATTCGGATCGCCGGCACGAAAGCAAGCGCCGCCATTATCAGCAGCAGACCAGGGGAAAGGCCGACGGTCGAAAGAGCGCCGAGTGCTGCCGCCATCGTGACGGTCCACAGCGCACCAAGCGAGATGAAGAATGCGGGAACGCCCTTGCGGCGGAGCCAGCGAAGAAGAGCGGCGCGGGGAGGCGGCCGCGCACCGACCTCCCGTTCGAGCTCAACCCGTCCGCGACCGATGAGGTAGTATCCAAGGCAATTTTCAGGGCTTCGGCGCGACCGTCTCGTCAGCTCCAGGGCGCGCGCCGCAACTTCAAGCGGAGCGACGGCCGACCAGGTCGAAATCTCGTGGATCGAATCGAGGTAAGTGGCCCTCGTAAGCCGGTCGCAGCTGCCGAATTCGACATCCGATCGAGCCTCGAGATACTCGCCTACCGAAATCGACTTCATGCGCTTGCGGTCGCTGGTTCCCAGGGTTCTTGGGTCTCCTCAGGGCCGACGTCAGGCGAAATAGTCGAACTTCGGGGCTTCGCGCTGGCGGCTGGTCCAGTCGCCTTCGCCCTGCGACCGGCCGAACACCGCCATCGTCTGGACCATCCTGGCGACCTTGAGGTCGTCGCTCGACGCGAGGCTTGCGGACGAAGCGGGATCGGCATCCGCCAAACGCATCTCCGGAATGTCCTGCCGGTGAAGCCCGGCGCCGCTCGCCGAAGCGGACGAGGCGGCCGCCGTTTGCCCCGGCAGATCCGCGAAATAGTCGAACGGATCCACGCCGGGCGGAAGGCCGAGCGACAGCCCGGCGGAGCCGACCGACAGGCGATCGTCGCCGAGGCCGGCCCGGAGGGAGGAGGTCAGGCCCAGCTGCGCGGCCAGGCTCAGCTGCGACGCCTGGGCCGACGGCTCGCCGCCGAAGCCCGGCGGCAGGCTGGAATCCAGCGCCTGCTGCGCCTCCATCTCGTCCTGCCATTCGGACTCCCGGAGCTGCCGCTCCGCGATCTGGCGGGGCAGGCCGGCCCGGAAGCTTTCCGGCAGGCTGAGGTCGAATGCCATCGCCGCGGCGCTCGCCAGCGCGGAGACGCCGCCGCCGCCGCTGGGCTTGAAGGCCAGGGCGGCGTCGCCGAGCGAGCGCACCGTCCCGTCGTTCAGGGTGAAGCTGCCCGTCGCCAGAAGGATGTTCTGGCCCGGCTTGACCGATTGCTGGGTCGCCGAGCCGGCGAGATCGATCGAGGCGATGTTCAGCTGCTGGAGCGTCTTGAGCTCGCCGGCATCGGTGAAGCCGTTGCGATTGGAATCCACCCACACCTTGAGCTCGCCGAACCGCAGGTCGGTGGCGTCGAGCTTGCGGTCGCGGTTGGAATCGAGCGCCGCCAGCGCCTCGAGGTCGCTTCGCGCTCCCGGCTTCTCGGTCAGGAAGCTGAGCTCGGCCGCGCCGGTGATGAGGCCGTCATTGTCGCGGTCGATGACCAGGAAGCCGTCGCCCTTGCCGATCCAGCCGGTATCGTCCTGGCTGCCGTCGCCGTCCATGTCGAAGCGGGCCTTCGACTTGTCGCGGGCGACCATCTCGATCCCGTCGCCGTCGAGATCGAGGATGATCGGAGCGAGCATGCCGATCGTCTTGCCCTTGAAGCTGAGCAGGGTCGACGGGCCGATCCGGCCGGAGCCCGGATCCAGCTCGCCCTTGGCCTTGGTCAGGGCGACGAAGAGCTGCCCGCCCTGGGCCATGACCTGATATTTCTTGGCCTTCTTGTCGAAGGACTGGCGGGCGAGATCGATCTGGGGCTTCGCCCCGGTAACGCCGGAATAATAAGTCAGGGCCGCGTCGGAGAACATGCCCTGGCTTCCGTCGGAACGGGTGAACTTGCCGGTGTTGATCGCCACCGCGCTTCCGGCCGCCGCGGTCAGGTTGGTCGGCGTTCCGGTGAGGGAGAGGCTGGCGAGGTTCGAGGCCGCCAGGGTGGTGATCTCGCTCGCCACGGCGACTCCGTCCCCGTTGCGGTCCTGCCACAGCCGGAACTCGCCGAACCTGGCGTCCGCCGAGGACAGCTTGCCGTCCTTGTTGCTGTCGAACGCGCGCAGCCCCTCGAGGTCCGAGCGCGCATTCTCGGCGTCCTGGACGAAGCTGAACTCCTTGGCGTTCGTCACAAGACCGTTGCCGTCGCGGTCGAGGAACAGGATCGCGTCGCCGCTGCCGAACCAGCTGGTGTCGTCGGGCTTGCCGTCGCCGTCCATGTCGAAGCTGGCATTGCTTTCGCCGGCATTGAGGAGCTCGTTGCCGTCGCCGTCGAGATCGATGACGATCGGCGAGGCGATCGAAAGGGTCTCGCCGCCGCGGAAGGAAAGCCGCTCGATCCCGACCAGGGTGTCGGTGCCCTCGTCGCCATTGGCCAAAGCGTTGGTGTCGGTGATCCGAAGCTCGCCGTTGAGGGTCGTCAGCACGTAGCTGGAGCGGTCGCCGGCCAGGACGGCGGTGTCGAAGCCGTCGCCGCCGTTGAGATGGTCGTCGCCCGCCATGCCGTAGAGCAGGTCGTCGCCCTGCATCCCCTGCAGATGGTCGTCCCCATCGCCACCCGCCAGCTTGTCGACGAGCTTGCCGCCCTTCACGTGATCATCCCCGCCGGCCGCGAAAATGTCGTTCGCGCTGGTCATGTTGCCCTTGAGGTTGTCCGATCCCGCGGTCCCCTGCTGCCAGCCGGCGAACGGATCGCTGACCTGCACCGTCACCGTGGAGCTCGCCACGAGGCTGCCGTCGCTGATGCTGTATTGGAAGCTGTCCTCGCCGGTGAAGCCCAGGTCGGGAATATAGACGATCTCGCCGGTGGCGCTGATCCGGGCAACGCCGTGAGCGCCGTTCGCCACGGAGACGACCGACAGCGGCGAGCCCTCGGGGTCGCTGTCGTTCTCGAGCAGCGAGGCGGGAAGGATGGTGAGCGTATCGCCGCCCCTTACCAGGAACAGGCCGTCGGCGACCGCGGTCGGAGCGTCGTTCACCGGGGCGATCACCAGGTTGAAGCTCTGGGAGACCTGATATTCGCCGTCGCTGGCGGTGACCTTGAGGGCGACGCTGCCATTGTAATTGGCCGGCGGAGTGCCGGTGAAGCGGCCGCCGGTGAACGCGAGCCAGGCCGGAAGCGCCGCGCCATCGGCCTGGGTCGCCGAGAGGAGGAGCGTGTCGCCGTCCGGATCGGTGAAGGCCGAGGCCGGGACCGCGAAGTCGAGGGCGCTGTCCTCGGCGATGATGACGGTGCCGATCGGAGTGCCGAGCACGGGCGTCGAATTGGACGGGGTGATCGTCAGGGCGAAGACCTGCGAGGCGGTCGCCCTGCCGTCGCTGGCGACCAGCTCGACCGCGAAGGCGGCGTCCAGGCTGCGCGGCGGAGTGCCGGTGAAGCGGGTTCCGTCGAAGCTGAGCCAGCTCGGCAGCGGCGCTCCGCCGGCGAGCCTCGCCGTCACGGTCAGAGCGTCGCCGTCGACATCGGTGAAGGCCGAGGCCGGGACGGCGATCGAGAGCGGATAGCCGCCCGGCTGGACGCTGTCGGGCACTTCGGTGCCGGCGACCGGCGCGTCGTTGACCGGGGTCAGGGCAAGCGTGAAGGTGTCGGTCGCGGTCAGCAGGCCGTCGCTGGCGGTGACCTCGATCACAAGGGCGCCGTTGAAATTGGCCGGCGGAGTGCCGGTGAAGCGGCCGTTCTGGAAGCTGAGCCAGGCCGGCAGCGCCGCGCCGTTGGTGAATTTGGCGGACAAGGTGAGGGCATCGCCGTCGACGTCGGCGAAGGTGCCGGGCGGGATGGTGAAGTCGATCGCCATGTCCTCGGCCAGAGCGACATCGGGGAGGAGGTGCTCGAGCGTCGGCGCGTCGTTCACCGCGAGGAACGTCAGACGGAACGTGTCCGAAGTCGTCAGGGCGCCGTCGCTCGCGGTCACCTTGATGTCGACGCTGCCGTTGAAATTGCTCGGCGGCGTTCCGACGATCCGGCTTCCCGTGAAGCTCATCCAGGCCGGCAGGCCGTCGCCGTTCGCAAGCGTGGCGCTGAGCGTCAGCGAATCCCCGTCGGCATCGCGGAAGGTGTCGGTCGGAACCGCGACGTCGAACGCATGATCCTCGGCATAGACCGCGTCCGCAAGCGGCGCGAACACGACCGGCGGATCGTTCTCGGGGGTGATCGTGAGCCTGAAAGTGTCCGACACGGCGAGGGCGCCGTCGCTCGCCAGGATCTCGATATTGAGCGAGCCGTTGAAGTGAAGCGGCGGAGTTCCGGTCAGGCGGCCGTTCTCGAAGCTCAGCCAGCCCGGCAGGGCGCCGCCGCCCGCCAGGGTCGCGGTCAGGGTCAGCTGGTCCCCGTCGATGTCGGCGAAGCTCCCTTGCGGAAGAATAAGGTCGATCGCGAAATCCTCGCGCCCGGTCGCGTCGGGGAGCGCCGCGACCAGCACCGGCCGGTCGTTGACCGGGTCGATGGTCAGCGTGAACGTGTCGCTGACGCTCGCCAGCCCGTCGTCGGCGGTCACGACCAGGGCGATCGCGCCGTTGAAGTTCGCCGGCGGGGTGCCGGTGAAGCGGGTGCCGTCGAAGCTCAGCCAGGACGGCAGCGGATCGCCGTTGGCGAGAGTCGCCGACAAAGCGAGCGAATCGCCGTCGAGGTCGGCGAAGCTGCCCGCCGGCACGACCAGGTCGATGAGGCTGTCCTCGAGGCGACGGACGTCGGCGAGGAGCGTCTCGAGCGTCGGGGCGTCGTTGACCGGGTTGATCGTCAGCCGGAACGTGTCGCTGACTCCGAGCGCTCCGTCCGACGCGGTGACCTTGATGTCGATCGAGCCGTTGAAATCGGCCGGCGGAGTGCCGGTGAAGCGGGCGCCGTCGAAGCTCAGCCAGGCCGGCAGCGGATCGCCGCTGGCCAGGGTCGCGCTGAGGGCGAGAGCGTCTCCGTCGATATCGCCGAACGTGCCCGCGGGCAGCAGGATGTCGATCGGCTGGTCTTCGTCGGAGGCGGCGTCGGCGATCGCGACCAGCAGGACCGGCGGGTCGTTGACCGGAGCGATCGTCAGCCGGAAGGCATCGGACACGGTGAGCGCGCCGTCGCTGGCGGTCACCTCGATGTCGAACGTGCCGTTGAAATCCGCCGGCGGAGTGCCGGTCAGTCGGCCGCCGTCGAAGCTCAGCCACTCCGGCAGCGCGGCGCCGCCGGCGAGGGTGGCGGTCAGGGTCAGGCTGTCGCCGTCGACGTCCGCGAAGGCGCCGAGCGGGATCGCGACGTCCACCGCCCCGTCCTCGGGGCTGACGACGTCGGCAAACGCGGCCTCGAGGGTCGGGCGGTCGTTGGCCGGATCGATCGTCAGTCGGAACGTGTCGCCGACGCTGAGCACTCCGTCGCTGGCGGTCACCACGATGTCGATCGCGCCGTTGAAGTTCAGCGGAGGCGTCCCGGTGAAGCGGGCGCCGTCGAAGCTCAGCCACTCCGGCAGCGGCTCGCCGCCGGCGAGGGTTGCGGTCAGGGTCAGGGAATCGCCGTCGATGTCGCCGAACAGGCCGGCCGGAAGCAGGATGTCGACCGGCTGGTCCTCGACCGAGACGGCGTCGGCGATCGGCTCGAGCAGCACTGGCGGGTCGTTTTCCGGTGTGACGGTCAGGCGGAACCGGTCGGCGACCGACAATGAGCCGTCGCTCGCAACGACCTCGATGTCGAGGAACCCGTTATAGTCCGCGGGCGGAGTGCCGGTGAACCGGGCTCCGTCGAAGGTGAGCCAGGCCGGAAGCCCGCTGCCGTCGGCGAGACGGGCGCTCAGGGTCAGAGCGTCGCCGTCGACGTCGGAGAAGGTCCCGGCGGGGATAGCCAGGTCGATCCAGACGTCCTCCGGGACGATCCGATCGGCCAGCGGAGCCGCGACGACCGGGGCGTCGTTCACACCGGCGATCTGCAGGGAGAAGACGTCGCCGACGCTGAGTGCGCCGTCGCTGGCGGTGACCGCGATCGACAGCAGGCCGTTATAATTGGCCGGCGGAGTGCCGGTGAAGCGCCCGGCCGCGGAGTCGAAGCTCAGCCAGGACGGAAGCGCCGAGCCGTCCTCCAGGGTGGCGGTCAGGATGAGGGCATCGCCGTCGAGGTCGCCGAAGCTTCCGGCCGGCAGGGCGAAGTCGATCGCCTGATCCTCGGCATGGACTCGGTCGGCCAGCGGGATCAGCAGGGCGGGCGCGTCGTTGACCGGATCGATGGTCAGCCGGAAGACGTCGGCGACGGCGAGCGCGCCGTCCGAGGCGAGCAATTCGATGTCGAAGACGCCGTAGAAGTTCGCCGGCGGAGTGCCGGTGATCCGGCCGTTCTCGAACGTCATCCAGCCCGGCAGCGCCGAGCCGTCGGCGAGCCTTGCGGTCACGGTCAGGGTGTCGCCGTCGACATCGGCGAAGTTGGAGACGGGGATCGCGATGTCGATCGCCTCGTCCTCGTTGGTCGCGAGGTCGGCGAGCGGAGTCTCGACGGTCGGACGGTCGTTGACCGCGGCGATGCGCAGGTCGAACAGGTCGGTGGCGCTGAGCTCGCCGTCGCTGGCGACGATCTTGAGCGACAGGATGCCGTTGAAGTCCGCCGGCGCCTGACCGGAGAGGATCGCGCCGTCGAACGCGATCCAGTCGGGCAGCGGGCTGCCGTCGGCCAGGGTCACGGCGAAGGTCAGGCTGTCGCCGTCGCGATCGGTGAAGCCTGAGGTTTCGAGGGCGAAGCTGAACGCCTGGTCCTCGGCCCCGTCCAGGTCGGCGAGCGGCGCCGCCAGATCGGGCGAGTCGTTGACCGGAGCGATCGAGATGAGGATCTGGCGCTTGGTGACCACCTGACGGTCGTCGGCGAGCAGCTCGACCGCGATCGTGCCGTTGAAGTCCGCCGGCGGGTTCCCGCTGAAGGTCCGGGTAGCGCGGTCGAAGGTCAGCCATTCGGGCAGCGCTCCGCCGCCGGGCGCCCGGGCCTCGATCAGGAGGACGTCGCCGTCGGCGTCGCTGAAGGTGCCCGCCGGCAGGACGGCGGAGAATGGCTGGTCCTCGCGGCCGGTCAGCACCGGAAGCGCGGCGATGACCGGCGCGTCGTTGACCGCGGCGATCGTCACCGCCACCCGGGCGGTGGTGGCGATGCCCGAGCTATCCTCGATCTCGTAATCGAACCAGGCCGGGCCGCTGAAATCGGCATCGGGGGCGATGATCAGCTGGCCGATGCCGTTGTCGGTCACGGTGAGGCCGTGAGTGTCGAGGATCCGGGTCAGGACGATCGCCTGCCGGTCGACGTCATAGTCGTTGGCGAGCAGCTGGGTGGTGAAGATGGTCAGGGGCTGGTCCTCGACCATGTCGAGCGAGTCGGCCACGGCGACTGGATTGTCGCTGACCGGAAGCACGTTGATCGTGACCGTGGTCGGGATGGCGAATCCGGATTCGTTGGTGATCGCGTAGGAGAGCGTCACCTTGCCGAAGAAATCGGCGGCGGGGGCGAAGCGGTAGAGGCCGTTTGAGAGCGCCGTCACTCCGGCGCCGTTCAGCCCGAGGAAGATGGGCGTGGTGCCTTCGGGCACGTAATCGTTCGCCATCAGCAGGGCCGGATCGATGTCGAGATAGCCGTCCTCGAGCAGCTCGAAGCCGGCGTCCGACACCGCGATCGGCAGGTCGAACTCGGGCATGATGGTGAGGTTGACGTAGCCGATGCTGGTCGCGCCGTGGACGTCGGTGACCCGATAATGGAAGCCGGCGTCGCCGTAATAGCCCTCGCGCCCGGTGAACACGGCGGTGTTGCCGACCTGGACGACGTCGCCATTGTCGCCGTCGAAAATCTCGACGAGGCTGAAGCTGTCGCCCTCGACGTCGCGGTCGTTGGCGATGAGGTGGGCGAGGTCGATGGTCAGCGGCTGGTTCTGGTCGCCGACGAACACGCCGTCCGGATTGTTGCCGGTGCCGACTCCGTCGGCATTGGCGATCGGAGCGTCGTTGACCGCGGCGACGTCGAAAGTGACCGTGCCGGTCTTGCTCAGCCGTCCGTCGGTGATGACGTAGGAGAAGCTGACCGGGCCGGTGACGTTCTCGTCGGGCACGAACTGGAAGCGTCCGCCCGGCAGCTCGATGATCCGGCCGTCGTTGTTGGTCCGCGAGATCGAGACGAAGCGGAATTCGTCCCCGTCCGGATCGCTGTCGTTGGCGAGCAGCATGGCGGGCGTGAACTCGAAGGGCGTGTCCTCGACCGTCGCGATGACGTCGGTCGCGGCGATGGGCGCGCGGTTGGTCGAGCGGACGTCGAGCAGGACGGTGCCGATGCTGGAGCCGTGATTGTCGTCCGTGACCTCATATTCGAACCGCGCCTGGCCCGAGAAATTGGCATTGGGCGTGAACAGGATGTTGATCCCGTCGAAGCTGACGGTGCCGTTGACCGCGTTCAGCACGCCCAGGAAGCGGATCGGGTCGCCGTCGACGTCGATGTCGTTGGCGAGCAGTGCCGCCGGGCTGATGACGAGCGGCGTATCCTCGGTCGCGAGCAGGCTGTCCTGGTTGGCGGTCGGCGGATCGAACAAGGGCGCGACGTGGACGTCCACGGTCCCGGTGGACGGGCCCTGGCGGTCGTCGGTGACGGTGTAGGTGAAGCTGTCGACGCCGGAGAAGGCCGAATTGCCCTGATAGCTGATCGTCGCTCCGGCATTGCCGTCGAACGCCTGATGGATCAGCGCCGACTGCACCGTCTCGCCAAGCGTCGCGCTGACCCGGATGTCGAGCGCTCCGAGCATGTCGAGCGGGACGATGGCCGTGATCCGGCCGGTCGCCGAATCGACCGTCATCCAGGAGGGAAGCGCCGAGCCGTCGGCCAGCGCCGCCGACCAGATCGCGCCCTCGCCGGCGGTCAGCCCGGCCGGCGGATCGAGCGTCACCGTCGCCAGATTGACCGTCAGGATGCCGTTCGAAGTCGATCCGATCGCGGTGACCCGCATCGAATCGCCGTCGTCGTCGCGGTCGTTGTCGAGCAGGGTGGTGACGGCGATCGTCACCAGGCCGTTCTCGACCGTGTCGATGCGGTCGCGGACCGGATCCGGCCGCTCCGCCTGCGGAGTGACGTTGAAGACGATATAGGCCGGCTCGGACGAGACCGCGCCTTTCTCGTCCCGAGCATGATATTCGATTCCGACCGAGCCGTTGAAATCCTCGGGCGCGAACAGGTTGATCCGTTCGGCCAAGGTGGAGCCCGACAGGCCGTTCAGGCTGTCCTTCACCGTGAAGGTGCGGTCGACGACGACGTCGGTGATCACCGACAGGCTCGGCAGAGTCGAGCCGTCGCCGCCGATGTTGAGCCGGACCGGGACCGCGCCGACATAGGACGAGGGCGGCATTCCGGCGAAGCTCAGGGTCTCCGCATCGAAGCTCAGCCAGCTCGGCAGCGGCGCCCGGCTCTCGCGCTCGGCCTGGATCGAGGCCGCGGCGCCCAGATCGAGCGCGAACAGGCCCTGGGCGGCGAAGAACGGATCGTTGCTCAGCAGCGCGTTGATCGCCGGATCGAGCGGCAGGCGCGGGTCGATGACGAATTCGAGGGTGAAGCCCTGCTTGCTCGAACGATAGGTGTTCTCCGGAAGCTCCTCGTCGGTCTCCGGGGTGAAGACGATCTGGAGCCTTGCGACCGGCGCGTCGGCGTCGGGCTCGAAGCCGGTGAGCTTCAGAGTCATCGTCTCGGTGTCGAAAGTCAGCCAGTCGGGCAGCGGCCGGCCGCCGATCAGCGAGGCCGAGAAGCTGCCGCGGCTGATGTCGAACAGGGCGATGTCGCTGTCATAGCCGATGCCGGCCTGGAGGGCCTGCGGCTGGGCCGGATCGACCGAGATCTGCTCGACGAAGCTGACCGGCGTCGAACCGCCTTCCAGATAGGTGAAGGTGATCGCGACGTCGAAGGCCTCGGTCGCCTCGACGGGCGGAACGCCGGTGAAGCGCAGGGTCGCCGGGTCGAAGCTCAGCCAGTCGGGCAGCGGCGATCCGTCGGCGAGCGACGCCACGGCGGTGATGCCGTCGCCCATGCGGGCGGCGCCGAACTCGACCCCGAGAGCGAAGCCCTCGCGGATCGTGTAGCCTTCCATGACCTCGCCGCGCAGAGGCGCGCCTTCGGCGAGATCCTCGGCGTCGAGGGTGAACCGGTGCGGGTGGGTCGCGCCGTTGTTCGGGTCGCGGATGAAGATCACGACCTCGACCGGCTCCGTGCGGCCCTCGGGCATCGTGCCCGAGAAGCTCATCGTTGCGGCGTCGAAGCTCAGCCAGTCGGGCAGGTCGCGGTTGTTGCCGAGCTTGGCGACCACCTCGTAATCCGGCGACAGGAACTTGTGCGTCAGCTCACCGAGGATCGTGGAGCGCTTGAAGAACAGCACGTCGCCGTCGCGGTCGATGTCGTTGCCGAACGCTTCGCCGGGAATGACGTAGAGCGGCTTGTCCTCGAGACCGGTGACCAGGTCGTTGCGGAGGATCGGGGCCTCGTTGCGCGGCATCACGGTGATCGAGACGTAGGCGGTATCGAAGCCGCCGCGACCGTCGCTGATCGTATATTCGAAGCCGGCGGCGCCATTATAGTCCGAGCGCGGACGGAATTCGATCATTCCGGCTTCGTTGATTCGGACCTTGCCGTTGTCCGCGAAGCGCTCGAGGGCGCTGAGCAGGATGACGTCGCCATTCTCGTCGCTGTCGTTGGCGAGGATCGTCGCCGGATCGATGATGAGGACCGTGTCCTCGAGCGTGCGCAGGCCGAAATCGTTGCGGGCGATCGGCGCATCGTTGAGCGGACGGACCTTGAGCTTGTAGTTGAGGGTCGCGGCGGCGCCGCGGGCGTCGATCACGTCGAACTGGATCACCGCCTCGCCGAGCGCATTCGGGGTGTAAGCGAGGGTCTGGGTCGCGGCGTCGAACACGACGGAACCGTTGTCGGTGGGATTCTCGTCGGCGCCCGGATGCAGGCCCTGGAAGGTGAAGGCGTCGCCCTCGATGTCGTAGACGTGCGCCATCAGCTGGGCGACCGTGATCGTGGCCGTCGTCTCCAGCCGAACGCTGTGCACCGGCCCGTCGAGCCTGGGCGCATCGTTGACCGGCGAGACGTAGATCTCGACGCTGGCGGTCGAGGTCGCGCCGTCGCGGTCGGCGAGCGTGTAGGTGAAGCCGGCGAAGCCGAAATAATCGGGCCTCGGCTTCAGCTCGATATAGGCGCCGTCTAGCTTCCAGCTGAAATGGGTCGACGCCCCGGTATAGTCCGGGTGCTTGTAGGGATCGAGCGCCTCGCCGGCCAAATTCTTCAGCGGCTCGAGCTTGACGATCCGCAATTCCTCGAACTCGTGGTCGCCGTCGACGTCGTAATCGTTGGCGAGGAGGTTATCGATGCGGATGCGCAGCACCTCGTCCTCGACCGCGTAGACGAGATCGTCGTCGACCCCGACCGGAGCGTCGTTGACCGGCGAGAGATTGACCTCGACCTCGGCGGCCGATTCCCGGCCGAACTGGTCGCGAACGGTATATTCGAAGAAGGCGTCGCCGAAGTGGTTGGGAGCGCCGCGGAACTCGATCATGCCGTCCGCGCGCAGGGTGACCGAGCCGAAGCGGGCGTTCTGGACCGAGACGAAGCTGAGCTGGTCGACGCCTTCCGCCGCGTCGTTCAGGATCAACGTCGCCGGATCGATGACGACGACCTCGTCCTCGACTCCGAACCGATAGATGTCGTCCTGGGCGTTGAACCGGCCGACCCGGATCAGGGTCTCGATCCGCGCCCGGTCCCAGACGGTCCCGTTGCCGAAGGCGATTTCCTCGATCCCGCTGGCCGCGCCGAGGAAATGGTCCTTGACCCGGATCGTATCGATCAGGAAGCCGTCGTCGCGCTCGATCTCGACGAAGAGATCGTCGCCTTCACGCATCAGCGACACATCCTTGGGAGCGAGCGGGCTCGACATGACGACGCGGTCGATGTCGGCGATATCGCCCGCTTCCCTGATCAGATCCTCGGAGCTGTCGAAGCCGAACAGATAGGTGTCCGAGCCGAAGCCGCCGCGCAGCTCGTCGTCGCCGAAGCCGCCGTCGAAGACGTCCGCGCCGGCGCTGCCGATGAAGAGATCGGAATGGATCGAGCCGAGCAGCTTCTCGATGTTGAAGAGCGTATCGCCGAGCGCTTCGCCGGCGAGGCCGAGGCCCTGCGACAGATCGACGGTGACGGCTTCGTCGGCACGCGCGTAATCGGCGGTGTCGAAGCCGCCGCGGCCGTCGATGACGTCGGCGCCGCGGCCGCCGCGAAGGCGATTGTCGTTATCGTCGCCGCGAATCACGTCGTCGTGGAAGCTCGCCTCGACGATCTCGATGCCGGAGAGCATGTCGCCCTGCGCATCGCCGCTGCCGGCATTGCCGTCGGCCAGGTCGATGGTGAGGCCTTCGACCGACAAAGCGTAATTGACCGTGTCGACGCCGTCGCCACCGACCAGCACGTCCGCGCCCCGACCGCCGCTGAGGAAGTCGTCGCCGGCGCCGCCGTCGATCACGTCGTCGCCGCGCCCGCCCTCGATCCGATTGGCCTGAGCATCGCCGATTAGCGTGTCGGCGAAGTCGGTGCCGACGAGATTCTCGATGCTGATGAGGGTGTCGCCCTCGGCCTCGCCGCCCGAGGCGGTGCCGGCGGCCAGCGAAACCGACACTCCGGCCGTCGCCGTCCCGTCGACGCTGAAATAGCTCGCCGTGTCGCTGCCCGAGCCGCCGTCGAGCGTGTCGCCGCCGGCGCCGCCGCGAAGCGTGTCGTCGCCCGCCTCGCCGACCAGCGAGTCGATGCCGCCGCGGCCCTCGAGCAGATCGTTGCCGCCCTGCCCGTCGAGCCGGTTGCCGGCGGAATCGCCGCCGAGATCGTCGTTGAAGCCGGTACCGACCAGAGCCTCGACGCCGATATAGGTATCGCCCTGGGCGAAGCCGCCCTGCCCGACCCGCGATTCGAGATCGGCGCGAACGCCGATGTTCGAGCCGGCGAAGACCACCGTGTCGAAGCCCGCGCCGCCGGTGATGTGGTCGCCGTCGTCGCCCGCGTCGATCCAGTCGTCGCCGTCGCCGCCGTCGATGACGTCGGCCCCGGCATTGGTGTCGATGATGTCGTCGCCGCCCATCGCCAGCACCCGGTCGTCGGCGATGAAGGTCCGGATCGTATCGATCAGAGCGCCGCCCTCGACATAATCGATCTTGGTGCTGCCCTTGAGCAGGCCGGCGTAGAAATCGGAGACGGTGGCTTCGGCGAAGCCGACATCGGTCAGGCCCTGGGCGTCGGCGATCTTATATTCGATCATCACCTGGCCGGTGAAGCCGGCCGGGAAGTGCACGACGACGAACTTTTCGCCGCGGAACTCGACCACTTGGAACTGGCCGATGCTGACCCGGTTGCCGAGCGCGAGCTGGCCCGGATCGAGGATCGCCTCGATCCCGACGAAGCTCGGCCGCGGACGGTCGGGCTCGTTGAGGTCGACGTCGCGGATTCCGTCGCCGTTCGTGTCGACCTGCTCGATGTCGAAATCGTTGAACAGCAGGTCGTCGACCCGGATGACCAGCGGGATGTCGAGCGGGGTGATGAAGCCCTCGTCGAACATCACGGTGGGATCGTCGTTCGACGAGATGATGATGATGTCGACCGAGCCCTGAGCGGAGCCGTCGCGGCCGTCGGTGACGGTGTAGGTGAAGCCGGACGAGCTCGTCGCATCGGCCCACGGCGTGAACAGTATGTCGCCGTCGGCATTATATTCGAGCGTTCCGTGGAGGTCGCGGAGCGGCGCGAAGTCGAGGAACTGAAGCGGATCGCGGTCGATATCGGTGTCGTTGCCGAGCAGGGCCGAGATCGGGATGACGGTCGGAACGTCCTCGAACACGTAGATGGTGTCGGGGGCGGCGACCGGAGGGCCGTCGCCGACATTCTCGAACCACAAGGTGACGATGGCGCCGTTGACCGCGCCTTCGGGATCGGTGACCGAATAAGCGAAGGTCGCCTCGCCCCAATAATCCGGGTCCGGGGTGAAGATGATGGTGCCGTGGTCGGTGAGCTCGATGTCGCCGTGAATGGCGTCGCGCGCCTGCTCGAAGAAGATCGAGAAGCCCTCGATGTCGTAGTCGTTCTTGAGCAGCTCGATGATCGGGATCTCGATCGCTACGTCTTCGGTCCCCCTGAGGAAATAGAGGTCTTCGTCGCCATAATGGTCGTTGCCGGTGACCGGCCGGTCGTTGACCGGCGCATAGACGATCGTCGCTCGCGCCCAGCTGAAGCCGTTATGATCGTCGGTGATCTGATATTCGAACCAGGCTTCGCCGTTGAAATTGGCGTTCGGCTCGAACAGCACGGTGCCGTTCTCGAGGAGCCGGGCCTGGCCGCCCTGAGGGTTGCGGACCGCGGTGACCCGAAGCGTCTCGCCATCATACTCGACGTCGTTGGCGAGCAGCCGCTCGGCGCTGATCACGATCGGATTGTCTTCGTAGATGGGCTCGCCCGCCTGGGTCAGGTCGAACCGGTCGGCGCGCGCCTCGGGCGGATCGTTGACCGCGATGACATTGATATTGGCTCGTCCGGTGGAGGTCGCGCCCTTGGTGTCGACGGCGACATAGTCGAAATGGGCGGCGCCCCAGTAATAATCGCGCGGCCGAACCTCGATCATGCCGTCGGCATTCATCGTCACCTGGACCTCGGCGGTCGAGATCAGCGACTGGATCTGCAGCGCATCGCCGTCGACGTCCTTGTCGTTGGCGAGCAGGGTGCGCGGATCGACGAGGAACATGGTTCCTTCGGGCGTGACGAAGCCGCCGTCGTTGACCGCGACCGGGGCGTCGTTGACCGGAGTGACGTCGATATAGACCTTGGCCTCGGTCCGGCCGCCTTCCGGCGTGTTGGCGACATAGGTGAACTCGGCCTGTCCGTTGAAATTGGCGGCCGGGGTGAACGCGATGTTGCCGTCGCTCGACAGGGCGACGACGCCGCCCACCGCGCCCAGCACCTGGCTGACGATCATTCGGTCGCCGTCGAGGTCGTTCGAGAGCAGCCGCTCGACCCGGATCGTCAGGAAGCCGTCCTCGGCGACGGTGAAGCCGAGATCCTCGCGGGCGGTGGCGATCGGCCGGACCCGGATGTCGATGCTCGCCTCGGCGAAGCCGTTGCGGCCGTCCGCAAGCGTGTAGTGCAGCGTCGTCGGCCCGTAATAGCCGCCGGTCGCGGTGAACAGGACGTTGCCCTGGGCATCGAGCGTCGCCACGCCATGGTCGCCGCCGTCCACCGCGACGATCCGAAGCGCATCGCCATCGGCGTCGAAATCGTTGCGCAGCAGGTCGGTGGCCTTGATGACCAGCGGCTGGCCCGTCGTCACCGAATAATAACCGTCGTCGCCGGCGACCGGTGCCCGGTTGTCGAGCAGCTGGCGAACGGTGTCCTTGGTCCAGACGACGCCGTCGGAGAAGACGTAGCTCTCCACCCCCTTGCGGTCGAGCGCGAGCGCGTCGATCACGGTGACGCTGTCGTCGACGGACGTGCCGAAGCGGAAGACCACGGTGTCGCTGCCACGGCCGAGGCGCTCGACCGAAACTTCGGTCGACGCGAAGCTGGTGAATTCGACCGTGTCGCTGAAGGCGGTCGAGGTCGAATCGTCCTGAACCGTGTCGTGACCGTCGCCGCGGCCGAAACGGTAGGTATCGGAGCCGGCATAGCCGGCCATGAGGTCCCGGCCGGCCTCGGCCACGAACAGGTCGTTGCCGTCATAGCCGTAGATCTTGTCGTCGCCGCCGGCCGTATCGCCGTCCTCCAGAGCGCGTGCGCGCATCGCGGTGCGGTCCCAGATCGTCCCGTCGGCGAAGACGATCTTCAGGCTGTTCGAGGTGCCGTTGGCGCTGCCCAGCGCGTCGCGCAGGACGATCCGGTCGCCTTCGCCGGCGAAGGTGAGGATGAGGTCGTCGCTGTCCGGCCCGGCGCGGACGGCGGAGCGGAGATCGGCCGGATTATAATCCGCGAGCCTGAGCTCGTCCTGGCCGGACCCGAACGCGTCGAGGCGGTCGTCGCCGTCGCCGCGGCGATAGACGTAGACGTCGTTCCCGGCTTCGCCGACCAGCAGGTCGTTGCCTCGCCCGCCGTCGATGACATCGTTGCCGGGCGTTCCGACGATGACGTCGTTCAGGGTCGTCGACTCGCCGCCGAGCAGCAGCGCGCGCACATCCTCGACCGTGAAGCTGACGCCGCTGTCGGCGATGACGATCGTCTCGACTCCCGCTCCGGCGGCGAGGGCGTCGACGATCAGGATCTCGTCGCCGGTGCCGGCGAAGCGGACGAGGACGTCGTTGCTGCCGCTGGCGCGGCTGACGAAGCGGACGTCCGCCGCGCTGTAGCCGAATATCTCGAGCCGGTCGCCGGTCGAGGCGGCGCCGTCGCGGACGATGTCGCGCCCGTCCCCGCGGGTGAAGCGATAGGTGTCGTCGCCGGCGGCGCCGACGAGGATGTCGTTGCCGAACCCGCCGCGCAGGATGTTGGAATCGGAATCGCCGGTGATGACGTCGTCGAGGCCCGTCGCCAGCCGGTCGAGCAGCTCGGCATAGGTCCATTGGGTGCCGTTGTGGAAGCGAACGCTCTCGATCCGGCCGCCGGCGAGCGCGTTGTCGATGGTGATCCGATCGTCGCTGTCGCGAAGCTTCAGGATCAGCCGGCTGCCGTCGCGGCTCTGCGAGACGGTGACGTCGGTGGGAAGGATACCCTCGGCGAACTCGATCGAGTCGGCCGTCCCGTCGCTGTCGAGGATGACGTCCTGGCCGTCGCCGCGGGCGAAGCGATAGACGTCGGAGCCCGCGCCGCCTTCGACCTGGTCGGCGCCAATATTGCCCGACAAATTGTCAGCGCCGTCAAGGCCGTAGAGCGTATCGTCGCCGGCGGCGCCGGAGATGACGTCCGCGCTGGCGCCGCCGTAGATCACGTCATGCCCGGGGGTCGAGCCGAGCGCGAGCGCGATCAGGTCCTGAACGGTCCAGAGCATGCCGTTGGCGAAAGCGACTTCGCGCACGCCCATTGTCGGCGAGGCGTTGGAGCCGAGATCTATGCGATCCGACGTTCCGACGATCTCGAGCATGACGGTGCCCGCGCCGCGGACCAGGCGCACCTGGTCGGGCGTGATATTGGGCCCGAAGACCAGCCGGTTGATGCCCGCCGAGTCGTCGATGACGTCCTGGCCGTCGCCGCGGTTGAACAGGTAGCTGTCGTTGCCGACACCGCCGGCCAGGCGATCGTCGCCGGTGCCGCCGACGAGGACGTCGTCACGGAAAGAGCCGGTCAGAATGTCGTTGCCCGCGCCGCCCGAAAGCGTGACCGTCGTCGCCTGCGCGGCCACCGAAACCAGCCGGACGTTGTCGAGCGCCGCGCCGCGGCCATCGGCCGAGCCGAGACCCCGGAATTCGACCAGATTGTTGCCCTGGACGGCGGTGAGCAGCAGGGACTCGGTCTTGTTGAGGAGCCCGGCGTCGCTGATCGAGGCGACGACCTGGCCGTTCCACAGCACCTCGAACGCGCCGGACGAGGCGGAGGTTCGATTGGAATGGTCGAATTGCAGCAGCAAGGTCTGACCCGCGGTGAGGCCGGCGACCGTCTGGAAGATGTCCATGTTGCGGCTCTGGCCGTCGAGGTCGAGCCAATAGTCTCCATCGGAGGAGGAGATTCCTTCGTGGCCCGAAAGGACCAGCTCGAAACGGGCGCCGTTGGCGTCGGTCCAGCCCGGTATCGCCGGCACCGTCCAGCCCCAGGACGATTGGGTGCCGCCGCTGATGTCGAAGCTCTCGAAGCTGCCGTTGACGAGCAAATTGGCCGACAGGCCCGCGAGGTTGACGGCCTGCAGCCGATCGTCGCCCGCACTGCCCGCCATCGAGCGGGACATGATCTCATCCCATGTCCAGACGGTGCCGTCGGCGAAGCGCAACTCTTCGATCCGGGTGCCGGCGCTGGCGAGGACGTTCTCGAAGCGGATGCGGTCGGCGCCGCCGCTGCCGATACGAAGCTCGACATGCTTGCCGTCGATTTGGGCGACGGTGACGGCGGCGGGAGCGATCCCGTCCGCCAGCTCGATGCGGTCCTGGCCGCCCGCGTCGGCGACCGTGTCGCGGCCGTCCCCGGTCGCGAAGCGATAGACGTCGTCGCCGGCGCCACCGTAGAGCGCATCGTCGCCCTTGCCGCCCTCGAACAGGTCGTTGCCGTTCGCCGAGGTCGGCGTGTCGCCGCCGTAGACTGTGTCGTTGCCGCTGCCGCCGGAGAGGATATCGTTCCCCTGCCCGCCGATCAGCGTGTCGTCGCCTTCCTGGCCCGCGATCCAGTCGTTGCCGAAGCCGCCTTCGACGACGTCGTTGTCGGCGCCGCCGCCGAGCTGGTCGTTGCCGCCGAAGCCGGCGATGGTGTCGTTGCCGCCATTGCCGAGGATCCGGTCGTCGAGCGGGCCGCCGGTGAGCGCGCCCGGATCCTCGCCGTCGTTGATCCGGATCGCATTGTCGATCCCGAACGGCACGCCGTCGAAATTGGCGGCAGTGAGGTCGGTCGCGGTGACTCCCACGAGGCGCAGGATCGGCCGGTCGAAGCCGGCGTCGTTGCGAAGCAGGATGACCGTGTCCGAGCCCTCCTGCCCGATGCGCAGCCGCCCGGCCTCGAACGGATTGGGGTTGCTCGACGACAGCCGGATGACGTCGCCGCCGTCGCCCGCCTGGAAGTCGGTGACGATGTCGGTCGCGAAGCTGCTGGAGAGATTGTAGGTCGGCAGGTAGCGATAGGTGTCGCGGCCGGCCCCGCCGGTCATCGTGTCGACCGAGCTGTCGGCGACGATGTCGCCGAAGGTGTCGTTGCCGTCGCCGCCCTCCATCGTGTCGGCGCCGGTGCCGCCGCTGAGGAAATCGTCGCCGGTGCCGCCGGTCAGGACGTCGTCGCCGGAGGTTCCGTAGAGGATCTCGCCGGTCGAGGCGACGTCGGTGGTCAGCCGGGTCATCACGTCGGCGAGCGACAGGGTCACTCCGCTCGCGGCGATGACGAACTGCTCGATCGTGTCGGCCGCCGTCCCGGCAAGGGCCGAGCGGAGGATGACCCGGTCGGCGCTTCCGCCGAAGCGGATGGTGAGATCGTTGCCGTCGCTGCCCGTCCGGCTGAAGCGGATCTGGCCGAGCGAATAGCCGTTGATCTGCAGGGTATCGGCGGTGGCGTCGCCATTGTCGTCAATCTCGTCGAGACCGTCGCCGGCATTGAATATGTAGGTGTCGCCGCCCGCTCCGCCGATCATCATGTCGGCTCCGGTGCCGCCGGCGAGCTGGTCGGTGCCCGCGCCGCCCTCGAGCCGGTCCTTGTCGGCGCCGCCCGAGAGGATGTCGTTGCCGGCATTGCCGAGCAGGGTGTCGTTGCCGCCCTGGCCGCTGAGCTCGTCGGCATTGGCGCTGCCGTTATAGACGTCCGCGCCCGGCGTTCCGCCGGTTGCCCGCCGTGCAAGCTCCGCCGCGTTCCAGCTGGTGCCGTCCTCGGTGAAGAGGACGGTCTCGATCGCATTGGCCGCGGCGCTCAGCACGTTGGCGAGGACCAGCCGATCGCTGGTTCCGACTTTGAGGATGAGGCCCGTCGTCCCCTGCAGAACCACCTGGACGTCGTCGATGGTGATTCCGGCCCCGAGCTCGACCCGGTCGATGCCGGCCGTGTCAGTGATCGTGTCCTGGCCGTCGCCGAGGTTGAAGCGGTAGACGTCGTTGCCGGCCGCACCCGCGAGGCTGTCGTTGCCGCTGCCGCCGATGAGAATGTCGTCGCCGACATCGCCGGTCAGGCTGTCGTTGCCGGCCTCGCCCGAAAGCGTGTCATGGCCGCCGAGCGCGTTGATCGCATCGTCGCCGGCGCCGCCGGAGATCGAGTCGGCCGCCGAGGTGCCGTAGAGCGTGTCGTTGCCGTCGGTCGACTCCATCGATTTGGCGAGGAGCTCGGCGTAGGTCCAGGTGGCGGTGATAGTGCCGTTCGCGGCGACGAAGCGCACTTCCTCGATGGCGTTGCCGGGGGTGCTCAGCGCGTTGGCGAGAACCACCCGGTCCGAAGTGCCGGAGATGGTCAGCACCAGCCCGGTCGAACCCTGCTGCCGCACCCGAACCATTGCGGCGCTTATGTCCTTGCCGAACTCGATGCGGTCGATTCCGGCCGTGTCGGTGATCGTATCCTGCCCGTCGCCGAGCTCGAAGCGGTAGACGTCGTCGCCCGCGGCTCCGACGAGGCTGTCGTTGCCGGTTCCGCCGACGAGCAGGTCGTTGCCCGCGTCTCCGGTGAGGCTGTCCTGGCCCGCCCCGCCGTAGAGGCTGTCGTTCTCGGTGCCGCCCGTCAGAATATCGTCGTCGGCGCCGCCAGTGAGGGTGTCGTTGCCTGCGCCCCCGGAGAGGCTGTCCCGGCCGAGGCCGCCGGAGAGCGTGTCGGCGGCCGTGGTGCCGGTGACGACATCGTTGCCGTCGCCCGTGGCGAGCGACTTCGACACCAGCTGGGCATGGGTCCACACGGTGTTGTCGAAGAAACGTACTTCCTCCACCGAGTTCGCCGCGGTGTTGAACGCTCCGGCGATGGTGATCTGGTCCTGGTCGCCGATGCGCAGCACGAGGTTGGATCCCGACTGCCGCACCTGGACGCTGAGCGGGTCGATGCCCTCACCGAGCTCGATCCGGTCGACTCCGGCCGTATCGGTGATCGTGTCCTGCCCGTCGCCGGGGTTGAAGCGGTAGACGTCGTTGCCAGCTGCGCCCGCGAGCGAGTCGTTCCCGGTGCCGCCGACGAGGATGTCGCCGGCGACGTCGCCGGTGAGAACGTCGTTGCCGGAATCGCCGAACAGCTGGTTGCTGCCCCCGAGGCCGCTGATCACATCGTCGCCGAGACCGCCGTGGATGGTATCGGCCGCCGCGGTTCCGTAGCGCACGTCGTTGGCGTCGGTCCCGGCCATGGCCATGGCGAGCAGGTCGGCATGGGTCCAGGGATCGCCCTCGAAGAAGCGGACCTCCTCGATCGCGTTGCCGGCGGTGTTCAGGGCACCGACGAGGGTCAGCCGATCGTTGCTGCCCAGGATTTCGATCACCAGATTGGCCGTGCCCTGCTGGCGCACGCGCACATTCGCGCGGTCGATCCCCTCGCCGAACTCGATGCGATCGATTCCGGCCGTGTCGGTGATCGTGTCCTGGCCGTCCCCCGGGTTGAACCGGTAGACGTCGTCTCCCGCGGCGCCGGCCAGGGCGTCCGTGCCCGTTCCGCCCACCAGGATGTCGTTGCCGGCACCCCCCGAAAGATTGTCGTCGCCGGCCTCACCGTAGAGCGTATCGTTCTCGGTGCCGCCGGTCAGTATGTCGTCGTTGCCGCCGCCGTAAAGCGTATCGTCGCCCGCGCCGCCGTCCAGCGTGTCCTTGCCGACGGTCGTCTCCGTCACCTGCTCGACGCGCTGCAGCTGGACGTTGTCGAGCGACGGACCGGCGCCGTTCGTCGAGCCCAGCCCGCGGAACATGAGCTCATTGTCGCCCGCTCGCGCAAAGATGATGTAATTGTTGCGCAGCATGGTCAGGCCGGTCGCGCCGACGGTCGCGACCAATTCCCCGTTCCAGAGGACCTCGAACGTATCGCCGGAGGCCGTCGAGCGGTTGGCATGGTCGAAACGAAGGTAAAGCTGCTCGCCCGCCGTGAGGCCCGACACGACCTGGGAGATGATCATGTTGGCGCCGGTCCCGCCGGCCGAGTCGAGGTCGAGCCAATAGCCGCCGTCGCTCGAGGCGACGCTTCCGAAGCCGGACTCATGCAGCTGGAAGACCTGCGAGTTCAGCCGGGTCCAGCCGGGGATCGCGCTGGCGTCGAAGCCCCAGCTCTGGGCGATCGGGGCCGTTCCATGCTGCTCGAAGCTGCCGTTGACGAGGAGATTGGAGCCAAAGGGCTGGATGGCCCCGCCCGAATCGCCGACGATGACATCGTTGCCCGCCGCGCCGAGAATCTGGTCCGAGCGCGCGCTTCCGGTAAGCGTATCGGACGCCCCGGTTCCGAAGATGGTGGTCCCGGCGGCCACCGCCGGCTGCACCCGTGCCACCAGGTCCGCATGGGTCCAGGTCGTCACCGTGCCGTCCGCCGCGACGAACCGTACAGCTTCGATGCGATAGTCGGCGTTGTTCAACGTGTTCTCGAGGGTGATCCGGTCCTCGGTGCCGTTGATCCTGAGGACCAGACTGGCGGTGCCGACCTGCTCGACGGTGACGTCGGACGGAGCGATCGTGCTGTCGAACTCGACGACGTCGTTGGTCGACTGGTTCGACCAGCCGGCATCCGAGACGATGTCCTGGCCGAAGCCGCGCGAGAATGTGTACAGATCGTTGTGGCTGTTGCCGCGCAGGAAGTCGTTGCCGGTCCCGCCGACCAGAGTGTCGTTGCCGTCGTAGCCCTGCAGCGAATCGTTGCCCGCGCCGCCGCTGACCGTCTCCCAGTCGTAGGTGCCGGTGAAGACGTCATCCCCGTCGGTCGGCGCCAGCGCCTTCGCCACCAGGTCGGCATGGGTCCAGGTCGTGATCGTCCCGTCCGCCGCGACGAACCGCACATAATCGACGCGGTAATCGCCGTTGTTCATCGTGTTCTCGAGGGTGATCCGGTCCTCGGTGCCGACGATCTTGAGGATCAGGTTGGCATCGCCGGACCGCTCGACAGTGACGTCGGACGGCGCGATCGTGCTGTCGAACTCGACGACGTCGTTGGTCGACTGGTTCGACCAGCCGGCATCCGAGACGATGTCCTGGCCGAAGCCGCGCG